>JANXET010000009.1 GCA_025058315.1 Candidatus Bathyarchaeota archaeon | reverse complement strand
CTTCTCATGCGAACCTTTCTGCCGAAAACCCTCGATGTAACGCAGAATGAGCACTGAAATGGGCAACCGCGGCTTGAAACAACAGGCAAAATTTTCCGCCCGAAAACTCTGTACTTCTCTAGCGGAAAATGCCTAAAGCCCGGTTTTGGCAGGTCATCCAAATTCTCAATATACGGTCTTTCAGGATTCCTATAAATCGAACCCTCTTCCCTATAGGTTATACCTAAAACCCCTTTGAGCCCTCTCCTTTCTTCCAATGCTGAAACCAGATCAATAATCGTGTGCTCCCCCTCCCCTCTTATGATAACATCCACATGATCAACTTCACGAAGCATCTCCTTATCCATAAAAGTTGGATGGACTCCGCCGAAAACCACAAGGGTGCTTGGGGACACCTCCTTAACTAAACTAGCAACCTTCAAGGCGGAACCCACTGTAGGAGTCATAGCTGTTACACCGACTATGTCGGGCTTAAACTGAACAATTCGGGTTTTAAGTTCCTGGAAGCTCATTGATAGGGCTGCACAATCCAGCACTTTAACTTGATGCCCAGCCTTTTCAAGAACGGCCGCTAAATAGGCTAACCCTATAGGCATGTATGGCTGGTGTCGGTAACTTCCCTCACATATCGGCGGGTTTACCAAGACAATGGAAGTCGTATCTGCCACGCTCCTAAACCATTACTGGCAATCCTCCAATATATGTTAATCCTTCCAGCTGAGAATCAATTCCTTAAAAATCTTTCATACAAACTCTTTATATATGATAGGTCACATTCAACAAGGGTGATCGAAATGTCTCATAAACAACGGTCTCGAGGTCCGTTGCTTATAACTTCTTGGCGAGCCACTAGAGCATGTAATCTTAATTGCTTATACTGTAACGTTGAGGCTAAAATGGAGCCCGCTCCAGACGAACTAACTACGAAGGAAACGCTAATGCTTGTGGATCAAATATACGAGTTTGGCTCCGAATGGTTCGGACTCAAGGGTGGGGAACCCCTTGCTAGAAGGGATGTTTTCGAGCCGATAAGATATGCACGTAGCCTAGGCTTAAACATATGCCTCCTGACTAATGGTTGGTTCGTCGACGGCGAAGTATATCGGAACCTTGTAAGGAACGAAGTTTTCACGTCAATAAGCATAGATGGCTCAGAGGAAGCAAACGACACTCTAAGAGGCAAGGGCTCATACAAAGCCGCCATATCCGCCATCAAAAAACTTTCAGATGCTGGAATATTGAATGGGCTATCCATGGCCATCACAGCAATCAACCTTAACGAAGCTGAGCACATAATTGCCCTGGCTGAGGAGTATGGTGCAAAATTCGTATGGTTTAACCATTTGCTTCCATGTGGAAGGGCTAGAACCCAATTTCAGCTGGAGCCAACACCAGAACAATATGAATATTTCATGAATCACCTATACAATCTAATTAACAAAACATACAAGAGAAAATTCGACTTCCACATACACTGCCCATTCTTCGCCAGAATCTACAAGGAACGGAACCCTGAAGGCTTCGATGACTGGTTCCAAAACGAGTTCACAGGCAAATGCATATACTTCCTCTTCGGCGGATACCTAAGCGTTCTGGAGAACGGCGATGTTATACCCTGCTTCTACTCAGAAGGCCTAAAAATCGGTAGCATAAGAGAGAAAACCCTAAAGCAACTATGGAACGAGGTTCAAAACATGGAATTCTACAAGCTGATTAAGAACCCGAACAACCTCAAAGGCAAATGCGGCATATGCGAATACAAAGAAATATGTGGAGGATGTCGAACAAGAGCCTACGCCCACACAGGAGACTACTTCGAATCAGATCCGGCCTGCGCTTACACACCAGGCAGCATCCCCAAAAATAGCCTACACACATGCACTGGCGCAACGAACATAGCATACCTAAAAAGAGAAAAATAGCGACACAGAAACACGTTCATCCTACCGTTTAACAGGCAGCTTTTAAACACCATATAGGTGGGGCGAAAGCCCACGCATGCAAGCCTTATCTTAAAGAACGGAAAAGTTGCGACGCTGAGTAAACAGCGTCCCACGGCAGAAGCCATAGCCATCCTAGGCGATAGAATACTACGGGTGGGCTCAAACAGCGAAGTAAACACTCTGATAGGCGATAAAACTAGGGTAATCGATCTTAAAGGGAAAACAGTCCTACCGGGACTTATTGACGCACATGTACACATAGCGGATTTCGGCAGAACCCTCTCATGGATCAACCTAAGACGCGCAAAATCCATAGAGGATATAAAAACAATCATCAAAATATACGCGGCAGGCAAGCCTAAAGAAAGATGGATCATTGGATATGGATGGGATGAATCCAGATTAATAGATAAGCGTCCTCCAAGAGCACGCGATCTTGATGAGGCATCACCTGAAAACCCTACCATTCTATACCACCATATAGGACGTAAATGTGTTGTTAACACAAAAGCATTAAAAATAGCGAACATAACTGCAAAGACCGAACAGCCCCCAGACGGGGAGATCGAAAAGGATCCGGAATCAAGTGAACCCACAGGGGTACTGCATGGAAACGCAACAGATCTTGTCTGGAGAAAAATACCGCAGCCAAGCGAAGACGAAATCATAGAGCATCTTGAATTAGCGCTCAGAAAAGTGCTTGAATATGGAATAACAACAGTACATTGGATAGCTCCATCCCTTACAGAATTAAACGCCATCAAAAAACTAGTTGAAAAGAGACTTTACATGCCTAGAATCAGAATAATCATGCCTGCAAATTACATAAGCGAAATCACCCATGTCATACCGCCAACTTCGAGTCTGGACTCGGATATTAAGTTAACTGGAGCCATTGTCTTCGTTGACGGTGCACTAGCAGCACGTAAGGCAGCTCTAACAGAACCATATAATAACGGCACAACATCTGGGCAGCTCCTTTACACTGAAGAAGAGATCAATAGATTTATGCATGAAATATGCCGGAGTAAACTCCAGCCAGTTATGCATGCTATGGGCGACAAAGCAATGGAAATAGTTCTGGAAACCCTGGAAAAGTTTGCCCATGAAATCCGTCAAAATAACCTACGCCCCAGAATTGAGCAACCTGCAGTTACCCGTCCAGAACTGATCAGAAGAATGAAAGATTTTAATGTGTCTGCATCAATTCAGCCGCTATGCATCATAACTGAGTTTAAAGTTTGGTCAGCTATGGAAAATCTTGGACCAAGAAGGGCTCGATGGCTTTACCCACTTAAAACACTCATCTTCAACGATGTAAATGTTTGCGGCGGATCAGATGCCCCTATGGAACCCATAAACCCTTTCACCCAAATCAAGGCGGCAGTTACGAGGCAATATTACTTTGAGGAACGGGTTACCCTTGAGGAGGCGTTTAGAATGTACACTGTAAACGCCGCTTACGCTGTTGGAGAGGAAAATCTGCTCGGCACCATTGAAGAGGGTAAGTTGGCAGACTTAATAGTTGTATCCACTAATCCGCTTGAAGTTACGCCTGAAAGCCTTGACAATATAAAAGTGGAGATGACTATGGTGGGTGGACGAATAGTCTACTCGGAAGAGGAGGCGCGTAATCTATATTAGCTACGCAAGGTTAGAGCTTTCAGCGCGGCGGTTTAAGGATCCATATGTCGATCATAAGCATGTCCTTCATTCTCGCCTTTTCAATATTGCTATTAGCCTTAGTTATAGATTGGGTGCTCGGCGACCCTTCACCAAATGAGCCATGGAAAATACGTTACAAGCTTCACCCTACAGTATGGATAGGATGGTTTACAGGTTTCTTGGCGAGGCGTCTAAAGAATCCGAACCCAAAGATTGAAAAGTTAGGCGGCGTAATCCTGGCGTTAATAGTTACCGCTTCATCAACGCTTCTTACTTATGCTGCATTAAGGCTTGTTAATGTCTACTTGGGCATTATAGCCTACTTAGTTCTCGCGTCATTTCTCCTTAAATCAACGGTATGTATAAAACTCGAAAGCGACTGGGGAGTGGCAGCGTCAAAAGCGATAAAAGCTGGTGATCTAACTGAAGCCCGAAAGTATGCACACTTTTCGCGAAGAGATCCTACAAACCTCACGGGCTCTCAAATAGCCTCTTCAGTGATTGAGTCAATAGCTGAAAACCTAACTGACTTTAAAATTTCACCACTATTCTATTATTTCCTTTTCGGCGTACCTGGAGCCATCGCCTTCAGAGCCATAAACGTCCTAGACGGAATGGTTGGATTCAAGGATCCTGAGCACATAAACATCGGATGGTTCTCCGCAAAATTAGACACTATCGCAAACTACATAACTACAAGAATAGCAGCATTATTGATAGTTATCGCTGCGGCAATACTCGGCGAGGACCATCGAGAAGCTTGGAGGATAGCTAAACGCGATCAAGCTAAGGTTCCCAGCGTAAATCATGGATGGACCATGGCGGCTATGGCTGGAGCTTTAGGCGTACAGCTGGAAAAACCAGGCCATTATGTTATAGGCGACAAAAAACAAGAAACGTCATCAATCCACGTGCTAAAAACGCTTAAAATAAGAAATATGGTAATGTTTCTCTTCATAATTCTAATCGGGCTGCCCATGCTTTTCTTACGCATAGAAATTCTTAGAATATTAATCTAGAGAACAATATTGATCTAGTAGCAATTTGACAGTTTAAACCTTGCCTTCTCAAGCATCTCAATTATGGGAAGTTTATAAGGACATCTTTGCTCGCAATCGCCGCATCTATGGCATTCATCAGCTTTAACCTCAAGCCCACCATAAAGTCTCCTTGCCCAGTTCTTAAGCCCGTAAGCATCATAAAGCGCATAAAATCTGAGGACTGCCGGTATGTTTATGTTCCGCGGACAAGGTAGGCATAAACCGCAGTCCCTACAATGCCCATCAAGGCTAACACTGAAAAGTTTCTTCTCAAGATCTGTTAAGCCACAATATTCATCGCCGACCTTTGCAGCAGCTTCCACCTCCCCAACAGATCTGAAGCCGACAACAGCCGTAGCCACATCCTGCGCTAAAATAAAATGCAGCGCCCTCTCAACCCTCGTGGCGATGCTCTCTCCAAGCCATTCATTAAGATCCAGCTCGTCTGATAAGAGGGAAAGGGACGGCTTGTAAAGGCAGGTTATCAGGTTGGAAGTTTTAGCTGACAGCGGTTTCATGGCAGCCACCCCTACGTTAAGCCTTTTTGCCAGTGGGACAAGTTCCTCCAGCGCCTGCCTCGTAACCACATTTATTGGCACAAGCACAGCGTCAAACTCATTTGTCTTAATTGCCTCAGCAAGCACTAGCGGCTTATGTCCAGTAACGCCAATGTAATCAACAATTCCCTCCGAACGGGCCTTTTTACATCCCTCTAAAGAGCCGCCGGGACCTAATGCCTTCTTTAAAGTTTTATCGTCATCTATTCCGTGCAGCTGGATTATGTCCAACCTATCCGTCCTAAGTCTCCTCAAACTGCATTTAATATCCGCATAGGCTTCACCCCTTGTCCTTGACCCAGTTTTAGTTGCGATGATGCATTTTTCCCTAATATCTGAAAGGGCTGATCCAATTTTCTCTTCACTATCCCCGTCAAGTTTAGCAGTATCGAAATAGTTAATTCCAAGGTCGAATGCTCTCCTAACAACCCTCACGGCTTCATCTATTCCTAGCTCAGAAATCCATGTTCCGCCAAAACCAATGACTGAAACGTTCAGATCAGTTCTGCCGAATCTTCTAGTCTGCATAGTTTGCCCCCTCTGGATAGTAAAGCAAAAGAGATATTATCCCTTTACCTTAAGAACGTGAAGTTAAACGTTTAGGGCGTAGAGGTTTGGATGTCGCTTAACCCAATAAAATACAGCAATTTCTGGAATGCTGTTGTAACGTCGACACCCGTTAAGCGGATGCTGGAGCTGTCGCTTAGCAAATGCGTCGTTTGCGGTAGAGAGGTTCTGGATACAGCCTTAGATACTTATGCTGGTTTAAAGGTGCAGGAATGCGGGAAATGCCGCATTTACTCTAGAATAATAATTTTCTGGATTGAATTTTTAAGGAGAAGCCTCTCTGTTGATAAAAAGAAGGTTATTAAGATACTCAGCGATCAATATGCCCGACGTGGCATAAAAAGCATGGTCAATACTTTCATTCACTTTGGAATAAAAAGGCCATTAGCGGTTTATTCACCTTTCTTAGTTGTTTGGGACTATACTCGAAAATGTAACCTAAACTGCAGGCACTGCTACTCCAATGCGAGAGCTGCATCCGAAAAGGAACTAACCACGGAGGAATCCCTGTCCGTTGTGGATCAGCTCGCGGACTTCGGCGTCGTTGCTTTAGCTTTTTCAGGAGGCGAACCTCTCGCTAGGAGAGATTTCTTTCATGTTGCTGAACATGCTGTAAAATCAGGGTTATATGTTTCTCTCGCCACGAATGGAACATTAATAGACAAGCATACTGCAAGAAGACTCAGCCAAATCGGACTGCACTATGTTGAAATAAGCATAGACGGGGCCAGCTCAAACGTTCATGATGAATTCAGGGGACTAAAAGGAGCCTTTGAAAAGGCAATACAGGGTCTCAGATATTGTGTTGAAGAGGGCTTATGCGTTTCTATCGCTGTAACCGCGACAAAAATGAACTTTAATCAAATTCCCAAAATACTTGAGCTGGCTGAGGAAATAGGCGCGGACAGGTTCGCCTTATTTAATTTTGTGCCTACTGGACGTGGTTCAGAAATGGTTTCGCTGGATTTATCACCTGAGGAGAGGGAGGAACTGCTGATTTTCCTACTGGGCAAGCTTTTAAGTAGCTCTAAAGTGACGATGCTTGCCACAGCTCCACAGTTAGCCAGAGTAGCCGTAAGTCAACAACAAAGACTTAAAGGCGGAGAAATTTACGTGCCGATGGCTCATATGCAAACAACAAAGGTAAGCAGCCGGGCTTTAGCACTTGCAGACTTTATAGGCGGCTGTGGAGCTGGACGGCTTTATTGTTCCATATCTCCAGAAGGAGACGTTCAGCCATGCGTGTTCTTGCCGATTAAGGTTGGAAACCTAAGAAATGATTGTTTTGAAAGTATATGGTTAAAATCTCCAGTTTTCAATATTTTACGAAATCGTGAAAATCTGAGGGGTGCGTGTGGAAATTGCACTTTCAAATATGTTTGCGGAGGTTGCAGAGCAAGAGCATACGCCTATCATGAAGATATCTTAGCCTCTGATCCCGGATGCATTCTCGCAAATAGATATTCAAAGGAGACGTAAATTTGAGAAAGATTACAGTAATGCTTCTGAAAACAGATGAAAAAGAAACCTTTGAAGCAGTGAAAAAGACCTTGGATTTCTTGGAATTCCGACGTAATGGCACGGTCCTCGTGAAACCTAACATTTGCATGCCCTATTATGCTCCAGGAGCAATAACGAGCCCCCAACTGCTGAGAGAACTTGTGGGACTTCTGCGTGAAACTGCCGAAGATGTTATAGTGGCTGAGTCAGATGGATACAACTACTCCTGCACGGCTGCCTTCAAAAGAACTGGTATAGAAGCCGCCGTTAAAAACGCGGGCGGTAGAATTCTGAACCTATCCCGAGATAGGATTGTCCGTGTTAATATAAAGGATCCGCAGATCAGAAACTTACTATTGCCTAAAACGCTTTTAGAGGTAGATGCATTAGTTAATGTACCCGTGATGAAGACCCATGAATTTACACTTTATAGCGGCGCAGTAAAGAACCTGTTTGGTTTGATTCCTGATAGCAGACGTATCTTCCTGCATCCTTACCTAAATGAAACTTTATATCATCTCCTTATGCTTCTTAAGCCAACGGCAAACATAATGGATGCCCTAACAGCAATGGAGGGACGTGGCCCCACCCGGGGCATGCCTGTAAAGCTTAACTTGATAATGGCAAGCAACTCTCCGTTAGCCCTTGATGTGACCGCGACTAAGATAATGCGGCTACATTGGCGGGAAGTTGGACATTTAGCTTATATAGCTAAAAAAACAAGGTTCAAAGAAGAAAATATACGAATCCTAGGATGCTCTATTGAGGAGTTTGCACGCAATTTTGCTCTTCCAAAAGCTGATATACCGACCAAATTGCAGCATAAAATATTCCAACACGAACTTTTAACTAAAATTCTGTTTTACAATACTGGTTTTATCAAACTGTGCCAAAAGCTGTTAAACCAGTATAGAAGATTTCCTATTGCCGCTTAGCTATAGCTTCCTCATAAACTCTGAGAACCTGCTGGGTTATATTTTCCCAGTTAAATTTCTCTTTAACGGTTTCTCTTCCAGAAAATCCAATTTCCCGAGCCTTTTCAGGGCTTTCTATTAAGTATAAGATTATCCCAGCTAAGGCTGTAGAATTGTATGGTTCAATCATTAAACCATTTTCCCAGTCATGTATAACCTCCGGAATGCCGCCGACTGTTGTTGTTATTACGGGCAATCCGCTTGCCATAGCCTCAAGCACTGCAAATGGCAAGTTCTCATAAATAGATGGAAAAACGAACATGTCCGCCGCCCTGTACAAATCCGGAAGATCCTCATCTGGAAAATATCCCAAAAAAATAAGCTTATCTCCCACACCAAGTTTTTTGGCATAGTGCCTCAATTTTTCTTTCTCATCTTTAAGTCCTTTACCTGAAATAATAAACTTAACATCATTAAACTTCCCAGCCACCTTCGGAATGGCTTCAATCAGTGTAGGCAGCCCCTTTCTACTATACAGGCGCCCAACATAAAGAATTAAAATGTCATCGTCTCGAAAACCGAACTTCCTCTTAAATGTGCTCTTGTTCGCTGCTGGACTGAATTTCTCCACATCAACACCATTATGGATAACTTTAATTTTGCCACTTGGCACATCACCATAATTTTTCAATATCTCCCTCTTCGTAAATTCGCTGACGGCGATTATCATATCTGAGCGCTTAAGCAATCTATGCTCAAAAAACTTCAAAACGTATTTAAAGCACCTGACAACCTTCTCATTAACGTTCAATCTTCCAAAAGGCTCTTTTTCTAAAGCTTTAGCTTCGCCTTCCCACGTCGAGTGAACCGTTGAAATTAACGTCTTTCCAAAACCTTTCGGGATTGCAAAACTTGGAATCAGTGGTAGATTCGCATGGGCAACATCTACTGGAAAATTCATCTCAAGCTCCTTTAAACTTTCACCGGATCTTCTAAAAAACAGAAGTGGTCCTATTAATGGAATTTCAGAAACCCTGATCTGCATAATTCCCAAATTAGTGCTTATGTACTCTTTTTTGTATTTGTTCCCCTTTGTCACGATAAAGACGGAATTATCCCGCTTAACAAGCATCTTCGAGAGATAATATACGTAAGAACCTGTTCCTCCGCTTATAGGATAGTACTCCGGAGTTATGAAGCAGATATTCATCAGTTCACCTTTTTCCTTCGAAACTTTAACATGTCTAAGACAGCGATAAATGCGCCACTGGTCCATGCGACTGCCCTAACCAAGTACACGGCAACCAGAAATAATGCGCTTTTATCCTTGTACAGCCATGCAAGTTTTGCTGCCGTAGTTATGTAGAGTATTATGAGAATAAACAAGATTGATGCTGAAACATACCACATTATACTGTAGATGAAACCTAAAACCGTAAGCAAAACTGTAAGCAGAATCAGCACTGGCTGCATGTTCATCCAGAAATCTGTTATGGCATCGCCTCTAATAAGTTCTGGGCGTTCAATGTAAAGCCTAAGCGTGTTCTTTCCATACCGTAATTGTTGCTTAAAGTACTCTTTCCATGTAGGTCTATTGAAGTGATAACATTTCACTTCAGAGTCGAGAACAAATGTGTATCCTCGGCTTGTCACGCGCACACCAAACTCCGTATCATATTGTGTCGGAAGTTTCTCATTGAAGCCTCCTACTTCTTCTATAATCCTTCTCTTAAGGAGTAAATTCATAGTCGCTATGCGGTTAGCATATCTCTTTATGCGGCTGTATCGATACTTCAAATCGTATCCTATACATCTCGGCAATATAGATTCATCATTCCAAGTTTCAATTGTTCCACTAGCTCCTGCAACATTCGGATTTTCCAGATGCTGCAAAAGCTTTCTCAACCATGATTTTTCTACCTTTGCATCAGCATCCACTAGGCCTATAACCTCGCTATCCAAGCTTTTTATTATGTGATTGTACGCTTCAGGGACATTAAACGGCTTGATCATTATTTTGGCAGGATATTTTTTGGCAATTTTTAATGTGTCATCTTCTGATCCGCCATCAACGATTATTATCTCCATTTTATCAGTAGGGTAATCCTGTTCAAAGAGCGACCTGAGACATTCCCCTATTGTTCTTTCATTATTAAGCGTAGCAATTATTATGGAAATCTTTGGCAGGGTCTCATCGGATTTTTTCATGTTTATGCTCCTATAAATGAGAGCAAGGTTGCGGTAAAAATTTTGATTCCGTCCTTTAGGGGATCAAGTTTTGATTTTCCATGAGTTCTCTGCATGAATTTTATAGGCACCTCTTTAGTCCTAACGCCTGTTCTAAACGCTTTAACAAGCATTTCAGACTCTATCTCATATCCATTCGACTTCAGATTTACAAAATTCAACATTACTGACTTAAATGCACGATAACCCGACTGCGAATCTGACACGCCTTTTCCGGTCAATGCTTTCACAAGGATGTTTAGAAGCTGAACTCCAACCTTGTTAAACTTATTTTGGAAAACATTATTCTTATCTAAGAATCTGGAGCCTATTACAAAATCCGCTTCACCGTTGAGGATAGGTTCAACAAGCTTCGGAAGTTCCTCGGGGCTGTGAGAACCATCTGAATCTATTGTAACGATGATTTCACCTCTAGCCTTCCTGAATCCAGCTCTCAAAGCGCAACCTTTACCGCGATGCTCAGTAATCTGTAAAACCCTCACGTTGCTTTTTAAGGAAATGTCTAGTGAATTGTCCGTGGAGCAGTCATCCACAACCAAAACTTCAAACGATAAACCCATACACTCCATGGTTTTTTTCACGTTTTGTATTACTTTTCCAAGGGTATGCTCCTCATTAAATACCGGAATAATTATCGAAACCGTTGGTTTAAGGGTTAGCATCACAAGTCTTTGGAGCGAAGGGATTTATAAATGATGTTGACATTACATGTTCAAAATGGATAGTAAATTGGCTACAGTTGAGATTAAAAGAAAGATTGCAGAGAAAACAGATAGAATCATGTGGTTCTCTATGTGGTTCCTCACAGCAGTCGCCACTTTTGGCTTGGCTTTTTTCCCCATGTTTTATCTGCTGGTTGAAAGAAGAAACAGGCATTTCTCGCGTCAAAGAGAATTAGAAAGCCTCCTGATCGCTTATTTTAAGCTAGAGGATAAAATCCTGCAAGAAGAAGAGGTTCCTGCCAGAAGAAACTCACTTTTATGGGCGGCATCCATAGTTTTCGTTTTTCCAGCATTTATAATAGCCTATCTCCTTTCCAAGGACATAACCGTGCACGATAGGCGGCAGCGCTTATTTTTCCAAAAACTAGGTGTAACCGAAAATGCGGGGTTTTCTTCAAGCATAAATATAAGGAAATGCTTACTCATAACAGTGCTTACACTTGGATTGGGCATTATCTATTGGCTTAACAAAATCTTTAACAGCTATAACTCCCACTTTAAAGAACAATGGATGGTTGAGGATAAGCTGATAAAACTGATTGAGCAAGGGGAAAAGATTAATGATCATGCGGGTAACACGTAAACCACACGGCGGAGATGTTTGGGGTTTCTCAAGGAAGCATGGCCTTCCAGTTGAGAAGGTGATAGATTTTAGCGCTCCAATAAACCCTCTCGGGCCACCTCCAGAGGCGATTAAGGCTATAGAAAGGTCTTCGCGTCTAGTGAGATTTTATTCAGATCAGAACCCGCTTGAGCTGAAGATTGCTATATCCGAGTACATCAGTGGGATATCGCCTGAAAATGTCATACTTGGAAACGGCTCTGCTGAGCTTATCTACTTATTTCTGGATATCTTTGCACGTGGTCATGAAGTGCTAATTCCAGTTCCATCATTCACTGAATACGAAAGAGCAACTTTAAGGGCGGATGCTAAACCGTTAACTGTAGAAATGACTGAAGACTTTTCGTTAGATGTTGATAAGATTAAAAAGGCTATTTCTTATAAAACCCGTGTGCTGATAATTTGTAACCCTCATAGCCCGTCTGGACGGCTATTTAATCGAAACTCAATACTTGAGCTAGTTGAATTCTGTAACTACAAGAATATTCAAGTAATGGTTGATGAGAACTACATGGACTTCATAAGTTCGAGTCAAGATTACACGGTAACAAATCAAGTACACAAATACTTAAACCTCTTTGTTCTGAGATCTTTCTCCAAGTTCTTCGGCATGCCCGGCTTAAGGCTTGGATATGGAATAGCCAACAAAGAGACCATCGGGCTGCTAGAAGATTTAAGGATACCGTGGAACGTGAGTGTTCTATCAATTATTGCGGGGCAAGCAGCCTTGAAAGATAAACCCTACATCGAAGAAACTAAAAATTTCATAAAAAGGGAACGGGAAAGGCTTATAGCAATGCTGAGTGACGCTGGCCCCTTCAAGGTTTTTCCTTCTGAGGCGAATTTTTTGCTGGTTAAAATACTGGATAAAGAGATAACTGCAAGGGAGTTAAAGGATAAGCTTGCGGAAAGAGGGGTCCTAATAAGGAGCTGCGAGGACTTCCGTGGACTTGGTGACAGCTACTTTCGGGTTTCAGTTAGGAAAGCCGAAGAAAACATTATGCTTGTGCAAACCATAAAGGAAATTCTAAAGAAAAACTAGTGAGATCCTGCTTTCCCCAGTTTCATGTACTTCTCGCCGATAATCAGATCGTCCAGACTATTTATGTTTAATATGGCTTCTATGCTGTCGCTTACCAGCACCTCCTGCTCCATCTCCTCCTCGAATATTCTGGAGCCATCAATTACATTGATTCCGGAGACGGCGTAGATGTTGCCTCCGTACTCGTAGCCGGACTCTGAGGTTAGCCCTACCTCCCTAACTTTCCACATTGGAGCCAACACCGTCAAGGCAGGTTTCCCGCATTTTTCATAGATGGAAATCACCATGTCAATGAAGTTGCCGGTTAAGGCAGGAAGATCCGAGGATACTACTAGAACTGGGCAGTAAAGCCTGTTTTTCACTATAGCCTGTTTTAAATCGTGATGATAATCTCTCCCATCGGTTCTGATAACCTTTACTCCTTTTTCTAGACACCTTCTTTCGGTTTCTAAGGTATTAGGGCTGGTTACAACAAAAAATTCTGAAACTTTGTTTGAAGATTTTACAGCGTCCATAACCCAGTCTATTAGTGGCTTACCCAGGAAAAGTGCCAGTGGCTTTTCAACATTAAACTTGAACCTGCTTCCTTTACCTCCAGCCATTATCAAAGCTGGAACCGTCATAAACCCCCCAGTAACGCTATCAGTAGGAGTGAGGTAGCTCTGGCTATTTCGTTTGTAGCTCCTATAACATCGCCGGAAACTCTTCCAAAAAGCTTCTCAGAGACTCTTTCCATCAGTAATCCTAAAAGGAGAATTATGGCTGTCAGCATGAGGCTTAGAAGACCAAGCAGTGGCAGAGTAACACTCGTGGAAATGATGTAAGCGATAATATTCAATCTTTTTTTACTGTTAAATTTCGCAAATAATGATCCTAATCCTGAGTCTCCAGGTTTGCCGATCCAAGCCACAGTAACCATGGCCAATTTGGCGAAGACCTCAGAGCATATAAGCGCTTTAGCTGTGAAAACTAAGTCGGCAATTATAAATATTCCAAGGAACGTTAACGTTTCAATGAGAACTGCGAAAAACGCGCCTCTGAATGTAACAATCCATGCATGCGCAATTTTTATCCTTTCATCCATTTTTCTCAATCCAACAACATTACCTACATCTACAAGTCCATCAAAGTGCTGAAGGCCTGTTAGCACAAGTATGAATGCAAGGGTTGTTCCAGCTGAAAAGATTCTGATCAGGATACTTTCTGGCAAAACCAGAAAAGAATCGAATAAAGAAAACATGAAGGCCAAAAGCAACTTTGAAACGTAATTGTACGTTGAAATTAAAAGTCCCATGAACCCGCCTATGAGTGGAAACAGAAACATGTACTTGGCAGATGTCTCAAGAAAGCTTTCACTCTTGGCTAATGGTATTACTGTCAGGAAAGACAGCAAATCCTTAAAAACTTCTAAGGCTTTCATAGCATAACTATTAAAACTCTAACCTTCAAATAAAGCTGTAGGTCGGTGAATGTTGGATACCGTTGCAGGCAAAAACAGCTCATTAAATATGGAATCATCCAGGGTTCTCAATCATTATGTTATTTATAAAGTTGCTTATGTCTCTCATGGCGGAAGGAGGCTGCTATTTGTCTAAAGCTAACTTTATCGGTTTTATCAAGCTTTTAAGATTGCCATATTGGCTGATGACTGGCGGCTTATCCCTTCTAACACTACTTGCCTTATGGAGCGGCCAAATAAACTTCTATGTTGCAATCTTAACATTTCTTTCTCTGGCTTTACTAGGCTCTGCAGGTTTCTCCATAAACGATTACTTTGATAAAGATAGCGACGCCATAGTTAAGCCCAATAGGCCCATTCCGCATGGGGAAGTATCTCCTAAGATGGCGATTGTGTTTTCAATAATTCTCTTTGCGCTAGCAATGCTTTCATCAGCTCTTATAAATTGGCTATGTTTACTCATAGTGCTAGTTGATGCTCTGCTCCTAATAGCATACTCCACATATATTAAAAGGAGGTCTGGGATCGCTGCAAATATTTTAGTTGGATGTCTCACCGGGACGGCTTTTCTTTATGGAGAAGCAGCAGGTTTTGGGGCAATAACCACAGCCTCTCTAAGTATCTACCCTGTTTGCATCGGAACAATCGGCGGCAATATTCTGAGGGATATCCTAAGTATGGATGGCGACTCAAAGGTTGGATATCCCACTCTTCCAAGGAAAATTGGTGTAAAAAAGGCATCTCAAGTGGCAGCATTCTTCTTTCTTATTTGCGCCTTCCTTTCACCTTTACCTTACTTATTAAACGTTTTTGGAAAAGCATATCTAATGTTAATGTTGCCATGGAGCATAATCATCATAAGCTCCTCTATAATGATCTTGCGATCGTCATCTCCAAATAACATTAGAAGAAATGAACGCATAATCACCATGTCAATGATTCTTCTCCCATTAGCCTTAATAATTGAGGTATTTCTATGAAAACTGAGAGCATATGTCCCAGATGTCTTAAAAAAATAGATGCAACCATAACTTGTGACGACGATTCTTGCAGCGTTCTGATACACAAAAACTGTGAGGAGCATGGGGAGTTTTTCATCCCCCACTGGCAGAGTTTTAAAATTTATGATTATGTTGAGAAATATGATTATTTTAAGCACTTTATCAATAAGTATGACATAGCGGGTTCCAAAAATTGTCCATACGTTTGCGGTTTATGTAACGAACATATTTCTAAAACTGTTATCGCGGTCATCGATTTAACCAAAAAATGTGATCTTCAGTGTTCAATATGTTTCGCAAGTTTTTCAGAAAATGAAGCTGAATACGAGCCTGAGAAATGGGAGATTTTTAAGATGCTTAAGTTCCTAAGCCAACTTAAACCTAAGCCGCCTGCTGTGCTCTTTTCTGGAGGTGAACCCCTTCTGCGAAAGGACATTTGCGAGATAATACGCTATGCGCATGAGCTTAGGTTTATGACTATAATCGCCACAAACGGGCTAAGACTTGCAAGTGAACCATCATTAGCGGCTGAGCTGAAAAAGAGCGGATTGAATATTGTTTATCTGCAGTTTGACAGTCTTAGAGATGAAGTTTATGAAAAATTAAGAGGGCGAAAACTGCTTGAGGAGAAACTGAAGATTATAGAAATCTGCCGTAAGCATGACATCGAAATCATACTGGTGCCGACGCTGATAAAGGGCTTGAATGATCTTGATATTGGAAAAATAATAAAGTTTGCAGCTGAAAACTCGGAAATCATAAGGGGCCTCGTTTTCCAACCTATAGCCTTTACTGGAAGAGCTTTAAATGGATTTTCAATAGGCGACTGGACGGATTACAATTTCGCGGAGGAAGTTGAAAAACAAACCGGCGAGATAAAGGCAACAGACCTTTTTCCAGTTTCAATTATGACTCCGCCAATCATCGTGATGAGCCGATTTATGAAGAAGCCTTGGCCACTTTTTTCTTGCAGTCCCCATTGTGGAATCGTAAACTGGATTTACGTATCTAATGATGGTCGCCTTATACCGTTAAACAGGCTTCTCAATTTCGACAGGTTCTTCGGTGCCCTAATTAAATTAGCTAATTCCATAGAGTCTAAAAGCAAACCTCAAATCCTTTTAACACTTTTTACAGCCGCATTAAGATCTCTTAACTGGAAGCTTGTCCAGAAAGAAATAGGATTACTCAACTTCTTCAAGACAGTTTTAAGGGTTCACATGTCTCCCACGTATAAGTCCCTCGGCAACATAAGGCGACGCGTATTCCTGCTGGGATGTATGGCCTTCATGGACCGGTACAACTTCGACATAAACCGCGTTAAAAGATGCGTTATACATTACGTAACACCTGATCTAAACATTATACCTTTCTGTGCATATAACAACATTTACAGAACACAGGTTGAAGCTAGGTTTTCAAAGAAACCCATAAAATTACGCGCTAAAGTCTAGTCCTCTTTGACGTCGACGTTAAGGACAAGGAATTTATCCAGCTCATATTTTTCTTCGTTCAGTATCCATAATTCAAAGATTAGGTTAAATTTTCCAGTCATGTTTAATGTTACCTCAAAAGGTATTTCCATAGACTTGCCGATATCGATTTTTAAGTAAAAGCTTTGGGCAGGCTCCACTGGAGCCGGAAATGTGTAAACAGGCTTGTCTGTTATTTTTAAGAGAACTTCTCCCGTCAAAGTTCTTTTCATATAGTTTTCAACAACTACGAATACTGTAAACGTGTTATTCTTTCCTAAAATTACAACTTCTGGATATTTTTCAGCTCTTCTGTTCTGGTCGAGAATATAAAAATTTATGTATTCATCGCCTTTGTTTATTAAAATGTAACTGTACACGAGAAGAGTTGACACGACAATAAGCGCTATCAACGTCGATGCTATGTGGATGTTTTGATTGGAGAACTTCATTATTTGTTCAAAATGTTTCTTCAAGCGCTTTTCATGTCGAGTTTTCACTTTGCAATGCCCCTTCTATTAGAACCTTAAATATTTCAAGTCCTGCTCTTAGCCTCCTTAACTTAGACTTGCCGTAAACCCTTGGTCTATACGATGTGGGCACCTCAATTATTTTGAATCCTTTCTTGGCGAAGCGCACAAGCATTTCAGTTGCAAAAGCCATGTCGTTCTCCTTCAATTCCACTTTATCTAATGCCGACCGCCTTATAGCCCTAAAACCAGACTGAGTATCTGTAAGATTTTGTCTGAAAAGCAGGTTAAAGACCAGCGTTATTATCCTATTACCTAAAAAGTTTAGGAGATCCATCGATCCATCATAGAGGCTGTTCATGCGTGACGCCATGCAGAGCTCAGCGCCTTCTTTGCTTAGCGTATCCAGTAATAGATTAATGTCTTTGACATCATATGTTCCATCCCCATCAACCATAACGATGACGTCGCCCTTTGCATGGGATATTCCAACTTTTAAAGCTGTGCCATAGCCTCGACGAGGCTCCACAATCAATCTACAGTTTTCCTTTTTTACAATCTCTTTTGTGTTATCTGTGGAATTCCCGTCGACAACTATTATCTCATAAGGACGCCTTAGAGACTCTTTTATGGTCTTTATGGTCCCCCCTATGGTTCCAGCTTCATTTAATGTTGGGATCACCACCGAAACCATACCTATCCTTGACATCGCTGTAACCCGGATGATGAAGCAATTTAGAATCTGTTTACTGGCTAAATAAGCTCTTCGTAGATTTCAGCGAGTTTTTTTACGTTTTTGTTCCAGTCAAACCTCTGCTCCGTAAACTTCCTAACTTCCATGCGATGGAAGTTTACCTCCCTATGCGAAAACTTTACCAGAGATTCGGCAAGTGAAAGAGCATCATCTGGTTGAACTATTTCGCCGCAGACTTCATTCACAATCTCCGGGACGCCTCCGACGTTTGTTGCTATCACGGGAAGTCCACACGCCATAGCCTCAAGCAAAACCAGAGGCAATCCTTCTCCAGACTTAGATGGCAGTACAAAAACGTCTGAAGCATTATAATATTGTGGAAGCATTTCATCTGATATGAATCCTAGAAGCTTAAAGTTCTCTTCAAGTTTAAGCTCTGAAATTTTATCACTAATTTTTTCAAAGTCAGGGCCTCCTCCTATAACCAGAAATAGTAGGCGTGGATTCTTTTTTACGGCAATTCTGGCGCTTTCTAATAGAAAATCTATCCCGTTTTTGTAAACAAGCCTTCTAACGGTCAGCGCAACAAAATAGTCCTCAGGAATTCCCAGCATTTTTCTGAATTCGGTTTTCATTGAAGGTGCCGGTTTAAATCTTTCTAGATCAACACCATTATAGAGTACCTCAGTTTTCTGCGGATCTGCACCAAGGCCCAAAACGTAATTCATCGTCGCTCTGCTAACGACTATTATCCTATCTGCTGCCTGAAGATTACTTCTTCCAATAACAGCATCATTAATCCTCTCAGCATGATCCCAGAAATTGCCATATTCAATAAATGTATTATGCTGTGTCAAGATAACAGGCTTTGCAAACCTTTTGGCGATCTTAATCGCAAAGTACGATGAGAGATATGGATGCCCATGGGCGTGGACAATGTCGCATTTTTTAATTTGATCCAAAAACAATCTGAAACCGCTAGGTTTTGGAATGCTGTAGGGTATCCCCAGTTTAAAGCCTACTTTTAGCGTTGGGTAACAGTAAACCGGTAAACCATCAACGGTATAATTGGTTTTCCCGTAAATGTCGCTTGTTAGAATTATGGGTTCATACTCCTCCATGGGCAAGCGTTTACTCTGCTCATAAACTACTCTCTCTATACCTCCCACATGAGGAAGAAAAAGATGAGTTACAACGCAGACCCTTATACGGTTCATTTGCTGCTCAGCCGAGTTATAATAACGACCCAATTATAAAAACTTAATATCTTACCACGTAGATCAATAACGCTTTTTCCTCAGTTATTCATGGTAGCCAATTTGCCTTTTGACTTAATGATAAAATCGCCAGAAGAGAGACCGCTCGCGTGAGCTCATTTGACGCTCCCATAACGTCACCAGTAACTCCTCTAAAATGCTTATCAGAGATAGCCAACAAAATGGCCGCCGTAATTAGTCCTAGAATTATGGTTATCACACCTGCAATTTTCAGTGTTATCAAAGCTATTGCCAGCGAAATTATTAAGGCTCCAGTCATTTTCCGATTGTTGCCATGCATAGCCCTTATAAAATACGTATTCATTCCTTCATGAGCCGATTTCCCAAGCCAAGCAAGGGCAACCATGGAAAGCTTAGCTGAAACTTCTGATACGACTAAACCCTGTAGGATTATTCCGTTTCTAAGCTGTGATATTGATAAAGCGGTTACAAGGATAGTTATTATCCCAAGTGTGAAGCCCCCTGTCCCGGTTTGCACGTCATGCATTGCCCTAATCTTTTCCTCTGGCGTTCCATGACACATCAGTCCATCCCCGAAGTCCAAAAGTCCGTCAGTGTGATGGAGTCCCGTAAGTAACAACAGAAAACCGCATGTTAACGCTCCAACAGCCAAGCTGGGTAGTACATAGTTAAGAGCCAATGCAAAAATTCCTGCTAAGAAACCGAGAAGCGCCCCGATAAGCGGGAAAAGGTACATGTGTTCTGCAGCATCGTTCAGGCAGTCCTCAGTCATACCGACAGGAAATATCGTCAGAAATGAGAGCATATTTTTTATACTCTTAAGCATGTCAACATCTCCGTTGCCGTGTGCTATGCAAAACTTTAACAAGATCCTAATTGTAAAGTTTTCCAGTGCTGAGGTAAATGTGCTACGAAAACGTGCCGCTTGTCAATTACCTGAGGGAAAAGGGAATAAAAATTGATGATCTTATAGCCACAGCCTTAGAGTTATTTTCGCCACATCCTGGTGTGGAGACAAGGGAAAAGGCATCTGAACTTCTTAGAGAAGGTTTCATGGAGGCTTTATCCGATGTGAACGTTTCATGTTTAATTGTGGCGGGTTTTCTGCTAGAAGCTGCAGCAGAAAATGGAAAAGTACCTGGGCTGACATCCATTAGATTGCGCAGTCCAGGGGGCATCGTAGCTGATGAACTACTCGGAATAAACATAGCAACGTATATTGCGGGAGCTAGGGGACTTTTCGAATTCGTTAGGTTTGACCAAATTAAACCTGGGATTCTTAAAAATTTGGGGCCGTTTGTGAATGATGCTATAGGCGGTTTAATCGCCGGCGTCTCGTCAAACATGTACACTTGTGCCTCAAAGCAAAATCTTATATAAGATTTGCAATCATGAAGCCTACGATGCATGTCTTGAATTGATGTTTCAACGTGATTGTCAATAAGAATGTTTAGCGATTCATTCAGATACATTTTGATAATTCGCTATCTTTATTTATGGAGGTGACCATTGATAGCTCAGAAAAAGGGGATAAATGAATGTCCCAGAAAGCGCCATCTAAAGATGATGCTTTGGAAGCTCTAGATTTCATAATAAATGTTTTAAGGGAGCATGAGAAAGACCTAGATCGCCTAGTTAATGAGTTGAATAAAATAACTGAAAGGTTAGGCGAACTTGGTGAAGCAAGTGGCAGAATGGGCGGGGGAAAATACCTTAGCATATTGGACGGTAAGATAGATGACATTGAAAAACGACTTACACATCTTCAAAGCGAAATATCTCACCTTGTAGGATGTATTCCAAGCATAAGTGAAATCCGTACGGGTTTACCTCAACAGTTCCAAGATCAGAAGGGCCACGCTGGTGAGGTTAGGGGGCCTACGCTTATTTTGCGTTGCAAAAAATGGGAAGACTTTCAAATGCAAGCCAAACAAGCGCAGACACTATCTTTTGCATTCAAAGAGGCTGAAAATGTATTCCAAATAGATGCTTTTAAGAACGGGCAAATAATCACGTACGTTGGAGAAGTTCCGAAAACACCAGACCTGCTTAAGGCTTGGTTATCTAAAAGGCTAGCTGTTCCGGAAGAAAGCATTCTTGAAGGCGCTATAACCGCTCATTAGATTCTGTTTATCGTGCATTAGATTCGTTTATCGTACGTATTTCTTTGAAATTAGCAATCCTTTTATAAAGGAATAAGTATTAAGTCTTACGATGCTGCATGGGGGTGAGTTTGAGGGCCCATAAGCAGCCAAATTTTTTCCGTTTTCGAAGCCTTCTCCTTTCTCCTCGATGACGGAATGGCTGCTTAAGCCAAAACGCAATGAACCCCCATACATGCCATGGCCTATATTGGGAAGCTGTGAATCATATGGACAAGGAAAAGTCCCTTGAAAGAATCCGGGAGGAATTTATCGAACTGGAGAAGACAATGGAAGAAATTTGCTTCCTAAAGTTGGTAGCTCAAGATCTGAGAAGTTTTAGGCGTATGATTAGAGTTAAAAGATATGATTAAGCGATGCGGCTTGGCGTTTAGGGAAAGCCTTTAAAGGCTTTCGCTATTATCCTTTTTGAGGAAGATCATGGAAGATTCAGAAGATCATATTCTATTATTCAATACTTTAACACGTAAAAAAGAACCATTTGTTCCGATAGAAAAGGGCAAAGTGAAAATGTACACCTGCGGTCCTACAGTTTATGACTTTGCCCATATAGGGAACTTTAGAACTTTTATCTTTCAAGATTTATTGAAACGATGGCTTAAGTATCGCGGTTTCAATGTAACCCATGTTATGAATATCACTGATGTGGATGATAAAACAATAAGGAACTCTAGAAAGAAAGGTGTTACCCTCAAGCAGTATACAGACTATTACATGAAGGCGTTCTTCGAGGATCTTAAAATACTAAACATAGAACGCGCTGAACATTATCCGAGAGCTACGGATCATATTCCTGAGATGGTTGCTCTTATTAAGCAACTCATGGAGAAAGGCTATGCTTACATGGGCGAGGATGGTTCTATCTATTTTGACATTTCAAAGTTTAAGGATTATGGTAAGCTTTCTAAACTGAAGATTGATGAGTTAAAGCCTGGAGTTAGGGTTAAGGTTGATGAGTACGGGAAGGAGGAAGTCCAGGATTTCGCATTATGGAAAGCTTGGGATGAAGAGGATGGAGATGTTTACTGGGAAACTGAGCTCGGCAAGGGAAGACCAGGTTGGCATGTGGAATGCTCAGCTATGGCCATGAAGTATTTGGGAGAAACCATAGACATCCATAGTGGTGGTGTAGATTTAATATTCCCTCATCATGAAAATGAGATAGCTCAAAGCGAGGCCGCTACTGGAAAGCCCTTTGCACGCTATTGGTTACACTCGGAGCACTTGCTTGTTGAGGGGAAACGAATGTCTAAGAGCCTTGGCAACTTCTACACTTTAAGGGATCTAACAGCTAAAGGATATGATCCTATGGCAATACGTTTTCTACTACTTTCAACACATTACAGACAACAATTAAACTTCACCTTTGATGGGTTAGAAGCTGCGGGAAACGCTGTAAGTCGTCTTAGAAATTTTGTGCATAGATTATTGGATGCTAATGGTAGGGGCTGCGGTAAAGTCATAAAGCAGCTAATGGAGAACTTTAAGAAAAGTTTTGAGTCAGCTATGGATGATGACTTAAACATAAGCGTGGCGTTAGCTGCACTGTTTGATTTTGTCAGGGATGTTAACAAGCTATTAGACGAACAAGCATTAAGTAGGGATGAAGCCTTAGATGTTTATGAGTTAATGATGAGATTTAACAGAGTTTTAGGCATAATGGATGAAGGCATATTTAAGCGTGAACTGCCCAAAGAGGCTGAAGAACTCATACGAAAACGTGAGGAAGCTCGAAAGGTTAAAGATTGGAAGACAGCAGATCAGATAAGAGAGCAGCTTAGAGCTATGGGCATAATTATCGAGGACACCCCTCAAGGCGTTAAGTGGAGAATCGAAAGAAAAACTAGTTAGAAGCATTCTCTACGTCAAAGTCGCTATTATATACGCCGGTTTTCTAAACAGTGCCCTCAGCTTTTCAAAGTGTTTTTTTCTAACTGTGGCTATTAGGACAGTGCTTGGTCCAGCGGATTTTTTAAGGTCCACAGGTGGGTCCTCGCAGAGCACCACGTGTAATTTCGATTCCATAGCCAAAACTTCCACCTCCTTTAGTATTCCCATGGAACCCACAGGTATTATTCCATGCACAAAATCTAATGATAGTAATCTTAGCAGGTCGTCAAGATCAGCTATTGCTCCCTTGCACTCATTTTCAAGAACCTCTAACCCGACTGAAGGTAAGCCTATACATACAGCAATATCTCCTTTCTTAGATTTTCCAATAAGCAGTTTATTCCTGTGGACAATTCCTACGGCGGTAACACCAATTCCCGTTTGGCTTGTCTGAAAATTTTTTTCGGTGCTCACAACAAGGTCAGATTTGGGATCTAGACCAGCCTTTCTCATCTCCATCCTTACACCATCAAGAATACTGTTTCCAGACGGCTCAGGCTCCACACCTAAACCGCATGCAACACACAGTGGCTTTGCTCCAACTGCCAGGACTTCCATAAGGGCGGTTCTAACAATGAACTTTCCTAGAACTTCACCATTAACCTTTATCAAATCCCCTGCCTTCGGACCCACCGCGCCTGAAGAATCACAACTTACAACCAAAAATCTATTACCTGATAACGGTTTAATTAGCGCGTCCCTATAAAAAAATGTGGAAGATGAATTTTGGCCGCTTGGCGCTTTAGGCATAATCATCGTCTAATAGTTGGATTTTCAACCCTTTATGATTTTCTTGGTCACCTCGTAAACCATGCCAGCTGCGGAAGCGTTGATCAGAGACGCCACAAAAAGGATCGGTGTCAGCATCGGCAAGACTTCCCACCCCATGGCTGGAACTGCAAGCACAGCCCCTGCCGTATTTATGGCAATTCCACTAGCTAGACCAGCCACTACGCCAAACTTCCTATTCATCAATGCTGTTGCAGCTCCCACCATCATCATCAACAATATTACTGGAATATGCAAATAACCCAGGGGGAAACCTGATCTTATAGAAGAAAGCAGATGCCCAATGGCGCACACTAATGCGCCGCTTGTGGTTCCTCTCCAAAGAGCCATGAAATAGCCTGGAAAAGAGTCCAAAGCCACAGAACCCACAGGGCTTGGAATGGGAATCATAGCTCCTATACCGCTTAATGCTGAGAAAAGCACTATTTCCGAAATCAGGCGAGCTTTTGGAGGTTTAGCGATTTCTTTCAAAGACATATATGGATGGTTAATCCATCCTAATAATAAGTTTTTCTGTAGCTCGCCAACTGAAAGATTCATTATTCATGTTTAATAATGCTAAGCCATTGTTAAGATGCTATAGATAAGGCAAAATAGATGTTAAGTCAGCATAATTATTGGTTTTAGGCATATGCGCATAACTGGCGTGGCGGAACTTCCACTTCATCATGGTAAAGCGCCAGAGTGGTTAGTTGTTCGTATGCAAAGGCTTGCCAAAGAGATTGTAACTATAATTATTGATGAGTATGGTAGCGGCGAGTTCCTTAAGCGCTTATCCGACCCATTTTGGTTTCAGGCTTTAGGTTGTGTACTTGGTTATGATTGGCATTCATCTGGTGTGACTACTGTTGTCACAGGCGTTCTTAAGAAGGCAATTATTCCACAGGAGCACGGTGTTGCAGTTTGTGGCGGCAAGGGTAAACTTTCAAGACAAACTCTTCTAGAGATAAAGGGTGTGGGCGAGAAATTTGATTTTTCAGAAACCCAAATAAAAGGTCTTTGCTATGCCAGCCGTATGAGCGCAAAGGTTGATAATGCTGCAATTCAAGCAGGTTACCCGCTTTATCACCATGCGTTTTTCGTTGACAAGAATGGAAAATGGGTTGTAGTCCAGCAGGGCATGTGTTTACAAGATCGCACTGCTAGACGTTACCACTGGTTATCTGAGAATGTTAGTAACTTTGTTGTCGAACCCCATGATGCCATAGTTGGAGACATTAAACGGGAAATAGCCCTGAACATGACAGCAAGGGAAAGCGAGGGTTGCAGAAAGGTTTCGGTGGATCTGGCATGTGGACCTCCAAAGAAAATCATGCGGCTGCTTTTGTCAATAAGACCAGCCTACCAGAAATCCCTCGAAAGCTGGCTTCCTACACCAACTAGAAGCAATTACGTTCCTATTGATGTTTTATCTGTGCCTTTAAGCGTTAACTGGAAAGCTCTACAGCAAGTATACGAATTTAAGCCAAGAAACTATGAAGAGCTCCTGAGTTTCAAGGGTGTAGGTGCAGCTACAGTGAGGGGTTTAGCCCTAATTGCTGAGCTTATCTACGGGGAGAAGCCCAGTTGGAAGGATCCTGTTAAGTATTCCTTTGCCTATGGAGGTAAGGATGGCGTACCATTTCCGGTTGATAGAAAAGCCATGGATGAGTCAATACAGTTTCTTAAAATGGCAGTTGATGAGTCAAAATTGGGTAATTCTGAAAAAATGAAGGCTTTGGAGAGGTTAAGGGTCATTGCATCAAAAAACATTCAATAGCAAATTATATCTAGCTTGGATTAGCTGGTTATTCTAACTAAACTAAAAATGTTTAAGTGAAAGTTGCCGACATGCAAATGTAAAACATCCCCTTAACAAGAATTATTTATGCGTTTACTATAAGAGTGCCCTGCGTTATAGTCCATGTAGATTCTTGCGCAGCAAAATGATGAAAACTTAAGCTGGTAACCTGCTGCTTCAGCATATTTTATGGCCTTTTCTGAAGGGAAGGCTATAGCGTCTACTCCGGCTTCTATAGCCATAATGTCGGTTTCATCTCGATGTTCTCCCTTCGGCCGCATACATCCTAGTGCGATGGGCTTATCAGGAAACATTAGTCTAGCCGCAACAATCACCCTTGCTATGTCTATGGGTTTTGGCGGTTTAACTTTCTCCATTTCGGTTCCTCGAATTGGCATAAATGCAATTATAACTATTGCTGAGGGATTGTACTTAGAAATCATCTGCAGTGCATGCATTTCACCTAACAATTTTCCATGGTGAAGTCCAGCAATAACATGTGGTACAAAGTTCAAACCTGCGTCGTTTAAAGCTTTCAGGGACTTGTCATAATTGCTGACGGTGAGATCAAGGTTACAAATTTCCCTGATGGTTTCATCTGAACCTATTATGTCGATTAGAGCTGCGTCTATTCCTGCTTCTTTAAGATGTTTAGCCCTTTCAAAATCTATCATGCCTACATGGGTGAATATGGTCAACGCTAAATCCTTTTTAACTCTTTTAATTGAATCAAGTAAGTCATCTAATGGAATTGATCCATCTGGTAAGCATCCGCCACTTATCAAGCATCCCTTTGCCCCCATTGTTCTCAGCTCTGTACACGTGGAATAAAATTCTCCTGGAGTTGTGGCTGGTCGCATGGCTTCTAGGACTTTTCCGCCACAGTGTTTGCATTTTAATGCGCATCCTTTTCCGGTGACGGATATTGTTGGAAAATTATTTGGCGAGGAACTGAAGTAGGCTGTTTTATAATACATGAAGCTTGGTGCATAAAAGTGGATTTTCCTATTCTTTGGAATAAAGGTGCCGCTTTCTAGTAGTCTGGATAATTCATCCGCGGGCATTCTCCATATTTCCTGTGGCAAAATTTTTACCATATTTCCCTGTAGTAAGCTATACCACAATGCTTAATATTTTTCGATCAGCTTTCATCCTTATCCTTCCTGTTCCCTAAGGCTGGAGGCTTTTCCACGGTAACGTCAACAGCTCTAACTGTCTTTGTTAGTTTGTCCATTTGCCTCTGGAAATTAAGAACTCGGAAAATGGCTCTACCTCGCCAGCTTATGGCGTAAAACTGTCCCCTATCTGAGATTCTTTCCTCAACTAGTCCATTATCTCTCAAAAAGTCTAGATAGCGCTTAACTGTTAGGCAGTCCATATTGGTTTTATAGGCTATGGTGTCAATCTTCATTGGTCTTTTTATCAGAGTCTCCAGGATGGCTTCGCAAATCTCAAGCTTTGATCTGTACAAGTATATCCGCCAAAATTCCATTCATCAATACTAATAAAAATGTTTATGAATCCAAAATCCATAGAAGAAAACTGCATTTAAAATAATGAATTCATCAAGAGGGATATCAAATTAGTAAAGAGCTTCCGGAGAAGATTCGTGTATCTATCGGAACCGCGATCCAATTAGGATTGTTAAGAGGGAAACTTGATGCTGAACCCACAACGGCTTATTTAATGACATATAAAGATGGACGATGCCTCGCAAACTGTGGTTTTTGCCCCCAAGCAAGGCAAAGCCGCAGCAGAATCGATATGCTTTCGAGAGTTTCATGGCCTACTTTTGATTTCGCTGTTTTGTTGAAAAAAGTTGAAGAGGCATTTTTAAAAGGAAAACTCATGCGTGTTTGCATACAAGCCCTAAACTATCCTGAAGTTTTCAATCATCTTGAAGCCTTGGTGAACAGTCTTTCCCGGTTGGGCATTCCCGTTTCAGTATCTTGTCAACCACTAAGCATAAATAGCGTTATCGGCCTGAAGAGCGCTGGCGCTGAGAGGATAGGAATACCGCTTGACGCAGCGACGGAGGAAATCTTTAACAGGGTTAAGGGTAAAGCTGCAGATGGGCTCTACGAGATGAGGCGGCAGTGGGAACTTTTGGGGGAAGCGCTTCAAATATTTGGACGGGGATTTGTAAGCACTCACTTCATTGTTGGTTTAGGCGAGACTGAAAAGGAAATGGTGCATGTCATCCAAAAGTGCGCTGACATTGGGATTACATCAGCCCTTTTTGCCTTTACGCCGGTTACTGGGACATCTCTGGAAAAAAATAATCCCCCATTAATCCAGCATTACCGTAGAGTGCAACTAGCCAGATATCTGATTGTTAATGGCTTTTCACGTGTGGAACTAATGGATTTTAACGAGTGCGGCCAGATAACAGGTTTCGGTGTTGACTTCGCAACTCTGAGACATGCAGTATTGTCCGGTGAACCTTTCAGGACCTCTGGCTGTCCGAACTGTAATCGCCCATACTACAATGAAAAACCTGGTGGTCCCATATACAACTATCCAAGACCTTTAAGTCAAGAAGAAATAATTAAGGCAGCTGAAGAGTTGGGCTTAACTCTTTAAAATTTACATATTTTCGCTGGCTTGCTGTGGAAGTTTTGGTTTTTGCTTTGTAACTTGCTCAACTATTCGCCAGAACTCTTCCTCAGTTATGCCTCTTCTAAGCTCTTTCATCAGTTTTTTAATCTGGTAGAACGTCATTTGAGCTCCCCCTTTGTCAAGGCTTTCATGTACCGCCTTTATACGTTTAATTATTTCGTCTATTTGCCAGTTTGTAGCTTTAATTCCTGCGGCCTCCAGCTTCTTCTCAACAAGACTTCTGCCGCCGCCCTTTCCAATATACAACTGAATCTCTCTTTCAATCATCTCAGGTGGGAATGGTCCGTATAACAGGGGATGAGCCAGCATCCCGTTGACGTGCTCATCAACTTCAAAAGAGAAGGAATTCTCGCCGACTATTGGTTTATGGAACTGAATTGGCAAGGCAAAACTTTTCTCTGTTTGTTGTACAAGTCTGTAGAGCTTCTTAACGTCTATTCCCGTATCAATATTGTAGAGGAGTTCAAGAGACATCACAACCTCCTCCAGAGGTGCAACACCTGCTCTCTCACCGAAACCTGCAATGCAAGTATGCAAGTATGCTACGCCTTCCTCCACGGCTGCAAGCGTATTAGCGGTTGCCAGCCCAAAATCGTTATGGCAGTGAACGGATATGTTGACCTCTTTTCCTAGGCTTTTGTGAAGCTCATCCTTTATGTGGGAGATTAGGTATCGCATGGAAAGGGGTCTCAGAAATCCAACAGTGTCTGCCACTACAAGTTTGTCTGCTCCAGCCTTAACAGCGGCTTCAAATATTTGTAAAATATCCGACAACGGAGTTCTTGACGCATCTTCTAACAAGAAATCCACGGTTGCACCTTGCCTTTTAGCATACTCTATGGATTCAACAGTGTTTTTAAGCACTTGCTCCTTGGCCATTCGAAGCCTATACTTAAGGTTAAGCCCATTATATGGTGTAAAAACGAGGATTTCTCTTATTCCACAGTTGAGACAAGCGTCAATATCTTCTTTTCTTGCACGTGCCGAAGCTACTATTGTTGCTTGTCGAAATCCTTCATTAGCTATCTTCTTAACGGTGTTTCTTTCCTCTTCGGAAAGAGCTGGAAAACCGACAGTTATTATTGGAACGCCAATTTCATCCAGCATTTTGGCAAGCTTAACTTTCTCAATGTATGTAAGATAAACTGTAGGTGTTTGAACACCCTCTCTTAGAGTTTCATCCCATATGAAAACTTTTTCAGGCAGTCTCGGCGGAAGGTTCTTCCTCAGCCTATTATAATTAGCAATTAGCCCTTCAGCCTCAAGTTTTTTAAATATGGTCTTACGCATTTAACATCACATTTTATGTTATAGAGTCAAGCGTACCATTATTCTGTGGCAAGAACATATATAAAAATTAGTGAAGCTAGCTTTTTAGTTAACGTAAACAGATAACTTTCAAATTAAAATTCCCCAAGTGCGAAGCATTTTTCATTCATTTCAAATTTGAAATTAATGGTTTATGTGTTGCTTTATTGCCTTTAAAAGCTCTTTGAATATTCTCATCTCTGAGACGTTCACTATAGGCATCTGAACTCCTTTTTCAACTTCATAAATCCTCCCATATTTTGGATATTCTGCATAGCATATCTGACTTATCGGAAATTCTCTATTTGTTAACTCATGCTCAAAGGATTTTTCATATACCTCAAGACAAAGTAGGTAGCCGTCTATCCAGTATAACCTGCTGGCTCCATACGTTGTTGCACACCACGCGATGTCGTTTACTAAACGCTTATCTAAGCCTAGAACGCGGATCTTCTTTGTGGTGCATATTTCCACATCCATGCTGTTCACCTTGAAATGGCATATTAAGCACTTCCTTAATGCGGCTACTTATTTTTTGGCCTATGCCGTAAACTGTTTTTGGCCAATCATCTACATTTATAAGAGCGTTCAGAGGAGTTTGATAGGATTTAAGGATTGCTATAGCTTTCTCTCTCCCGATGCTGGGGAGACTTGCCAAGAAAAATATTTGCGCGTCAGATAAGTTTTCACACTTCTTAACCGGATGAATCGTTGGTGTTCTCTTTTCCATTATCTGCTCTTGACGGGCTGCGACACATAGAAAATCCACAGTTTCCTTATAGGATGCAGTGTTCACTATTGCTATCCCGTTTTTCGCTAAGTTAAAAAGTGCACCCCAGACTGCGGTTGGCTGTATCCTGCTGAACCTGTATATTGTGGGCATGTAGCCCTCAAGCAAAATGAGAGCTTTGGGATAAGCCTCTTTAAGCTTAAATAGCTGCTCGAAAAGGTAACGGTGAGTGAGCGTGTGAACGAAGTCATGCACAGTTTTTCGTTCTACAGCACATACGTCTGATAGGATATAATCACCTTTCTCCATATTCTCTACCTTAACGTTAATTCCGCATTCTTTAAGACCCTTGATAACCTTCGGGGCATTGCTTGCCTCACGGCTATCGACAATTATTGTTAAATCAGGCTTATCATTCTTCTCCCTTAAATATGGAACCAGAGTTTCAGATCCTGACATAAACTCAACTCTGAATCTACCATAATATTATAGGCTATTTTATGTTGCGGTTTAAGATTTATTCGCTTTTCAACAGAATTTGGAAAATCCATTTGATGTTTGGTCTCGGCCGCTCAAAATGCACCGTAAAATCAAAACACATAATCCTACACCCCATCCTTGGAGCATGTTGGATGCTTTAAATCTTCATAGGTTAAACTGATTTTATTCAGCTATAGCGAGGCAAGTGGGCCTCGTGAGTTTAAGCAGTTGCGGTTCAAGGGGCAGTATCCATCGCATTTTTGAGCGGGTCAGGGCTATGACCGTTAGAATGAACGCTGGCTCGGAACCCGGTGACTGGTGGAGCTTGTAATTGGCAGGATAAGCTGCGGTTATGCGAGGATAGAGCGAATAACCCGGAAGCCAATCATCGGCCACACGGGCAAGGGTGCTGTGAAAGATGGATTCGGAAGCCTACAAATATTGATCCTGACCCTAAAAAGTGTTACAAAATCTTAAGACTCCAAGACCTATGCGTATCATTAGTTTCAAGAAGTTGGGTTATCCCATAAATAGTTCCGAAAAGTAACCGCTTTGCTGGGCGAAATAAAAAGAGGAAGATGAGAATTTACTGTAAGCCTTTCTTAGTTATCTCTTTAACTATGCCAGCAGCTATTGTTGTACCCATGTCTCTAACTGCAAATCTTCCTAATTCTGGAAATTCTGAGTAAGGTTCAATAGCTATAGGTCTAAGTGGCTCCATTCTAACTAGGGCAGCGTCGCCTGTTTTCAGGAATGATGGCTTTTCCTCCACTACTTGTCCAGTGCGTGGGTCAATTTTCTTCAGCAACTCCACAAATCTACATGCCATTTGTCCAGTGTGGTAGTGCAGGACAGGCGTATATCCTGCGGCTATTGCTGTTGGATGGTAAATCACAATGATTTGTCCAATAAACTCTCTTGCAACAGTTGGCGGGTTGTCCGGATGCCCGCACACGTCTCCGCGGCGTACATCGGTCTTTGCTATGCCTCTGACGTTGAAGCCTATGTTATCACCAGGTTCAGCCTTCGGTATCCTTGCATGGTGCATCTCTATAGACTTAACTTCTCCTTGCTTGTTTGCTGGCATAAATACAACCATGTCGCCTTCTTTTAAAACTCCAGTCTCAACCCTTCCTACTGGAACCGTGCCCACGCCAGTTATGCTGTAAACGTCCTGAATTGGTATCCTGAGAGGCTTGTTTATGGGCTTAGGAGGCACTTCGAAATAATCAAGCGCCTCTAGCAGGGATGGACCTTTGTACCACGGCATCTTGTCGCTTGTTTTTACAAGGTTGTCACCTGTCCATCCTGAAATAGGTACAAAATGAATCTTGTCAACTTTGTAACCGACAAGCTTCAGCATTCTGCTGAGCTCATTCTTGACTTCGTTATAGCGATCTTGACTCCAGTTGACGGTTGGGTCATCCATCTTGTTTATGCCGACTACAAGCTGACCTACACCTAAAATTGAAGCTAGAAACGCATGTTCCCTAGTTTGGCCGCCTGGGCCGACACCTGCCTCGAATTCTCCTCTTTTCGCTGAGACGATGAGTATGGCTGCATCAGCTTGGCTTGCGCCGGTAATCATGTTCTTGACGAAGTCTCTGTGACCTGGAGCGTCGATTATTGTGAAGTAGTATTTCTTAGTTTCAAATCTTAGGAACCGTAAGTCTATCGTTAATCCTCTTTCGCGTTCTTCCTTAAGGTTGTCAAGGATCCATGCAAACTTGAAAGTTCCTTTACCCATCTTCTCCGCTTCTTCTTCATACTGCTTTATTGTGCGCTCGTCAACGACGCCCGCTAGGTACAGCAAGTGTCCCGTGGTTGTTGATTTCCCATGGTCCACGTGTCCAATCACTATCAGGTTTAAGTGTGGTTTTTCAGGTTTACTCATTATTCCTCCTCCATGCTTCTTATTCCAGTTGTTCCTTATTTTTAGTGAACTCGTTTACTCAACTGGTTATTCGATTATTTTAAGTTTGTGATGAGCTTTCTCAAATAGGCATTATTTTGTGTAGAAACGGATATTAGAGCTTGTTTTGGAATTATTTCCAGGCGAGCCTAATTTATGCCAACCAATTTACCTGCTGAAGCTAAGCGTAAGTGGACTGAGGTTTCAGCTGCGAGAAATCCGCATGAGAAGCTTAGGCTTATGGAAGAGTTTTTAAGTCTTGTTCCTAAGCACAAGGGAACCGCCAAGCTATGTGCTCAAGTAAAGAAGCAAATGGCAATGATACGTGAAGAGCTGGAAGAAAAGCAGCGGAGAAAAGCTGGCAGAGGCGGATCAAGGTTTTTCATCGAGAAAGAGGGTGCTGCACAAGTGGTCGTCATAGGATTAACTAATGTTGGAAAGAGCAGTTTACTTAGAGCCTTGACTAATGCTAAAGTCGAGGTTTCACAAGCGCCATACACAACAAGTGAACCTGTTCCAGGCATGCTTTCTTATGAGGATATTCAGTTTCAAATTGTTGAGGCTCCAGCCATAATGGAGGGAGCTGCAGAAGGCAAGGCTTGGGGCCTTCAGACTTTAGCTCTTGCACGAAATGCTGATGGTTTAATTCTAATGGTGGATTTGGGGCATGATCCAGTTAAACAACTCTCCATTATTTTAGGGGAGCTACAGAAAGCTCGAATCCTTGTAAGCAAGCCTAGAGCCTACGTAGAAATCGAGCGGAGACACATGGGTGAGGGTCTTCGAATAATCGTCTTTGGGCAACTACTAGGATGCACTTTTAAGGATGTTGAGGATCTCTTGAAGAGTTATGGCGTTACAAACGCGCTGGTTAAAATTTATGGTCAAGCAACTCTAGATGAGGTTGAGGATGCTATATTCGGTAACATTACATACAAACCTGCAATAATTGTTGCCAATAAGCTGGACTTGAAAGGCGCTGAATCAAATTTAAGGCTTCTAGAGAGTTATGTGGAAGGAAACCTTAAGGTGATAGCTGTTTCATGTGAAAACGGACAAGGCATTAAAGGAATTGGTGAAGTTCTTTTCAAGGCTTTAGGGCTTATTAGAGTTTATACAAAGGAGCCTGGAGAGAAGGAACCATCTAAGAAGCCCTTTATCTTGAAGAGAGGTTCAACCGTGCAGGATTTAGCGAAGCATATCCACAGCGACTTTATTGATGGCTTCCTTTACGCTAAGATCTGGTCTAAGCGTTTATCATTTAGTCCGCAAAAGGTGGGTGCAGCTTTCATACTTGAGGATGGGGATATCGTGGAAATTCATGCAAAATAATTTGAATTAGAGTGTATCATCTTGAAGCTTGGGCTATCCTCTCAAGCTCGTGCCGTTTTGAAACCGCGTAGCTTTTCATGTCATGGTTTGCTGCCAATATAAGCTCCTCTGCTAGGCACTCAGCAATTGATCTGGGGCTATGCATGGCTGCAGTTCTTGCGCCTTCACATATGGTCCTCAAAGCTAAGTCAATTCTCCTCTGCGGTGAAATGTCCACTGAGAGGTGATAGACTATTCCTCCATAGGCTATTCTTGTAGTGTCTTCGCATGGCGCTGAGTTCTCTATAGCTCTAACTAGCACCTCGATTGGATTCTTACCTGTGCGTAAGTTAATGATTTCAAATGCATTTTTTACAATGTTTATAGCTTTAGCCTTCTTTCCAGCATTTCTTCCAGGATGCATAAGATTGTTTATAAGTCTCTCAACAATATTTACCTCGGCTTTTCCAAAGCGCTTATGCTCGTGTCGTCCCATAGAGTGTGGGATGAAAACTGGTTTAAGGCATACATACCTTTTTAATCCCAAGTCTTTTACTTCAACTTCGCTGAAGCTCCACTTGCCGAAAAGTTTTACTTCCTTAGTCTCTTCCTTTGCTGTTTGCTCCTTGCTCAAGCTCCTCACCGCATCGGCTTCTGCTTTCTTCCAAGAACAAGTTCCTTAAGCGATACACCATTAACCATTATCACTTTCCAACGTACTCCCGGAATGTCACCCATGCTTCTACCTCTCGAGCCTCCAATCCCCTCAACTATGACTTCGTCATGCTCATCAACCACGTTCAAGGCTCCGTCTCCTGGTAGGAAGGCGGTTATGGCTCTGCCATTCTTTATAAGTTGAACTCTCACACATTTTCTGATTGCGCTGTTAGGCTGCTTGCTTTCAACACCTACCTTTTCCAGGACTATACCCCTAGCCATAGGGGCCCCCTCAAGAGGGTCTGCCTTCACGTCAAGACCGAGCATGCGCCTCTTATAGTCTCGGCTGCTCCATCGAAACTTCTGCCTCTTCCTGGCAAGTTTTCTAGCTGCGAACTCGCCTCTTGGGGATTTGGAGCCCATGCCTTCTACATTCCTCTCGCTACGTTAATTACAACTCTAATATTTAAACTTAAACCGGATACTTGGGAAAATTGGCTTAACGTCAAAAGCGTATGAGAAACCATAATTTTAAGTTCGAGGAATAAACAGTATAGTTGCAACTTAATCCGCGGTAATTTACATGTCTGTCTGGCGAATGCTGAGTCTAAATACATTTAATGCGTATATGAACATGGCCATAGATGAGGCTATATTGGAGGCAAAAATCAAGGGGGTCGCTCCTAACACTATAAGGTTTTACCGTTGGAACCCTTCAGCAGTATCTATCGGACGTTTCCAAGAGCTTGAAAACGCTGTTCACATTGAGAATTGTAGAGAAAGCAACGTAGATGTTGTAAGACGTATAAGCGGAGGTGGAGCCGTTTATCATGATAGTTCAGGAGAAATAACTTACAGTGTAGTAGCTGACAAGGAATCGTTAAGAGCTAAAAATGCCTTGGAAGTTTATGCTAGAGTGTATTCTGGAATAGTTCAAGCTTTGGAAATTCTCGGGTTGACCGCTACTTTTCATGAAGGCGATGCAAAAGCCTGTCCAAACCTAACGATAGCGGGGCGCAAAATTTCTGGAAGTGCACAGTGTCATAGGTCAGATGTTGTACTTCAACATGGCACTTTACTATTAAACGTTAACCTAGAAAAAATGTTCACTTTCCTTAAAGTGCATTGGGCTAAGACCTGTGCTGAGGTTGTAGAGGTTGCTAAGGGCAAAATAACTTCGATAACCATGGAAATTGGAAGGGGCATCCAAATTGAAGATGTTTACCATGCCCTTGTAGAAGGCTTCCAAGAAACATTAGGCATTACCCTTAAGAAAGGCAATTTAACAGACTATGAAAAGGCACTTGCAGAGAGACTGTGTATGGCTAAATACTCTACGCAGGAATGGAATTTACATGGTCGTATTCGGAGCGAATCTTTATTAAAAATAAAATAGGTTTACTCTTGTGAGTCCAGGAAATGGCTCTATTACAACGGGTTTGGGCGCTCCTATTCACTATTCTACTTTGCGCCACACTAATCTGTAGCATTTTACCAATAACTTATGGAAATTCAGGCTTTGTCAAAGTATACTTCTTCGACGTTGGACAGGGGGATGCCGCATTCATTGATACTGATGGCTTAGATGTATTGGTTGACGGGGGCTCTAGTGATGCAGGCGTAAGACTTTTAGGTTATTTAATGAACCTTAACGTCTCGAAAATAGATATTGTCATCGCCACTCACCCTCATGAGGACCACATCGGCGGGCTTGTAGCAGTGCTCAAATCAACCATAGCAACCAATACAATTCTCTATAATGGGCAGTTAGCAGACACAAAGATCTACTCGGACTTCATCAATCTGGCTCATGACAAAATGGTGATTGCTGAAAGAGGCCAGACGTACATTCTTGATTTTAATGTAAACCTAACGATACTAAATCCCACGCAGCCTCTTGAGTTTGATGACATTAACAGCAACAGCATCGTCTTTAGGCTTCAAGCTGGAAGCATTGCTTTGCTGTTCATGGGCGATGCAACTTTCGAGGCTGAAGAAAGCATTATCCGTGCAGGCTTCAACCTTAACGGTCAAGTGCTTAAGGTTGGCCATCATGGAAGTCGCTATGCCACTTCACATAAATTTTTAGACGCAGCAAATCCGAAATACGCCATTATCAGCGCTGGAGTAGGCAACCCCTATGGGCACCCTCACCAGGAAACCCTTCAGAGACTTAGTGAAAAGGGTGTGTTGATTTATGGCACATATGCATGTGGAACCGTAGTTGTCAGCACGGACGGGCAGATTATAAAGGTTAACGCGGCGGGAACTATGGAAATCCCAGAATTTGGAATATCGCTTCAGGATAGAATCATATATCTTGGACTGGCTTTCATTCTTGTCGCAGTATTTCTGCTAATCACCTATAGAGAGTCCATGAAGAGAAGAGTCAAAAGGAGACCTTAAACAGATCCTCTTTCAACATGTTTCCCTATTATGTGTCCTTCCCTATCTATTTCTCCACGGCGAATTCTAGTTGTGGATATAGGTATGTGGTTCTCCGCGGGAACCATGTCAATTGTGATTATGCTTAAAGGCGGAAATCCCCTCTTTAACCTCTCCTCATTTATCTTTATTGCTGTTCGCTCTGTTTCTCTGCTTACCACTATAGCTTCAACGCATCCGCCGGAGAGTGTTACCCCATAGGGATCGTTAAGCGGTATTATTCTCGCCCGATCCGTGAACCCGTGTTTGGCAAGGAATTCTTTAAGTTCCTTCAACCTCTCCATGTAGGATGCCGTCATGTGAGGCTTATTCATTTGTTTAACGAATTCATCTGTGCATAACCCAATAAGAACATGCTCTCCCACCTCAAAGGCTTTCATTAAAAGTTTCCTATGTCCCTTATGGAGTTCGTCGAACGTTCCGCCCACAGCTACAACATTAAATTTTTTCTGCAATTTTCTACCCCAAAATTCTCGCTCCTTGAATATCCACAGGGGCAACCAGCACATTATTTTCTGGAAGAACACTCTTAAAAGCTTGAGCTACTCTCTCAGCATTATCGGGTTCAGCTACTGCGTGAACAGCCTCCCCCACCATGTTCTGAGCCGCCCCTATGGCTCCAGCTTTAACTGCTAAATCCATTAATCTCTTTGTCTTAGAAGTTATAAATCCCGATTTTTCCGCGAACTTTCTACAGCTGTTCATAAAATTTTCAAGAGATGGTTCAGCTAAAATTTCCTCAAGGATCCTTTTACCCCATTTGTTAACAGCTAATCTTCTTTCAATAGAGGATAGAACTTCCCTTGTTGAAATTGGTCCAAGAACTCCTGCCACAATGATATAGTCGGTTGATATAGGTATACGGTCTATTATGGCTATCCCTGGTGCTCCCGGCTCTAGGGTGATTACGCATCCGCCGATCATCAGAGGACCAACTGTGCCTAAACCTGTTTTACATTTAACCTCTGCAGCATGGGCTATCCTGCCCAGCTGATTATATGTCATGTTTAATTTGAGGGCTTTTGATAGCGCAAGGGCTGTGGTTAATGCTCCGGCAGCGCTTGAACCAAACCCTGCACCAATAGGCACCTCAACAGTATGTTTAACTATGACCTCATATTTGCCTCGAGCCAAACCTAGTAGATTTTTCACAACAGTTCTGGTGGTTTCAGCTTCCGGTGCTTCTTTTTCGTTAATGAAGATTCTTACACTGTTTATCTCCGCTTCTGAGATTGCCACTTCTGTGGTCACGCCTTTCTGGAATGCGAACCCTCCTCCTCTAGAACCTATACGCTCAACATCACTGATGGGTGTACCGTCAGGCATGGTGTCACATATCTCGAAGAAGCTTGAGATTCCAGCTGGACTATAGGCCTTAGCTGTATTCAATTTTGCCTTAGCCCTTCCGAGTTATAGAGGGGAATGCTCTTCGACATGCCTTTATAATTGGCGGGCCCAGCAGGAGGATGAAAGGTATTTCTGTTGCGAAGGTCCAAGTAAATATTATTGGAATTAATGAGATTGGTATTGGTGCTTTGAAGTAGCCCTGCGGTGAAAAGAATACTTGGCTATAAGCCCAGACCACTATGGCTATTATGGCGCTTCCAATGCCGAGTCCAGTAACTGAAGCTACTCCATAGTTTCTCCATTCAGGCCAGAATCGGGCAACAGCCGTGATGATCAATATGCTTACAATCACCGTTGCAATGAAAAGTATGGTGCTGTTGATTGAAGATAACCCGGTGTAAGCTTGGGTTTCTGCCGGCAGTAGAACGGTTGGCAAGAGTAGTCCTGTGATTATGGTTGCACCGCCAATGGTTGCCCCGGTGCCAATTCGTTTCCAGTTAAGATTTGTTCTGGCGATATAACCTAGAATAAGGAATCCTGTGAAATTGGCTGTTACACCTGCCGAGAGACTTAGTAGAGCATCACCATGAAAAAGCATGTCCCTAATGAATATTCCTATGGCTGCGCCTGCTCCGCCAACCCATGGCCCGAAGAGAACTGAGAATACTGCTGGAATCACAGCCGCAGGCCAGAAGGCTACACCTCCAACAGTTATGCCTAGATCAGTAAGGCGCCCAATCACCGCGTACAAAGCTGCACAGATTCCAATCATCGCTACGCGCAACGCTTTCATTGCGCTTCCCCTTCAATAGGGTAGAGAAGTGGACGAATTGATCTTATTGACTAAATAAAGGTTTCCTATGTATTGTTTAAACATGTTTAAACTTAAGGTGTAACCTCTATCTTTGGCAACTGTTTGAAAATTTTCAACAATTCCACCGCGCCTCATGTATAATGCGTGTATAAGTCTTTCTAATTGGCCAATCAAGTTTCAACAAACACATATGATTATTTACGCGTAAATTAAACGTTACATCTATATTTAAAACTGGACAGCATATCAGTTTGGGAGCAAGCATGTCCAATATCAAAGACTGGCGTCGCTTGTGCACGTTGTTGAAGCTTGCGGAGCTGGGTGCTCATAGGCGTACGGCCAAGATATCCACTGAGTTTTTGGCTCGTAAGCTTGGGATTTCTCAGCAATCCGCTTCACGCCGTCTTATAGAGCTGGAGCATATTGGATGGATAAACCGAACAATAACTCGTGAGGGTTGCCTCGTCAGAATTACTGATCACGGGCTTACACAACTCAAGAGGCTTTATTCAAATCTCCAATTTATCATGGAAAAATCCTATCCTCCATCTGTAACTTTTGAGGGCGTGGTTTTTACAGGGTTCGGTGAAGGGGCCTACTATGTCAGTAGAGACCATTATAGGAAACAATTCATTGAGAAACTTGGCTTCGATCCGTACCCCGGCACCCTAAATCTTAAGCTTGTAACGGAATACGACATAAAAACATATTCAGAGCTCGGAGCCTATCCTGCAATAGAGATCGATGGCTTCGTGGATGAGGATAGAACATTCGGCCCCGTTAAATGTTATCCTGCTACTATAGAAAACAAGTTTAAGGGGGCTGTGATCTCGGCTATGCGAAGTCACTATAACTCTTCAGTTGTTGAACTGATATCACCAGTGTGCCTAAGAAAAGCCTTAGATCTAAAAGATGGAAATAAAGTCAAGGTTGAAGTTTTGACATTACCATAAAAATGGAAATTAACCACATTAATGCAATAGCCTATAGGTTGCGTTATGCTCACGCTTGGATGAGAAGACATACCCAAGTATAAGTCCCGCGATTAATCCGCCGAAATGCGCTAAAATGTTCACGTTGGGTGTTGTACCCGTTATTGTCAGCAAGAAGAAAGCGTATAGTAGTGCTCCAAAGAGAGATTGCCCCAGCGTGCGTCGGATGAATATTGTGCATGCTCCGAAAATCCCAAATATTGCACCTGAAGCTCCTGCTGACAGAACTGTCGGCCCCAGAGCTAACGTTAGAATGTTCCCTGTCAATCCGCTTAGAAAGTAGATGGCGAGATATTCAGCTTTGCTGAACAACTCTTCAGCCCTCAAGCCAAAAACTATGAGGAAAAATATGTTCCCAAGCAAGTGCACAATGTTGGTGTGGATAAACATTGCTGTGAATAGCCGCCAATATTCGCCGTTAAGCACAGAGTGATTAAGCTGTCCATAACTTAAGAGTGCAAAATCGCTTGTGACTAAGAAGTCCCCGCCGGCCAGAGAGGTGTACGCATAAACTAAAAGGTTGGCTATAGCGATAAGCAACGTAACCGTAATCTCCCTTAGAATCCTAGAACTATACATTTACGCTCATCTTTTATAATGTTCAATTACCTTTTGTTTTATTTTTGAGGAACTGTCCAGCTCATCCTCACTGAATTTCCCAACTCTAACAATTTTAATTTTTAACCCTTTTCTCTCAGCGTATTCTCTAACAGCTCTTTCTATGCACTCTTGATCATGGCCCACGGCTATTACGTCAGGTTTAATCTTCTCCATAACTTTCTCCATATCAAAGTCTTCATAACCCAGCAGTGCTTCATCCACAACCTTCAATGCTTCCACAAGGGCCCTACGCTGGTTTTCAGACATCACCGGCTTTACACCTTTCCGCCTTTCCACGGTACTGTCTCTTGCAACAATAACGATCAGTTCAGCATCTTTACCTCCTGCCTTTTTAGCCTCCTCCAAATATCTTACATGCCCAAGGTGTAGTAGATCGAATACTCCCGAGGCCAGAACTACTTTTCTTTTACGTTCTCCCCTGGTTTGCGCCATTCAAACTTCACCAACTTCAAGATTCTCAATGCGTCCAGTAATCCCTCGCAATATGCCACAGAAGCAAGACTTATCTCAAATTTCTTTTCCTCTCTGTAATACTTAGCGTCATGTAGATAATCCTTAGCTAAATCAACAACACTCATAATGAGCTCCTTAGAAAGATGTGATGCCGCCTCAATTATTTTCAATTCATCTAAGGCCTGCTCTGCAGAGGCTATGTAATTCAAGACGAGCTTCTCTAACGTCACTCAACAAGCCTCCTGATGTCTGCAGGTGCGCCAGCGAAGTACATGAGCGCCTCAGCCTCCATAAAGTGGAGTTTTCCTGGAAAAATTATGCTGTATGGGGGAGCGCCGAAGTCATGCTTTAACAGAACCCTAACGTAATCTGCTTTTACAGTCTGGTTTGGACTTCCTGCTCTCGCAATGCCAATGGCAATAGCATCGCATGTAACTACGCCTTTCTTCTTTTTTTCCTCAATTTTCAGAAGCATCTTTAGAGCTTCACTTACGCTTAGAAATCGCCTTTGTTCGACGTTAATGTCTAGAAAGCATAAGGTGTGAAGTCCTAAGGCTTGGTTTTGGGATATAACCTCGTAAGGTAATTCTGAATAGTTCTCTTGGAAAGGTATAGTTACGCTTCTTCCAAATTTGTAGTTATGAAGTCCGGAAATTCCTGAAACAGCGGACACTATAGATGAACCATGTATGATGCGTGTTTTCACACCATGCTTGGCGGCCTCAAGTCTAAGTGCGACATGTGTTGTGGCTACAAAAGGATCACCTGGAACAAGCAGAACCGCCTTACCTTGTTTAGCTGCATCCAAAATAATTTTGCCGCCATTTTCCTCCAACTCTGTGCGAGAAACTGCTCTGGGAACTTTTCCGCAAATTTCAGCAAATCGCTCCAGAGAGAAACCCGGCAAAAAATTTGTGTAAAGTTCAAGGAAAACATCATCAGCACTTTTAACCTCCTCTAGCCCCCTCAGACTTATGTCCCTATCGTCATATAACCCCAATCCCACAAAAACAAGCTCACCCATATGCCCGCCAACCTTTAATGAATATTAGCTTTGAAGATTTAAATCTCACATTGCAATAAAGCTAACTTTATTAAAAAGTGCTCTAAAGCAATAATCATGCAGTTTTCACGTATTGGGCCCGTAGCTCAGCAAGGTAGAGCGGCGGACTAACCTGCCGCGCGGGGTTAGGTTGAGGCTCTTAACCCGTAGGTCCCGGGTTCAATTCCCGGCGGGCCCGCCATGTTTGGCTCTTTTAATTGATTAAAAAGGCTTGTTTCATGGCGTTTTATTAGGTAGACTAAGTTTAAACTAAGAGCGTAAAAATTAGAGGATTAGAGGCTTTTCACGGCTTCAACGGTTCTTTTAAGCAGATTTTGAGCTGCTTCTTGGCTTGGCCACCCGCCTAATCCACAATCTGGGCCTGTGAAAGTGAGTCTTTCGCCGTACTTCTCTTTAGCTTTTATGTATCGTCTTCTTATAATTTCCTTATATTCAATGAGTTGTTCTACACTTGGTTTCGTTATGCCCTTTTGATGGAGCTCTGCCATTATGTTGTCTATGTCTGTTCTTGAGATGCCCACTCGGATTTGCTTATCAGCCTTTTCTAGCATAACCCTAGAAACATATTCAATGTTATTAGGGGATGCAGCGTACTCAAGTGAGACTACATCAAGATTTTTCACGCTTAGCAGAAATGGAATCCTCGATGGCGAATGTAGATGAATCTGCTTGACAACCCCCTTGAAGTCAAGGGCTCTTTCTAATGCCTCTTCCAGGGATTCTTGATCTGCGCGTATTTCCTGAAATCCAAAGCTAGGCTCATCTATGGAGACAACCTTGGTCTCCAAGTATTTGGTTCTCATTATGGAGGTTCTTGCAAAGTTCCTAACGGTCTCAGCTAGCATAAAGAGCACATCTCTGTAAAGGGTTGTACCCACCTCCCTAAGGTACAACTCCATAGGTCCCGTGATGCATACACGCAGTGCAATCCTTTCTCTTCCAGTCTCCTCGCAGATATTTTTTGCTTCTTTGGCTATCACATGCACCTCTGGTATTATGGCGGCCCTTTCGTCCACGATGTATGTGCCTTCTTCCATGGCCTTATGGATGGGGTCAGCGAACTGTCTGTACATATCACAATGTTGTGGGTAGTTGGCGACATCAAGCCCTGCTTCAAGCTTCTTCCTGAAAGAGTTAGAAACTACCTTGTAAAAGTTTTTAAGAAGGAACTCGTCCTTCTCTAAATATTTTCCTTCAATCATGGCCTCTCTGGCTATGGAATAGGCTTTCTCAAAGTCCCGCCTATCCACGTTAGCCGGTAAGGGGAAGCTTCCTATATCATCTACGAGAGTTTCCATTTTGTTTCGTCAACAGCATATACATTCTTCGCCCCCTATAATATCGTTACCTCTAAGCGGACGGGATAACAAATATAAGTCACCGTCTCTTGCAGAAGATACTTGGTGAACAAATGTCAAGTCTATGGCGGCTACGCATATCTATGGTTGGAACCCTAGCCATAATAATAGGCCTATCTACATTAGTGTTTGCAGCAATATTAAGCCTGTTCGGTTTACTGGATATAATAACACTTGGTGTGCTGATTGTTTCCTGGAATATAATTCAGTGGCTTATCTCTCCATACATAATCGATGCCCTGTACAGGACAAAGGAAATCCCGGAAAGCGAAAATCCAAAACTTCATAAGATGCTGGAAGAACTCAGCCAGAAAAGCAGGATTAAGAAACCCAAGCTTATGCTGGCGCAGATACCCATACCTAACGCATTCGCCTATGGTTCACCCATAGCTGGAAACCGCGTCGCCGTAACTAGTGGACTTTTAAAAACCCTCAGCATGAATGAGGTTGAGGCGGTCATAGGGCATGAGCTTGGACACCTGAAGCATAGAGACGTACAGCTAATGATGTTCGTGTCCCTTCTACCGGCTCTCTTATATTACATAGGATACTCGCTCATAATATCATCAATACTTAACAGGCGAAGAGAAGGCAGTGGTGGAGCAGCCATAATTGGCGTAGGTTTAACGCTGTTTTCATGGATTCTAAACTTGTTCATTTTGTACTTAAGCCGTATCCGCGAATATTATGCTGATAGGCATAGCGCGTCAATATGCGAAAACGGCGCACAGAAGCTTGCAGTAGGATTAGCAAAAATAGTTCACGCCACACGGAGCATGGGTGAAAGAAGGAAGGAAATCCAGAACTTAAACGCTTTTAAAGCGCTTTTCATAACCGATCCAGACCGTGCGGAAACTGACTCAGCCAATATAGCTATGGCTGCAGCTGCAGTTTCAGGTGATCAAAGATTGGTGCAGGAGATAGTAACGCAGAGAATTACATTCGCTGACAAACTGATAGAACTCTTTTCGACACATCCCAACATAGTTAAAAGGCTTAGAGCCCTACAAGAACTCGGCTGATATCCCTGTGCGCCCAATAAAAAATAAAAAAGTGGGTTTTGCCAAGGCTGTTTTATGGTGGAGCAGACATTTCATAAGTCTGCGGATCTGTCGGCGAGTAATACCATAATATAACTTCACCTGGACTTACGACATACTTGTCGCATGCCGCTTGTCCATGGTACCATCCAAAATCAGTCCATGACCACCAGCCCCAATATCGCATATTAGAGGAGGATTCCTTCACGCCGTTGATTGATTTTATGTATAGGCCCATGACACCGTAAGATTCGCTTTCAATACTCCAGCCGGCTTTAACCATGGCATCATAAAGCGTTACACCTTTCGTTCCATTATACCATATCCTTGTACCATTCCCATAGTCTATACCCAAGTTTATCCCAACAGCCGTTAACCCGCCCTCGCCAGACTTTTCAAGTCTTGTAATGAGGTTGCTGTATTGATAGTAATAGTAGCCGGATACTAGCGATGCAGCTATGGCCCAGCATAGTACGGCTATTGTAGCTATTGTCCACTTATTTCTTAATGATGTCAACTCTCTCACCTCCTATAAACTTCTGTAGCGAATTTAAAAGTGGAACTGTACATATAGCGAAGATTGCAGCGTTAGATATCTCATGAACAAGTGTGAAGGGCACCCCCATAACTATGGCTACAATTAGGGGGATGTTAAAAGCCAGGGCATAAGCGATGTTGGTCAAAAGATCATAAACAAGCGTCAAAATGAATCCGACAGCTCCTAACATAACACTTGTTCCAACGTAATCTGAGCTTGGATTTGATAAGGAAATCTTCCTTCCAAGGATTCCTCCGGCAAGTCCATAAATTGCCTCTGAGAACATCGTTGCAAGCCAAACTTGCAGAACAAAGCCATAGGGATTTATCACCCCATAAATCATCCAAACGAGCATTCCTGTGGAAGCTCCAATTTCTGGACCAAAAATTAATCCGCTGATGAATACAAGGAAATCCATTACTTTGAAGTTCGGTATGCTGGATAGCGCGTAGTTTGATCCTAGGCAAAGAGCAACGATAACTGTTAGTGTGCAGATCCTTTTACTTTTAGACATTAATACTGGATAGTTTATCCCGCCACATTAACTTTACTATGTCCAATCTAATAGAGAGCACAGCAAACTTAATCCATTAGTAGTATCAATTGATTGGATAACATGTTGAAGGGAGCGTCTCCCAGTCGAATAGCGATAAACTCCACAAAATCGAAGAATTAAAAACTAAGCTCTTGATACTTCAAGAAAAGAAAAACGAAACGATCTTAGAAGCTGAGAAGCTTGCAAAGAAGAGAGATGAACTCAATGAGAAGGTAAAAGAGTTATACACTAGTTTTCTCGAGTTAAAAAGCATCAAGGATAGAATTAAGTCAGAAGTTAGGGAGTTGAAGCAACAAAGGAGCCAAATTAAAGCAGAGCTCATCCGTAAACTTGAAGAGCTTAAACACCTGAGGCCGGAAATTGAAGACTTATGTTCTAGAAGACCAGCAACTGCTCCTTATAGGTTGAAAAAAGAAATCGAGAAGATTGAGTGGAAGATACAGACAACACCTCTCGATTTACACCAAGAGAAGAGACTTGTTGAAAGGGCTGGCAAGCTGGAGCTACAGCTAAGCATTCATAGAAAAATCAGCGTGCTAAGGCAGAAGACGTTAGAGCTTAAAGCTGAAGTAAAAGCCCTTTCAGCTAGAGTGAAATCCTTACAAAAGCAGATTACTGAAAAAGTCAAGGAGAGCCAAAACATCCGTGAAAAGATGATGCTGATACTTGAGGAGTCCAAGCAAGTAAAGGCTGAGGCGGATTCCGCCCATGAGCTCTATATGAAGGCAAAGGCAGACTTAAAAAATCTGCAATTGGAGATTTCAAGAATTATAGAGGATATGAAGCGGGTTAAAGCGGAAATCACGGCTGAGGAGAAAATTACGAGGAAGAAAGCTGAGGAGGAGCTTTTGAAGAGTGTTGAAAAACAAGCTTTAGAGAAGCTGAAACGAGGTGAAAAGCTAACATGGGAGGAGTTCAAGTTAATTGCTGATAGAGAGCTGACACAACAAGATTAAATCTGACTTCATAATTTATTATTGAGAGCAGAAAAGAATGTCCCTGGAAGAACGAAAGGGCGGAGAGCCCAGAAAGATACTGATTCTCTGTGTCGACCGAGATGGGGATCTAAGCGTTAAGGCCCAAATCAAAACACCTGTCATAGGCCGGGATAACAACCTCAATGCTGCTGTGGCTCTGGCCCTTAGAGATCCTGAAGAGGCTGATGCTAATGCTATGTTTGAAGCCGTGCGAATTTATGACAGGTTACTGGGCGAAGCCAAGCCAGAAGAAGTTTTTGAAGTTGCAACAGTAGCTGGTTCGGAATTTGGAGGCGTCAGCGCTGACAGGAAAATAGTTACTGAACTAAATGAAGTGCTCAAACAGTTCCCCGCAAACGAGGTTATTCTCGTCACTGACGGATACTCAGATGAGGCCGTGTTGCCGCTTGTAGAGTCTAGGATTCCCGTATCATCCGTTAGGCGTATCATAATAAAACATAGCGAATCCATAGAAGCGACGGCTGCCCTTTTCTTAAGGTATATCAGAGCGCTCGTAGAGAACCCGCGATACTCTCGCGTGTTACTGGGCTTACCGGGCGTGCTGCTGCTGCTTTTAGGAGTTCTTGCAGTGTTCAACATGGTTCACTATTACCTACTCGCCTTTATTGTTGTTTTAGGGTTTTTTCTATTTGTTAAGGGATTCGGGGTTGATAAAGCCGTTAAAAGGCTTTATGTGTGGCTGAAGGAGTATTCTCCGCCTCCGATGACTGTTCAAATTTCCATATTCACAACTCTTATCGGGATCTTGTGCATAGGAACAGGAATCTATCTAGGCTGGGATACAGCTTCAACTGTAAATATGAATTGGGAAAATTGGATTAGCCTAATGCCCACTGTAACCGGGCTTTTCCTCAAGCATTCAAAGGACCTGGTGATAGTGGGTATTTGTGTAGCGCTGATTGGAAGAGCTGTCCGATGGTACTTTGAGAGGGATGCCAAGCTGCTGCGTAACCTTGCATCCATAGTTCTGATCGGATGGAGTAGACAGATTCTGGAGGCAACCTCCACACTCTTGATTAACCCTAGTATGGGATATGAAGTTTTAATCTTCTCTATAGTGGTTGGCATACTGCTTGGAATAGTATCATTCCTGGTGATCATTGTAGTTCACAGGTCATTTAAGGGATTCTTCAAGGAGGAAAAGGGTCGTGTCGAAGAACTCGAGGAAGGTTAAGATAGCTGTAATCGGCGGATCAGGATTCGAGAAATTCTTTGATGGAATAAGGCAAATGCGCGTAGGCACACCATACGGTTTTCCGCCACCTCTAATCCTGAGCAGAATCGGCGAGAAGGATATAGTTTTCCTCCCAAGACATGGGCTGAACCATTCTACACCGCCACACAGGGTGAATTATAGAGCGAACATTCACGGGCTTCATTCAATTGGCGTAGAGCGAATAATAGCCATAAACGCCGTTGGCGCCATAAACCCTAATTTCAAACCCGGTGACCTCGTAATGCCCCATGACTTCGCTGACTTCACAAAACTGCGTCCTGCAACATTCCATGATGAGGCTCCGGTTAAACATATAGACGTTACTCAACCCTACTGCCCGGAGATTCGCAGGCTGATGTCCAAGATTTCAAAGGACAATGGCATCCCCTTATGGGATACTGCTATACTTGTCTGCACTGAGGGCCCCCGCTTTGAAACAGCAGCGGAGATTGAAATGTTTAGAAGGCTCGGCTTCGACATCGTGGGGATGAGCGGTGTTCCAGAGGTGGTTCTGGCTAGGGAGCTTGGAATATGCTATGCATCATTATGTTTTGTGACTAACATGGCTGCAGGCATGCAAGAGCGCCTAACACCTTCAGAGGTCGTTGAAATATCAAAGCAGGTAACGCCAAAAGTAAGGCAAATCTTAATTGATACAATTGTAGCCTTACCATTAGAGCGTACGGGTAAATGTCCATGTGCAAGTGCGCCTGAATATGCGGGGTTCAAATAGTGCTTAAGGCGCTGCTCTCGATAACAGGAGTTTATAAGCTTTATGAGAAGTGGCTTCTACATCAGCTTAAGAATAATCCTAAGCCAGAACATGTAGCCATAATCCTTGACGGAAACAGACGCTGGGCGATGGAGAAGGATCTAGACCCCTGGTTTGGACATGAAAAAGGCGCTGAAAAAGTTGAGCAGCTTCTAGACTGGTGTGCCAAAATTGGCGTAAAAACCATAACTATATACGCATTCTCAACGGAGAACTTCCGCCGCCCAAAGAATGAAGTTGAAGAAATTATGCGCATAGCTGCCGAAAGGCTGCAAAAGATCCTGACAGACGAGAGAATCCATAGAAATAGGATCCATGTAAAAGTTATAGGCAGAATAAACCTGCTGCCTGAGCATTTACAGAAGCTCATCGCTGAGGTAGAGAATGCAACCGCAGAATATCAAGATTATTACTTGAACATAGCATTCGCCTATGGCGGAAGAGCTGAAATAGTTGATGCTGCAAAGAGGATTGCTGACAAGGTTCGCAGTAACGAGTTAGATCCTGAGGATGTAAATGAATCTTTATTCGAAAAATTTCTATACACTTCTCACCTGCCTAAGCAGGAGCCTGACTTGATAGTTAGGACCTCTGGAGAGGAAAGACTCAGCGGCTTCCTGCTCTGGCAGTCCGCCTATAGCGAACTTTGCTTCCTTGACGTTTACTGGCCAGACTTTAGGTTCATAGATCTCCTTAGAGCCATAAGGACTTTCCAAAAGCGTAAAAGACGATTCGGCGCCTAGTTATGCCCTCTTTTTCGCGCTTACGATAGATATAACGTCTCCATCTTTAAGCACATAATCCTCACCGATCCTTTTCTTCTCTCTGGCATCTATCGCATAAATGAAGCTCTCTCCCAGCTCCGTGTGTATTATGTAGGCGAACTCCCTGGCTGTGGTTCCATAGGGCACAAGATACGCGTCCGGCAGAATTCTTCCATAATGATCGGTTAAGTGTTCATGATCCTCAACAGGATAGACCGTTATCATGTTTAAAAGCTTGAAATATGCCATGTTTACGGCGTCTTGCACTCCTGTGGAGCCCCACTTAACCAGTATTTTCTCCTTTATGGCTTCTAAAGCCTTTATCTGGTCTAACGTCAGCTTTTCCGGATTATTTATTTTAAAGTTACAGTCGCCAGGCCTATAATCTATCAACTTTTTCTCAGCAGCCCTTCTCAACGCTAACTCGTAATCAGCACAGCACGGAATTACAGGGTATTTCAGCTGCTTCAGCCGTTCATAGTTTTCCTCAGCCTGCGGAATATCCATCTTGTTTGCTACTATAAGCATAGGTTTGGATACTTGCCTAAGCGTATCCACAAACCTTAGAAAGTCCCCCTCGTTCCATAATGTTGGTTTCTCAGCGTTAAGTCCTGTTCTCCTTACAGCTTCAATTATGTGAGTGCGTCTTATTGCCAGTCCGCTGAATCTTTCCTCCAGCATTGTAACCAGATCTTTCCCTCCAGACTCAGCTGTTCTGGCGATTTTAGACCAGTCCTTTCTCAGCATATTCGCCATCCACATGGTAATCTCATTTTCCAGGAATTTTACGTCCTCTAACGGGTCATGTTCACCAGGGTTGCATGGTCTTCCCTCAATATCTGTTCCACCTGAGGCATCCACAATGTGCAGTAAAGCATCAGCCTTTCTTATTTCATCTAAAAACTGATTGCCAAGACCTCTCCCCTGCCACGCTCCAGGTACAAGTCCCGCGCAATCGATTAGTTCCACAGGTATAAGCCTAACACCTTCTAGGCATATTGAGTTTACAGGGTTATCTTTGACGTTGAATTCTCTGCATATGCATGGCACTCTAACATAACCCACTCCGCGATTCGGCTTTTTTGTTGTGAAGGGGTAGTTTGCGATCTCAGCCGGCGCCAAAGTAGCCGCACAGAAGAATGTGGATTTTCCAACGTTCGGCTTTCCAACTATGCCTAATAATCTCGAATAGGACTTCTGCATTAAATTCACGCACAATTAGTTTTGTCATGAAGCTGCTATATGCCTTATGCCTTTACAGACGAATGCTTATTTAGAAAGTTTTCCAGTTTTTCTAAAACAATATTGGGCACAGCGTCTCTATTCTGGAAGGTGAGGCTTAAAATTTCCACATCGTTTCTGCCCTTTATGGACTTTATGAGATCATCCTTAGCCTTCCAGTGGACAACACCGATTAATGGCTTACCGCTTTCAATAGCATCCTTAACGGCTATCCTGAATTTTTCAGAGAACAGCTCCATAGGACCTATTTCGTCCACAACTATAATGTTGCATCTCTTGATTGCTGTCATTATTGCCTGTACGCCGACATCTTCTAAGTCATTTAGATTTACACGGTATTTTCCCACCTGTGGCCCGCTATTCTGGCTGATATGGGCAAGCCAGCCGCGCCTGTTTCCAGTTAGATCCAGAATCTCAAACCCCACCCTGATTCCGCCCTGGCGCACCTCACGGCTGACCATGCCTCCCACACTGTAACCTTCAGCTTTAAGTTTATCAATAACTCTTAGCAAAGCTGTGGTTTTACCTACACATGGACTGCCCGTTAAGAGAAAAATACGTTTTTGCAAATGAATCATTCCTGATTCATGAGCTATACAATGTTCATGTTTTCAGGATGTTGAAAATTTGCCCCTTTCCTCTCAAGAACCTCAATGATTCTTGCGTACGCTTGCATGTCCAAGTCTCTTGCTCATTGTGGCCTTCTATTTCAACGGATATTCCCACGGGAATGAATGCACAGCATGAAACTGAGTACTTATAAACCTTAATGGCGCATCCTTCAGGAATTTCTTCATTTAGACAGTTCCTAATCTCCTCAACAAATTGATCGATATCCTCGCTTTTTGAACCAATTAAAGGGAAATCTCTGCGAATTTTCTTCAACATTCCATTTCCCATTGATATAATGCATTGCGGTTATAATATTATTTCACTTTTAAGTTTTGAACCAGAAGTCTAATATTCATTTAGGGTTTCATTATTATCGTTCTGATATTGAAGCTTGTTAGGTGTGGCAGTATATGGTTTCTAGTAAAACACCGGAAAGAAGATTCTCGTTTATTGAGAAACAGCTCGGCGAATGGATAATGCGTAAACATCCTAAAGTTTTCCGCTTGTCACTCATTCTCATAACTGTATTATTTCTCATCTTGGTGTCGTTTCGGTTTTCTATAGGTGGTGTTGGCGAGTGGATCCAGATTGAACCTGCAGTGGTATTAAGCGCGAGCATACAGCTCTTCACAATTATGAATCCAATTAGCGCAATACCTACTTTTCTGATCTACACTGGAGGACTTGATGGTGAGATGAGAAGTAAAATAACCAGCACCATCGCTCTTATGGTTATGGCTCTACTTTTGACGTTTTCTCTTTTCGGGACAATCATACTTTCTGCTCTAAATGTTTCTATTTCAAGCTTCAGGCTCGGCGGCGGTGTCCTGTTAATTGTGCTCGCCATAGACATGCTTGGCGGGATGTCAAGATCAAAAACCATAGACACAAGTCAAGTGGCTGTTGTACCTCTTGCTACTCCGCTTCTTGTTGGGCCTGGAACCATGACAACCGTTATGGTGCTATCTAACTCCTATACTATAGTAAATGTGCTTTTAGGCGCTTTAATAGCCACGCTAGGCGTATACATAACTTTACGTTTTGCCCCAGTCCTTGTTTCCGCCATCGGCAGCAATGGTATTCAAGCTATCAGTCGCATAATGGCTGTGATTCTTGCAGCTGTAGCTTCGCAGATGATACATTCAGCCCTTTTAGAGTGGGGTATAGCAAGGGCATGACTTCCAAAGAGCCGCTCTTGGACTTTCCATTGGAAGTAGTTAGTGAAGGCGAGGTTGAGGTCTATGTTCCAAGACTTGAATTTTTTAAGAAGCAGCCGCAGGATTATGCGCCATGCATGGCGCCAGTTTTCTATAACCCTGCTATGGAACTGAACCGTGACATCGCAGTTATCGCTCTTCAAGCCTATCAAAGGATGGTTAACCGGGAACTTGCTGTATGTGAGCCTCTTGCTGGATGCGGGATAAGGGGCATACGTTTTGGAAGAGAGGTTGAAGGTGTAAAGACTGTTGTCATAGGCGACATTAGCCTGAAAGCCTACAGGCTTATGAGGTATAATATCGCGGTTAATAGACTTGAGGGACGTGTAATCGCGAAGAGAGCTGACGCTACCTCGTTGCTGGCTTGTCACAGCGGTCCACGTAGACGGTTCGACGTTATAGATGTTGATCCATTCGGATCACCGGCTCCATTCTTAGACTCATCAATAAAGGCGCTTCGTAACGGCGGCCTCATTGCCTTAACAGCAACGGATACGGCGCCATTATGCGGCGTACATGTAAAGGCTTGCATGCGGAAGTATGGTGGGCGGCCATTGCGCACTGAATACTGCCATGAATTAGCTGTTAGGCTTTTAATGGGATTGTTATCGGTGACTGCTGCACGGCACGAAATGGGCATAAAACCTCTCTTCAGCCACAGTACCGATCATTATGTACGAGTTTATGCGGTTCTTAAGCATGGAGCAGAAATGGCTGATAAGACGCTAAGTCAAATGGGCTATGTGCTCCACTGCTTTAACTGCTTCCACAGGGAAACTGTATGCGAAAGCACTCTTCTCCAGCATGGGATAAGTTGTCCTGAGTGCGGTTCAAAAATGGACTATGCAGGCCCCCTCTGGCTTGGTTGTCTCTGGGACAGAGAATTCCATGCCTTAATGATGGAGGAAACTGGGCGCAAAAAGCTTGGATGCATGAAGCGTGTAATGCAAATTTTGAAGTTGATCAGAGAGGAAATTAATGCTCCTCCAACTTATTTTGTGCTTGACAAAATATGTGATAATTTAGGGCTATCTATTCCATCGAAAACTAAGATTATTGAAATGCTTAAGTCATGGGGCTTCGTGGCGACGTCAACGCATTTTCATCCTAGAGGTATCCGGACTAATGCTTCTGCAGCGCAAGTGAAGCAGGCTTTACTGAAGGTTTCATCTTCTAAATGAGAAGTTTCCCTGCTTCAAATTTAAGTATTAGATTGCATCTTAAAAGCAATGTAATGGTCTTCCCGCTTGGGGGTGCGTTGAACTCGGGAAAATTTTAGTCACTTCAGCTTGGCCCTACATCAATGTTACACCTCACATAGGTAACTTAGTGGGTTCTGTGCTTTCAGCTGACGTGGTTGCACGCTATTATCGGCTTAAGGGCGAAGATGTTTTGATGGTTAGCGGCTCTGATGAGCATGGAACCCCAATAGAAGTTGAAGCTATAAAACGCGGTGTTTCGCCAAAAGAGCTCACTGACAAGAATCATGCAAAGGTTGTGGAACTTTTTAACAGATGGGGAATATCGTTCGACAACTACACTCGAACGGAAAATCCCATTCACAAGGAATTTGTAAGAGCGCATCTCATGAAGATTTACAATAATGGCTACATATTCACCCAAGAAACGGAAATGCTTTACTGCGAAAGGTGTGGCCGCTTTCTACCTGACAGATTTGTTGAGGGCAAGTGTCCACACTGTGGTCACCTGCCAGCAAGAGGTGATCAATGCGACGCCTGCGGCCGGCTGCTGGAACCAACCACCCTCGTAGACCCGTACTGCGCGATATGCAAGAGTAAACCTGTTGTGAAAACCACTAAGCACTGGTACTTTGACCTTCCAAAGTTTTCCGAAAAACTTGTCATTTTTCTTAGAGAGAACAAACAGTTATCGGCAAACGCCAAAAACTTCAGCCTAAACCTGATAAAGGAAGGGCTAAAGCCAAGAGCAGTAACTCGAGATATTTCATGGGGTATCCCGGCGCCTTTTCCAGAGTCTGAAGGTAAAACGATATATGTTTGGGTGGAGGCCTTGCTTGGCTATGTTTCAGCAACTATTGAGTACTTCATAAACCGCGGAAACCCAGAGGGGTGGAAGGAATACTGGTTTAACAAGGATGCTAAGACATTTTATTTCATCGGTAAGGATAACATTCCATTTCACACCATAATATTGCCTGCACTACTCATGGCTTCCCATGAAGGTTATAACCTGCCATGGAATGTATCTACCACCGAGTTTCTACAATTTAAAGGCGAAAAGGCCTCCAAAAGCCAGCGTATAGGCATATGGATTGACGAGGCTTTAGAGCTATTCCCGGCGGACTACTGGAGATATTTCCTAATTGCTACTAGACCAGAGACTAAGGACTCCAACTTCACATGGGAACTTTTCACAGAAAAGATAAACTCTGACTTAAACGACACCTTTGGAAACTTTATACATAGAACTCTCACTTTCATTAACAACCAATTTAGTAGCGAGATTCCTGAACCAAGCACCATGGACAGTTCCGATAGAAGAATCTTGGAAGAACTAAATAGATACGTTGATGAAGTTGCCAGGCACTATGAGAACTGTAGGCTTCAATATGCAGCAAGCAGCATCATGGATGTTGCGCGTCTGGGTAATCAATACTTAAATGAGCGGAAACCCTGGAACCAGATAAAGAAGGATAGGGCTAAAGCTGCCGTGACAATTTATGTCGCGGTTCAGCTAGTTAAAGCCTTAGCTGTAATATCAGCACCTGTAATGCCCTTCACGGCTGAGGAAATTTGGAAAATGTTGAATCTGCCGGGGAGCATTCAGAGCTGGGATGAGGCCCTTAGGCCGTTGCAGAATGGACATAGGATAGCCAAGGCTCAACCACTTTTCAAGAAAATTGATGCTGATGCAAAAAAACTTGAAGCAATGCTGGAAAATGTCAGGCAGAATTTAGCTCAAAGTAGCTAAATGGGGCTCCAAGGAAAGTTTATGATTATACGCGAAATTTACGCTAAAACAATACTTTCACGATCCAAAGTTTTCGATTACGTTATTAACCCTTACATTGGCTGTGAGCATGGATGCATCTACTGCTACGCACGCTACATAAAGCGTTTCACTGGGCATGGGGAGAACTGGGGAGAGTTTGTCGATGTGAAGGTTAACGCTGCCCACCTGCTTCAACATGAGGTACGGCGTAAGCGTGCTGGTCGGGTTTGGATTAGCGGTCTATGTGATCCCTATCAGCCCATTGAGGCTAAATACGGGATAACCCGTAGATGCTTGGAAATACTGCTTAAGCGGGGATGGCCTGTCTCAATTCAGACAAAGTCCACTCTTGTACTGAGGGACTTGGAACTGCTGCAGAATAGAAACGATGTTGAAGTTATTTTAACGATCACCACGGCTGACGACAACATAAGACGGATCTTCGAGCCTAATGCGCCGTCTATACCTGATAGGTTAAAGGTTCTTGAAAGGATGCATTCCCTTGGCATAAGAACATCAGTTATGATAGGGCCAATACTTCCCAATGCAGAGGGCCTAATAGAGGCGATAAACGGAAATGTTGACCAAATCTACATTGATAAAATGAACTATCATTATGCGAACTGGGCCTACGAGAAGTATGGGCTAAAATACGCGATGACGGAGAAATACTTCAAGCAGAAGAAAATTGAGTTTGAGGAAGCTTTAAAGAAAATAAAAGTCCCGTATGAATTTGAATACTGATTTAAAATCGTTAAAAATGCTAATAATTCTAATATCTATCGGAGATTAGAATATGCCTTCAAAGAAAAGGGTTAATGATGATATGATGCTCAAGATAGACTTACATGTTCATACATATTATTCCTATGATGCTCTAATAACACCAAAGGACCTTGTTTTGTATGCTCGTTTATCTGGCCTACATGGTGTAGCAATAACTGATCATAACAGGATTGATGGTGCTGTAAAACTGGCGAGAGAATCGAACTTTCTAATTATTCCCGGCATGGAAGTTTCCAGCAAAGGTGGACACATTATAGGGCTAAACATTCAAGAACCAATTCCAAAGGGTTTAGATGTTAATGAGACCATTGACAGGATACATGATGCTGGCGGCATTGCCATAGCCTGTCATCCTGGAGCGCTCCTAAAATCAAGTTTCAATAAATCAGTAAGTAAATGCTTCGACGCCGTGGAGGTTATTAACGCCTCAGCTTTTCCCTTTAAGCGCGCCGTAAAGCGTGGTCAAGAAATAGTCAAACAACTTGGACTTCCACAAGTTGGAGGCAGTGATGCCCACTATGGCCCAGAAATAGGCTCAGCGTACACGACAGTTGAGGCTGAGCCAAACCTGGAAAGCATAGTTGGAGCTATTGAACATGGGTCATGCCGGGCTGTTGGGAAAGCTATTCCATTAAGTATAAGATTAAAAAGGGAGATTCTTTCAATCAAAATGAGAATTGCCGGCAAAAATGACTCCTACGTCCCCACCTGAAGGGGGTCAGTTATCCTCTTCAGCATGGCTATTGCAGAAAGCGCAGCTAAGAAGCTGGTCTTCGGGTTGCTAGGCATAGGAATGTTTTCAATACTTATTTCCAATGTACCGAAACCTCCTCTAACCTCAATCTTGTGTATATTACGGTTTATGGTGGGATCAGCTATAATCCGCACTAGCGTTCTCTCCGGGCCTATGCCAGCAAGGCTGAGGGTTGCCGCCACGTTCACGTTGAATGGAAAAAGCTTGCAAGCTTCTAAAGCAGGGCCCTCATAGATTATGAGGGGTGCCTTTATGGTTTTATTTCCAAACTTCTCACTAAAGTAATGGCTGTCCTTCAGCGCCTCAACAGGCTTCCTTGTTGTTAAGGTTACTTTTTCTATGGCGCTGTAGGTTGCAGCCTTAATGCTATCCAGTCCTGCAATGGCACCGGATGGAATGTAAACTCGCCTGCGATTCTCCTTTGCAAGGCAACGTATTTCCTTAACAAAGCTGTGATCGATAAGCGCTCCAGCACTCATGATCATCAAATCTTTTCCAGCCCTTAAAATCATAGGGGCATAATCTTTTACCGCATCCTGTGAAGCAGCCTCCACAACCAAGCCCAGATAATTGCACTTAAGGAATTCATCAAAGTTTTTTGCAATTATTGGCTTGTTGCTCAAACCTTGAGATATATACAAAGCCTTCTCCATAACTCGATCATAAACTACCAAAAGTTGAGTTTCTCCAGCTTGACCAGTGTCTATAGCGTGAGCTATTACTGATCCGATAGAACCGCAGCCGATAATTCCCACACCCAAGGTCATCAGAGATACCGGTAAGAATTAGCGCGCCTATGCACATAAACTATTTGTTGAAGGAATGGCTAGCCTCGCTGAAAAGACGACAAAAACAAGGGGAGGAGGGGGAGGAAGACTGCATGGCTAGTTTATGCAGTCTTCCTCCATCTGGTATAGGTTCAGCTTTATGTCTAACGGTTTTTCCGGTTCAGATGATGATTCGAGGTTGAGCAGTTCAGGTGCTGTATAATCAAATTCACTGGGTATTGATGTTGAATTCACTCCGGTCACCACTAAGGTAACTTTCATTTTGCCATTCAACTCGGGGTTAACCCGTGCACCCCATATTACAAGGGCATCATTATCCATCATTTCCGTAACTATTTCGCCTACACGATTAGCTTCCTCAAGAGTCATTTGGGCATCTCCTGAGACATGTATTAAGGCTCCTCTTGCTCCGGCATAGTTCACATCTAACAGTAGTGCTCTTAGGGCGTTGCGGACAGCATCTTCTGCGCGGTTCGGAGCATCAGATTCGCCTACACCCACAACTGCAACTCCGCCGCGCTTAACGATATTTCTGAATTCAGCTAGGTCAATGTTTATCAGACTTGGAGCTGAAATGGTCTCCACTATCCCCTTAATCATGTCAGCTAAAACTCTGTCTGCTACTCTGAAAGCGTCAGCTATGGGCAGGCTGGGTGCAAACTGCATAAGCTTATTGTTGTCTATAACCACAACAGTATCACAGCATCTTCTCAATTCCGTAAGCGCATAAGCGGCATGTTTTACTCGTTCCTTCTCAATTCTGAATGGCATTGTAACAACACCTACCGTTAGGGCTCCGCTTCTCTGAGCTATTTTCGCGATCACTGGTGCCGCGCCTGATCCTGTACCCCCACCTAGACCCGCTGTCACGAAAATGACATCCGCCCCAATAAGTAACTTCTCCATGTACTCCTCTGACTCTTCAACGGCCGCTCTTCCAATCCATGGGTTCCCATCGGCGCCTATACCCTTAGTTAGCTTTTCTCCAATCAAGATTTTCCTATGAGCTTTTGAGAGTTCCAAATGTAAAGCATCCGTGTTGACAGCTATACATTCCGCACCCACAACCCCTAATTCCATCAAACGTGATACTGTGTTATTGCCCGCATCGCCAACACCAAGCACTAGCATACGGCATGGTTCAGGAGGCTTAACCTTGCACTCTATAGTGTTCTGCCATGAATATCGATACATCTGCCTTGTCAGTTGCATTCCTAAGCTACCCTCTTCCTGCGCCAAACCTCACTCTCAATCAAATCACGAATCGCCACACGTATAGCCTCAGCTCTATTTGGGTACAACCTTTCGCCAACTAGCTGATCTAAAGCTTTAAGATAGGGCTCAGGTAAGTAAATAGTAATCATTTTCATGTGATACACCCCTCCTTGATTAACACTAAATTTGCTATCATATACTTATACATAATATGATAAAAATATGTTTTAAATATGATCGTCCAAAAACATTTAAAGATTACTCACGCTCTGTTTCAAAAACTTGTAAATTAAGTGCTAAAGACCTTTAGGTTTTTATCTGGCTATTAAGTATTTAATGTATCGTTTGATGTAAGGTGCGCATCTTCATCAAAAGCTTCGGTTGCTCCGCTAATCTTGCAGATGGTGAAGTTCTGGCTGGTTGTCTAGCTAGAGTTGGGCACATTCTGGTTAATGATTCGGCGGAGGCAGATTTAGTGATTTGCAATACTTGCGCAGTGAAGGGCCCAACTGAAAACCGGATGATCAGTTATTTGCGTATGGTTCCAAGGTATAAGAAGTTGATTGTTGTAGGCTGCCTTCCTCTAATAAACTTTGAACGTCTTTGTAGAGAGGTGCATTTTGATGGCGTAGCTGGTCCAGCTCTCGGGGATAAGATAGTTGAGATTGTTGAAAGGGTTTCTAGAGGCGAAAAAGTGGTGGAGCTTGAAAATGGGGATAAAACAAAGCCCAGAATAACCCTTCCTCGTATCCGGGTGAATCCTGTTATAGGCATAGTTCCGATATCTTATGGTTGCCTTGGGTCATGTGCTTACTGTTGTGTCGTTTTCGCTAGAGGACGCTTACGGAGTTATTCGATTGAGGAAATCGTGTGGAGAGTTAAAGAGGATACTTCCTCAGGAGCCAAGGAGATTTGGATAACCTCCCAGGATGCTGCATGCTATGGAAGGGATATTGGAGTAAACCTCGTGGAGCTTCTTGAGGCTATATGTAAAATAGATGGATACTTTAAGGTTCGAGTTGGCATGATGAACCCAAATTTTGCAATGGATATACTTGAAGACTTGGTTAAAGTTTTTAGTCATGAAAAAATCTTCAAGTTCATTCATCTTCCTTTGCAAAGTGGCGATGATCAAATTTTAAAGGCGATGAGACGATTCTACTCGGTTACAGATTTTAGAAATGTTGTAGAAACTTTCAGGCGTGAACTCCCCGAGATAACCTTGGCAACGGATATTATATGTGGTTTTCCAGGGGAAACTGATGAATCATTTGAAAAGACTCTTGCCATAATTAAAGAAGTAGAGCCAGACATAGTTAATATATCAAAATTCTTCCCAAGACCTCGAACCACTGCAGCAAGCATGAAAGATCATGTGCCTGCTTCTGTTATTAAGGCCAGAAGTGTCAAGTTAGCCAATTTAGCTAAAGAAATTGCCCTTAAAAGAAATAAGAAGTGGATTGGCTGGGTAGGTGAGGTGCTAATTGACGAGGCTGGTTCAGTTAGAGGATCATGGGTTGGAAGGAACTTCGCCTACAAGCCAGTTGTGGTTAAAAATAATTCGAATCTCTTAGGCAAGGTTTTGGATGTAAGTGTTGTAAATGCTACATGTGCATATCTTGAAGCGGAGGTTGTTGATGCTCCCTATGTCTAATCACCCTTTTCAACATACTCTGATCGTAAGGCCAAATGTTTATCTGTAAGTCTTTAATGTAGTTTGCTGGTGTTCGCTTGAGCGTCAGGAATATACCTAGGACAATGTCGACTCAGCATCCTGATAATGCCTCTTTGCCACCGTGGGTAACCGGCAATATGATTCACGGTGAAGCGGAGGTTGATGAGGCGTATTTTGCATATCATGATTTAGGCTGCATGGAGGTTATGTGGGATGCTGAGGGTAAAGATGTGGACACTAGAGTTGTCAGAAAGCTTCTGGAAAAGTACGGTGATTTCTTCCGAAATAAAGTTCTAGGCGAAGATGTTTATCTAACATATCGTGTTCCGAACCCTCGGGTTGAGGTGGCTGAGCAGAAGATCCTCTTAGAGTCTTTGGTAAACATTCCAGTGGCATACGACATAGCTGTTAAGTTTTATCAGAGACCTGTTTCACCAATATTTGAGGTTATTTTGCCTTTCACAACATGTGGTGAAGATCTGATTTGGCTGAAGAAATACTATGAGAAGGTTGTGGCTGGCACCGGAGGCGTATGCCTTGATGAATCATGTCGTGTTGAGGAATGGCTTGGGCCCTTCAAGCCTGAGACAATAGAAGTCATACCTTTGATAGAAGATATGAAGAGCATTCTAAACGTAACAGGGATACTTCAATACTTTATAAAAGCTGCAAAACCTGATTACTTGAGGGTTTTCATAGCTCGTTCGGACCCGGCTCTTAATTATGGCTTGGTTTGCGCTGTAATACTATGCAAGTTAGCTTTGTCTCAGCTAAGAAAGCTTGAAGAATCAAACGAAATCTCTATTTACCCAATCCTCGGCGTGGGTACAATGCCTTTTAGAGGGCACTTATCTCCTAAGAACTTTAGCAACTTCATTGAGGAGTACAAAGGCTTGTGTACTGTAACCATACAGTCCGCTTTAAAGTATGATTACCCAAGAGATGATGTTAAAAATCTTGTTACCGAATTGAATAAAAGACTGCCAAATGGTGAACCTGAAATAATTGAATATCATGAAGCAAAAGCTCTTATGGATGTTTTATCTAAGTTCATGAGGAAGTATCAACAAGTTGTAGAAAAGATTGCTCCGTTGGTGAACACTGTAGCCGCGTTTGTTCCGCCGCGGCGGGCAAGAAAACTTCACATCGGACTTTTCGGGTATAGCCGAAGTATGGGTGGAATCTCCCTTCCAAGAGCTATACCCTTCGCTGGGGCCCTATACACGCTTGGAATACCGCCTGAATTCATAGGGTTAAGCGCGCTGGAGGAACTTAGCGAGTCAGAATGGAACGCCCTTAAAAATCATTATATGACACTGAAAAGCGACCTGGAATCTGTAAGCGGTTTTGTCTCATGGCGTAACATCGAATTACTTGTTGAAATGCGAGAGTTTTTTGCTAAAACTTCCTGTTTAAGCGAGGGAAACCTACGATTCGCCATCGCGGACATACTCAATGATCTTCATGTTGCAGAGGAAAAACTTGGCATTCGTTTAGGTCCTAAGAACTTCGCTGAGAGAAGACATGAGAACGCTGTTAACAACTTCCTCCTATCCCTCTTTGACGGGGATTGGCAGGATGCTCAGAGAAATCTTCTTGAAGCTGCGAAAATTAGAAAATGTTTAGGCTGATGCATTTCTGAAAAATTATTTAAGGTTTTACACTTCAATAATATACTGCTGAGGGGATGCATAATTTGATTGAAGAGGAAGAATTAATTGAGGTTGGGCGTGTAACACACTTCTTCAACAAGATAGGTGTTGCCGTTATAGAACTTAAGGCACCTTTGTCGGTTGGGGATTGCATAGTATTCAAGGGACCTACAACAGATTTTGAACAAACAGTTGAATCTATGCAGATTGAACATAAAAATGTGCCGAGAGCTGAAGCAGGGCAAATTATAGGCTTGAAGGTGGCGCAGCGCGTCAGGGAAAAAGACATATTATATAAGAAGCTTTAGTAATGCAATTCCAAATCATTTCCAGCGTTCATATTTCACGCCTTCTTATATATCCCAGTTATTCTTCGTCCGTTTAATGGTTCATCTATAGTTGTTGCTGATCAAGCAAGAGGTTTTCTGCCTGCTTATGACACAAATAAAATGTGGATTGTTACCTGTCTGTAAAAATTGAATTGTTTGAGTGGGATTATTATTTCATGGTCCACTTCTTGTTGAGTGCTTCCAGTTTTGCAGACAGCCTCTTAGCTTTACCTTCAGCCTCAGCCAATAAGGTGTTCCACGCTTTACCTTTCGCCAAGTTGGATAGCCTTTCGATCTCTGCTGGAAGTTTTCCTAGAGCCATTGCAAGTTTTCTGTTTGCTTCTTCATCGCTGATTACAAGCTCAAGAGCCTCTTCTGGACAGAATTCGATGCATTGAGGCTTTCCATCGCAGAGGTCACAGACCAGGACTGATTTCTTGTCAGGGTGAACAGCAATACCGCCGTAGGGACATGCTTGTACGCACCAGCCGCAGCCGTCGCATTTTACCTCGTTAACCTTTATTATGCCGTTTTCCTCGGATTGGATCAGGGCATCACGCGGGCAAGCCTTAATGCACGGTGCATCCTCACAGAATCGGCATGCCATAGCAAGGTTGAATGCCGGAGTTACACGTATGACTCGTATTCTTGACCTTAGAGGGTTCCAAACAGTCTCCTTCTTCTCAAGCGCACATACATACTCGCAGAGACTGCACCCCGTGCATTTGCTTGGTTCGACAGCTATAAACTTCCTATCCTTAAACTTGACCATACAGGTTCGACTCCGAGTCTTGTTGATTCTAGTACTTTCATATAAAACTAGTTTTTATAATTATCCTTAATTGAGATTCAAAAGTCATGTTTAAATCACTGCTCTAAGTCAACTTTGATTCAGCTATTAGCATTATTTTGTCATTTATGAACTTCGCAGAGTAGCGAATTCTACTACTTGTTCTTCGGCGAATCGGAGTATTTCCAAATCTCCCATCCATCCCGTCATTGTGCTTGAAGATATAGGCATCTTCTCTCTGGATTAGAAACAGGACGCATGCATGATACTCCATATTTGGCCTTTGCCAACTTCAGAATTTGCCCTCCACCTCTTTTGTTGGTGTCTGGAAATATGGCAACTTCATCTCTGCCAGAGTGCATAATTTGATCTTTAATAGCATTGTTCTCCGCACCGCTTCTTAGTAGAAGTCGCGCATCGCATGGTTGTAAAGCGGCTCAGGCTTGATTTCAGTAGATTCAGTGAAATCCGGTAATCTCTATTCTTAAGCGCTTCATACATGAGTCTATTAGATGTGCGTGAGTCCACTGAAACAAATTTATCATCTAATTGCACTCCGACAATGTCGTAGCGGTTCTCCTTAAAGCTTTTTCGCTTTCGTTCAAAAATAACCTCAACATTTGGTGTAAGTAACTCTTGAAGTCTCCCTGGATTTGCAAGTAGCATGTAACTATTTTATCATAAATTTGGACTGATGCTGAAAAACGAGTTAACTGTTTTTTTAATTCAGGGCCGTCAAGCACTAGGTGTAATATTCACCGTTTTCACCGCACAAGTCCATGCCATACTTTGCTGATAGATCTTTAAGCCTTTTCAGAGCAGTTTAATTCGCAGTCCAGCCAATCCCCGTTGGCTTCGCTGCGGTTTGATCGCATATGTTGATAGTGAATCTGGGCTTATTTTGAAGGTCACCGGCAACCTTGAGCATCTCATAAGTAGAGGATATGTTTGCGGTGAAAGAATAAGCCAATATGATTGATTTTATCTATCATGCTGATCAGCTTAAGCGCCCTCTAAATCGTGTCGGTAAAAGAGGGCTGAAAAATAGCAACAAATGGGTATGCGGGAGCGTCACCCTGAACCACCACTGGAAATTCATCCGAAAACGGCTAGAAAATTAGTTATATCCGAGGGCGAATGGATCTGAGTGGAGACCAGGATGGGGCGGATACTAATGAAAGCCGAACTTTCAATTGAAATTCACTCACGATGCGTTAACACTGAGACCAGCTGGTGGTGCCTTGAACTTCCAAGCGACAAATATTAGTAGTATGGCAATTGGATATCCAACGCTAATATGCTGGTGCCAGACGACCTTGAAACGCAGACTCATATACTGGTTCGGCAAACAAGAGCTTGTGATGCAGAATCTGCAGGGCGACAGGACTTGTTTTTGCCATGTAACGCAACAAAGTAATTAGATCAAGGTTTCAATGAATTTTGTGCGCTTTTTGCAGCCCGCATTTTACTTCGTAATTTACAAGCATTAACCCTATCACTGCTAGGATGATGCCTAATACCAGCATTAAGGTTAAATAGGAGTTGCCAAAGTATTCGTCAAGCAATATCCAGACGCTTCTAAAAACCAGTATGGACGCGCCGAGAAGTATCAACTCGCCAATTATCAGTGTTGCCAACCGCATAATAGAGGATAAGTGATTATTCCTTTTTAAAGGCTTTTTCTTATTCCAGCAGAATAGGCCTTCTGGGAACTGTAAAAGTGTTTTATGGAAGGATTATGGAATTATCTCACAGCCATTGTATTTCATGAAGTTAAAATCTTCTATCCTAATTTTTCCAGCTTTTATGAGTGTTTTTATTATTGGAAGCTGAGCTTTTATGGCCTCTATTGTATTCTCTACGGTTTCACACACAAGCCTATAGGCGGCTGAATTCCATCTTTTTGTTATGTTAGCATATAGGCATCTTCCCCCACATAGACCATATATCCTGCAGCTAATGCACGGCTCACCTACACTAATCTTCGGAAGTCTTAAAGGATGGGATGATTTTATATGACCTAAATAGTACTTGCGAATTCCCCACATAGCTGGACACGGTATGATGGTGCCATCCGTTTGTATCGAATAATTCATCCATCCTGCACCACACCGCAGTCCACATTTCTCTTCGCCCGAGAGTAACGAGTGTGTAATCCCTAGGAACGGATATAACCTTAAAACAATACCCTTCCTTTCCATAGTGTTAACCCAAAATTCCGCGAGGCGTATTATCCCAGGAGTATAGTTTGACTTACTCCATTCGGCGAAGCCTCGCCTCTCAAAGTCATGACTCCAGAATCCCGCGTTAATTTGCCAATGCACTGAACTGAAGGGAAATACCTCATTCTGCAAAAGCCATAAAACCTGCTTATAAATGTCCGTCTGCTCCATCACCGTCATCCTAGCAATTATCTCGCCTCTAAATCCTCTACTTCTAACCAGCTTAAGGTTCTCTATGACCTTGCGGTGTACACCCTTGCCCCTGTAAAAGTCCGTTAGGCTCTCATCACCATCTAAGGAAACCAGTATCGCCGTAAACCTGTTAACATACCGAGGCTCCAGCCTATCTAAGAGTAGCCCATTAGTCTGAATGAGAAAATGCTTGGCTATAACATGGTCCATGATCCGCCTTATGCCTTCAGCGTAAAGAAGCGGTTCTCCACCATAAAAAATCAATACAGGTTCCGGATCCAAACTGCAGAAGCGCTTCAAATAATCCATGTTGTAGACTATATGCCTTGGGAGCCCGTAGTCTACATCGAAGCCGAAATCGCCAACAGTATCCTCCAACGCTTCGCCGAAACAGTACTTACATTCCAAATTACACTCAGTCGTCGTGAATAGGTGAAAAAACATGCCTCTATTCTAGTCCTCCGTCATGCAATTTCAAAAAGGAAAGCAATCGAGTATCTATGTAAACTTTTCCCTAATCCTTTTTGCTTTCTCGACATAACGTCTAAGTTCCCATTCCTTAACGACATTCTCTGGAAGTGTTTCAGGGGCATACATTAAAGGAATCACAGCCAAAAAAAGGAGAAAAGCTACAAAAGAAAAAACAGCATAAGGCGAAAAGAACTCAGCAACCCATGGTCCGACGGCTACACGTAGAAAAGCCGACAAAGTGTAAGGTAACAAACCTAGAACATAATAAACCTCACCAGATTTTTCATTGGCCAAATCGCCCCATATAGTAAACCAGAAAATCACACTAAAAATCCCCCATGTAATTCCATCAATAAACATGTGAAGGTACCATGCGTATATGTTAAACGGAAACATTCCCAATATGGCGTAGCCGCTTCCTAGAAGAATGAACCCTACTAAGGCTATTTTTTTCCGACCAAATCTATCAGCGATTAAGCCGGATAAAATCGCAAACATGCTTGCTATCAAATATTCAAATGTAGCTGAGGAATTAACGAAGTCATATCCATAAATCTGATAACTCATTGACAGACCAAAAAAGTTAATTGATGAAAAAATGAGCCATGAAATGAAGTAATTAAAAACATTTCTATTGGAGTATGCGATCGCGGATCCTATATTTTGCTCTTTTTTACCCAAACTCCATAAAGGAATAACTCCAGCTAACCCTAAACTCCTCCAGATGATAAGGATTAAAGTATTTAACATCAAATTATCAGTTATCATAATATATGCTATAATGTTTCCTAGGATCATAAAAACTGTCACTATAGCTCCCATTTTCGCTCTATTAGCCTTACTAGTGGTTTCTGCGAACTGAGCTAGGGCTGAGGGTAACCCAAATCCGAACGAGAAACTTATTAGAAATGCCAATGCAAAAATGCTGCCTTCTGTTGTAGGTAACAACAAAAAAGGTAATGCTGTGGAACTTAAAATTCCAATGGCAGCCCAATTCAGCAACAAAGATCGTCTACTTATAAATCTACTTACTAATAGGATGCCTGTAAAGATGGAGAGAACTGTTCCAGTAAACGAGAAAGTGCAAAACATTAATTCTGTCACATAATCGCTTACCATGGTATTAATAATGATTAACTTTCTCAAAATCGCCATTCCATATGTGCACCAAATAAAAGCGCTAATAATAATTAAACAACTTCCAGCCAAGATATTTGATGGGATGTGCTCTTTTGAATCACTATTATTTAAAGGATGCATCTTTTTTCAATATTTCTACTATTCTTTTTAAATTAAACATTTGGCAGTATGAAAACTTATTGAGAATCAGTATTCTGCATTATGAATAAAATTTTTAAAGTGTTTATCTGTACAACAAATATACGGGTGAAAGGATGAAGGTTAGAAACAGGCCAAAGCCTATTCGTCCGTTTCCATTCACTTGGTGGTAAACTCACAAATACATTTCTTCCATCGCCAGTATGATTAACTTACGGATGACCTCAACATTTTTACATTTAATTAGATATATATCCAACAGTTTCAGTGCCTCTTTAGCGTAATTTTGTATTATCGCTTCGAATTTTTTAAATGATCTTGTTTTCATGCTGATATCAGCTATATCAGCGGCATCGTTATCTGTTAACTCTTTTTTACTGAGTATATGATGTATTTTTTCTCTTATTAGCGGTTTTTCTAGGGCGTAAAGTATTGGTAAGGGTAAACATTCGTTATCTCTTCTGTTCATGAGTTCTTCTGCTTCGAACATATCTATGAATTCGTGTATAATGTTCATAAGTATGCCTAGACGCTTGCCTATTTCTGCCCAATCTTTAATCTGTTTTGGTTTTGCATTTCCTATGATTGCTCCTGCTTGTGCTGTAGCCTCTGACACAGCTGATTTTTTCTCTATTACTTCGAGGAGTTTTTCAGGTGGAGTTTTCCAGTCACCTCTTATTTTGCTTTCGAGTGCTTCTGCCTCTGCAAGCTTGAGAAAGCCGTTCCTTATGGTTTCTATCATCATTTGGCCTTTTTCTTTAGGTAACTCTTCACATGCTCTGGTAAGTAGTGCATGTCCTTGGACTAGTAAAATGTCGCCTATAAGTATCGCAATGTCTTCACCGTATTTTCCATAAACCGTGGGTTTTGACTCTTTTGTTTTAGATTTGTCTATAATGTCGTCATGTACGTCTGCGGCCCCTGTAAGAAGAACTATGGCTGCACCTACCATTTTTGTATCTTCGGGCTTTCCGCCTACGGCCTCGCATGCAATTGCTAATAAAGATGGGTGCTGATAATTGAGCCATACATCTTTCATAAAGTATTCTGCAGCTTCTTGGAGGCGTTCGCACTCAAAATTCCAGCTTAAAATAGTTTCAAAGGCAATGTCATGAGCTTCTTTTCCGAGGCGTCTAAGCTCAGCGATTATCATTTTAAATTCCTTTTCGATGTTCATTATAATCACTAATGCCTGTGCATTTTCGGATTCTGTTCTTTTGATTTCTTGGGCTAAGCGAAATTATGTCTACACGCGGCTTTTTACATGAATGTGTATGGCCAATATTATTGATATGCTTTTTTCTGCTAGATAGTGCCCGCAGTAAGCTTTTACTGGGTCGCCACTTACAATTCTGACTTCAATCATTTTAGTCATCTAATATTTGCTCTTTTACTATGTTACGGTAGGCTTCAAGGAATGATCGTCCTTTGTTCGTTAATCTGTAGACTCTTCTTTTTCTGCGTCCGTATGTTTGTTCGTGGCTTTCTATGAAACCTTCTTGTTTCATCCAATCTAGAAGGGAATATAATGTTCCATGACGGATCTTCAAGCCTGATTTTTTCTCAATCAGTCTCTTAATCTTATATCCCCACATGGGCTCCCTTTCTAGTATCTTCAAAACTTGAAAATCTAACAGACTCTTAATTATGTGTTGAACAATTCGCCCCCTAAGCTCATCCTCCATGCTCAAGTGCCCATCCTCATGTTCGCTTCACGTCTTATATATGGGTTGTTGCGCTTTTTGGAATGTGATTTTATGTTGCGATATGCCCTTTTATGCCTATTGTAAGCCTAAACCTTTATATTTTAAGAGATGATTATTGTAAAGTGATAAATATGTACGAAAATGAACATATTGTATACGGGTTCAACAGAAGAACTGTTAAACAAAAATGTCGCATCTGAGGGTGCTTAGCATGGGGATGGAAAGCCTTAAAGATGTTCAGCTTAAGCTTATGAAAGGATTGCTTGACCTAATCGTTCTACAACTATTAAGCGCAAGCCCCATGCATGGTTATCAAATAATATCTAAGATTCGCAGAAACTTCGGGATATATTTCGGCCCGAGCACTATATACCCGCTTCTGAATTCCTTGGAGAAAAGTGGTTATGTTAAAAGCGAATGGGACATGAGCCATGACAGGCCCAGGAAAGTTTATACGCTGACAGATGAAGGCAAAAACCTGCTAAGGTGCGCTGAGGAATCCCTTAACCTTATATGCAAAAAGATAAAATTCCCTCAGCGCTTATGTAATATAATGTTATATTCCGCATAATAATGTTTGGTTTTTAGTGACTAGTTGGGTTAACAATTGAATGCTTCGCATTCTGAAATCCAATTCTAGTAACGTGTTATTGGATGTTTGTTTCCAGCAGCCCATAGAATTTTGAAGAGTTTCAAAGGATACAATTGCAAAATTCTGATTCTGCAAATATTCGGATATTTTTGGTATTTTATGAAAACAAAAAGCTTTATACTATTGCATGAGTTAAGAGCCGCGTATTTTTATTTTGCTCACCGTTTTACTTATTGCTTCTATAACATCATTACGGCGCGTTGATTGATAAAGAGTTAATAAGAAAAACTTCAGAGTTGCTTCTTCGCTCAGAAATAAAATCATTTATCGCTCCATTATGGCAGAAACACCAGTCATTCCCAGTTAATGGCTAATTAATCCATAATTAATCAGAGTTTGGGAGGAAGCTCTTCTTGCACAGGATAAGATTCGCTTGATCTTTCCAGCCGACACCTCTCTTTTTTGTAATATTCAAATTTTCCAGACATCCCAGTAGCAATATCCAGCCGTCTGCATGGATGAAAAAGAATCCCTATTGAGTTCATCATTGCTCATTGTCATTAACTTAAAGTCATAAAGTAACTGTTGAACATAAATAGCACAGATAGTGATGAGCATTCGACATGCCATCTTTTAACCATTAGCTTATTTTTCGTATTTATTGTCTTCTTTTGTTTTAACTTGATATGGAAAAGCTTTAATATTATAATTCTGTCATTTGCACGTGCGCGGGTGAGTGGGGCCTCCCACCCGTTCCGCGATATAAACCCCGGTGTAGGGAGGTGTGAATGTGAAGATAAGTAGTAAAGATATATCTTTAATAGCGGTTTTTTCATCATTGTATGCTTTACTGGTTTATTTATTTGCACCCATCTCCTTCTATGCACTGCAGTTTCGTGTTGCCGGCGTATTAAGGCCTTGGATTGCTAAAAGATGGGTGCTTGCGGTAGGCTACGCTATAGGGGTGGTTTTAGGCAACCTTTTCAGCCCATTTGCTGGACCTTATGAGCTTGTTTTTATGCCCGCCATGAGTTTTCTTGCAGGCGTATTGGGGTATTTGATTGCCAAAAAATTCAATCACAACTACTTCGTCGCCGGCTTTGTAATCGCAACAATCATATCCATAAGTGTGAGCTGGATGCTGAACCAGTTGTTTAATCTGCCGATGTTGGCAACATTACCCTACCTGTTCATTAGCGAGCAGACAGTATGCTTGATAGGGGCAACCCTATTCAAGCTGATTGAAACTAGGTTTAAAGGGTGATGATGTTGGAAAAGGAGAAATGTATTGTTATACTTAGTGGAGGAATTGACTCATCAACTGTTGCATATTGGGCTAAAAACCAAGGGTACCGGGTTTATGCAATCACCTTTAAGTATGGCCAAATAGCAACACGCGAAGTTGAATGCGCCGCCAAAATAGCGGAAAAATTAGGAATACCAATCAAGATAATAGATCTTTCAACGCTTAAAGAGGTCTTTGAAGGGGCAACTTCACTGTGTGATGAACGCATCCCTATGACTTCAGAGTTTAATCCTCTACTAATAGTGCCCTTCAGAAACGCCATTTTCCTCTCAGTGGCGGTTGCATACGCCGTATCAATAAATGTAAACAGAATTTTTTATGGCGCACAAGGTTCAGACGAGCCATTCTACCCGGACTGCAGAAGAGAATTCTACAAGGCTTTTGAGAAGGCCGCTGCTATCGGAACTAACAGAGAATTGATTATTGAAGCCCCATTCAGCTCAATCCCGAAGTCCGAAGTTATAAGAATAGGTATGAAACTTGGTGTGCCTTATCATCTTACTTGGTCATGCTATCTTAACGATTTGAAACATTGCGGAAAATGTGAGTCCTGCTTAAATCGAAAGAAGGCATTTATTGAAGCAGGTGTAACAGATCCAACAATATACGAAAAGGAATAGTCTTTTGCCGTAATTACAGAAGATGTAGACGAAGATGGACAGGGTGAAAGGTACAGACGCCAGATTCAGCACACGCATTTCTTTTATAATTAATGTCCTTAAATCTGTTTACAAACATTTAGCCACTATTAAGAGAATGTAAACCGAAAATTATGCGACAGCCAAAGTTTTTGAAACAAGCCAGCTCGAAAACAACATGAAGAGTTTAAAGCGTAAAGCCTTGGATGCTGCGTTCAGTGCTGCGGGTCAGATGCAAACCCAACAATTACCTAGTAAACTTGCTAAGCTAGCCTTTCTCTCCATCCTTGAACAGAATTATTTTGTTTCCTCTCAAAGGCACGTATAACTCTATATACTTAGAATTTGCTTCTACTGGATACTGTCTTCCGTAGGCCATATCCTTTTTGATTCCGTATAGGGGTGAGCCGATGCAGCTGAAGCCATTTCCCGGATAAATCAAAGTTTCATTGTACCTTCCTGCCTTCAAAGGCTGAACAAGAGCATCAGGCAAGCCGAAAATAACATCCTCTGGGCCAGCAGCATACCTTGCAGGCGCATCTATGTAATGCTCATACCATACTCCTCTGTTGCTGTGAGCTACTCCAAAGGCTTTCATTGCAGTAGGCAAATATAACCAGTCATAGCAGGCGCTGTCTTTACCAAAATATTGAATGTTATAACCATAAATGAACTTAATCAAATCCCAATATTTGAAATTTTCATTTAAATAGGTATCTATAGAATCATATTGAAGCATTATATTTGGGTCGTT
>JANXET010000008.1 GCA_025058315.1 Candidatus Bathyarchaeota archaeon | reverse complement strand
AAAATCTAAGCCTAACTACGCGAGGTGCGTGGACCTCGCTACAAAACACGCTCTGAGAAACATGATGGCTCCGGCCGCGTTGGCTATACTGCCGCCCATAGCTACAGGGCTTATTCTTGGAAGATACGTCCTGGGCGGGCTGCTGCTCGGCTGCCTCATCTCCTCCGTGCTGCTCTCCTCATTCTTCATCTTCGGCGGAGGCATATGGGACAACACTAAAAAATACATAGAGAGGAAATTCTGGATGAAAAACACGCCAACCCACGCTGCGGCGGTTACAGGCGACACCGTAGGCGACCCCCTAAAGGACGTGGCAGGCCCCTCGCTCAACATATTCATGAAACTAACAACAATAACCGCCCTAATAATAGCCCCATTCATAATACCCTGATTCAAAGGACTCAGCCCTTAAGCCGGAAATCCATGGCGATTTCATGATCGCCCAACCATAAAACCAGTATTTTGTCCGCTTAACTCTGAAATAGCAACATTCCAGGATGAGAAGGTTGACAGCATTCCCAGATGGTTAACCTATTCGGCTATATGTGCCTTGAATCTTGAGGAGTGCATCGAAAGAAGCCATTAACACGGTGACAGAAAAAGGCATTAGGAACTTTTCAAAAGATCCGCCAATGCAGGCATGTGCTTAAAGCCATCTCCTAGGAGTAAACTCGTGGAGTAACATTAATGTTGAAGTATGGATCTGGGAGAAGACTTGCAAATGCAGAGACAACCAGGTTCCCCAATACGCTAATATTTCGTGACCGTGCATACAAAAAAGGCATTGGAGCTTTCATTCGCTTAGCGGATAATTTTAAAAGTGTATGCGGCAACTTCAAGGTGTGGATGCTTCATGAAGGTGCTGGTTACTGGCGGCGCAGGCTTCATAGGGCATAACGCGGCTATTTACCTCAAAAATCAGGGCTACGACACGTTTGCCCTTGACAACCTTAAACGGGCCACAGGGTTCGCTGTGGAAAGACTAAGCATGCATCACGTGCCCCTCGTCAAGGGCGACATACTAAGCCTCAAAGCCCTGAGAAACGTGTTGGACAGCGTGGATGTGGTGGTGCATGCAGCCGCCTACATAAGCGTTGAAGAATCAATAAAGAAGCCTGCCCTATACTTCAGAAACAACGTTGCAGGCACAGCCAACATAGCCAATGCCTGCCTACGCAGAGGCGTGAAACTAATCTACATTAGCAGCGCCGCCGTCTACGGCACCCCTGTCCATCTGCCAATAAACGAATCTCACCCTGCAAATCCCATCTCACCATACGGCCTAGCAAAGCTCATGGGCGAGGAAGCTGTAAAATTCTACGCGCGGCAAGGCCTAAAATATGCCATACTGAGGCTTTTCAACGTCTACGGCCCTGGACAGAGCAGCGCCTACGCTGGGGTGATAACCCGCTTCATAGAAAGGCTCAGCGTGAACAAGCCGCCCATAATCTATGGCGACGGACAGCAAACAAGAGACTTCATACACGTATATGACGTGGCAGAAGCCATAAAGCTGACAATGGAGAACAATGTGGAGAACGAAACCCTCAACATAGCCGCGGGAACCCCTGTCACCATAAATGAGCTGGCTGAGCACGTCACCAAACTTGCAGGCCTAAGCTTAAAGCCTGTGTTCGCCAAGCCGCGCCCCGGCGACATAAAACATAGCCATGCAGACACGTCAAAGGCTCGAAGGCTGCTGGGCTTCACGCCGAAAATAAGCCTTGAACAGGGATTAAAAATGCTTTTAAAATCCGGCGAAAAACGCCGCGTCCAAGGATAGGCGTCAATAACAATCTTTAAAAGAATTGAAGCCACTACAAGCACACTACAAATGGTAAGGGTTATGGCTTCAAAACATGCTGACGATAGGCTGCTGGCAGCTGCTGAGGAGGCTGCAGGCGGAGCTTTCCACCTCTTCTGGGGCGGCAGCTTAGCCACGGTGCTCTCCGCCGTCTGCGCCATCCTCATCGCTCGCCTCCTCGGCCCGGAGCAATACGGCATCTACTCGCTTGCGCTGATTGTTCCAGGCTTCCTCATGCTCTTCACAGACTACGGCGTAAGCCAGGCCTTAACCCGCTTCATAGCCCTCTACATGTCGAGGAACGAGCAGCACCGCGTAATCCCGCTGCTTAGGAAGGGCTTAGCCCTCAACTTGGCAACATGCTTCATCATGTTCCTGGCGGGCTTAATCCTTGCTGAGCCGCTTACAAACCTGCTTGTCAACAGGCCTGGAATGGCCCATCTGGTGAGGATAGCCCTGATCCTGGTGCTAATCTACCCGCTCTCCACAGCCGCAGGCTACGCGCTTCTAGGCTTCGGAGACATGAAGGGCTACGCCATGATAGATGTTGTCCGCCAGGCCGCCCGGGCAATACTGAGCCCGCTCATGATAGTTCTAGGCTTCAGCGTAGCCGGCGCCGTAGCAGGCTACGTGATCGCCTTTGCATTCGGATTAGCCGTAGGCCTAACCCAAACATATAGGCGCTGTAGAAGGATTAAAAATTCTAAAGGCAGCTCAGGCAATGTTCTCCATTCCATGATAGCCTACGGCATGCCGCTTTACCTTTCCAACACGCTGAACAGCTTCGTGACCACGCTGCGCGGGATAATCCTCGCCTACTTCACCACCAACGTGCTTATCGGAAACTTCAACACAGCCATGAACTTCGCCGTACTAATAACCCTTGTCTCCTCGCCTGTGGCTACAGCCCTGTTTCCAGCATTCTCCAAGCTGGGCAGCAGCGAAGCCCACGCCATGTTCACCCACTCCGTCAAGTACACTGCAGCCCTCATAATTCCCTCCGCAGTGTTCGTCTCCGCCATGTCCCGAGACCTGATATTTCTGCTCTATGGCGTAAGCTACAGCCATGCACCATTATATCTAACCCTGTACGCTGTAACCTTCCTGTTCGCCGCATTAGGCTCCACAGTGCTTGGAAGCTTCTTCAGCGGAGTAGGCGACTCAAAAGTCAACCTGAAGGCTACATTGTTCGCCGTAGGCATATTTGTACCCTCAGCCGCGGCGCTTACAAGCATCCTCCAGGTTGAGGGGCTTCTAATCGCCATAATACTTGCCACAGCCGCCTCAACCCTGTACAGCCTAATGGTGGCTACGTGCAGGTACAGCCTGAAGATTGACCTGAAAAGCTCAGCAGGCATATGCCTCGCCGCCGTTGTGGCCGCAGCCCCAATAGCACCGTTGGCCTTATATTCGCCGCTTCCTAGAATAGCAAACCTCGCAGCGGCCGCGGTGCTCTATCTAATAGCCTACCTAACCGCCGTGCCGCTGCTAAGAATAATAACCCGCGAAGACCTTGAAACCCTTACACGCATATTCTCCAAGGTGGCCATGCTGCAGCCAATAGTGCGAATAATCTCAAGCTACGAGAACAAAATATTAGGGCTTATAAACTCTGAAAAATAGCCGCCGCGGGAAAAAGGGGGCCCGTCAAATATCCTTTAAAAGTTATATTCAGGAAAACCTGAAAATGAAGGCTTGTGCATGCTGTTGGGACAGACGGGAAAACGCTGGCTTAGGGTGCTCCATCCGGCCGTCGCAGCCGCAGCCCTCACACTCTTCATAATTGAATATTTCCTCGTTTACGTTTCAGAGGCCATAGGCATACTTTTCGCCTTAGCCGCAGCCCTAATAATATATGGGCTGATATCCGTCCTAAACGTGTCGGATGCACTTTCAAACGCGCTTGAAGACATATCCATACTGCTCATATACATCATGCTCATGGCGGGGCTTCCATGGTTCTACCTGAGCCAAAGCCTTCTAATCCCCGGTGTCTACTCGCTGGTTATGGCGCTGTGCTTCTGGAGAGAATCCGCTAAAAACCCTGCTATGGGCGTGAAAGAGCTGTTCAGCCACCTAGGGATCAGACGTGGAAACCTCGTTAGGAACTGCCTCATGGGGCTGGCTGGAGTGCCCATGGGCGCTGTTGAATACTTCATTCTGCGGCCTCCACCGCCAACCCCACACTTTGATCCGCTCCATCTGCTTCAGTCCATAGTGTACATGCTTTTCTTCGTGGCGCTGGGGGAGGAAATCCTTTTCAGGGCTATGATCCAGCGTAGCCTAACAGCCTTCATGACGCCTGGATCCAGCGTGTTCTGGTCCGCCCTGATATTCGCAGTCATGCATACCGTGTGGAGAAGTATACCTGAACTCTTCTTCGTTTTTGCAGCAGGGCTCCTGCTCGGCGCAATCTACCATAAAACCGGAAGCCTAGTGGGGCCTATAGCCATACATGCAGTCAACAACGTCATGCTCATCGCGGTAATGCCCTATCTAGCCTAAAAATGGGGCGAATATGTTTTAAGCATGTCATCCCTAATAGACTCTCAGCCTGGTCTGGAAATGCATGGAACACTCTATGGATTAAAAATGCTTCTCAGAAGAGGCAGTACAGCCTCGGCTGTGCTCTCCATAGCCCTCCTCGTCGCCGTAATCGCCTCCACAGCCTCCATAGCCAACCACCTGAGCCTTCAAGCCCAGGCGCTAAGCAGCATAGTTAACCCCGGCGGAACCATCATAATCCTTGACAAAAACGCGGCTTCACTGTCAGACAGCATGATAAGCGCTGAGCAGGCATGGATAATAGTTGGCAAACTGGAAAACATGTCCTGTGTTAAGCATGCGGCAATACAGAAGATCCTGACGGCAAAAATAGCCTCGCAAACCAGAAACGTTACAGCTCAAGTACGCCTCGTAGAGGATGTGGCAGCATTCCTGAAAATGCGGAATGCGCGCCTAAACGGGACTGCAGCTGCCAGCGTGGCTGAAGCCAACATGGGTGAAATCCTCGCAGGGCTCCTCTCAGTAAAAGCCGGAGACGAAGTAACCATAGGCGAAGCAAGGCTCAGGATCTCCGGAGTTTTCAGAAGCCAAACCGAAATTGACTCAGCAATAATAGCGCATATGCAGCTGCTTAAAAACTTAACAGGCAGCTGGGAAGCCACCCTCATCGAGCTCATCCTAACTGGGAACTCAAAAATTGATGAAGCCTTAAACCAAATAACAAAAATTTTGCCTGAAAACCTCAAGGCTGTTCAGATCCAGCAGCCCTTAGAGTTCGCTGGGCAAACAATCCGGCAAACCCTAAACTTCCTAAACGCATGGTTCGCAGCCATATACCTCGCCGTAGCTGCAGCCTCATATGTAATTGCCGGCAGGCTTATAGCTGAGTCGAACTACGAGTTCTCCATGCTGAAAACCCTTGGCGCGGGCAGAAGCCAGCTTTCCACGCTTATAATCCTCTACATCCTGGTAGTGGCGGCCTCCGGCGCCGCGCTGGGAACAGCCTTGGGCACTGTTGGAGCCCAATCGTTCTCGTCAATCCTCAGGTGGATGAACCCTGCAGTGGACGTGATGCCCTTCCTGGAGCCCATACAGGTAATCCAAACATCCCTTCTAACGCTTGCCGCTTCACTTTTAGGCTGCATCTACCCGGCGATCAAAATACGCGGCGCCCTTCTATAAGGATCATCCCATATAACGCACGTCATAGGCAAATTTTAAATCCAAGAATGCTTAATAACTACTCCATTAAGAGGGGAAAGTTATGAGCCGAGATCAGGTTATAGGGTCAGGTTTGCTTGCAGCCTCCCTCATCATAATAATCGCCTACATATGGCTTGTGTTCTTCCCGCCGATGCATGGAGCCGACATCCTCATCCTCAAACTAACCGGCACAGTGGCTGTGGCGGGGATTTTCGCTATACTTGGCTGGATAGGCTACACGCTGGCCACGACGCCGCCGCCGAAACCCATCGAGGAAATAGAGAAGGAAATAGAGAAGGAGCTTGAGAAGGTTCAGGAGAAAACCCAAGAGGGCCAGAATACCTGCAGCTGAAACTAACCTTATTAATATGCGCCATTTTTAATCACCCAGTGCCCTAGAATGTTAGAAAGGAGCAGGCAGGCTGTAAGAATCATCCTGTGGATTTCTGCTTCACTAGCCATTTCGCTGCTTCTATACTGGAGATATGTTGCGGCGTTACTTCAAAATATAGGTGAAATAGTTCCCGGTGAAACTCAGCTATACCCCATTGCCGGAATTGTTTTCGTAGGCGCTTTCATCCTCTTTAGACGTGGAGAAATAAGGAGATCCCTGGAAAAAGAGGCAGAATCCCGATCAGAAGCCAAGGTTAGGCTGGCCGGGCTGCTGCTTGCCCTCACCCCGGCATTAGCCTACATCGTCATCCCCGTTGACATGGATGTTTCCGCCTCTGTCCTGGCGATTGTCTGGTTCGGCGTTTTCGCAGCCATAAACCCGAGATCCTCAAGGATCCTCGCGTCCTACACAGTCCTATACGTGGCTGCTACGCTATCGCCGAAAATAATTTATCCAGTTGCAGGCGAACCCCTAGCGGACTTCGCCTCCCTCATCGTGGGGCACGTGATTAGAGCGTTAGGTATTCCTGTGCTGCAGTTTGGAAGAAGCTTTGCGTTCACATCCCTAAATGGGGAGGCTGTCAGGTTCACAATTTCCCCTGATTGCTCAAGCATATCCTCGATAACCGTTTTCCTCCTGCTCTGCGGGCTCATGCATCTGGACATGAAAAAACGTGCCTCGGCAACCATCATGCTTGCCGCGGCTGGCACAGCAGCTTTAACGCTGCTCAACGCCCTGCGCATAGTTATACTGCTCTGGGTTGGCTACGTGGGCGGAGACTGGACCCTCTGGAACGTCCACGGGTGGCTAGGCTACGCTATAATGATAGGCTTCTATGCGCTGGCCGCAAAAATATACCTGAGCCTCGGGGAGCCTAAACCGGCAACTTTACAAGCGCTAAAATTTAAACAAACATGATGAAATTCAACGTTCAAGCCATCATTTTTGATAAAAATTTCCACGTCAAATTTGAATTTTATGCATCCGCCTTGAAGCTGTATGCAGTATTCGGATGCAAAACATATCGCAAATGGATATAACCTTTTTATATAACCTGGGCAAGGTTATGGAAGGTTTCCATAGACCCTCCGGAGAAACTTTGGAATGGATGCTGAGGCAAGTTGAAGGGGCAAATTGGCCTGGCGTTTGCTGCCTTGTTCCTGGCTGTTTTGCTATTCAGCTCCCTCTCAATGCAGTCAGAAGTCCTGACTGTGAGATTTTTCCCAACCGTGACAAGGGAGAATGAGCCCCTTGTGGTTACAGCCACCCTGAACAATATTCGGCTTAAACCTCAGAAGTACCGCGTCACCCTATACGTTGACGGCGAGCAGGTGGCCACGGCAGAATCCCTGCTTGAACCCGCCGCCACGCAGTCCTTCACCTACACCCGTGCCTCACCTAAAACCGGAGAAGCCCTGAGGATTTACGTTGAAGCCGTAAACCTTGACACAGGCGAAAAATATAGGGAGTACTTTAATATCCCGCAGAGTCCGCCTGAGCTTTGGATAAGCTTCTCCGCATTCTCAAGCTTCGCCACCTCCATGACATCCACAACCTCCACAACATCCCTTGCAACCATAACCTATTACCTGAACACTATGGGCATAGCGGCGCAGGAAACCATAGGCCAGCCCACCATAAACACGGGAATAATCGTAAGCGTAATCCTAATCCTCCTACTGGTCTTCATTGAGCTAACCGACCCGGCCTACGGCAAAATAGGCCGAAAACTAGCCGCCCTAAGGGGGAGATACGGAACCCTATCCGCCAGCCTACTCCTTATATTCACCGGCATAGTATTAACAAAAGTAGTGATGATAATTGCAGCATAAAAGGGCAGCAATCCACGCGCTCGCCCTCTCAATCATCATGCTTCTGCTGTACTGCAAATTACCCTACGCATTCGGATGGAACCCTGCAACAACAGACCTCGCCGGAACGGAAAGCTCCTTAAACACTTATGCCGATAATAATGTGAACAACCGGTTCGACATATACGCTGGCTCTTCAATTTGCGGCATGCAGGCTGGTGAGGATTCCGCAAGCCCCGACAGCATCGCCTTCCTCATGAAGCTTGACGTGGGTCAAACCCGTTCGACTCGTTTCACCGTTTCCAGAATGAGCAGCGGTGACCAGTATGAAGTGTACTTCAGCATAGGCGGAAGGGAATTTTGTATACTATTCCGTGCAACAGAGGGCTCACGGGGCACATGCACTCTTTTCAATAGAACTGGCGGTTCATGGTCTTCACGTGTATCCCTAACAGTGAACAGCATAGTTTCCGGAACACTTTACAGTACGACAGATTATAAGATAGGATTCATCCTCACGGATGCAACGAGAACATCATATGGATCTATAAAGTTCATAATCAGCAAACAGTACCTTTATGATCTCGGAGCCAGGGGGAACCTTGTTGCAGGCATCTATGCTACGGCACGCTCAGGCGGCACAGGAACCCCTGGAACAGGCGTACTGATGGATCGATGTCCCGCCTCCAGCTACGCCTCATGGGTGCTTCAGGGCGACATACCTGACCTGCCGGCAGGCATACTCTTATTGGCCTTTCCTCTAATAGCCATATACGTATATCTCAAACGCTCCAAGGGCATGAAGGCCTATGGCCTCAAAATCAGCTGCTGAAGGCTCAAGAAGAATTAAGGGCCTAATTTTCCTAGTTATCGCAGCGCTTGTTATATCCATAGGCTACTCCATATACCGCCAGGCAAGCCGCTCCATGGAAGCTAAAGCCATAGAAGCAGGCCTAATAGAGTCCGGAGACACCCCGACCATATACTTCAACCTTAAAAACGCAGGTGTAGCCACCGTAAATTACACTTACTTGGTGAAGTTAAACGCTACTGAGACGCTGGACAGCGGCCTCATAGTGAATATCCCGCCGGGGCAAATCTTCCATTACACTCTGGTTCTATCCCGCCCGGAGGAGGGCGCTGTATCGGTAAAGCTTGAAATTTACTTAGGTGAGAAAGCCAACTTCTCTCCCATGTATAGTCAAACATGGATTATAAAGGCTGTTAAAGATAAATAACGGCAACCTTATTTATCTATGAATCATATTGATTAACCTGTTGATTAATAATAAATTAATGCTGTAAGTGTGGGCGCATCCTTTGCAAACTAAACAGTTGCCTGGAATAGCGCTTATCACATTGTTGTTTTTATCATTTTTACTAGTGGCTGGTGAGCTTCAGGCGTTTGCATGGGATCCTCCGGAAGGGAAAATGCGGGATCTTGCTGGAACGGACAGCTCCTCAGACCATAATGTGACTGAGAATGAGCGGCGATTCGACATTTACACCTAAAACACCTGCGGTATACAGGTTGGTGAAGATGATGAGAGCATAGCCTTCAGAATAAAACTGGCGCCTTTAATTCAGGTTACAGGAGAAGCCATTCTGAAGAAAAAGAAGGAATATTACGGGTTTTTAATAAATAATATGACCAGTGGGGATCAATATGAGGTTAAATTCTCAATTGGAACCGTTCAATTTTCTATACTTTTCACAGCGCATGGAAGCGCCGGAGGAACATGCCGCCTCTTCTACCGCAACACAAGTGGCGGCTCATGGGCTTCAAGCGCAAGCTTAACGGTGACCAACATAAGATCAGGAAAAACCTACAGTTCGCCGGGACAGGAGATAGGTTTTAACTTAGAGGATGCTGCAAAAAATAAGCCTGGGTTTGTAAAATTCATTATGCATAAAAACCACCTTTACATGTTGGGCGCCCGCGGAAATCTTGTAACAGGTATTTATGCTGTTGCTTTGGCTGGCGGTAACGGGCTTCCCGGGGGAGGCGTAGACCCGCCTAATGACAGGTGCCCGGCAAGCGGCACGGTCTCATGGGCGCTTCAGGGCGACATACCTGACCTGCCGGCAGGCATACTCTTATTGGCCTTTCCTCTAATAGCCATATATGCATATTTAAGGCGGAGATCTTTCGCTTTTAAACCCATGGGTAAAGCCTCATACGTGAACTTACATCCATTATGGTTTTTCCTCTCCAGCCCTTATGAAGCCATTCCAAGCCTTTTCCAGCGTCTTTCCGCCGGATATCCATTGGCTCGACGCTCTGCTTTTCAGGGCTAGGGCTGTGATTAAGGCTATTCTTAGGTATATGCTGGCGCCCATGAGCAGCGAGGTTATCGGGAACGTTATGAATCCCGCGTTAAAGGTCCAGGCGCGGGTGAACCCCTTAAGGCCCAGCTGGAACATGTACCAGTCGTAGAGGCACGGCGCCCTGCCGAACAGCAGCAGGCTAACGGGGTAGTAGAAGAGGTCGTTCATGAGGCTGGCTGTCAGCCCCAGGCATAGTACAAGCTTCCATTCCCTTACTCCCCATATGAGGATGACGGGGATGAATGATATGAAGTAGGTTACGCCGAGCCAAGCATGATAGCCTGGGACAGCTGAGCCGGGAACAACAAGGTCAATGTAGTTGATGTAGAACAGCCCGTATATTACGCTGAAAATGAACAGCTTAGAAACAGGCGAGGCAAGCCCAGCCCGTTTCACCTATCATCACTCACCCCACCTCCCCAGCACGAGGCAAGCACGATGGGGCTTTTAAGCAGAAGCACATCGGATGAGAGGCGGCCTGCGCGGCTCCGGAAGCCCACGTTCACAACAACCATGACATGGGATGCCAGGGCCGCTTCTCCGCTTCCAACCTTAGAGGCCGCCACAGACAATACCTTACGCAGGAAACCCTCCGGAACCTCCTCAGGCTTGAAGGTTACACAAACCGTCGCGTATTGCTCCTCCCCATTGGCTGAGGCACCATGCACCTGTTGGAGGGAGCGACACTTCAACATACCTGCTATGCACTCCTGCAGCGCGTTTACACGCCCAATCTGTATCGCGTATTCAGATTTAATATACTTTTCTCGGATACTGTACAACAAAACTACAAAACCCCACATGTTCAACAAAACTACAGTAAAAAATCGGCGCAATTTATTTCTACATTAAGCAATCCATTATTGCTATGCGGTTCAGGATGGGGCTTACGGCTTGGGGCTTGCGGGCTTCAAATATCTAAGCTGGAAACGCCTTACGGCGTTGACGTTGATTGTCGCCGTATCCTCGATGCTGTTCTCCATCACAGTCCTAAGCCTCCTAGGCTTCTACAGGGGGTTCACAGCCTATCTGGGTGAGGAAAATAACGTGGTAGCCATCTACGACAAGGCAAGCAGCACCCCATTCACGGGTGTTGTGCCTGCCTATATAGCTGAGAATGTAGCCCGCCGAGTTTCAGCCTGCAGCCCTGAGGTGCTTGCGCCCTGCATCATAAAAGGAAAGGCTTTTTTCATTCGCGGGGTGCTGCCTGCGGAGTTCATGAAGATCACGGATTTAAAAATTCTGGAAGGTGAAATGCTCAACTCAGCTGATTTAAACTCTGCAGTTTTAGGCTTAAGGGCTGCGGAGAAGCTTGGTTTAAGGGTTAATGACCGCATCACAGTTTTCGGAGTGATGGCTGACAGATGCCTGGAGCTTACTGTTAAGGGCGTATACCAGTCAAACTCGCCTTTGGATGATGAGGTGCTTGCGCCCTTACATGTTGGCCAGTGGCTCAGGGGAGCAGGCTATGGCTATGTCACGCTTATAAGGATTAAAAATGAGGATGCACAGTCCCTTCGGGACACTGTTTACATGGGAATAGCGTCTAGCGAGGCTGAAATAGAGTCTGGTGAGGCTCAAACCCCCGTTCAGGAGCCGCCTAAACCCCTGCAGGAGATGATCACTCCAAGGGTTATTGTGCGCTTTAAACCTGAAAACCTCGGAGTTGAAGATGTTCAGCGTTTCATGAAAAATTACATGGATAGATACGGCCTTACAAGGGAGGTTATGCTTATCTTCTCATCTGCGGTCTTCTTATTCTCCAGCTTAAGCATAACCGCCGCCGCAAAAACCATAATAGCTCACCATAAAGGCGAGATAAGCGTTCTAAGATCTCTAGGCGCTTCAAAGCGAACCCTAAAGTGGGATCTGCTGGCTAAGCTTATACCCTGGTGCATAACCGCCTCGCTCCTCGGCCTTTCTGTGGCAACCGTAACTTTGATGGCGGTTCAAAGTCACATGCGCCCTGAAATCCTGTCCCATACGCTTATGCTGCACTTCGACCCCATCATCGTCGCCCTGCCTCCAATCCTGTCCTCAGCGCTGGTTTCAGCATACATACTCAAGGCGGAAGTGGAGGTATGAAGCACCTTGCAATATTAACCCTTACATTGCTTTTAGCCTTCGCTTTAAGACTTTACCCCACACTGGCCAGCGGGATGCCCTTCTCCACAGACGGCTGGGGTCCAATAAGGAATGCTGAGGGCATAGTTGCCCATTCACCTTTAAATCTAAGCAACCTGACAATCTTCGACGGCTACCATAACTACTGGCCTGCCGTAAGCATTTATGGCGCCTTCCTCTCCATAGTAGCCGGGCTTAAACCATTAAGCGCGATGTCAGCTGGGGTTCCCATGGCATCCGCCCTGGCGGTGCTAATCTTCTACGCGCTTGTTAAGAGAATAAGCGGCAACAGTGGACTGGCGCTTACGTCCGCGCTTATGCTGGCGGTTACATATCCCTACACTCTGTTCACTGCGGGAGTTACAAAGGAGGCTTATGCCACTCCAATATACCTCACGGCTATGCTGCTCTTCATCAGCCATGCAAAAGCTAGGGAAACCCTCCTGTTCATGATAGCCTCAGCGGCCTTGGTTACGGCGCATCATCTGACCGCCATAACAACTGCTGCTATACTTTTCAGCGCAGCCGCAGGGTTGGCTATTTATAACTTTAAAAGGGGTGAAAAAATCGAAAAGTCCCCTTTCCTAATGGTTTCGGCGCTGGCCATCGCCCTCGGGCTTTACCTTGAATTTTACGCGTACAATGGCCTAATTGCAAGGATAACCTTGACCCCCGGCGACGTCATCTCCGCATTGTCCTATCAGGCTGCTGCATATTCCGTAGCCCTCTATCTAGTACTTCGAGAGCCGCGGCCTTCATGGCTGAAGGATGCTTTAAAAGGCGTAGGCGTATCCATGCTTGTGTTATTCTCAATTGTCCTCTGCACAAGAAGGGCTATAATTCCAGGCGCTCCCACCCTCCCGTCTCGCTATCTGGCCTACGCGGTTCCATTCGTGGCAGCTGCCCCTATGGCTGCTCTCGGATCCGGAGAAATCCTGAAAGGTCGAAGCCGCCTTGTTCCAGCATTCTGGATCTCCGTCCTCCTAGGGTTTGAGGGCTACGCTATCTTTGGCCATCCGCCCATGGGCCTTTCACTGGCATATCGAGTGATAAACCTGATCACCATACCCTTGGCAATGCTGTGTGCAGCTGGAATTTGCAGGCTTGCCTCACTCCGCCACGGCACATTCGCGGCCTCGGCGAAACTTGCAGCTTCAGCCATCCTGATAATCATCGCAGCCTCAAACATCTATAATGTGTATGCATCTGTTCATCTGCGGGAACGCTACATGGGCTATTTCTGGACGTACACGCAGCCGGAGTTCGCAGCTGCAAAGTGGCTGTCGGAAAACACCAATGAGACGGCGGCGGGAGATGTAAAGTTCTACTACCTTCTAGAGGAGTATTTCAGCTTAAATGTTGACGTAGCCCAAGCCCTAAAGTACTTTTACGGCGAAACCCCTAAACCTCCATCGCTGCTTATACTGTATGATCTGATGGCTGAGAATGGCTACGTGCTCTATGGAGGATACAGCGTTGACCTTCCAGCCGGCTGGGCTGAGGGAACAGCCCGCCTAAACCAAATTTACTGTAACGCCCCGGTCAAAATTTACAGGGGATGATAAGGTTGAATCCCGTGAAATCCCTGATAGAACTCCGCGACGTGTGGAAAAACTACGGAGGCTCCGAAGTTCTGAGGGGCGTGAACCTCACGGTGGGTGAAGGCGAGTTCGTTTCAGTTAGAGGCAAGTCGGGTGCTGGAAAGACAACCCTGCTTAAGATCATCGGCCTGCTTGAAAACCCTGACAGGGGTGAGGTTGAAATCCTGGGCAGGCTGATAAGCCGCCTGGGCGACAACGAAAGGTCAAGGCTTAGGCTGCAGGCTATAGGCTTCGTCTTCCAATTCTTTAACCTCATCCCCTCCCTTACAGTTCTGGAAAACATTGAGCTTCCCCTAGCCCTGGCCGGAGTTAAAAAGCATGAGCGGCTGAAAAGAGCGCGGGAGCTCCTCGACTACTTCGGCCTGGCACATCTGGCTGGACGCTTCCCGGAAACACTAAGCGGAGGGGAAAAACAGCGGATAGCAATAATCAGGGCTCTGGTTAACAATCCAAAAATAATATTGGCGGATGAGCCGACCTCAAGCATAGATGATGAAAACTCTCAACTTCTCATAAGCCTGCTGAAGGGAATCAACAGCGAAAGGCGCGTGGCGATAGTGCTGACAACCACAGACCTATATGAGAGGCTTCCTACAACACGGGACTATATCCTGAAAGATGGGCGCCTCCAGGCCACGTGAGCGGGAAAAGGTGAAACACCACGCTTTTTTAGAATATTTTAAAACATGACGTTTTTAAATGTTACACTAGAAATGTAATGGTTAACGATAATTTATGGTTTAACCTCAACTATAAAATGTAGCCAAGATTCTGCATGTTTTCCAAGAGCACAGAAATAGCATTGAAGCTTAATACAGCTGGTCAATGCGGGGAGGAGTGGGAACACAACTATTCTAAAGACCTGAGGGTCACGTTTGAAGGGATTCAGCTGATGAGCAACAGGTTCGGCGACGCTTTGAAAAGTCTAGGCGTGGATCAGGCGTTCAGGTGATGACAGGGTTACCCATCATTCCAGAGCCGTAATAAACGAGTTTGCCGCATTAAGGTTCGGTGCAATATGCGTTCTCCTACCGCTTACGGAAGGCGATAGCAGCTTTCGTTGTGCTGAAAAGTGCCTATCAGCCAAGCGGCATGCTTATGGAGGAATTGAGAAGTCATGTTAAGGCCCTAATGGCATCCTAAAAGGTTCCGAAATTGAGGGGTTCACCAGGATTTGCCTAAAACTGAAACTGGGAAAATAAAAAGAAGCGAGCTGAGAAAAAGATTTGCCGAGGAAACACTACGCCTTCCACCTTCTGTATAAGCTGTGACTTATTCCAAGCTGATCCAGAACACGCCCAACAACGTAGTTTATAAGCTCATCTACGCTTTTCGGCCTTCCATAAAACGCCGGCATTGCAGGCAGGATTATAGCTCCAGCCTCAGCTAAGGTGAGCATGTTCCTAATGTGAATCATGTTCAACGGGGTTTCCCTTGGCACCAGAATAAGTTTTCTCCTCTCTTTCAGGCATACGTCCGCCGCCCTCAAAAGCAGATTATCTGCGTATCCCGTAGCTATGCCTGACAGCGTTTTCATGCTGCATGGAATAATAACCATGCCGTCATGCAGAAAAGATCCGCTTGAAATGGGTGCAGTTAAATCCTCAACATCATAGCACTTATCAGCCATTTTAGTAATGTCCTCCCTGTCTAAATCGCACTCAGCCCTGGCTATTTTCACAGCTGAACCTGTAACTATCAAATGGGTTTCAACATTTAACTCCCTCAAAACCTCAATGGTTCTTATTCCGTAGATAACTCCACTGGCGCCTGAAATGCCTACAATAATCCTCATATGAAATACTGTTGGCGGCCGAAGATAAAAATTTTCCATTCTGTAGAAATCAGCATTTTAAGCGAAGTCAAGCAGCATCAAGTCCGCAATAAGGCTGAAGGTTCCTGTCTCTCAAACCTTTCAGGAATTATTTCGTTGCCTACAGCGAGGAGCATGGCTTCGGCGGCGAAAGGCAAGCGCCAATGGCAGAACCTGATGGAAAACAGATACTGGTCCAACGCCTACCCCAAGCAAACTTGTCGCTGAACCAACCGAAAGCTCCAAGTCCATAAATATGCTTAACATACCATTCAAGCGATATGCGTTCAGCCCAGGAGCAATGTGCCATTATTCTCGGCGACTTATCAATTCTGCCGGCTGATTCAAACAGGTATTTTCGGAAAAGTTTTAAAGCTTATAGGGTACTGTTTGAGGGATTAAAATGGAGTTTGATGTTGCTCTACGCACGGTTATACCGATTTATCTTTTGATCGGTTTAGGCTTCTTTTCAAGACGGATCGGTATTTTGAAGCTTGGAGATGAGCGCATATTAAGTGCCTATGTGTATTATTTTGCTTTGCCAGCTCTGTTATTCGTGGATTTGGCTAATGCAAGTTTTAACGAGCAAAATATTCGTTTCATTCTTGCAGGCGTGACGCCGATTCTCATAGCGGTTTCCCTATACCTAACCCTATACTATGTGCTTCGATTCTCTAAGGAAACCCTCTATCTTCTCGTGTTAAGCACAGTTTTTGGAAGCCTAGCATTTTTCGGGATACCCTTCGTCATGTTCGCTTTTCCCGGCGAGGGAGAATCTCTTGCCGCGTTAGCTGCATCATCAATATCCCTTGTAGGCGTTTCCATCTCGATAGTGTTTTTGGAGCTTCACGCGTTTAAGGAGGGCTCACTGCGCAGGCGGTTTTCAACAATACTTAAGAAGTTTTCAAGAAATCCGCTTATATTATCCATTATTCTCGGTCTACTTGTTTCGTTATTTAGGTTGGAGATTCCAAGCTACCTTTACATCACGCTACGTATGTTGGGAAGCACCACGGCAACTGTGGCAATTTTTATGCTTGGAGTGTTTTTCTATGGAAGACGCTACGCCAATTTCGCTTTAGCCTTAAGGCTGAGTCTGTTGAGGATGATGTTTTTGCCTTTGCTCGCAATTGGAACAGCGTCCCTTCTAAATTTGCCGCAAACATCAACTGCGATTCTGGTAATTATGCACAGCGTGCCAGTTGCAGTTTCACTGATCGTTTTAAGCGAACGCTACAACTTTTACAGAGAGACTATTGCCTCGCTGATCCTCGTTTCCTCCCTGAGCGCGGCAGTATACTTAAACTTGTGGCTTTTAGTTCTAAGAGTATAAAATTGCAATTTATAAAAAGAAAATCTACAAATAAACAGAAAATGAAAATTCAATCTAAAAAGTAGTTATAGCCCGGTTGCCTCGCATCCAAAGGCGTGAACCTTCATTTTTTAGCCTTTGTTTTAACCGGCTTCATCGGAACCTCGCAACAAATCAAGTCACATTCAGCACATCCACAAGCTTCATCCACAACAACCACAAGCCCACATTCCTCACACTTATATTTCTCGCCCTTTTTAGCCAAAATTTCACCTCCTAAAAGCGATTTTAATGCTCTATAATCGTACTGGTTAAAATATAAAAGTTCTGAAAAATTCTAGATCAAATTTTGGATGCTTAATAGACGAAATTTAGATGATTCAAGCAATCAAAATATTGCAGAGAAAATACCAAGTAACAAGATCATTAGAAAAATGGGGCTTGTCAGATGTTAACAGCTGTCCAGAAGCCTTCCTTTATGGCGTCTATGATTTTTCTAGGCCGTTTCGCATCTCCAATTAGGTAAACTTCTTTTGCAATCTTCTTGCATGCTGCCAATAATTCTGTTTCAACTCTGGCTTTTCTCCCAACCGAGAGAATAACAGTGTCAGCGTTAAAGAAGGATCTCGCTCCCATGTTGTTGACCGTTTCTACGCCGGATTTGTATATTTCTACAACTGGAGCGCATGTCAAAACCTTCACTCCGGCATTGTTTAAAAGCTTGAGTATGCCCATGCGGCTTAATATCGGCTCTCCCAGTGCAAGCTGCGGCAAGGCTTCTATGAGAGTTACATTAGATCCCTCGTTAGAAAGTTTGATGGCTAACTCGCATCCAACCAATCCTCCGCCTATTATAACCACGTTTTTGCCTACTTGAACATTCTTGGAAAGCACATCTTCAGCTAAAACCGCATTTTCCACCCCGGGAATCTTTGGAATTAATGGATCAGATCCTGTTGCCAAAACAACAACATCTGGATCTTCTTTCTCTATTGTTTCTGGGGTAACTTTAGTGTTTAATCTTACGTCGATTTTTTGCTGTGCCATTACGTATTTGTACCATTCCACAAGTTTCTTTATTCGCAGCTTGATTTTTTCATCCAAAATGTGCCTGAGAACACCGCCAAAATCGCTGGCCTCTTCGAACAAAACAACCCTGTGGCCACGCATATTTGCCACCCTTGCAGCCTCAAGGCCCGCCAAACCCCCGCCTACAATAACTACTTTCTTCACCTTCATTGCTTTTGGAATTTCAAGTTCGTTCAAGTATCTGTATTCAAAACCTTTCAGCGGATTTACGCTGCAGTTGACAGGTTCTTGAAAGAAAATTCTCTCTATGCACTGCTCGCAGGCAATGCACGGCTTGATTTCTTCAATTCGGCCATCCCTTACTTTTGTAGGCCATTCTGGGTCTGCTATAAGTTGTCTCCCCAGGAACACCATGTCTACAACGCCGTTTTTAATGGCTGAATCAGCAACTTCAGGGTCTAGGATCATTCCCCCGCTAATTATCGGCACGTTTACAGTCTTTTTTATTTCAAAGGCTTCTTTGAAAAAATATCCTTGATCTTCATAGTATATGGGTGGAATTATGTGATCAGCAGTGTCATAATTGCCTCCGGTTATGTCAAGGGCATCCACCCCAACCGTTTCAAGCTTTTTTGCAATTTCTTTTGCATAGTCTAATGTTATGCCGCCTTCCTCAAATTCGGTTGCAGCCAGCCTAAAAATGACTGGAAAATCCGAACCACATTTCTCTTTTATTTTTCTAACGATTTCTGTTGCGAAGAGGGTTCTGTCAGCGCCATACTTATCGGTTCTTTTGTTTGTGAGAGGAGAGAGGAACTCGGCTATGAGGTAGCCGTGGGTGCCATGTACTTCCACCATGTCAAAACCAGCCATTTTAGCTCTTAGGGCAGCGTTCGCAAAATTTTCCACCATTTCCTCCACTTCACTTGTTGTTAACTCTCTTGGGGTTTTTGGAGGCGGGAAAACTTTTCGGCCTATGGCGCTTGGCCCTAAAGGCTGATCTACATGCGCTTGGATCCCTCCATGGTAAAGCTGTATGGCTATAGCCGCGCCCCGAGCCTTCACTGCATTAGTTAAAATGCGCAGCCTCGGAATCAAACTATCTCGGTCTATGGCAATTTCTGATTCAAACCCTTTTCCTGAAGGATGAACATAGCTTGCTTCTACTATGGCAAGACCTATACCGCCTTTCGCTATTGCCTCATAATGGGCGATAACTTGTTCATTAACCTCTCCTTCAGAACTGGCGTAGCACATAACCATAGGGGGCATCACAATTCTGTTTCTGAGATGGACATTGCCGATTTTGATTTCACTAAATAGATTCTCAAAACTCTTTAACTCCATTCAAAACCATCCAATAAATAATGTTGAAGCTAATTATTTATGGCTTTTTATTTATTGAAAATGGTGCAAACTCGACGAAGCCATAAACCCTATTATGGCGGCAATTGCGGCAGGCTATAGTTTTGGTGCATAGCTTACGCCTATGACACGAAACACCTTAAAGAAACCAGGCAACACGTCATAAAGGGTTAGCCCTCGTTAACATACTTCATGCCCAACCTACAACGACATAAACACAAAAGAATGGTAAGCTAGAGAAGACCGCATAGACTCCGAAACCGGAAACCCCGTTCTAAGACTTTACAAGTTAGAGGATATTGGCTGGCTCACCCATAACAGACATCAGAAACTTGAGGATTTAAAAATAACGTGAAAACCTATAGCTTAAACGATGTAGCCTCTAAGATCGGTGCTTTGCCTAAGACATGTACGGTATTTGCCTAACATTTCGTCTAAAGCCTTTTTCAAATCCTCTTCTGCCATGAAACCTACAACTTGCATTAATGGTCTTCCACCGCAAAAGAACATCAAAGTGGGCGTGCTCATAACTCCCAGATTGGCTGCCAATTCCTGATTTGATGGGGATTCCAAAATGTTTAATCTAGCAAACTTAATTTTTCCGGAGTATTCCGAGGCTACTTTTTCAAAGATGGGTGTTAGTTTTCTGCACCAAGGACATTGGGTATGCCAAAAATAAACCAACGTCAAAATTGATGAACGAGCAACTTCCTCATCCCAGTTGGCTGGATTTAAATCCACTATCTCCATAATCAGCGAACCAATAGTTTGGCTTAAAGTGGAAATATATAAGCCTTTAAAGAAAATCCTCAAAATCATGGTTGGTAAATAGTAAACCTTCATATTTTGATCAAGAATTAATGGACATGATCGCCATTAATGTGATCGTTCACGGAGGTTATCTAACGTTCCAACCTGATGAAGATTGTTAATGCCTATAAAAGATGGAGCGAAGGTATACACTGCAAGTCCTGCAGGAAAAATGTGCCCTCAAAATCTAGAACAAACTCATTTTTGTGCATCTTGACCAGTTTTGCATTGGCCTCAGGACTCGTTGTACTCTTCTATGCCTTTAAAACGGCACTCTTAAAGTAAATCATTCAAGCTGCCCTGCATGTCATATTCCCGTATCCGTGGGCTCAGTTTTGTCAGCTAAGCCGCTTTAACACTATCGGAATGTAGCATTAATATGTTAACGAAGCAAACTTATAATTGCCATTCCTTAAGCAGTTCGAGTATTTCTTTTAGACTGGTAATAACCTTGTCAGGTTGAATTTGGGTTTTTTCTTTGGAGCTCCAGAAAAGAGCTTTGCTGCTGTCTGTCCGTTTTATAAGTACTGTGTACATTCCAACATTTTTGGCGCCCTTTATGTCTGTGCTCAACGTATCCCCGACAAAAAGGGTTTCATATGCTTTTACGCCGAGGCTTTTAAGGGCTTCTTCAAAAATTTTCGGGTGCGGCTTGCGCGTGTTTATGTCTCCGGAAATAATTATCGTGTCAAAATACTTTTTCAAATCAAATTTTTCAAGCAGTTCCCACGCAAGTTCAGGGATAGATATGTTTGACACTATGCCAAGCTTATATTTTCCATGCAGCTTCCGCAGAACTTCAACTGTCTCATCGTCTAACATGATGTAGCGTTTAAATTCTTCAGCAAAGGCTTTTGCGCCTTCAGCCACAACTGGATGGGAAACATCAAAATCATAGCCTAGTTTTTTCAATGTCCGTGAAATACGTACTTTGAAGTGCGGCTCTTCCAATGTAGATGCGGTTTCCATGTAAATTTTATCTCTAACCTCAAAATATGCTTGCCTAAACTCTTCAAAGGAGACTTTGACGCCTTGGCCTAACAAAATTTCGTGAAGCTTTTGAAGGGCAGGCTCGTAAAAGGCGTCGCCGCCATTAACTGGAAGCAAAGTGTCAAACAAGTCGAAGAGTACTGCTTTGATAGGCATTCATATCCCGCTGAATAAACTTTTCCAATAATATAAAAGGCTTACACCAGAAAAGGCCTAAGCAAAATCAGGCATGGCGTAGGCTTCTTTATTTGATGAAAAATAACACTTTTAACTATTTATGGCATTCAAAAGGGTGCTTATATTTTTGAATTGAAATATTGCATGATTTTCGGAGCCAAGTATTGATTTTTCCTTAAGAAATAAATTAATGGTGAGCTTTACTAACAATTTCCACATGGAAATGTCGGAGGTTACGAATTATTGATAAGAGTACAAATTTTTCTGCAGGAACTACGCACAAGAACCTTGGCAACACATCTCAATAGCTAATGATACAGCAGATGCTTGCCTAATCTGCTGAAAAACTTCGTTTAATAGTTTCCCTCTTCTCCATGGCTTTCTTAACTCTTTCCTGCGCTATTCTCAATGCGATATCTCTTGGCGGAAGCTTTGCTTTGGCTGATTCAGCTAAAATTAACTGGGTATTTTTAGATATTTTATCACTAACCATTTCAAGCATTTTATCCGGATTCTCACCGATGTACTCTGCGTAGGAGGATATGACGCCTCCGGCGTTGGCTACAATGTCCGGCACAACAAGGATTCCTTTTTCATGAAGTATTTTTTCCATTTCATATTTTGCGGGGATGTTAGCTGCTTCCACAACAATTTTTGCTTGAATTCTGTCAACGTTCCTGTCATTTATCACGTCTGGTATTGAGGCAGGCACCAGAATTTCCGCTGGCAACTCGAAGATTTCTTCATGACTCAAAACTTGTCCATGCTCGTAATTGATAACTGAACCCTTTTCGGCTTTAGCTTTCATCAACTTTTCATAGTCTAATCCGTTGGGATTGTAAATGCAGCCTTTACTGTCGCTCACAGCCACAATCCTAACGCCATGGCCTGCCAGAAAACGTGCCAACGAAGATCCCACGTTTCCAAATCCATCGATCGCAACCCTTGTCCCTTTTAAATCTAAGCCTACATGCTTCGAAGCAACAATGATAGCGTTTAAAACTCCATAAGCTGTTGAACCATATTCATGAGGAATCCCGCATTTTACACCAGGCCTAACACACATGCTGAAAGGCTTACCAGTGCAAGAGTTCAAAGAGCCATTAGCCAATGCGTAAACTGCCATCTCCTCTTCTCCAGTATTAATGTCTGGAGCTGCAACATATTGGCTTGGCGATAAGGGCTTCAGAGCTAACGCAAAAGCCCTAACCAAACCCAGCTTCTCCTCTTTTGTAATCCTTTTAGGATCTGCTATTATGCCCGATTTCGCCCCTCCAAAGGGCAGCTCTGCCAGGGCGCATTTCCAAGTCATTATCCTTGCAAGCCTAAAAACCTCCTCCACACTCACCGTTGGCGTCATCCTTATTCCGCCCTTACCTGGACCAAGCGCAGTATTATCAATTACCAGAATCCCCTTCATCCTAGTAGACGGATCATAAACATGCACAATCTTCTCAGGACCCCATTCATCAGCAAACTTGTCTAATTCCATCATACTTGCCGACCTAAAGCATGCAATTAATTAGTAGTGAAATTGCTAATAAATTCATAGTTTATAAAAAATAATGTGGAGAAAATTCAAGTTTTAGTAGTGAAATTGCTGACTGAAAGGGATATTATGAAGAAGACTTTTAGTTGTGGAGAAAGGACAAGTGATCGGCATAGTAACCTAAAAATACATAGTGAGGGGAACATTAGAGGCATTTATGGCACTAAGCATGATAGGATAGCTTAGTGAAACATGACCAAAAATCGGCGAATAAAAATTTTGCATTATACTTAAATTTTAAATTATACTTTAAATTAATTTGGGGTGGTTGTTTGGTTAGAGTCCTTATAGTCTATGACAGTCGAACCGGAAATACTGAAAAGCTTGCTAAAGCTTTGGCCAGTGGCGCATGCAAGGTTTCTGGAATTGAAGTGGTGCTAAAAAGGGCTAGGGAGGTCTCCTCTCAGGATGTAGCCTCCGCGGACGCCTACGCTTTCGGCTCGCCTTCCCATTTCGGCATAATGTCTGGTGAAATCCTAACCATGTTCACAAACATTTATCCCGAGAGGCATTCTTTAGCGGGCAAACCTGCCTGCGTATTTACTACGGGCGCTGGAAGCCAAGTCACAGCTTTAGAGAATATAGACCGGATACTTGGAGCTTTCAACCCGAAATGGATAAAACCTGGAATAGCTGTTGAAGGCGAACCGAAACAAAAAGACTTGGAACAGGCAGAAAAATTGGGGGAGAAACTAGCTAAAGCTGCTTTGTCTAAGTAATTCGGGGAATAAATGGTTAAAGAACCATTTTCCATCATTATTTCCACTTTCTTGCCAGTGGTAGGCAAGGCTGCTTCGTTCTTTTTAGCTGTCGAATCAGCAATATCTATTCTTCCTTTAAGTGCATATATTAATAATAAATTGTTTTCCAGGTTTTACTTTATAGGCGAATTCTGCTCTCTTTGATGGAATGAAAATAGACAATCTGAGTATACAACTGGCGAATCTTCAGCAATCACGCGAATGCGGATCCCTTCTGAATCCATTTTCAGGGATATCCTTTGAATCTGTTTGTTGATAATCAGGTTCAATGTTGCTAAGCTTGCTCGGCAGCCTTATCCACAACTGTAGCTCCCTGTTTAGACCATTTGTCCCAGGTAACTCGAAATGTATTATTCCTTTGTCGGCGGTGAACTTTTGCATTCCGCCAGCTAAAACTACTGTGTCGTTTCCAATGTTATCAACGTGGTGAAAACCTCCTTCAAGCATGAAAGTTATCGCCTGTTGGAAAACTCTTTTAACCAGCGCGTCATCTCCTTCAACAGTTTCGATAACAAGCATATTACACGAGACTCTTCTAAATCCATTCATATGTTCTAGAATAAATAGCCCCAATTTTATATTGCTTGAAACATGCATATAACTATCTTTTTTCCTTTTAATTAATTACATAAATAAAGGTTTGTCTCAGTACGGAGTGGGTTGCTGAATGGATACGATTTATTTAGGTTTCACTGCAAGCTTGATTGCTGGTTTAGCCACTGGGGTAGGGGCGTTTCCAATTTTCTTCAAGAGTAAATTCTCTGATGATACACTTGACGTCATGCTTGGTTTTGCTGCAGGAGTGATGCTTGCGGCAGCTGTTTTTAGTCTTTTGGTTCCTGCAGTTGAGTTGGGCGGTACATGGGTAACTATAATCAGCCTCATTATGGGGGCAGTATTGGTGCACTCTATTGATCAGCTTGTGCCGCATTTACACCCAGTTGCCGGGCCTGAGGGGCCCCCATCAAGGCTTTCAAGACTCTGGCTCTTTATAATTGCAATGAGCATACATAACTTTCCTGAGGGGCTTGCCGTAGGCATAAGCTCCGGCGATATGGCGGCTATTTCAGCAGTAGCAGGCGCTATTGGGCTGCAAAATGCTCCAGAAGGTTTAGCCGTAGCTTTGCCACTTTTGAGGGAAAAATGCAGTAAGGGAAAATCCATTGGATATGCAACTTTAACAGGACTAGTTGAACCCATCGGGGGCCTTATAGGAGCAATTTTGGTATCCCTGTCACACTCAATCCTGCCCTGGGGTTTGGCGTTTGCAGCAGGCGCCATGCTTTTTGTTATAATAGATGAGATGATTCCTGAAAGCCATAAGAAGGGGTTTGGAAGAAAAGCAACTTTCGGATTAATAGGAGGCTTCTCGATAATGATGCTCTTGAACAGCCTATTCAAATAGAAAGGAGGATATTAATGCATAAATACATCAAAGTGGCATGACGTGGAAGAAGTACCCAAAAAAGGGATGAACCTAGTAAAAGTAGACAACCTTAAAGTTCTGCTTATAAACATAAATTAATGGCAATTTTTACGCCTACGATAACCGGCATCCGCATATGAGTTATACGCTATTTTTCGGAAAATAGAATGCCAAGTTGAGGATTTCACTACGCAAAGTTCGATTCTAAAACATGGCAAGCCATTAAATAAAACAACAGAAAGGCCGCTTAAAAAGCTGAGAAGGCACGGTTCAAACCAACTTACCCGGATAAGCCAAAATTATTTGCCAGCATGTTTGAATTCTGCATAAAAACATATATAGGATTTTGGTTAGTGAGTGATGTGTTGGAGGAATGGAGAATGTCTAAAAAAGAGCTTGCACAAATGCTGAACAAGGCCTTAGAGCTTGAGCATGCCGCAAGAATACAGTACCTTACCCATGCAGAGTTGATCAAAGGAATAAACGCTGAACCAATAATTGCCAGGTTAAAAGAAATAGCTGAAGATGAGAAAAGGCATGAGGAGATATTTAGAGAGTTAATTAGCAGTTATCTGGGCGACGTGCCCTCTATGAGCATGGCTGAAACCCATCCGGCCAAAACGATAAACGAAATCTTAGATGTAAACATTAAAGATGAAATGCATGCCGTTGACGTCTACACTGGAATCTTAGAAAAAGTACGTGAAATGAAAGAGGAACTGAAATATGAATATTTCCAGCTTGAACATAAACTAAGACACATAATCTTAGACGAGCAGGAACACATCGCGGAATTATGTTTACTTCGAAGCAAATAGATAAATAAACAACCAGCCTTTTTTCTACATTTAATTTTTACCAAATGCACATAAAACATCCTTTAGAATTTTTAAACACCCTCATACGGACAACTCTTGCAATATATTCACCTTCTCTGAAGTGGTCTAAGTTGTTCTCACTATTGTATGAGGCTAGGCCCAAATTGTAGCGGCATGAGGCCGGGCCAATTATAAGTGGCAGCGGCTGTGTTTTTGGCTGGGGGAGTCATCGGCCCTAGCATGTTTCTCCTACAGGTTTCTGTGTTTGTTTCACGGTTTATGCTGGTTCAGGGTAACCGTAAATTTGGATAGCTGGGTTTGCTTCATAAACACAATGGACTTAAGCTTAGATTAGAGCCGACATAAAAAGTGTATCCAGCGGGAAAAATCGCTTGAACATGTAAAGTGGAATGGCGGGTTATCCGCTGTTGCGCCTGCCGCCATTTTTTCGCGATTTTTCCAGTAGGGCTTCCTCGTTTCTTTGCTTTATCAGCATGTTTAGCAGCTCAGGGCTTGGATACTTGAACAATCAGTCACTTAAAATTTTAAGTGGGCCGGACCGGATTTGAACCGGTGACCTTCCGCACGTCAAGCGGATGTCCTAACCGAGCTAGACTACCGGCCCATCCGGCTCTTTGAAAAGTTAGAATAGCATGAAATTTAGAGCTTTCGGTTCTAATGGAGATAAAGGTTTAAAATTCTGATGGTGTATACGTAACTCTGCCGGGAGCGCCGGGATAACCTGGAACTTTAAACGTCCCGGTCCCGAAGGCGGAGTGGATAACGCGCAGGCCTTGAGAGCCTGTGGCCCTCACGGGCCGCGTGGGTTCGAATCCCACTCCCGGCGCCATATCACACAGACAAGTTTAATGGTGTTAAGCTTATAGGTGTAGCCGCAACAGAACCCTTTATGTAAGGCTTATAAGTTTTAGTCATATTTCCTTCTTAAGCTTTCCAGAGGGGATGAGGAGTGCTGAAGTTTGACCGTTTCCACAGTCATAAGTGGATTGACCTGCTGGTTGAAAGAAGCCATAAGCTTAATAAAGCCTTTGAATTGCTGTCCTCTAGCGATCTTGAATCTGCTGTGAAAATTGTTTATGAGATTTTTTACGGAAGCCGAGGCAGTAGAAGTTCAGATCCTGGAATGCTAGGCTCACTGCTGTATCATATGGCCATGGCTACCAAAATGGCTGCTGAACGTGAAATCATAAACGAGGCTTTCAACCTGGCTATCGGCGAGGTTGAAGCACTTGTCGAGGAATACTATGTCGACTTCTTAGATGACGTTAAACACTTGATTGAGGAGCATCTGCCACAGTTGCCTGCTGAGCCGTCGCTGCCTAAAAAGCCCTTAACAAGCGAGGTTAAAATGGAGGTGGCTTTTGAGCTGCTTCAGAAGTTAGCCCATATGGAAGCTGATCTTTCATATTGGAGAAATGAGGCTAAACCTCGCTTTGAAAGCCTATTCAATGAGTGGGCTCAAAAAATTGTTGAGTTCCGACTGCTTCAGGAACGCGAGACTATAGGTGGTTTTTTAACGGCATGGTTTGCCGCTAAAAAGTACGGGGTTAAAGCTGTGGAATCCGTCATGGAAAATGCTAAAGGCATGTTTGGGAGGCGAACTGTGGAAACAGCTGTTGAAGTAAGTCTGAAGGTTGGGCTTAAAAGAGACGAGTTGGACAGACTTATGCTCGCGGATCACTATATTGAAAGAACAATAAACATGAAAGCACTTAATGGAAACATGCGCTTTCTAAATTGCCCAGTATATGAAGCCCGCCGTTACTTGGCAAGTTGTGTGGAAGCTGCCCAGCCCATCGCGTTGCTTTTCTGTAGACACTTCTGCCTTAGCCATGCTGAGGCCATGCTGAACATGGTTATGCCTTTTCCATTCACGATAACTCATTCTAAAATAATGGCTAAGGATGGAGTGTGCGAATTCCATCTTAAAATAGCTGGAGAAAACGCTGAAGGTTTTGTTCCCTTAGTAATCTCATGGAACGTTACTTCAAAATGCAATCTTAAATGTCCCCACTGTTACCTAAACTCTTCCAGCGAAGTGTCGCCAGACGAGCTTTCTACACATGAGGCTAAAATGCTTATGGATCAGATAGCCGAGGTAAGCCGTCCCCTGCTGATATTTAGCGGCGGGGAGCCTCTGCTTAGATTTGACATTTACGATCTGATCCAGTATGGCAAAAGTAAAGGTTTCAAGGTGGGTGTTGGAAGCAACGGCACGTTAATCAACAGAGAAGCAGCATGGAAGCTTGCTGAAGCAGGAGTGGACACTGTATCTATAAGTCTCGATTCAGCTCATCCTGAGAAGCATGATGTGTTCCGCGGGTTTAAGGGTGCATGGGAAAAAGCGGTGAACGCCATTAAAGAGCTTAGGGCTAACGGTATACTGGTTCAGGTTAACACCGTAGTAACCATGGAGAACAAGGACGAAATCAGCCAGATAATGGACCTTGCAGAAAAACTCGGAGTTGAAAACTTCCACCTTTTCTTCCTTGTTCCCACAGGCAGAGCTGTTAAAATGGAGGATATAACGCCGGAAATGTACGAGGCGATAATACGTCAGACGCTGGAAAACCCAGGTAAACGGGGATTAAACGTCAAATTTTCATGCGCTCCACAGTACATGCGTATACTGCATGAAACATGTGGCCAGATGCGTCATATGCAGGCGGGCATGCGCGGGTGCATGGCTGGGCTCTACTATTGCCGGATATGCCCTACAGGGGATGTGACGCCCTGCCCATATTTACCTATAAATCTCGGCAACGTTCGTGAAAAAGCCTTCAGCGGAATATGGCGCAGCTCCAAAGTATTAAGTGATCTGCGTGATCCCGACAAGCTTAAGGGAAAATGTGGCCGATGCCGATATCGTCATGTTTGTGGAGGCTGCCGGGCTAGAGCTTACGGTTTTTCATCCAACATTATGGAGCAATGTGGCGGCTTTCAAAAGCCAGCTGAGCCTTCAGGCGACTACTTGGCTGAGGATCCCTGGTGCGCCTATAAGCCTTAGGAGATTATGGAGGCGAAACAGCTGTTGTTATGGAGGAACCTCATAACCATCTTGCTTGGAGTAGCTGTCTTCGCCGCAAAAACCATACTTCCAACACCAATTGATAAGACATTAACAGTGTTTCAAGCCTTCTTCCTAACCATTGGCGCCCTGTTTTCGAAGCCCTATGGAGCTACAAAGGTTGCCGCGGTAGGAGCTGCGTTAACAGCCGTTACCCGTCCACAGCTAGCTCCACTTACAGCGATATTCGCCCTGCTCTATGGGTTGTTAACGGATGTTCTCGTGAATAAGTTGAAAGTGGCTTCTCCGGATGGCCGTGTGGAGGCTGGCAGGGCCACGGCTGCTGCCTCTGTAAGCACGTCCATAACTGGGGTTCTAAGCTACTACTTTTCAGTGCATGTGCTCGGGGTGCTTCCAAGGGCGCCGATCCTTGAAATCGCCGTGCTAACTGCTGGAATAATAAGTGGAGCGTTGGGGGGCTATTTAGCCTCTGTAGTGTGGAATAAAGCTCTTAAAAACTTCAGCGGAAAAGTTCGGTGCTTAAGTATTTGAAGCAGTGGTCTGCAAGGAGCGCCACTATAAACCCTTTTTTCATTTCTTTCGCCTTTTCAATGGCTCCATAAATGACTGCACCGGAGGATATTCCCGCAAGCAGCCCCTCCTTTGTAATGAGCTCTTTAGCCGTTTTCAAAGCATCTGCATCATCCACCATTATGATTTCATCGATTTCTTCAGGGTTGAAGATTTCCGGCCGGAGTTCATGGGGGTTAAGCAGTCCCTGTTGCTTGCTGTTCAGCTGTGAAGGCTGAACTCCTATTATGCGGATGCTTCTATTGTATTCTCTAAGTTTTCTCGCCACTCCCATAATTGTTCCGGATGTCCCTATGCCCGCGACAAAATGGGTGATCTTCCCGTCGGTTTGTTTCCAAACCTCCTCACCTGTAGTTTCATAGTGGGCTTTCCAGTTTCCCTCGTTTGCAAACTGGTTTGTCATAAAATATTTCGGATTTTTAGCCATCTCCTTCGCCTTTGCAACAGCCTCCGCCTCTGTTGAGGCGAAAACCAGCCTGGCCCCCAGAGCCTTCAGAATCTTCCTCCTCTCTATGGAAACCGATTTAGGCATAACGATTGTGCAGCGGTATCCCTTAAGGGCGGCTGCCCATGCAATGCTTATCCCAGTGTTCCCGGAAGTAGCCTCCAAAATCGTCTTATCCCTAGTCAGCTTTCCCTCCTTCTCCGCCTTCTCAATCATCTTAAAAGCAATCCTGTCCTTCAGAGAACCCGTCGGGTTAAACCATTCCAGCTTCGCATACATCTCCACATTCGGGTTAGGGTTCATCCTGTTGATTCTAATCATCGGCGTATTCCCAATCAGCTCAAAAACGTGGTTAACAGTCCGCATCATACATGCATAACCTTAACCTAAATCAACTCTCTATGCTATAAACCCATCGTAGACTATTTAGTAATCCAAAGAATATACACAATCCCTGAAGAACTTAACAGCCAAGGAATCACCTTGCTACTGGTTGAACAGAATGTACCCTCTAGCCCTCAAGCTTGCTGACATAGCATATGTGCTTGGAAATGACAAAATAAATATTGGAATGCACAGGCGACGTGCTCCTGAAGCATAAGCACATCATTAAGGCATACATGGGGATATAGCGCACTACACTCTCAAAAGTGAGGAAGTAGGTGAAACAAACGGGCATAATGCTGGTTTCTTGCAGATTAAAATGAGCCGCAAAACATTTGCATCCTGCTTCTATATTGGCTCCAATTCAGCCTCTTCTCCGGAGCATCTCTTCAACGGTTTTCATTTCAACCACTACAATCCAAAATGCCGAGTCTTCCACACTTTTTAACGGTTCCTATAACCTTAAGTAATTCAGCCTTCATTCTTAAAACAAGTTCTTCGCCTGTGAAGGTTCTCTCTGTCCCTTTCCAGCTATAAACGTCTAAAGGGTGCTTGAGGCTGTAAGATGCGTAAAGACTTTTAGAGGAGGCGCCCTGTTAAAATTGATGTGAAAAACATGGAGAGGTATGTTGGTGTAAAGTTTAGAACCGAGTTTCTGCGGAGAGAACCGCCTGCTGATGACAGGATTGGGGAGCTGGCGAGCTGGTGTAAAAGGTTTCATGATCTGGGCTTAACTCCAATTTTGGAAGGCAGATCTATGGGGAACCTCAGCTTCAGAGTAAGCGAAGGAAAAAACGAATTTATAATAACCGCTTCAGGGTTAGGTTCAAAAGATACGCTTGAACCTGACAGCTTTGTACGTGTCGTAGGATGCAACGTTAGTGAGCGTATAGTCTACGTTTATGGCCTCAGGGAACCCTCGTCTGAGAGCATTCTGCATTACAGAATTTATGAGCTGCGAGACGACGTAAACGCGGTATTCCATGGACATAACCAGGCCATATTACGTTATGCTGGCGCGTTGGGGATTGTGGAAACAAGAGAAAAACTTCCATACGGCAGTTTGGAGCTGGTTAAAAGTGTAGAGGAAATTCTGGACAGGAACAATTTTATAGTAATAAAGGGACATGGCTTTCTATCTTTAGGGTCTTCCATGGGAGAGGCTGGGCTCTTAGCTGTAAGGAAGAAAATAGCTGCAGAAAGCTTCATGCGTCAGCATTAATGTTTAGCTGTAAAGTATTTTTCGAACTGTTCTGCATACTTGTATCCTGTGTCTGGAAAAACCAGAACATACACGCCCTCTTCCGCAGCGACCTTTTGAAATGCATGGACAACAGCTCCGGCGCTTAGTCCTATAAGGAGCCCTTCCTTCCTGGCAACATTCACCGCGCTTTCTATGGCTTCTACTTGTCTAACATCCACGGTCATGTCGAAATGGGCTTGGTGGAACCATTTCATGCCCGTTTCCACTCTTCTTATCCCGGGGATAACCTCTTTTGGCGCTGGTTGCACTCCCACGATCTTCACCTGATCTCCATATTTGGTTTTAAAATAATATGATATGGCGCTCATATGTCCCGAGGTTCCTAAACCTCCAATGATGCATGTGGGCTGCAGGTTCAGGATTTTCAGTTGCTCATCAATCTCTCGAGCCGTTGTTTTAAGGTGTATTTTGAAATTGGCGTCGTTTTCAAACTGGTTGAGATGAGTTGCTTTTTGAGCTTTCGCCTCCGCATCCACCTGGTTTATGGCTTCAACAGTTAATTCCACTGGAAGCCTTACCACTTCTGCTCCCAGAACCTTCAGATACGTGTCGCTGGCCTTCTGAACGGGTTTAGGAATAAAGAGTTTGGTTTTAACTTTAAGCATGTTCGCTATGGAGGTTATAGCTATGCCCGTGTTCGTCGAGGTTGCCTCATAGATAGCCTCCTTTAATTCGCCCTTCTCAAGGGCGTCAGCTACCATTGCCCAGCCAGTCCTGTCTTTCACGCTGTTGCTGAAGGGATTATACCCTTCAAGCTTAGCCCAAACACTTCGCCTTTCAGTTGACAGTGAATTCAACTTAACTAATGGTGTAGGCCATCCTCCAAATAGAAGCTCTAAAGTGCTACTGTAGACTCTGAGAGTCCTCGAATCAATCACCTCGCATGGTTTCCGCAGATCATCCAATAAAATATTGATTTTCAAGGGTTTAACTACTGCTTCGAAACTGTTCGAAGGCAGTTTAGGACCATTAATCCCGGCGGCTAATATGTCTTCCCAGGTTAGAGTCTTCGAATATAACTTCGATCTTATCTCCACTTCTTTAATATTCACTTTCAGCGCTGGAGTCTTTTCTACTGCTAACAAATCAAGTGCTTGGAAAACCTCGTAACCAGCCAACAATACATTAGTTTTCTCATCTACTATAATTGGGGTATCCACTATTCCAGTACTTAGGAATCTTGCATAATGTGGCAAAACATCTCTCAAGTCTACGAGCATCGCTTTTTTCACATTTTCCATGTTAATTTGGATTATCCCATTCTTCAGGGCTGATAGCGGAAGGTTCACCGTTTCCTCTATTGCGGAAATATGCAATAATACATGCCCATCTCTTATCATGTGCTTTGAAGTTTTTGGCGGAAGCCGCTTACCGCTCAATCCCGCTTCAATCACATCCTTTTTTGTAAGGCTTCCACCCTCATCCCAAGATTGAACAACAACATCAGGCGAGTTATAATCAACATAAATAACAGGGATTACCTTGCATCCTAAAAGTTTGAGTGCAGCGTGACGATGCTCCCCGTCAAGTATCACATTAGTATTCCTATCTACAACTATCGCTTGCCTAAAAACTCCATCAGCCAGTATTTCATCCAAAATCTTCTTCAAAATTTCTTGACTGATATCTTCATGTGGCAAGAGCTTATCAAGATCAACGAGATGTACGCATAGCGCTGGTTTTGCGTGGCTTTCGGGCAACCTGACACCGTTGAAGAAAAATTAACGCCGTTAAAAATATATAAAGTTGCCGCCAAAACATTCAAGGGAGCAAAATGAAACCTCCATGTGTGGTGGTAGTCAAATATCTTCTGCCAGCCATAAGACTGCTCGTAACCAAGGAGCTTGTAGAGAAATATAACCTGCGTAAAATTGATGCTTCTGAAAGAATGGAGTTAACGCCCGCGGCGATAACCCAGTACTTCAAAGGAGAAAGAGGCACCATCATAGTTCAAGAAATAGCCCAATCCAGGGGAGCCATGGAGCTTGTCTCAGAACTTGCAGAGCTATTAGCAAAAGCTGAAGAGGTGCCTGCTGATCGCATTATAGAGAAGGTATGTAAAATCTGCTCAAGCATCCGATATGAGAAGGTTATATGTAAGCTTCATCAAAAGGACATGCCCAGCCTCGAAGAGTGCAGATGCCCCTCATGTCAGCCTTAAACCAAAACCGGTTTAACCTCTGACTGCAGCATGAATGTTTTTCCAGGTTTATAGGCTCGGTTACGCTTACCAACTCTAACCACTTTAACCTTCATGTGCAACTTACGGGTGAACCTATTTGCTTCTTGCCTTGTTTCACAGGTGCACTCAAGCTCTATCCATGGAAGAGAGTCATCAACCTTCAACCATATAGCGTACATTTCCTTCACTCCAGCTGAAGCATTAATTCAGCGTAATTAAACAGTTGTGAATTCTAAGTATGAATTTCAGCTTTAGCTGGAAAATTAATTAAGGAGTTTCATTAACTATCTTAGGCTTAAGTGTAAACGATCTGGCGGAATTGCATGGAGAATCAGTAATGTATGATGAAATAGAAGGCGAAGATGATGAAACCAACCAACCGCACCAGTGCATACTTAGGCAAGTTCTCTATGCCCAGCCTAGGCTACAAAGTTTTTGACCTAGATATACAAATCAGCAGCTTCATCTTGCTTTCATCGCCTACACAAATAAAGCCTGTGGAGGGACACCGCAACCATGGGCAATAAAAGCTTTGGTGGCGCCTTAAAGCAGGCTTTGATGGCTTACGCATTTAACATATTTGGGATAGCCGCTGGAACTATTATTGCGTACAATACTGGACTCTTCGAAAAAGCACCATGGGCCGTGGCGATTTATCCACCCATACTTAGCGCCAGAGGGGTAATAGGTGGATTGTTCTGCGGTCGCCTAGGCACCGCATTGCATCTTGGAACTATTCAGGCGCGATTTTTCGGAAACACTAAAACATTCTACCTTCTTTTCCATGCAATAGTCGTAATGACTTTGGAGGCAAGCCTCCTAATGGGTCTCGTAGCAATTCTATTCAGGGGAATATATGCAGGCATGTCAGTCTACCTGTTTCTTGACATGCTATGCCTTGTAGTAGCGACCATGACCCTTGCTTTGCTCATAATCACGCCTCTAACGATCACTGTTTCCTTTCTCTCATTCAAGCATGGATTGGACCCTGACATAGTTCTCTATCCGATAGAATCCACAATCTCCGACTTTCTCATAACAACAGTTTACATTTCGTTGCTCAGCTTCCTGCTTACAGAGAATATGACTGTAAGACCTACCATGATTATGCTGAGCCTATTTTCATTTTTAATAGCAATCTACCTATTCAACAAAAATAAACATGAAACCGAATTCATGAAAACAATCAAAGAGTCACTGCTAACAGTACTTATCGTTTCATTCATAATCAACGTTGCCGGAGCTACACTTGGTAAAGTTGACGAGATCATACGTCAAAAGGATGAAGTGTACCGCGCATACCCCATTTACATAGTTTACCCGGCGCTCATAGACACTATAGGTGATGTTGGCTCCGTCGTCGGGTCAACAGCCACAACAAAACTTGCCCTTGGAACGCTTAAGCCCAGCTTTACATCCATAAAACAGCACTTGCCAGAGGTAACAAGCGCCTGGGCGGCCTCCACCATCATGTTCTTCATCTACTCTCTTCTGGCACTCACTATAGGAGAAGTCCTAACACCGCTGAACCTCATAAAATTCACAGCTCTCCTACTTACAGCAAACGTAATAGCAGCCATCTTCATAATCTCAATCGCCTACTCAATCGCCATAATAACTTATAAGCGTGGACTGGACCCTGACAATTTTGACATACCTCTAGAAAGCTCCTCCGCGGACAGCATAACCACACTCTCACTTCTTGCAGCGCTTCTTTTATGGACCTCAATATAAGGAAAATGATTCGGCTGAGAGGATAGGTTTAAAATATGTGGCTGTTTAATTTTTTAGTGGAGAGCCCAATAGGCTATGCCGCTATTCGAAAAGGTTGAATATAGACCCGTACCTGTTAGAGACCTTCTATTAGAAATGAAAAACCTCTCTGAACTCATGATCGACCTAGCTTATTCAGCTGCACTATTCAATGATAGGGAACTTGCAGAAGAGGTTCTTGAACTTGAGAAGCAAGTGGACAACTTGGCATATCTCCTACACATTATGAACATGATCGCGGCTAGAGACGCAAGGGACGCGGAGTCTCTGGTGGGCGTCTCTATAGTGGCATCTGCCGCGGACAAGATCTCAGACGCTGCAGCGGACATCGCAGCCATAGTTACACGTAACATTGGGGTTCACTCATTGGTAAGCGAAATATTCGAAAGGGTGGAAAAACGCCTAATCAGAGCGAAGGTGCCTGAAAAATCCATTATCGTAGGTAAAACCATAGGGGAACTTAATCTTCCCCCAAGAATGGGCATAGACATCCTCGCCATACTCAGAGGTAAAAATTGGATAATCAACCCGAAGGAAGATGAGAAGATTCACGCTGGAGACATACTAATAGCTAGAGGCGCCCCTGAAGGCCTGAAAGAATTTAAGGAGATATGTGAGGGAATACGCGGAAAAATGGAGGATTAAAGATGACCCGAAATACAGAAGTAGATTTCGATGTGATGGTTGAAAAGCTTGCTGAACTAAAGGATACGTCAGAGCTGATGATTGACTTAGCGTATTCCGCGTTGCTGCTTAATAGCAAGGAGCTCGCTGAGGAAGTACAAAGGCTTGAGGAGCATGTGGATGAGCTGCACACAGAGTTTGAGTTGCTCGTGCTGTCCAGCGGCTTTAGGAAGGAGGAAGCTAAAGGTTTGCTGGGTCTGATTAGACTCGGCGTGGCCGCTGAGAAGATTTCCGATGCAGCTGCGCAGATTGCAGAGGTGGTGCTGCGAGGCATAGAACCTCATCAAGTGTTAAAGCTCACCATAGAAGAAGCTGAGGAGACAATCGTATATACAACTGTAACTGGGGAATCTGCATTGGTGGGTAAAACACTGCGGGAGGCAAGGATTCCTGAAGAGACAGGGATGTGGATTTTAGCCATAAAACGCAATGGCAAATGTATCCGTCCCAGATCTGACTCTAGAATACAGGCGGGAGACATCATCATAGCTTCAGGCTACGCTGAAGGTGCAGATGATTTGAGAGAGCTAGCGTCCCCCAGCTCTAAAGATTTGGAATAAAGAGCTTTTTGAAAGATAAAAAGAAAAGGAGCCTGCCGGGCTGTTGAAACATCCGCTTTTGTATGATGGTTTCTAATTTTTAGATTCTTTCCGTTTACTTGCTTTGGGTTCCTCAGCTGGTGTAGGCGGAGTTTCATCTTTTGCCTCTTCCTTCTTTTCTTCCTCTTCAAGCTCCTTAGTTATTTCCTCGATGGGTTTCGGCGGCGGCGTTGTAGCCATGGTCCAGCCTATCCATGCGCCTATGAACATTACTGCTACGAATGCTAGAAATACTGGAACAGCCACGATCCAGAATTGAACAGTACTTGCATCTTTTGCCCATCCTAGATCAACCATCCAGCTGGGATGAAACAGCGTTACAACGTAGAAGATGGCCAGTGCAATACACACTATGAATATCAGACCGCCTATTGATTGATCCTTGCTAACCATTTTGCATGCACCACACAAGGCCTTGTTAATGCCGTTATGCCCATTTAAAGTTTATTATTACCGTTATGTTGTACCCATCTCCCAACTTGCCAAATACTTCTTCTGCTCCTCAGTTAGCCTGTCAATTGTTACGTTCATTGCTTCAAGCTTCAGCCTGGCAACTTCCTCATCTATCTCCCTTGGCACATTATAGACCTTAGGATGTAATTTTTCACTTTTAACAATGTATTCAACGCTTAATGCTTGATTTGAAAAGGACATGTCCATAACCTCAGATGGGTGTCCCTCAGCAGCGGCAAGGTTCACAAGCCGGCCCTCTGCAAGCAGGTAAAGTTTTCGTCCATTCTTAAGCTTGAACTCTTCAAGATTGGATCTTATCGTTCTCCTTGACGCTGACAATTCCTCCAGATCCTTCAGGTTTATTTCCACATTGAAATGACCGCTGTTAGCCAGTATGGCTCCATCCTTCATTTTTTCCATATGCTCCCTTCTGATTACATTTAAATTGCCTGTTGTGGTCACGAATATGTCGCCCACTTCTGAAGCCTCATCCATAGGCTTAACTGTAAACCCGTCCATAACAGCTTCTAAAGCTCTCAACGGGTTCACCTCAGTCACTATCACGTTGGCTCCCATTCCTCGAGCTCTCATGGCTGTGCCTCTTCCGCACCATCCGTAGCCACATACCACAAAATTCTTGCCTGCAATGAGTATGTTGGTTGCTCTAAGTATGCCGTCTATTGTGCTCTGCCCGGTGCCGTACCTATTGTCAAAAAGGTACTTCGTGTAGGCATCATTTACGGCTATTATAGGGTATTTAAGTTCTCCAGCTTTTTCCATTGATCTCAGCCGCATAACCCCTGTAGTTGTTTCCTCAGTTCCGCCCTTAACGTTGGAAAGCGCCTCGGTTCTCCTGCCATGAAGAGTGGACACAAGATCCGCGCCATCGTCCAGCGTCACCATGGGATTATAATCTATAACCCTTCCGATGCACCAGTAATACTCCTCTGTAGATTGACCTCTCCATGCATAAACATTTACACCTTCATCAGCTAAGGCTGCCGCTACATCATCTTGCGTCGAAAGCGGGTTAGATCCGCACAGCGCCACCTTAGCCCCGCCATCCATTAGCACCTTAACAAGCACAGCTGTCTCTTTAGTTACATGTAAGCATGCGCCTATCACAATGTCTCTTAATGGCTTTTCCTCAATGAATCTCCGCCTTATCCGATTCAGCACCGGCATGTGCTGTGAAGCCCATTCTATCTGTAGTCGACCCTTTTCCGCCAAGGTTTCATCCTTAACCTTAAACCTCTCCATAAAGCTGACCTTCCTTCAAGCCAATTCCTACGCTTAACTATTTAATGTTGCGCCTTGCCCTATCCAGAAGTTCATTTTTAGTCCTCTCCACATCCTCCATAACCCTCTCAACATCTAATGTTGTTAGCTTCCTATTTTCCATGACAATTCTTCCATTAATTATAACTGTCTCAACGTCTTCCGGCCGGGCAGCGTAGACCAGGTGGCTTATCTCATTATAGACCGGTCTTAAATGAGGTTTGAAAAGGTTTAAAATGATTACGTCTGCCTTTTTACCCACTTCTATAGAGCCTATCTCCTCGCTCCAGCACAGGGCTTCTGCTCCTCCTAAAGTCGCCATTTTCAGAACCTGCCATGCAGTAGGGGCTGCAGGGTTCCTGTTCACCCCCTTATGAAGCAGCGCAGCAACTTTCATAGTTTGAAACATATCCGCCGTATTGTTTGAGCACGGGCTGTCTGTTCCAAGGGATAATGTCAAACCTTTTTCAAGCATCCGTGTAATAGGACTTATTCCCGATGCTAATTTAAGATTCGAAATGGGGTTATGGGATATTTTTACTCCGCGGGCTTTCGATATATCCATGTCTGTTTCACTGAAAGCCACGCAATGAGCCGCTAATACATGATCGTCTAGAACGCCAAGCGAATCCAAATACGCCATCACGCTGTCCTTTACCTTCACGTTGAAGAATCTGCGAATTTTTTCAGTTTCGTCATAGGTTTCCGCTACATGAATATGCCACATAATCGGCGACTTTTCCGAGCCGTATCTTTCATTTAGATCAACGCGAATATCCTTTAACTCTTTCATGTATTCAGGATCCACAGTGTAGGGTGCATGAGGATCCACACTTGCCCTTATAAGCCCATCTGCCTTGGCATGCCAATTCCGCGCCAAATCCTCCAAAGCCTTTCTATCCTCATCCTTTCTCCAAGAGAAGCACACGTGCCCTATCACGCCCCTAAGCCCAGCATCAGCGAAGGCCTTAGCCTCATTCTCCTCAGGCATGTAATGATACATGGTGTTGACTGTTGTTGTTCCACCCATAATGGACTCTATAGCTGTAAGCAAAGCTCCAACATAGATGTCATGAGCTGACATGCAGCCTTCAACAGGCCATATCCACTTCTCAAGCCATTCTTGAAGAGGAAGATCATCCGCATATCCTCTGAGAAGACTCATGGCTGCATGCTGATGGGTATTTACCAGACCTGGCATAACAATTTTGCCCTTCGCATTTATCCTTTCATAGGCACCCGCATGCCGCCTTTTGACATCATGAGCTTTTCCAACGTCAACTATAACTCCGTCTTCTATTACAACGGCGCCATCCCTAATTATCTCATTATTCCTCATGGTTACAACTGTCCCGCCGCATATCATTAGCTTCATTTTTCAGCCTCCACCCATTCAGAATAAACATTAAAGAGAAAATGCTTCTTGACTTTTATAAGCTATTGTCGCAGAACAATAATTGTCATTATTCCAAATTCAAGGAAGGCTACTGTAAAGAAGACTGGAATTACTTGAGCTGACGCTATAAAGAAGACTATGGATGCTGTAATCAAGGGGGCTAAGGCCATTAACACTCCGGGAAATAGAATGCAAATGAAGGTTCCAAGCCTGGCATATATGTTTCCCATTGCGAACCCTTCTTCCCATAGCTTCTTAACGAATATTGAAAGCACCAGCATACTTGCAGCTGCAATTGAAAAAATATGCATAGCGCCAAAGGTTAGAATTAAGCTGAAATTCCTCCTTAAAAAAACGGCTGCAATAAGCAGAATAAGAAGTGACAAGGTATATGTGAGCGTTGCAACCGCAGCCTTAGCCACGATCATTGTTCGTCTTCTAAGTGGAAGGCTTCTAGTATAGGATGAAGCTAACCCTTCAATAGCTAGTAGCGTAGGTGGAAGCATAAGACTCACAAAGGATATGCCGAAAAGTATGCCGATTGTAATATTCAAACTTATGTCACCTAGAGATAGAAACGAAAGCATTAAAACTACGGTTTGTATGGCTGGCAGCAGGAATAAGCTTGCATAAGCTGGTGATCTTGAGGCTATTCGGAGATCTTTTCTAATAATTCCCAACCAAGATCTGCTGGGCTGGATACTTACTTCCATGATCTGAGCATGCATCGCAGCTTTTTCCTCAGCTTCGCTGAAAACTCTTCTAATCGAGGCACCTATATGCTTGAGGCAATAAGCTCCAAGTATAACGTAGCCAACAGAGGCTGCGGCAGAAAGTCCAATAGTAAGATTGCTAAGCTGGCCTGGAAAAGCGAAATTTGACATCAGAAGACTGAACGAGAAGGGATAGATTATGACTATGTAATTTGAAATCTGCAGCGTCTGCGCCATTGATGCAAAGAGTGTAGCGATCTGTCCAGCGAGGTTTATGACGAGATATACGCCTAAGGTGGGTAAAATCCAAACTATTAAAAAAATAAATCTCAAAAGGGTGCTTGCCTTTGATCTTCCGCCACCTCTTAGAACACTCGAATAGAAAAACCTTGCTAAGCCTATTGTGAATGTTAAAGCAAAGATCTCCGTGACAGCAATGCCTATAAATGAAATAAAACTGCCAACTGCAGATCCGCTCTGAATAGCGTAAATTATTGGAAAAGCGACAAGCGCAACGAAGAGGGGTATATCAAAAATTCTTATGAAAGTAATCAGAGCAATACGCGAAATTTCATTTCGTGAAAGAGGAAGATGCCCCAAAACGTCAAGGATTCTTGAAGATATTAATGAAGTTGTCACCTGCAATCCCATTATAGCCATCAGAAAGAGCAAAGCTGCAAAGAAGGCTGTAGCTCCTCCGATCATAGCGAATTCTCTTGAAGCTCCTGCTCCATAACCTGCGATTGAATGGATGAAGACGCTTAATCCGAAGACAACTATGAAAATCGTGGTTAAAATCTTGCTGATGAGCGTGTTTGTTTCGGCTCTCTTAGCTATTTGTAGAACGTTCTTGTCTTTCTGAGGAAGCGATGCTCCCCCACGAAGGGCGAAAATTGATTGAAAGGAAACCTCCTTGTACACTTTATTGGATATACGCCAAAGCTCCATGAACTTCAATGGCTACTCCTCTTCTAATGCCCTAATAACCTCATTAAGGCTTGTTTCCTGCTCGGTTACCTTCAGAAAAATGTCCTCTAGAGATCCCTCGGCGCTTTTAACAAGTCTTCGAAGTTCATCAACAGTTCCTTCACCTACCAGTTTACCATGGTTTATTATACCTACTTTTGTGCAGAGCTTCTCAGCAACTTCCATGATGTGGGTTGAGAATATCACTGCGCCACCACGCTTCGCATGGTAACTTATTAGCTCTTTAAGTATCTTTGAAGAGCGAGCATCTAAACCTACAAGTGGCTCATCTAAAATCAGAAGCTTTGGCTCATGAATTAAAGCTGCAATCACAGCGACCTTCTGCTTATTTCCCATTGACAAGGCTGCAATAGGGGTGTCAAAATATTTCTTAATGTCGAAAGCGTCAACCAGCTTTTCAAGCCTGGAGGAGACAATATCCGCTTTTAACCCTCGAACCGAGGCTATGAATTCTAAAAACTCCCTTGGGGTAAGCGAATCAAAAAGTACAACTTCCTCCGGAACATATCCTATCATGCTTTTAACGGCAACCTCATCCTCTAAAAGCGACTTCCCATAAACTTGGATTTTACCAGAGTACGGCGGAAGAACACCTACAATCGCCTTTATAGTGCTTGTTTTGCCAGCTCCGTTCGGCCCCAGCAAGCCATATATTTCACCCGTGTTAACTGCAAAAGACAGGTTGTCGACAGCTACGAAGGATCCGTATTTTACAGTTAGCCCCTCAACAATGACCGCGGTTTCTTCCACAATAATTCCTCATCTTAATCAGATAGGCTGAAATGTATTAAACATTATTTCTTTTGACTAGTGATTTCATGTTGTAATTCGCTAGACTTATAACATGTTTACACTCAATTGTTGTCTGTTCAAAGGAGGGTGATTTCGCCCTGCAAAGGTTTCGAGTAATAAAGCCGGAGATACGTGTACTAGGCATTGATGATGGTAAATTCAAGCCTCGCTCACGAGGATTAGTCCCCGTTGTGGGCGTGGTTTTTCGCGGCGGATATTGGCTTGACGGGGTGATGCACACAAAAGTTAGAGTTGATGGATTTGACGCTACCGAGAAGATTACATTGATGATTACCCGTTCTTCACATTACAAGCAGTTAAGGGTTGTAATGCTTGACGGCATAACGTTCGCCGGGTTTAACATAGTGGATATTAAAAGACTCAACGAGAGTACATTTTTGCCAGTAATAGCTATTACCCGCGAGAAGCCGGACTTTAAGAAAATACATGAAGCCTTAAAAATTCTGCCTAAAACCGAGGAAAGATGGCAAGCAGTTCTGAACGCTGGGGAAGTTTACGAGATTTCAATTGGGAAAAAGGGCGAGAAGCTTTACATGCAAACCGCGGGTATACGCAGGGAAGATGCTGAAAAGATTATTCGTCTAACAGCTACACGAAGCTACGTGCCTGAGGCTCTTCGGATTGCCCATCTAATCGCCTCAGGACTTGATGATCTTCGGCGGAAATCATAATTGAAACATGAAAAAGTTTAAAAGACACTATGATAAGGGATAACAGACGAAGAGTGGAGCAAACTAATGGAATTTTGTCCCAAATGTGGAACAAGGTTAGTGCCGAAAAAGGGTAAAAGTGGGCAGAAGGAAGCTCTTTCCATGGTCTGCCCTAAATGTGGCTATAAGAAGACTATGGAGGCTGAGAAAGCCTCCCCAAAGGTTGCAAAGGTTATTCAGCACAACCCGAAGAGGCTTGTGGCAGTCATAAGTGAAGAAGAGCAGAAGCTACGCACCCTTCCGACGGTGCAGGTTGAATGTCCAAAGTGCGGGAACAACCTTGCCTATGTTTGGCAGGTGCAGACACGAGGGGCAGACGAAGCTTCAACGCAGTTCCTGCGGTGCACTCAATGCGGCTACACGTTCAGAGAATACTCATAAAGTTGCTTAATTTAAGAGTGATATTTTATGGCGAATTATGTTCCCACAGGCTTCTATGAGCTTGACAGTCGCCTAAACGGAGGATTAATTAAGGCTTCCTGCATAGGAATTTGCGGTGAACATGCCGCGCAGATATATCCCTTCTTGTTCAGTCTTATTCAAAACTTTCTTAAAGCTGGGTTAAGAGGGCTATATGTTTGCCTAGACTCATCGGCTGATGATGTAAAATTTCACATGAAAAGCATGGGAATCAACCTGGAGCATTATGAAAGCGACTTCAGCATTTTCTATCTTGACTTCTTCACTGAAAGCCAGAAGGTTCTGATAGAACAAGCCAAAATTGGAGTTTTAGAATATGAACCTGAAGAAACCTTCAGAGCCATAGCTCAGTTCTTGGACTGGATTAAAGAGGGGTTCCTAGTCATAGATTCCATATCTACATTAACGTTAAATATGGATCCGAGAAAAGCATACGAGTTAACCAGGGCACTTAAGCTTTTGACACGCCCATTTAACCTGATAACTTTGGGTGTGATGTATCCCTCATTGCTGGATCCTAAGGTTTTCAGCGCAGTATGCTCAAACGCTGATGGGCAATTTATAATTGATAAGGAAACTCTTCGCATAGGATACGTTCTTGGAGCCCAGGTTAATGGTGAAATCTTCATTTTAACAAAGGATCATCAGGGCAGGCTGTCTCTAAAGCCAGCCTTGCCGCGAGAGATAAGCGGGGATATGATGCTTGAGGTTTTGAACATCTTCGCCAAGACCAACTCTGTAAGTGTTAATCCCACGTTAACTTTGGAGGTTTCCTTGAGTAGCGCAGATCCTCAAGACCTAATATTCACCATGGAAAAGCTTAGAGAGGCAGAAGTTCTCAACTCAAGAGCGCACTGCTCATCCATATCCTGTCCACATTGCGGATCGTACAAGGCATACTTCCATCTAAAATGTCCTCAATGTGAAAGTTTATTATTCGAAAAGGGTGAGGCTATTGAGCATTTTAGCTGTGGACACGTTGACTTCCAGAGAAACTTCGAGCGCGACGGAGAACTGGAGTGTCCTAAGTGCAGAAAGAAGCTTAGACTTGTAGGTGTCGATTATAGAAAGATATATTCAATATACAGGTGCGCCAATGGTCACATGTTCTCAAGTCCAATGATAAAGTTCTCATGTATCAAATGCCAAAGGGCTTTTAATTTGGAAGAAGCATATTTGACTCCTCAGCACACTTACGAATTAACTGATCATGGAAGGAGTCAACTCCATAAAATTAAGTCCCAAAAGCCCCTTTTATGATGCCTTCATACAGTTACCACCCTGTCCTTTTATTCAGCGCCCATCTAACATAGGCCTCAAGCCTAACCAGCGCGTACAATGGACGGTAGAACATGACCATAACGGGAGCAAGCCATATCTTCTTTAGGTCTTGTTTCCGCGGCGAAAGAAGTCCTGCAGTGATCGCCAGAAACATTTCCAATAACAGGTAAATTATGATACTTAGAGTTAGAACATATAACATCGTCTGTCCAAGGATGGCGAACGTGAGCGTCAGCCAAGCTACCCGTATAAAGAGCAGAATGACATCCATAAATAGCATGTCGTAGATGGCGAGAACAAATCTTAACTCAAAGGTTTCCTTTAGGAAAACGTTTCTATGCTTCCAAAGGGTTTCCGCTTGCCCTATGGTCCATCTTAAACGTTGCCGCCTCCAGTCACGCCATCGTTCAGGCACAAAAGTCCAAGCAACGGCGTTTTCAGCGAAAAAAAGCCTCCTGCCTAGCTTTCGCATTTTAACAGTTATATCAAAATCCTCCGTTATAGTATCCTTATCATATCTCCCCAGCGAGTCCACGTATTTTTTCCAGAAAGCTCCAAATGCTCCAGAAATTATCAGCAAGGTGCCAACTATGGAGTTAAAGCGCCTGCCCAGTTCAAGCGACAGCAGATACTCGTAAGCCTGAAGCTTAACTAGCAGGTTATTTTTTCCATGCTCTCCGCGCAGAACCTTAACGTTTCCGGATACTGCTGAAATTTTTGGGTTAGAAAGCGGCTTAACAGCCTCCTTTATAGCTTGACGCTCCAACATGGTGTCCGCGTCAACCGTAACAATTACGTCGCCTGTAGCGTACATCAACCCATGGTTTAGCGCTCCAGCCTTCGACCCGCTGGCCACGTCCCTGCGTAAAAGCTTTATCAAGCCCTTTTCTGCGTATGGATAAGCCAGCTGGTATGTTCTGTCGGCTGATCCATCATCAACCACAATTATCTCCTTGTTTGGGTAGTCCGTTTCCAGTGCAGACTCGATTGCCCGTACAATTACTTTTTCCTCGTTGTGGGCGGGAATTATTATGGAAACCTTGGGTGTGAAGTAAACGGGATAATGCATCTTATGCATTCTGGAATGTATTAAGTAAGCATATATAACTGCCACCTTTAGCAAAGTGCGGATAAAATCAACAATCAAAAGTGGCCAAAAAATAAGTATAAAGTCAACCCATGTCAGGCTTCCCACCCATTCTAGGAAGCCTCCAAAGTGCTGTTCCAGCAGTTGTACAATCAAAGGGGTTTCACGAAATAAATTTCAGGATAATTACTGTTAAAAGTTTCTTGCATCCCACAGAAGCACCAATTTTTTATAGCACAAAAGCATTATCGAGTAAAAAGGATAGGCCGGGTGAATGGCATGTTCAAGTTTAGAGTTTCGAACGCTAAGCTTCTGAGGGACATGGTTGCAGCCATATCTATTCTTGTGGATGAAGCCACTTTCAATGTAACCCCTGAAGGTTTAGGACTTAGAGCTATGGATCCATCCCGTGTGGCCATGGTGGACTTTGAGTGGCCTAAAACAGTTTTTGAAGATTTCATATGCACTGAACCAACGAAGATGTGCATAAACCTAGGTGAGTTGCTTAAGCTTATCAGAAGAACTGTAAAGGATGAAGATATAGAGCTTTCCATGGATGAGAAAACTGGAAAGCTTCAGGTCAAGATAACGGGCAAGTACGTCCGAAGCTTCACGATGCCGCTTCTTGAGGCTTCTGAGGAGGAGGTTCCAACTCCAAAGATACCCTTTAACGTGAGGGCTAAGGCGGCAACCGATGGGTTGCAGGGAGCAATAGAGGAGGCTGGGCTTGTCAGCGACCATGTCCGCATAGAGGCTGACTCTGAGAAGCTAGTTCTCCAAGCTGCAGGCGACATTATGGGGGCTACTATAACATTTCAAAAGGGTAGCACAGTGCTATTAGACCTTGAAGTTAAAGAGCCATCAAAGGCTACCTTCAGCCTGAACTACTTGTCCGAGATAATGAAGGCAGCGTCTGCAACCTCCGACATTGTTACGCTTGAGTTTTCAACAGACATGCCTATAAGATTAGATTTCCACCAGGCAATTGGCGGAAAACTAGCGTATTACCTTGCGCCAAGGATTGAATCAGCCTAAGCTGGGAAAATGCTGACCTCCTTAATAAAATTTACAAAAAGCGACCTTGCAAGGTACCCTTTTCTTAAAGAATCAGCGGAATATGTTAAAAGCCTAGACATTAAAGTTGAGGATCTTCAAAGCCCTGAATTTTCAAGGGTACTTGAAAGAGCAAGGGAACGTGTGGAAGAGGCCATTCTCTACACTCTAGTCAGCAGAAAGCTCAAGCATGAAGAAATAGAAATCCTTTCTTTTCCAGTGGCGATAATGCTTACCGTTGCCACAGGTAATAACTTCATAAAGGAAAGATATGCCCTTGCAGAGGCTAAGCAAGCCTACCTTGACATGAAGGTTGAGTCTAAGGAGAAGATCATGGCTATCGCTGGGAACTTCAGCTGGAGGATATGGCTCGCCTCAGAAGCGCCTTACACATTCAAAATTCATTTCTCAGACTGTCTCAGAAACACAGTTCATCTGCGAGATAAAAAATGGAAACTTGTGAACCGCCTAATGGCTGGTGGAACCGTATACTTGACCAGAAGCGAAACAGCAAGATTGTTAAGTGAAGAAGTCAGAAGGCATATAAAGCGTCGCTTGGAAGCAAGTGAAGTCCCGAAGTTACCGCAGTTTATAACGGATGTTGCACAGAAACTTTCAATGTTAACCGTTGAGAAGATTGGAAAATCTGAGCTTGAGGGAATGCCTAAAACCGTGAAGGTTGAAGCTTTTCCGCCCTGCGTCAGCGCACTTTACGAGGCTGCTTCAACAGGGCGTCACATATCCCATATAGGCCGCTTTACGCTCACATCCTTCCTTGTAAACATAGGAATGCCAATAGATGCAATAATCGATCTATTCAGGAACTCTTCAGACTTCAATGAGAGACTTACGCGATACCAAGTAGAGCACATTGCAGGGGAGAGAGGCTCCAGAACTAAATATAACCCGCCGAAGTGCGAACTACTTAAAACTCATGGAGTGTGTACTAATCCAAACGGCGTATGTGCAAAAATTAACCATCCACTAGCATATTATCTGAGGCGAGGAACCGCAGCAAAAACAGGACAAAGGGCAACAAATAATAAAATGCTGAATTAGCAGCTTCCGGCGCTTCATACTGTTGTAGCGATAAAACAAAATAGCTAGAGCGTAACCTTAAAACAAGCATCCTCTCGGTCTAACGATTATTTTAAGTCTGCAAGCACTATAATATTGTATCAGCCCTGTTATTATGTGATTACTGGAAGTGTCTGCGCTATGAGGGATAAATGGATACTTATATTTTTCCTTACGGTTACGCTGTTGATTGCACTTTTTCTCTCTTCGTGCTCTGAAGATGTGGTAAAAGATTTTTACGTGGGGGTTACTTTCTGCGGGTATACAAGCGCTGAATCCAAGCTTCTCATTGACCGGGTTAAAGATTACACAAATCTTTTCGCAGTTTTATCAGGTCCTGTAAGTTATAATGAAACAGCATTGACGGAAATATGCGAGTACGCTGTTAACGCGGGGCTTCATCTGATAGTTTTCTTCGGAGATCTGGACTCACGTGTCCTCAAAGTTAAAAATCTAGAGTGGCGTTTGTCATGGATTAAAATGGCGAAGCAAAGATGGGGTGATCAATTCTTGGGTGTTTACTATTACGATGAGCCTGGAGGAATATTTATTGACTATAAATGGAATGAGCTTTTGCCGTTCACACGGAACTTAACTCTTAACCTAAGCTATGATGTGGCAGCTAATAGCTACGTCAACCTTTTCCATGCGGATGACGGTTTTAAGTTTCTCGAAGCTAATTCCATCGATGTTTTTGTATCCGACTACGCACTTTACTGGTTCGATTACCTGGCCGGTTACGATGTTGTACTTGCCCAAATAGGCTGGAATCACACCTTCGCCAGAGACATTGCCCTAATAAGGGGCGCAGCAACAATGCAGAACAAAAAATGGGGGATAATAATAACATGGAGGTACATGCATCCGCCATACTTAGATAGTGCGGAAAGCATCTATAAGCAGATGCTGGACGCCTACAAATGCGGCGCAAAATACATACTTATCTTCAACTATGCTGATGACGTAAAAAGTCCGTACGGCATCATGACGGACGAGCATTTTGAAGCATTAAAGCGCTTCTGGCAAGACGTGGTAAAAAATCCAAAGATAATTCACGGGTCAATAAAGGCTGAGGCCGCTATGGTTCTGCCCAGAAACTATGGATGGGGGATGCGTCATCCTGACGACAAAATATGGGGCTGGTGGGGGCCCGATGAAAAATCCCAGCAAATATGGGAGCTTTTATGCGTCCTAATCGAAAAATATGGTTTGCACCTAGATATAATCTACGACGACCAAACTTTTCCAATAAACAACCGGTACCCAAACATCTATTACTGGAACCACACAGCTCCATCAATTCGATAAGTCTGACATCGTTAATTAAAGCATCTAACTATTGGATAGAAACCGAAAATCGCAATAGGCGGTTTTTCGGCGCTTTCGATGAAAAACTTCATCAGAAACAAGCTACATAAAAATGATTTACAATGACAATTTCTCAATTTGACTTTATTCTCCCCGATTTGAGCGCCTATTTTTCTTTAGGTGAATTATTATTGTAACTAGGATAATGGAGGCGGTGGCTGCAACTGCCAAAGCTATGTACTGGTGAACTGAATCCCACAATGATCATAGGAGGCTCGATTCAAAGCGCCTATCATGCTGAGATTGTTGTACGTGGCATGATAGAAAAACCTGAAGAGCCAGGCGCCGTATTTTATAAGAGTGTTATGCTTAGATGATTGCGCAAGAGGCATTGATGCATCTTTAAACCCTATGAAACAATCACCGCTACTAACATAAGGGGGCTTTTCCTCCTTTGTCGCCTGCATGTTGAAGAGGTTATTACGCAAGTTATTGGGCACTTGATTAGGCTTATCACAAAAAAGTTTCGCAAAGTGTTTGTGCTCATCGCCGATTTTTGTCTCTTGCTTTAGAGGCAATAGACGACTTAGTTCTTGGCGGTTTATGTGGTAGTATAATTGCCTCGTCTCTTTTGTTGCTCATCACATCAAATAAACGTAAACGTCACGATCCTTAATCGTGCGCGTCTACCCATATTAGGCCTCGTCAACAACCATCAAAAAACAAACGAGATTTACCAGCAAATTAGTGCGGGGGGTGGGATTTGAACCCACGAACCCCTACGGGACAGCCGCTCTGCGAAACTTGACTTTTTTCTCCTCAGGGCTGCGCCTTTGACCTGGCTTGGCAACCCCCGCATGGATGCTTAGTTGTATTATTTTCTGATTAAGTTTTCCTTTACTTAAATGCTGTTTTAAATTTTTAGCTCTAAAGTTTTCCAGGGACTTGATTCAGGATATTCTTTAGCCACGTTCAAAACGCGTTAGTAACTGTTTGTAGAGTAAACGTCGACATCCTCCGGATGGCCCACAACTCTTATTGCGTCCTTCAATCTCATTTCCAAATTCAAAAGCCCTACGAGAGTTGCCAAGAGTGACACTATGGGAGATAACGAAATATTTTAGATTGGTAGAAGAATAATCACAGGTGATGAAAGTATGGTCAGGGCATACATATTTATAAATACGAAACCAGGGACATCAGAAGAAGTTGTTGCAAGGATAAAGAAGAACGTAAAAGAGGTTGTACAGGCTGACTCAATCTACGGAAGATTTGACGCCGTGGTAATGATCGAAGCGCCGAACCTTGAAAGCATAAACGAAATACTCTATAAGGTGATTGAAAGAGACCCCAACATACTTCATACAGAAACTTCGTTGACTCTGTCAAGCTAAGTTGGATGGGAAACATTGATGAGTTCATGTAAAGATTTCCGCAGAAAAGTTCTAAGAGCCTTTGTGCTTGTGACAACAAAACCCGGCACTTCGGAAGATATTGTTCGCTCAAGACGGATAAAGGGTGTTAAAATGGCGAACTCAGTGCTTGGAAGATATGATGCTGTAATAGTTATAGAAGCCGGAAGCCTTGATGAACTGAAGCGGATAATCTATGAAATGATAGAGCAGCATCCAAACGTGGTGAGAACTGAAACTTTGATATCCCTTTTCCACCCGCCGCCAGACAAGGTCTAAAAGTAGCCAACAAAATTCGCCTATTTCTTTACAGAATATTGTAGCATCCGTTTGAGAATTACAATTTTTGAAAATCAAAGGGAAAGTTTTGAGACAATCTTATAAGGAATGCGAGCATAGGATAGTTCTCTCGGATGAGGGAATAATTTGAAGTATGACGCTGTGCTAGTGCTGGACTTCGGAGGCCAATACTGCCACTTGATAGCAAGAAGAGTGAGAGAACATGGAGTATACTCGGAAATAGTGCCCCATGATATCAAAGTTGAAAATATCAAAAAATTAGACGAAAAATTCAATGTTAAAGGATTGATACTTTCAGGCGGACCTGCCAGCGTGTTCGAATCTGGCGCCCCAAGACTTGACCCAGAAATACTTAACATCGGATTGCCTGTTTTAGGCTTATGCTACGGCCATCAGCTTATAGCTTATATGGCTGGGGGAAAAGTTGGTCCTGCTAGAAAAAGGGAATATGGCGCCACATACGTAATAATTGACAGACCAGCTGGCGTGTTGAAAGGTTTGAATAGACGAGAGAAGGTTTGGATGAGCCACGGTGACACAGTATTTTCAGTGCCAAGCGATTATGAGATTTTAGCTCACACTGAAAGCTCTCCGGTGGCTGCGTTTAAACATAGAGAGAAACCTATCTATGGATTACAGTGGCATCCTGAGGTGGTCCACACTGAAAAAGGGATGCAAATGATAGGCAACTTCCTATTTGAAGTGTGCGGGTGTGAAGCTAACTGGAAAATGGAAGATGTCATAGAAAAGATGATTGAGGAAATCAGGATTGAAGTAGGTAACGGTAAAGCTATAATAGCCCTAAGCGGTGGCATAGACTCTAGTGTAGCAACAGTGCTTGCTGCTGAAGCGATTGGAAACAAGCTGACAGCGGTTTTTGTTGATCACGGGTTTATGCGTGAAAAAGAGCCTGAGTTCGTGAGAAGGGTTTTCCAAGGATTCAATTTAAACCTGGTAATGGTTGATGCAAAAGAACGCTTTATGAAGCGACTTAAGGGCATAGCTGACCCGGAAACTAAAAGAAAAATCATAGGCGAAGAGTTCATCAGAGTTTTCGAGGAAGTAGCTGAGAAAACAGGTGCAGAATATCTGATTCAGGGAACCATATATCCTGACAGAATAGAGTCAGGATTTAGAAGATTCTCGGACAAAATTAAGACACATCATAATGTAGCTGGGTTGCCGACGAGAATACGGTTTAAGAAGGTGATTGAGCCCTTACGTGACCTGTACAAGGACGAGGTTAGAAAGGTAGCTTTAGCGCTTGGACTGCCGAAGGAACTTGTTTACAGGCAGCCTTTTCCTGGTCCTGGACTTGCGGTAAGGGTTATAGGTGAACTAACTGAGGAGAAAGTTGAAATTGCAAGGAAGGCTGACAGGATTGTCAGGGAGGAAATTGAAAAAAGCGGGATAAAGGATCGGTTATGGCAATATTTCGCGGTGCTAACCGACACGAAAAGCACAGGAGTTAAAGGAGACACTCGTGCTTATGGATACGTTGTAGCCATTAGAATCGTTGAAAGCCGCGAGGCTATGACTGCAAGCTTTGCGAGAATCCCATACAAGTTGTTGGAAAGAATCTCGTCAAGGATAACAAACGAGATATCTGAAGTTTCAAGAGTCGTCTATGACGTAACCCATAAGCCTCCAGCAACAATTGAGTGGGAGTAACAACCTTCAGCTTTAGGATATGATCTAACTCTTCATTTCCCTAAGCCTATTTATGTGATCTACAAGCTCGTTTACTACAGCCTCAAAAACTTTTCTGCCCTATTCAGCTGAAGCGGTTGTTGACTTCCCCCAAACACCTGAGCCTGATAAATCAGCCGTAAATAAGGGAAGCATTACACCCGCAGCCGCCATAGGGTGTCTTTGGATCATCTCATCTACAGCCTTTTCCATGTTAACCAGGTGAGCAAACAACGCTAGAATGAATTTAAGAGTGCATATCTAATATAAGCTTGCACTAAAATTAGGTTAGGAGGAATGTTGATGTCGATTAACAGAAGACTCTTCGGAACCAACGGAATCCGAGGAGTTGTTAATAAGGAATTAACCCCTGAAATGGCTGTAGCCGTTGGAGCTGCCATAGGAACATACTTTAAAGGAGGCAAAATCATAATTGGACATGACGCTAGAACAAGCAGCCCCATGCTTACAGAGGCGGTTATTTCAGGGTTGATCGCCACTGGCTGTCAAGTCTTAAATGCGGGTATGGCTCCAACTCCAGCTTTACAGTATGCTGTTAAAAGCTTAAAAACAGACGGCGGCGTCATAATAACCGCATCACACAACCCGCCGGAATACAATGGAATAAAAGTTCTATGGCATGATGGCATAGAGATTTCTCGTGAGCAGGAAATAGAAGTCGAAAATATCTTTTTCGAGAAGAAATTAAATTATTCAGCCTGGAACAGGCTTGGCGATGCTGAATTTTTAACGGGTATTTTGGATAACTATATCGAAGCGATAAAGGGACATGTGAACGCCGCAAAAATAGCGGACAAAAATTTTTACGCGGTTGTTGATGCTGCAAATAGTGTTGCCGCCTTAACTGTCCCAAGACTTCTAAGGGAACTTGGATGCAGAGTAACAACAATTAACGCAAACATTGATGGAACATTTCCAGGAAGGCCGCCGGAACCTCGACCAGAAAATCTCAGGGAGTTGTCCATGGCTGTGAAAGCGTTACATGCGGATTTTGGAGTTGCCTTCGATGGAGACGGCGATCGCGCCATATTTGTTGACGACGAGGGCGAAGTACACTGGGGCGATAAAACCTTCGCCCTTATTGTAAAGTATTTTCTGAAAAATAATCAAGGCGAAAAAATAGTGACTCCTGTAAGTTCATCAATGCTTGTAAAGGATGTTGCAGATGCTTTTGGCGGGGAAGTTGTGTGGACTAAGGTTGGAAGTGTAACAGTATCCCACACTATGAAGAGAATCAACGCAAAACTAGGCGGTGAGGAAAACGGCGGAATATTCTACGGTCCACATTTAGCTGTGAGAGACGGCGGAATGGCCACAGCCTTAATCCTGGACATTCTGGCAGAGGAGGGACGGAAACTCTCGGAAATGCTTAGAAAACTACCAAAGTACTTCATTGAAAAAGATAAAGTGGATTGCCCGGAAACATTGAAACATGAAGTTTTGAAAAAGCTAATCGAGGAGGTTAAGGAACAAAACATAATCACAATTGACGGCGTCAAGATCTGGTTTGAAGACAGTAGCTCAATATTAATCAGACCGAGTGGAACTGAACCTCTTTACAGGCTTTATGCAGAAGCTAAGACCTGGGAAAGAGCAAGAGAACTCATTCAGAAGTATGGCATAAAAATAAGGGAACTAATCGACAGTCTAAAAAGCGCAGCCACATATTAACTTGCAGATCATGGAGACTCTTTTATGTCATCCGCAGCATGCATAAAACTCGAGGAAATAGGAAATCCTGAGCATAGATTAAAATATACTGTGGGCATTATAGGGTGTAATCGTGTTGGGATTCTCCACGCTTGTCTTTTCGCCAAAGCAGGATTCAAGGTTTTGTGTGGAGACAGTAACCAAGCAATAGTTAATGATCTATCAAAGGGTAGAACCTTGCATTTAAAGAGCGAATTGGAGCCGCTCCTTCGAGCGCAATTAAAAGAGGGCAGATTAAAAGTTAGCAGCGACATAAGTTTAACAGCCTCAAGTAGTGAGATCGTAATGTTTACTGCTCCGGCTACCGTTAATGATAAGGGTGAACCGGACTATTCCGATTTGGAGCGGGCATTGAGACAAGCTGGTCCAGGGATTAGAAAGGGGACTCTTGTTATAATCGTAGGCATTGTTAAAATAGGCGCTACTGATGGTTTTGTGAGGGACGTGTTGGAAAGTGTTTCTGGGCTTAGATCTGGTCTAGATTTTTTCTTAGCCTACAGCCCAGTAGTTCATTCTGAAGATCAGAATTTAAAGACTCTGTCATGTTATAGGAGAGTCGTGGCGGCCTCAGATAGGCAGAGCTTAGAAATAGCGTCTAGGGTGCTGGAAACAATAAGCCAAGTAGATGTTATTAGAACAACGGATGTAAAGACAGCGGAGGCGCTTGCGCTGTTCCAATCAGTCTACGCGCATGTAAGTCAAGGTGTATCCCGTGAACTTGCAATCATATGCGAGAAAATGGGAGTAGACTACTTTGCAGTTAGTGCCTTGGGTGATCCACTTTTTCCGCTTCCATTAGACCGCTGGAACAGCAATTGCGAGGCTCTGAAACTTTTATTTGCTGATGCTGATAACTTAGGCGTGAAACTAAAGATTCTTGAAACTGTAGAGGAATCCAATAATGAAACACTTAAACATGTCTTTCGCTTAGTAAATGAAGCGCTTAAAGAGTGTGGTAAAACACTTCGCAGAGCGAAGATATCGATAATAGGCGCTTCAAAAACCCCAAATACTGTGGACGCTCCGAAGGTTATCGTGAAAGAACTTATAAAACTTTTAGAGTCAAAAGGAGCCAAAATAAGCCTCTATGACCCGTATCTGTCGGGAAAAACACTTGCGGAGTTTAGAATTTCAACCATAATTAAGAGAAGCCTAGCAGAGGCTTTGGAACATTCAGACTGCATAATTATCGCTGCCGGGCATGATCAGATAAAGAGGCTAAACGTCAAAAGGCTAAAGTTGATGATGAGAATGCCCGCTGCCGTTGTTGATCTTGAAGGAGCATTAGATCCTTTAAAGCTAAAGGTCGAAGGGCTCGTGTATAAGGGATTCGGGAGAGGTGTAACTGCGAGATGATGGATAAATTAGGTGTAGCCGTTATAGGCACAGGATTCTGGGGTAGAAACCACGCGAGGGTTTTCAAGGAACTTCCGATGACGGAGCTTGTGGCAGTATGCGATATAGATTATGAGAGAGCTAACACCGTTGCAAGACAATTTGGCGTAAAAGCATATACCAGCCCCGGAAAAATGTTGCGCAGAAAGGATATTGAGGCAGTAAGCATATGCACTTGGTCCACAAGTCTAGCTAAGGAGGCGCTAAGAGCGCTCAAGGCTGGCAAGCATGTTCTAGTGGAGAAGCCTATGGCGGCGAACTCGAAGTGTGCCGAGGCTTTGCTCAAGTGCTCGGAGAGTAATGGACTTCTGCTCACTGTTGGCTTCTTAATGCGGTTTATACCTGGGATACAGTACATAAAAGAGGCCTTCATGGAAAAAAGATTCGGCGAAATCGTCTGCGCCACTGCGAAGAGAGTTTCACAGTGGCCTGAAAGAATAGGCGATGTGGGAGTAGTTAAGGATCTGGCGATACATGACATAGACATGATGCGATATCTTTTCAACGAGAATCCAGTGGCAGTTTATGCTAAGGCTGGAAGCTTGAGGCATAGTAAATTCGAGGACTACGCGCATATAATGCTGACGTTTGATGGGAACAAAAACGCGTTTATAGAGGCTAATTGGTTAACACCATACAAGACGCGGACGCTTGTGATTACATCGAGCGAGGCTATAATAAAACTTGACTATATAACACAGGAACTCAGTATAGAACGTGCAAAAGAGAGTGTTCAGCCTAGAATCCCCTGGCAGGAACCGCTTAAACTTGAATTGGAGCATTTCGTGAATTGTGTGCTTGGAAAGGCGAAGCCGCTAATAACAGGCTGGGATGGATTGATGGCGATTAAAATAGCTGAAGCAGCACTTAAATCCTCAAAAACAGGTAAGCTTATAAAAATTAGGGATTAGGTGCCTTTTAACCACTTCTAAGATTAAAGGGTTTTCCTTCACTAAGAATCTTCTCTGGAACCTTGCTTAGCCACTTTTTTAGGAACGGCAAGTCTTCGCTTTCTTTTCTTAGCTCATCAGGAAGCATCTCTGGAATTTCATCTCGAATGGGGTACCATCTTAAACATTTTGGGCAGACGATTAATCCCTCAACAATTTCATCCTTTTCCTCGAAAACGTATAGTTCTAGTGGATGATACTTATCGATTGGACATGCCAATATTTCCATGAGCTTTCTTTTCATACAAACCCCATAAAATAATGCCGTGAATAACTTATTAAATTTGCCAGGCTCCAAGCTACTTACTGACAGAAATATCTAAAACCACTTGGTACCAGTTTGGTCCTGTTGATCGTACAATACGCGCAAACCGGAAATTAAAAGCGGCGCCCAAGCTTTCAAGTTTTTCGCGAACCTTATGCTTGACTTTTTCAAGAGGGTCCTCGCATTTATATGCATGCTCAAAATCATAGTAATGTATCCATCCGCAACCGGGCTTTAACGCTTCAACCGCGTAAGGCAGGTAATCTAAAGCCTTCTCTGGAAGCGGCATGAGAACACGATCCACTTTTTGGCGTAGCCTCTTTGCAATCTCTTTAGCATCACTCTCTATAGGGATAACTCGCCCATGAACTGAATTAAGCCTAACATTCTCACGCATAAACCAGACAGCATCAGGATTAACATCCACTGAGTAAACCTTCTCAACGTCGGACTTCTTTGCTATAACTATTGAAAAGCACCCTACTCCGGCGAACATGTTTAGAATTGTTTCGCCACATCCTACAAGTTTTGCTATTCTCAACCTTTCATAAAATAGTCTTGGCGAGAAGTAGCATTTGTTCAGGTCAACTGCAAATAGGCAGCCGGATTCTTTGTGAATAGTTGTAGTTCTATTTTCTCCTACGAGATGCTCAAGTTTACGAAGCCTAAACTCTCCATGAACTGGGCTTATCTGACCCAAGACAACCTTGACATTATGATGCATCTTCATTATGGCTTGAGCTATCAATTGCCCATATTTCTTTGAATACTCATTCAAGCGTATGACTGCAATGTCACCTATAATATCAAAGGAATTATAGATGTTTTTCAAATCTTCATCCGGAACAATTTCCATCAAACCGTTTCTTATCCACCTTTTCAATATGCATCCCGGATAAGATGGGAAACATTTAAAAGCAATATATTGCTTTTGTAGAGATAAAAGTGGGCAATATGGAAAATGAAGCTACTGTAATAGTCTACGAGTGTGTAAGATGCGGGGCAAGAGTCCCTACAACGGATATTGAGCTCCGCGGTGGAGAGATAAAGTGTACTGTATGCGGATATAGAGTTCTGAAAAAAATAAGGCCGCCTATTGTTAAGCGTGTAAAAGCTATTTAAAGCTGATTGCCGCGGCATATTGCTAGAATAACTCTTTTTCACCTATTTTGCGCAGCGCTCGTCCTCTAAGCTTTATCGATGGACCTGCAACTTCTTCTGGCTGTGATTCAGAGGTTTTCCTTTTTACGGATTCTCCGCAGACACCTCTGGGAAGCAGCCTTCTCTTTACGCATAAAGCGTAAGAGCAGTTGGAAACATTGCATTTGTCCTCCGTCCATTTGCACCATACACTATCCCTACGGTATATTGCAGCATTTTTACCGCACTTGAAAAGGTTACATGTTGGAGAACATATTTTTATCTGCGACAAAGCAGATACAACCCTTCTTCCATGTTATAGAAACTTTTCGCCATAGCTTTTAAATAAAACTTATTTTGAATTAATATAAGCTTTTCTCGTGGAATCTGAAGAAAACGTAAGCCTGAGACATTCTTATATGCTGCTTACTTACTTTTATGCCTTGCAAAATAGGCGATTATCTCATGAAACCAGCACCGAGAGAGCTTATTGAATCGTTGAAGAAGCATAGATACCAAATCGTAGGACATCATTCCGCAGTTAAAAGATGTAGGTGGCTATATGAGTCACTAATACACGACAGACCATGCTATAAACAGAAGTTCTATGGCATAAAATCTCATCAGTGTATACAGATGACCCCGTCGCTCTTCTACTGCACCCAAAGATGTCTCTTCTGCTGGAGGGCTCAGAGCAATGATCTTAACATATCATGGAATGAGAGCGCTCCTTTGACATGGGATTCTCCAGAAGAAATTGTTGAAGGATGTATAAGGGCACAGCTAAACCTTTTGAGCGGGTACAAAGGAAATCTTAAAGTTGACTCTCAGAAACTAATGGAGGCGTTAAGGCCTAGACACGCTGCAATAAGCCTTACTGGCGAGCCTACCCTTTACGAACCAATAAGCGGGCTCATAGAAGCGTTCCATAAACGAGGTTTCACAACGTTTCTTGTTACAAATGGCACAGTACCTGAGGCCTTAGCTAAGTTGAGCAGCGAACCCACACAACTTTACATATCTGTTTGTGCTCCAAACAAGAAGGTTCATGAAAAAGTCTGTCGTCCGATAGTTCCAGATGCGTGGGAAAGTATCAATAAAACATTAGAGCTTTTGCCAAGCTTTAAATGTCCAACAGTCATCCGCATAACCGCTGTCCGAGGGTTGAACATGGAGCCAATCGAGGATTATGTACGGCTTATTGAAAAGGCCAATCCTACATACATAGAGCCCAAAGCCTTTATGCATGTTGGGTTTTCAAGGTTAAGACTCAGTTATGATCATATGCCAAGTCACAGAGAAATTCGTGAATTTGCGCAGAAAATTGCTGAGTCAACAGGGTATAGAGTGATTGACGAGTCCGTGGACAGTAGAGTTGTACTGCTCAGTAGCCTTGAAAAGCCCATAAAGTTCTCAAACATATGAAATGTTATATGAGCTCAATAGAACGAGTAAAAGTTTAAATATTGCCGCCTTTAATGTTGGCAACTAAAAGTTGCATCGGTGAGCGGTAATGGTCAGTGAAGGAAGAGCAAGATTATTCAGGAGAAAGGACGGCAAATTTCTGATATACTTACCGAAAGACCTCGCTGAGGACAGCATGTTCCCATTCAAGGTTTCAGATTCAACATTCGTTAAAGTAAGCTTCAGAGTCGGTGATGACAAACTTATTGTAGAACGATGGCAAAATGGAAACAGCAGCAATAACAGTGGCAACGTTCAGCAATAAGTAATAACACCAGCGATCACACTGAATATTTTATTTCCCATCTTTTTTGTCTACTTTGGCTTTATAAAGCTAAACATACAAGTATATAGGAATATAGCTATTATATACAAGCTCATTTAAAGAGCAGTACATAAAAGTTAGCTTTACAATAACTTAAAATAATGACAGCAAACATTTTGGACAGGAATTTCTCAATTGAAAAGGCTTATAAAGCTCAGCTGACGCTGTCGAGGCGCATTGATTTTACAGATAGGCTGCCTGAAAAAATTAGCTATGTTGCTGGCGTTGATGTATCCTATTCTGGCGAGTGGGCCATAGGCGCCGTCGCCATCATGGACTATTCAAATCTAAGGATAATCGAGTCGAAAACAGCCTTTTGCAGAGCAACTTTTCCCTATATCCCAACACTTCTTTCATTTAGAGAAATCCCGCCAGCAACATCTTGTATAAGGAAAATAGAGATTAAGCCTGATGTTTTCCTCGTTGATGGACATGGCTATGCACATCCCAGAGGCTGTGGGTTTGCGAGCCACTTGGGTGTTATCTTGAGGCGACCTACAATTGGGGTTGCTAAGAGTAGACTAATAGGGCAGGTTGAAGGTCATGACGGAGAATTTGCCTACCTAAGGCATAATGGAAAGATTATTGGTGCAGTTTTAAGGGTTAACAGAGAAAGTAAACCCGTCTATATCAGTGTGGGAAACATGGTTTCCCTGGAAAGGGCTGTATCAATAGTTAAACACTGTATACGTTGCAGTAATATTCCAGAGCCTATAAGGGCTGCCCATAAAATAGCCACGGAGGAAAAGAGAAGAATCACTAATAACTTTAAATAATTATCTGAAGAAATAAGCCTATCCTCCTAAAAAAAGGGTGGCCTGTTTGCTCCATCCAAAGCTTAAAACGCTAACAGATAAGATTAAGGATGAAAACTTAAGAAAAAAGGTTGCTGAATTACTTGAAAATCCCACATTTGAGGTTAACGGAAAAGTTTATTCTGGTTTACCTATTGAAACCTCGCCTGCCGGTTTGTCTCATCACCACTGCTACCTCGGAGGCTTTATTGAGCACATTATTTCTACAACAAATTTGGCGCTGGCTATCTGCAATTCCGTTGAGAAAATATATCATGGAAAAGTTAACCGTGACCTCGTCATAGCCGGCTCAATACTTCACGACATATTCAAGCCACTAACATATTCAATAAAAGAAAATGGAAGCATAAACTCGACAGAAATAGCAGATTACATGGACCACTTGTCAATTGTAATAGCCGAACTAGTAAGAAGGGATTTCCCTATGCAACTAATCCACGTGGTTTCAGCGCATCATGGCGAGTATGGCCCTATTAAACCACATACGATTGAAGCTCTGATATGTCACTTGGCAGATCTAGTAGATTCAAGATTGAATAACGAAATTCTAAGAGCTGCAGCATACCTGACGAGGAAGACTTTAGGTGAGGAACTTCAAGGGATAAACACGAAAGAGGCATTCGAAATAATTAATTCGAAGAACATCGAAGGTTGGGAAGGGGTTTTAAAAGCTGTTGAGAGGATAAAGCGGAGAAGAACGAAAAAGCTTAAAAGAATAACATCAAATGAAGGTGAGCGTGGTGCAAGGTATGGAGATAACTTTTGAGGAGTTTCAGAAGCTGGACTTACGTGTTGGAAAAATTATAGAGGCAAACCAAATTCCTGGATCACGAAATCTTATCAAGATGATTGTGGACTTTGGAGCAGAGAAAAGACAAGCTGTTGCTGGACTCTTGAAATGGTATAAACCTGAGGAACTCGTGGGAAAGAAGGGCGCTTTCATATTGAACCTTCAGCGGCGGAAATTCATGGGCATAGAATCCCAGTGTATGATTTTGGCGGCGGAAGATGATAAAGGCAACGTTGTCATCCTACAACCTGAAAAAGACATAAGCGAAGGAAGCAGAATTCATTAAAAAATTCATATACCTATAAGCCTTTTTATTTCCTCAGTTTTCGCTTCATCCTCAGCTATATAATATATCATTTCGGGTGTTAAATCCAGCCACTTAGCAATGCCCGCAGCCATCTTCGCATTATTCTTGAATATTATCCGCAGGTAAGGAAGCACCTCTTTTGCGGCTCTCGCAGCGGATATATGGCACTTTCTTCGAATTTTGCGTCCAATCTCCATCTGCATGACTCTTTCTTCCTTAGATTTTGAAAGTGCGGATATTCGTGTCGGAAAATGGAACGGGACCCACCCTGAAGGCTTAGAGCTAACCCTTGACATCGCCACACCTGCAGTCATCAAGTCTAGCATGTAACGGGTGAAGCTCCAATCTTGTGTACGTTTTATTCGTCCTCGGTAGACATCAGCCTTTGCAACAGCGTCTAGGGCTCTTGCCAGCTCATGTGGATCTTGAAAGTGGCTGGGAATGTTTTCGTATATCCATTCTAGAAGCATATCCGGATCAACTTCAGCCATGCTTGCAGCATGCTTTGCACCGCTACAGGTTTTGCTGTAAAAAATCATCCTCAGAACGTTGAAGATTACTTCCTGTCGATCTCTGAAGCCGAGCCAAGATACATCCTCATAGGTTATATTCTTTTTTCCCTCAGCCACAGCCTGTAGATCTGTCACGGCCGAGCGGATGTCACCCTCAGATCGCTGCGCTATAAATTTTAAAGCGTTTTCGTCAGTATGAATCCCTTCTTTGAGGCATATATTTTTGAGGTGACGCATAACCTCACTGATGGTTGGTTTTTTGAATTCTATAAGTAGACAGTAGTTTCGAAGGATCGAGAAACGGGGATCATAGGCATTGTTAGCTATCAAAACTATTGGGCAGCGTGCATTTTGTATAACCTCAACCATAGCCTTTACACCACCCTTGTCAGCAGATCCTGTTAACCCATCGAGCTCGTCAAAAAGTATTATTCTTTTAGCGCTGAAAAGTGATCTGTATTGGGAGGCTAAACCTGCAATACGCCTTACGGCCTCTTCTGTCCTATAGTCACTGGCATTTTTCTCGATGAGCTCCATGTTGAAGTCCTTTGCCAGAGCTTCTACTGTAACGGTTTTACCTATTCCAGGCGGCCCATATATGAATGCTGCCCTATGCTTGGGAACATCCTTATCCCAAGATCTCACCCACTCCACTAGCTTCTGTACGGCTTCTCTGTTCCCAACCACTTCCTTAAGGGAAGTTGGCTTATGCTTAATAGTCCAGGGCTGAGGCACATTTTACACCTTTTTTGCACCCTTAACTTCATATGCAACCTCAATTAGCTTAGCCAATAAGGCGCTGAGCTGTATCTCCTCATCTGCGCCCTCAACAAGCCTATAATCTATTTCACCTATTATTTCTGCAAGCTTTATCTTCCAAGGCTCAGAGACATCTGCCTTGAATATTTCACTATGGATTTGGCGGATTATATCGCTTCCCGCTACACCGTATTTCTGGATCATTTCCCTCAGCTGCTTTCTCGCCTCAACAAAATTGCCTTTTAGGGTTATTTCTATAAGCTTTTTAACATCCGCCGGATTCGCTTTCCCCGTAATGGAATAGACAACTTTTGCATCTATAGGTTTACCAAGCGAAGCTGCTGCCTGCAACGTGTTTATTGCACGCCTGAGATCCCCGCTGCAGACCTCGTAGATGGCATCTAACCCCTCATCCAGCAGAATAACACCTTCTTTTTCAGCTATATATCTTAGATACTTATCTTGCTCCTCTCTGGGTAAGTAGGTGAAGCGGAACGGGGCGCACCTAGATTGTATGGGCTCAATTATCTTGCCACTATAGTTTGCGCATAAAATGAAACGACATGTTTCAGTATAACGCTCCATAGTTCGCCTTAGGGCTTGCTGAGCGTCCGCAGTCATATTGTCCGCTTCATCCAGAATCATTATCTTAAAGGGAACCTCGCCTATGGGCTTAACCCTTGCAAAAGTTTTCACGGTTTCACGTACAACATCTATACCTCTTTCGTCGCTTGCATTCAGCTCCATAATATACTCACGATAATTATCTCCATAAAGATCTCTGGACAAACATAAGGCCGCTGTCGTTTTACCAGTACCTGGTGGACCAGCGAAAATGCAGTGAGGCACATTTTTAGATCTTACGAAGCTTTTCAGCCGCTCAACAATCTCCTTCTGATTTACCATGTCATCTAACGTTTTCGGCCGGTATTTTTCAGCCCACATCTCAAAACTCAATTATAGCCCTCCATAACTTGCCATTAACTGTATATTGTAGCTGATTTAATAAATGCTTATGGATTGATGGATCATATTCTAAACTGGAATAAGGCTTATTTCTTCAACGGTCTTGTTCAACGTTACTTCGGCAATGTTTCGGCTATATTCAATTATACGTCTTGAACTGTCAAAAATAATGCTGAAGACTGATGAGACTATAGGATCTAGTTTCTTGCTAGATATCATAGTCACTATGTCGTTTTCAAGGGCACCGATAGATTCTATTTGCGCTATTATCTGATCAGCCTGTTTATAATCCCACTTGAAAGATGCATTGATCGAATTCTCAAGTAGTTTATGCGCTATAGAGTTAAAGTGAAGTATTTGTGAGTAAACTTCCTCGTCTAAGGGTTCCTTAAGAAGAAGCTGACGGTTTTCGAGCATCTTCTTCAGAGCAAGCACATGATTCAAAATGTTCTTGGCATTTTCAGCTATGCTTTTAACATCGTTAACAACAATCCTGTAAGCAAGAAACTCCTTTGGTGTTCGCAATCCAAGCTCACGAAAGAGATTTTGCTCTATTCCGAACTTCAGCTGACGTACAACATAAAGGTTAAGCCGGTTTACATCGTTACATGCTTTCATCACACTCTGGATGAGTGCTTGATCCATTCTTTTCATAGATATAATAGCATCCATGTGGGCTGAAAGCGCTATTACAGACATTCGCCTGATAGCTCTTTCAACCGAAAATTCAGTATGTTTCACCAAGATTTGGATAACGATTTCGTTAGATGTTTCATCAACAATCTCTGAGCCTAAAAGCATGCTTCTGGCAAGATCTTTTATTTCCTCCTTAAACTTTGAGGCATCATCCTTGTTCCTTAGGTGGATACGAATCATATCAGCTCCAGCCACATAGAGAGCCTTTACTTTTCGGCATACAGATTTAACGTCATCTTTCGGCTCCACATTCACCCAAAACTCCCTCTTTCGTTTCTCAACCTCTAACCCATCTCCATTTACCTTCCTCGGGATGAGAACCAGGGAAAAATCGTCTGAAAGCTTAAATTCGATTTCGCTTCCCTTATCTAAACCTGCAGTTTGAACCCACTTTTTAGGCAGAGAAACGATATATGATCCTCTTCCCGTGCGTTGTATCAACCTGTGCCCCAGATGCTTTTCCATAACCGCTTCCCGTGATATATGATTAATTTATCTCACAATAATCACTTTCCAGCATATAAGTGATATACGATAAAGTTTATATCAGTTCACAAAGCCTAAAATTGCTAAACTCTAAATTGGTGATGGACATGACGGAGCGAGTATTCAGAAACAGCTCATACCTAAACGGAAAATCAACAACTGGAACAACAACGCGCGTTAAGGATACCAGCCCCACAAGTGGCATGTGTCCAATATGCATCAAGGACTGCCCAGTGATGTGCGAAATCGGGTTGTCTGCTTTCAGGGGAAGGGAAGCCCTATACCCGGAACCTGTTCAGTTTGGATTCAGCACTGCTGGTGCACTTAAAGACTTTGGACTCGACTGGTCCCACTTCAACATACAAGCAGGGCTTTTTGAAGCTATGGGAACAGCTGAAAATCCTGATGTGATGCTATTTCCAAACGTGAACATCGAAACGAAAATAGGTAATATACCTTTAAAGATCCCAATAGTTGCAGGTGCTTTCGGCTCAACAGATGTAGCGAGGCTTAACTGGGAAGGGCTTGCGATAGGCTGCGCACTATCCGGCACGATGATAATAGTTGGAGAAAATGTATGCGGCATGGATCCAGAGGCACAAATCACAAACGGTAAAGTTACCTATTCAAAGGAGCTGAAGCGTAGGATAGATTTGTACAGGAAGTTCTGGGATGGAAAATATGGGGAAATAGCAGTACAAACGAACGTTGAGGATCAGAGATTGGGCGTTGATGTTTACGCCATAACTAAATTAGAGGTCAATGTTATTGAAAGGAAGTGGGGACAAGGTGCTAAGGCAATCGGAGGGGAAGTTCGAATAAGGGACCTTGACAGAGCGATAATGCTGAAGAAGAGAGGCTACCTTGTAATCCCTGATCCAGAGGATCCAGAGGTACAGCAAGCATTCAAAAGTGGACTCTTCAAGACCTTTGAAAGACACAGCAGAGTCGGAATACCCAAGGAGAAGGACTTTGTTGAGGATGTGGCATGGCTGAGGAAGCAAGGTGCCAAATATATAACCCTGAAAACTGGCGCTTACAGACCCTCAGCTGTGGCTTACACGCTCAAGATTGCGTCAGAGGCTAAAGTTGACGCGGTATACTTTGATGGGGCAGGCGGCGGAACAGGGATGAGCCCAGTTCCAATGATGGATGAGATGGGCATACCAACCGTCTATTTGGAGGCTATTGTGCTGGAATGTGCACGAATGCTGAAGAAACGGGGCAAGTACATCCCTGACTTGGTCATGGCCGGGGGATTCATAAACGAAACTCAAATTTTGAAGGCTATAGCCTTGAGCAACTTCGGAGAAGGCCCAATGGTGAAGGCTGTGCTAATGGGCCGTTCTCCATTAACAGCCGTAATGAAGGCCAACTACTTTAAGCAGCTGGCGCATGAAGGCAAGCTTCCTAAAGCCTTTGCGGAAAAGTACGGCTCAGATCCTGAGAAATTCTTTGTAACAGTTCCGGAACTGAAGAAGAAATATGGAGAACGCTTCAAGGAAATACCGATGGAAGCTATAGCCTTATACACGTATCTAGTAGACCGAGTTGGAGTGGGACTACAACAGTTGCTCGCGGGCGCCAGAAGGTGGAGCCTTAACCTAATAAGCAGAAAAGACCTTGTCAGCCTAACGGAAACAGCAGCAAAAGTTACAGGCATACCGATGCCGAATGAAGCAGAAAGAGAGCTAATAGAAAGAATTTTAGGTTAAATTTAATTCTCCCACCTTTATTTTTAATTTAGAAATCCTTTAGTTTAAGCTGATAATAACAAAATTTGAGCAGCGTATTAAAACGCATTATCCTAAGAGTTATTATTAACTTTTTAGAAAAGCATTGCATGAATTTAGACTATACCTTTTATATCAGCGTACAAATAACTGAAGTTTTGAGGCGTTTACTTTGCGATCCAAGTTATCCAATGAGATCAAAGCCTTGGATTTCATATTTGAAAATTCACCTGTTAAAGTGATCGCTAACCGCAACCTTCACGAAATCAAGTTAGTTGGATTATCGATCGGCCCTTTCGAGGAAGGTGCACAATATGAAGTGCCATACTGGATTGCTTCTAAGCTTGAGAAGGCAGGTGTGGTGCGCTTCAGAAGTGAGGATTCCCTGGATCCTTTGAAACTTTATAAAATCCAATGGAAAGAAAGGTTACAGGCTGCTGGGCAACTTTCTGAGTTTCCTAAGGATTTTTATCCCAAGTTTCGCAGATATCTCTCGCAGATCAAGGTAGAAATAGTTAAGAACCCTGAAAAGATGAGGGAATATGAAAAAGCTAAATATCTGGCAATGGATATCGTGAATCTAAGGCTTAAGAAAATACTCTCACTTGCATCAACCCCTGCTACAAGCACGCAAATTATAAAAAGTCTCACTGAGGAGGAGAGGATCCTCTACGGTAAGATTCATCATCTAATTGAGGAATGGAGAAACCAGTTAATGAAGCTGGAGGAAGAGAAGGAGGGCGACGAGTGACCGAGCTAGAAGCCGTAGATCCACAGGAACGTTTCCTTGAACTGTTCAAGACTGAGAAGTACCGCCAGAGAATATCACAATTGGCGGTTTCCGGCAAAAGCTCTCTCATAGTTGATTTTGAAGATATTTTAACGTTTGATCATAGCCTTGCTAATGCCCTCCTAGAGCACCCCTCCGAATATTTGAAATACGCAGACAATGCCGCGCAAACCCAGCTGGAGATAGAAGCTCGCGAGTACGCTGAAAGGCAAAGAATCACCGTTAGAATTGTTAAGTTGTTGGAGTCAACCCCGCTGCGGAAGCTAGGTGCAGCCCATATCGGTAAACTGGTCATGATTGAAGGCATCGTGGTGAGGTCAACTCCTGTACGACCAATGGTAGTGCGAGCTGCATTCAAATGCAAGGGATGCGAAGAGATAACTTATGTTGAGCAAACTGGCCAGTTTTTAAGGGCTCCGATTGTCTGCTCAAATCCTGCGTGCAGGCGAAAGGGGTCTTTTGAGTTTCTGCAAGAAGAATCTACATTTGTAGACTCGCAAGATCTACGTGTTCAAGAAAGACCTGAGGATCTTCCACCGGGACAGCTTCCACGAACATTACATGTGAAGCTTGTTGGAAGTGAAATAGTTGATGTTGCACGTCCGGGAGATCACGTATCGATAGTTGGTATTGTGCGTGCTGCAGCTCCATCTCTTGCAAAAGCAGGTAAACTTCGTACCTTCGTCTTACACTTGGACGCCAACTCCATCGATGTTCTAGGGAAGGAACCTGATACAGCCCTACCTACCCCGGAAGAGGAGAAACGTATTAGAGAACTCGCCAAGGATCCATGGATACAAAGGAAGATAATAGCATCTATTGCACCTTCAATCTACGGATATGAGCATATAAAGGAGGCTATAATGTATCTGCTATTCGGCGGAGTACCCAAAGTGCTTCCTGACATTAACGTGAGGGGGGAGCTGAACGTGCTGTTGGTAGGCGACCCTGGAACAGCAAAATCGCAACTTCTTCAGTACGTTGCCAGGATAGCCCCGCGAGGCCTGTACACTTCTGGAAGGGGAACAACAGCGGCTGGACTTACGGCAGCAGTTATAAGAGAAAAGGGAGGAGGTATGAGCCTTGAGGCTGGCGCTCTTGTACTTGCCGATAAAGGGATCGCATGCATAGATGAAATTGACAAAATGCGCCCAGAGGATCGTGTTGCAATACATGAAGCCATGGAGCAGCACACAGTTTCGGTTGCTAAGGGAGGGATAGTTGCAACACTGAATGCTAGAACAGCCGTGCTAGCCGCAGCCAACCCTGCGCTTGGAAGGTATGAACCGCATAGAACCATAGCTGAGAACATATCCTTACCAGTAACCATCCTCTCAAGGTTTGACATAATATTCGTACTAAGGGATGTCCCAAACAAGGAGACTGACAGCAAAATGTCCGAGCACATCCTGGAAATCCATAGAAAAGGTTCAAGCCCTGTGGAACCGCCGATAACTCCGGACTTGCTGAGGAAGTACATATGCTATGCTAAGACGATACACCCCCGCTTAACTACGGAAGCTGTACAGCGTCTGAAAGACTTTTACTTGGCAATGAGAGCTGCTAGCGAAACAGAAGGATCACCCATAGCCATAACAGCCCGTCAACTTGAATCTCTGATTAGGATAGCTGAAGCCAGGGCCCGCGCAGCTTTAAGAGAGGAAGTTCTACCAGAGGATGCTGAAGCTGCCATAAACCTGATGAAAAAATCCTTAGAGGAAGTGGGAATAGACTTGTCCTCATACAAGTTCGACATAGATTTGATAATGACGGGGAAGCCTAAAAGCCTCAGAGATAAGCTTCAAGTTGTAATTGCTCTGATAACTGAAATGGAGAGAGAAACTGGGCTTGTCGAGAAAATGGCGCTTCTAAATAGGCTTGAGACAGAATATAAACTCTCAAGAAATGAAGCAGAACGCTTACTCGCGCAGCTGCAGAGAGAGGGAACAATATACGAGCCTAGGGACGGGTATTTAAAGAAAACTTAGCTTCCTAGGATATGTAGGTTATCTTTTTATCTTCGGATCTGCGCATTAGCTCTTCCTGCAGGATTCTTCTTTCTTCAACTTTTTGTAAGCGTGCCACCATGCTTTCAGCTTTTATGATCGCCTCATCCATTCCGGATAGATCAACATTAATGTTTAAAAGTTTCAACAGCACCTCTAAAACACTTTTTGCCGCTTTAGGATCTGGCAGGTATCCACGGGTCTCGCCTAATAGACATAAAGCATCAATATTTCTCAGAGGAGCTAAACCTAAAATGAGCCCTGCTGTGCCGACGATGGGGCTTCCCATGGGGCTTATTATTGCATTAGCCTTCAAAGCTCTTTCAAGGACTGTTCGACTAGTTGCTGAAGCGATTACCTTAGGCTTCTCTTTCGTCTCCACACGGTACCCGCCCAGCGTTATGACCAGTTTAACATTATATTGCTCTGCAAAGTCGAGAATTTTGTTAGATATTTCATATTGTCCCTCTATAGTTTGGGCTTGGCTATCCCCAGTGAAGAGAATGAGATCATTTTCTCCCTTTTCATTTCTCCAGAAATAGAAGATTCCTCTTAGAAGGCGGACGCTTCCTTTTTTGTTTACGAGTACAAAATATGGGAAGTGAGGAGAAATAATATAGGCGAACTTTTGGGCGCCTAACCGCCGTATTAGATAGCGCACAGCAATTTTCCCTACAAGTCCAAGTCCCGGCAGCCCTTCAATCATGACGGGATTTTTCAATTCAACTTTTGTAAGTTCTTTTATCATGGTCTCCTTCATTCTTTGACCCCCGATTTCAGCGCCATTCTATACTTTAAATACCTGTCATGTGGGGAGAATTTAGGTGGATGCGGAACTCGGACCGCTCCACCACAGCAAGGACATTTATCCTTCTTTAATGTGTACACCCTACAATTCACACATTTCCTTAAAAGCCAAACCACTATCCTTCCCTTCTAAAAATGCCCTGCCCCCCAGCCTTAACAACATATGAGATTACGGCGTCAGCAAGCCTCTGCAGCGTTGCCTCCGCATGTTTATAGTTGTCAGCTTGAACCTCTATGGCATATTTCGGAGCAGCTACAACGTAAAACTGCACCTTTGAGTCTTTTACCTTCTCGGTTTTTTTAGCGTTTAGAAAAGCCTCCTTAATTACCTTAGCGCCGTCAGGTCTTAAACAGCGAAGCTCCACTATGCCCTTCACTTTAACTGTTGGCGGGCGTATTTTTCCCTTCGCCACCTCAGTTATAACATCTGCAAGATCTTTTGAAACTCCGATTTTTGTTAAAATTTCGGGGCCCTCCTTCGCCGCTTTCTCGAATCCCTCATATAACCCGTATTCCTTCTCCATTAGGACCCCAGCTTTCTCATAGACTTGTTCTAATGGTAAGCTGACTCTTTCGGCGACACTTCTAAGAAGCGCCTCGGCTTTTCTTTCCCTCTTCCATGAAAGCATTTTGTCAATTTTTTCTCTCTTAGTCACCCTTCTCAAGGATAGGTCAATATGCCCCTTTTCCTGATCTACACGTAAAACCTTCAAAACAACCTTTTGCCCTTCCCAAACATAATCCCTAACGTTTCGTATCCAAGAGGAAGATATTTCGGAAATATGAAGAAGACCAATCTTATTATTATATTCATCAAGCCTCACGTAAGCTCCATAATCGGTAACCGTTTCTACTGTAGCGATAACTAGGTCGCCTACTTCAGGCCATTCCTGCTTAATTAAAACCATGCTTACCGCCTTATTTCATCCCAGAACTTCGATCACTTCACCTTTAATATCTGCTTTCCCGCCGGACGGCACTGCAAGTTCAGCTCCGCAGACGTTGCAGTTAACCATGTTTGTTGCATGGCTAAAGATTATCTGCTCGTTTCCGCATTTTAAACATTTAATTCTCAAAAAGCGGCTTCTCGGACTTGGGATAAGCTCTTCCCACGACACCATTACGGGTCACCAAGCCTAAACTAATGTAAGTTTTCTCAAGCGGATGCCTTCCCTATGTCTCGTGTAGCCACAGACCCTGCATTTCAATTTTAGAGTTTGCTTCTTTGTGGTTTTGGAGAACTTTCTCTGCAAAGGATACTTCTGCCCACCGTAGCCCTTCTTCTCTCGCTCATGGTGACGTTCTCCCTTAGCAAGGGCTCTTCTCTTCCCAGCTTTATACAGCGAAACCGAATGAACTTGATAGTTTTTACATCTCGGACAGTATGTTCTTATCTCCTTTGGAACATTCATGTTACGTCACGCTCAATTTCTGCATAAGAATGGAACGACTTACTCATATACTTTTTTCATATCAAACCTATGTTTCGATAGCCTTCGCTAACTCTTGCCTGATCAATATTTTTGCATTTTCAACAGGCAGAGAGGCTACATCCTCGCATTTAAAGGGCCCATAAATTTTCATATCAGCCCCGACTATTGATGGAACATCCTTCAAAAAACGCACCAAAATTCTCTTGGGAGTTTCCTGCGAAAATGAATCTGAAAGGCGCCCCTGCAACACATTTTTAACAAAACTGCGAAATGCTTCAGCAAAGTTTAGACTTCCCGAAATTATCTTTTCTTCCTGAGAAACTAAAACGTCTGCTGATGGTTTTTCCCCACGCGCTAAAATTCGAACAATCTTTTCATATCTCATCCTCATCAATTCACGGATTATGCGCTTTACATTTCGGTGTTCCTCAGCTAGAAGACTTGCTTTCACCGTTTTCTTGTCCAACATTCGCTCCTCTTCCTTTAAGCGCTTTATGTATTCTGATGCTTTCACGTAGAAGTCCGGCGGAATTTGCGCCAGATCTTTAGATTCTCGCTCCCTCTTCCAGATTTCAAAAAGCTCATTATACATCATTATTATTCCACAGCCTCAGCGCGTTCTCTACATAGCAGGAGTAAGGCAGCCGCCGTCGGCAATTCAATAATTCCATTCTTGTATGGCCCGAAGGTTTCGTCACCCACTCTGAAGGCAGGGGCACTAACAACTTTCACCTTTATGCTTCCATCTCTAAAAGCTATCGCCTCCTTGAAGGGATCAAACTCATCAATTTTGGATATTGGCAACTCCACCTTTTTAAAGCCCGTTTTGCCGTTTAGCGTATTCGGCAACCTTATCAGCCTATGCGTGTCCGTAGTCACCACTGTGTCTATTTTCGCAGACTGTAAGTTTACTATATGCTCTAATATTCGCTTCCAAGTTCCCGCACCTACACCCCTAATAAGAGGCAACCCTCCATGTTCACGTAAACCCCTTAACAAAGCAGCTCTATTCTTCACGATTGTGTCTATCACATCAAGCTTTAATCCGATTTCCCTCAAATAATTCTCATTCGCCTCTTCCAAGAAAGTTTGGGCTCCACTCCAGAGGCGTTGGGGCCATCCAAAGCATGAAAATCTCATTCCTCTCCCAACTTCCACACCCTTTTCATGTTTCTTAACTACGGGTGCATGAAACGAAACATCTAAACCTATACCGCATATGTAGTCGACAATTTCCTTGCGTGCTGAGGAATCAAGTTCCTTAATTGCTTCACTTACCACGTGAACATGGTAACCCCTGTTTCCGGAGAAGAAAAGCTGAATTTCATCCTCTAAGAATCCGAAGTCATTAATCAGAAAGTTCAGAAGTTTCACAGTCTCCGCTTTTGCTGATTCCAAGCATTTCTCGCATGGCCATGTTTTAACATCAAATTTTTCACAGCCACATATTGGACAATTCTTCGGGACAATTCCCTTCCCCTCAAAACCACAGCTTATGCAAGTCCACTCATCATGTACGCGGTCACAGTTTGTCGGGATATGATCAGCGTCTATGTCAAATATTAAGTCAGCACCTACCCAACCCTTCTTGTCCATTTCAGCTTCAGGATCCTCATAATAAGCACATGAATAGTACGCGTCGGATGGAACGTTTTCCCGCATGAAAGCTTTAAGCTCATCCAATCTTTTGAACCTTTTATGGCGCACCATGACGCCTTCTGAAAATAGAATGAAACCAAACTCTCGCTTATCCATCTGCTTCGGAGCATTCTCTATATGAAAATCTTTACTGTAATATTCCTGAAACAATTTGCAGATTATTCTGCTTCTCACGGTGACCTCAACTAAATAGGCATAGTTTGCAAGGGATAAAGTTACCGATACCCCCTGTAACTAATCCTGTGCAAACAACGAGATATAACGTCTGTCCTTTACATCCACTATCCCCCTGTCTGTGAAGCGTATTTCAGGAAGTGAAACAAATGTCGTGAAAAAGATGGCGTTAAGAGGTTTTATGAAAGGCGAACCCATCATCATTAGAGTTTTATTAATCTTCTTCAACTTATCAGCAACTTCATCTAGACTTTCAGTAGATATCACTCCCGCGAATGGCAGCGGCAGTACTTCCATTAAATGACCGTTATCTACTATTGCGATGCCGCCGCCCAATTTCAGAATGGTGTTTGCAGCGGAGGCCATTTCAACATCGTTATATCCTATCACCACTAATTGATTTTCATCAAAGTTTAGGCTACATGCAATGGCTCTAACCTTCGCCCCGCACCTTTAATGAAGCCTAAGCCTATCCTGCCGCTTCGATTATGCCTATCAATAACGGCTATTTTAGCTAAGTCTAGGGCTGCATTTGACTTGACCTCACCATCATCAACATTAACATTTTCTACTTCCTTACGAGTGACAATTTCATTCTCAAATCTAGCTGCAATAACCTTCACAAAACCCTCTCGAATCGGAGCTTGGATCTTAAACATTTCTGGTCTAACTTTTCCTTTCACTTTCATGGTTCTAAGCGCATAGTGTGGATAAGAGTACTTTTCGAGCTTTCCTACAAATTTTCCGTCCTTAGCTTGAACACGTCAATTGCAAATCGTAAGTAAAACTTCTGGTTTCTCCAAGCTTTTTATTAATGCTATATCAGCATGTCTTCCAGGCGTTATGGAGCCTATGCAACTGTCCATTTTGAAGTGTCTTGCAGGATTTAAGGTCACCATCTGAATAGCCTTACCTGGATCAAGCCCGCATTCAACTGCTTCCTTAACCACATGATCAAGGTAACCCTTCTCCATCAGATCCACTGGATCTTCACCATCTGTTACGAGGGCAATGTTACAAAGGTCCACTTTTGAACTTATTAGTTTAGGAAGTATCGCTGGCAAGCTTCTTCTTACGGAGCCTTCACGAATCATAAGAAACAATCCGAGTCTCAACCGCTCCATTGCCTGCTCAGCATTTATAGCCTCATGGCAGGAGGATGCCCCCACGAATACGCAACTGGCAAGTTTAATGTCTCTAGCCCCTGCAGTATGCCCTTCAATGAGTT
>JANXET010000007.1 GCA_025058315.1 Candidatus Bathyarchaeota archaeon | reverse complement strand
GAAACTACTCCAACAGGCTTTTATCTAGACTTCAAAAAGCTTGCCATTTCGAAAACCGTGAAATTTGACCTTTTTCCGGAAAGCGAAAAATGGTATGCTTACCTTCAGGGAAAAACCTGTAGAAAACTAACGGAACACGACTACAAAATAATAAAGGACAACCTTAACAATCCCGAATACCTCGTTGAAAAGGAAAAAGTGAAAATAGCCGAAACAAAATGGCATAAAGAAGCCAAGCCAGGAGCAGAAGCCCCAGCAGAAGAGCCTTCAACCCACGATGCCCTCGTCGAATATTTACACGTCATAGGCCAAATCTTCGGGTACGAACCATTCAAAAGACCTTCAATAAACGACTTAAGGCCTCCGGACAAACCCTTCAAAGCCAAAGAGAAAGCCCTAGACCTAGCATGGAAATCTTCGGACTAACATACGTTCCATTCGAAGTCCAAGTCCACGGAAGCATACCTGACCTCATATACAGGCTAAACCTAGTACACCAATGGTCCCTAAAAATGGTGGTAGTCGCACAAGAAGAATACCGCGACGAAATAATAGAAGCCGCACAAACATACCCATTCGCAGCAAAACTCGTACTCATAACGCCGAAAGAAATAGAAAAAGCCAAAAAAAAGACTACAAAGAACTTCTAAACCTGAGACAAAAAATCTTCGCATAAAGCCTCGAGCTGATTTATATTCACTCTGTGGGAACTTTGTCGGGATGGTAGCCTGTGTGATATCGAAGTCCATGTTTAGCGATTTTTTCTTTCACATGCGGGTAAAGAATTAGTTCTTCCACTTCCAAATTTTCCGCCAGTTCCGGGCTTATTTCGGCAAGCCTTTCCGCAAGCGCCTGCAGGTTATCCCATGTGGAGAATGAAGCCATAACAGATGGGTGGCAGCTTACACCGTTTTCCACCAGCTTCTCCAATGCTTTTAACTGCAGAATAAAGCCTTCAGGCTTTGCGCCGGTAAGCATGGCAAATTCGTTTTCGCTGCAGCCTTTCAACGAAACCCTCACATGGACAAAACTGCGCTTGGATAGTTGTGGAGCATAGTCTTCGTCATAGGCTAATGGTATGCCGTTTGTCTCCAAAATGAACGAATAGCCTTTATCCTCTAAAAGTTCAAGAAGCCTCAGCAAATGCTCTTTTCCAAGAGTTGGTTCCCCGCCGCTTAGGCGAAGCTGCCTCAAACCAGATTCTCTGGCTATTTGCCGCATTTCCTCCGCAACACTTTCCGCAGTGTAAAACGCTCCAGCCGTGGCTGGCCTGCACAAAGCGTAGTCTGAAACCCAGCAAAACCTGCACAAAAGCCCGCAGCCCACGCAGTCAGCCGTAACTATGCCGCCGTACCATCGGGCGCGCCTAAACCTGTAATACTTGCGTTCTAAGCCTTCATCTGAAACACGAGTGACAAGCTTCTCAACAGCTAAATGCCGCTCCACAGCATCATAAACTAAAACCGCTCACCGGCATAAAGCACCAATCTATGTATGCTAAAAAGTAGTTGTCCAGTCTTTAATATAGAATGCCTTCTTACGAAAACGGTTCGCCTATGCTTTGCTATTTCAGAAATCAAAAAGTTATCATTTTTTGAATATATGAATTTATGTTTACTTTGCATATTCGCTATGCGGCATATGTTCTGTGTGCGCGTGTACACGAGGTTTTCAAGTTTTATGTTTGGAATAAGCCTTTTAAGCATTACGCGCTCATGGTAGGTTTGGTTATGGATATGAAGAGGACAGTTTTGCTTGGAACATTGGCAATCCTATTGTTAGGCGTTGTTTTGCCGTCGCTGGCGTATGCTGCTCCGAAAACTAAACGAGGCTTTCCAAATGCATGCTAAAAGACAACAGCCTCTCGATGGTAGAGGGGGGGAGGGGTAGGTCAAAAAGATAGGGGATAGGTATAGGTCAGAGGGTAATCCATCCTAAAGGAAAACCATGGATGATAGAGGAGGAAAAATAGAGAATTGGTTTTAAGAGGCTTCAAACCAGCGGACATAGCTGCAAAAATGGGCAAAACAAGAGACGCAATCCTAAAGAAAATTGAAAGAATCGGATTAGAAGTAGCCCAGTCAAAAAGCATAGTAAGTCCCAGGGTAAAACTTTACGCCTACAAATTGTACATTTTGTCTATTACTTTTACGATTGGTATAGAATATTTGCATTCATAAGTAATCTCGAAGACGCAAATAATAAAAGATGGGATTTTGCGGGAGATTTCAGTCCATGTTTTAGCCAGCATGTTCAAATCCCCGCGTCTCGTCTGAACCTTAAGCAGTTTTTCTCAGCAAGCTTAAACCACTTCTGAACTCATTTTAGGCTAATTTGAGGTTTATTGTCATGGCTTATTACGGCTTAATCGCCAAGCCTATAGGGAAACTTCTTTTACCATAAAAATCACTAAATGACTCAGTGAAGTCTTGGAGATGGAAGCAGTTTATATTTGCCGTCGATGCGGGAAAGCTTACAATTCGGATACGTATTTGAAGAGTCGTTTCTGTGAAAAATGCGGGACTCTTTTAGTTGTGGCGTCTGCCCAGTCAGCAATTAACATGGGAGCGGCTATGGGGGAAGGTGATTTTGAGGGGTTGGTTAGGGAGTTCTTTCCGTATGCGAGTTTCCGGCCTTTCCAGCTTAAAGCCATAAAATTTGCTTACGGAACTCTGCGGGATGGCAAAATAGGTTTGCTGTGCTCTCCATGCGGCACTGGAAAGTCAATTTCAGTATTAACGGCCTTTTTTGCCGCTAGAGATCATAATCCCGCTATTGGGAGGCTTATAGCTCTAACTAGAACGAAGAATCAGCTTGAAATTTACTCTAGGGAGCTTAAGAATATAAAGGATCACAGCAGTGCAAGTTTTGTTGCAGCAATCTTTAAAAGTAAGAAGGAAATGTGCCCCCATGTATTGGAAAATTCTAGGCTTAGAGACGTAACCTACAGGGATTTTCTATACTACTGTAAAGGCTTGAAGGAGGGGCTGTTCGGCGATGCATGTGAATATTACTTGAAAACCTATAATGGATGGAAGCCAAGCTGGCAGGCGTACAACCTTATCAGAAGGGTTAAGGATATCGGGCCTATACTTCCCGAGGAGACTTATGAGCTGTGCCGCGATGAGGGTCTATGCCCGTATGAGGTTACGAAGGTTTTAACGCGTCACGCGGATATAGTCATAGGAAATTATAATTACATTCTGGTGGACGCTATCCGCGGCTCAATTCTGGGGAAGGCTGGAATCCGCACAAATGCTATCAACTGTGTCTTCGATGAGGCGCACAGTCTACCATATTATGCCAGCGGCATATTTTCACATGAACTCTCGTCAATATCTGTTAGGAGGGCCTACAGGGAAGTTAGAAGCTTCGATATTGATGACATGGGCTTTTTAGAGGCCTTATACAGGGTTATGGTGGATTTTGGAAAAAAAGCCTACAGAAACTATGGGGTAGATGTGGAGCACATATTTGATGGAAACGCCTTGACGGAGGCTTTAGCTAAAAAGCTCCGAGCTACTGGTGAAGCGCTAGTTGAAATACTTCATAAGCTAGCAGATTGTGGCGAGCAAATCCGTGTAAAAAGGAGTGAGATAGGAAAAACACCAATATCCTACCTTTCACGCTGCGTTGACTTTCTAATTGATTGGGTAAGCTTAACGGGTTCAAGCTACGTGAGATACGTTAAGGTTGAGGGAGGTCGGAGAAAAATTGTGCGCCTCGGCATCAGATGCCTCGATCCGTCGCTGGCTTCAAGCATAATCAACGAGCTTCGCTCCGCCATCTTGATGTCAGGCACGCTTTGGAACATGGATTATTATATGGATGTTCTAGGTCTGAACCGCGGTCGCTGTCAAAGCCTAGAGCTTCCCAGCCCTTTTCCGCGTGAGAACAGGCTTATACTCGTCGACGGGGCTGTAACAACGAAGTTTGAGAAACGCGGTGAATTGCAGTGGAAGCGTATAGCATCCCATCTTGGCCAGATAATTCAAACAGTAGATGGAAGGGTTGCAGTATACTTCCCCTCCTACGAGGTAATGTGGGAAATAGCCCAGAAAGTTAAGATTGAAGTGCCTCTGTTTGTAGAGGAGAAAAGGACAAGGATTTCAGATGTCCTTAGATTTTTGCAGGGAAATGGAAAATGCGTTGTTTTCGGCGTTGCTAGAGGAAAAATAAGTGAAGGGGTAGATATGACATTAGATGGCAGGAGTCTACTTTCAGCCGTTGTAATCGTTGGGCTGCCCTTCCCGAAGAAAACGGAGCTACAAACAGCCTTATACAAGTATTTCAGGGAAAAATTCGGGGTAAAAGCCGTGGAATACGCGAACGACATGCCATGCCTAAACGCTCTAGCGCAGTCCGCCGGGAGACTCTTACGCAGCCCGGAGGATAAAGGCATAATAGTTATAATGGATAGGCGTGCAGCTGGAAGATTTAAACGTAAACTTCCTGAAGAATGGCGAAATGAAATGAAAATCCACATGCGAATAGAAAAAACGCTTGAAACAATTAGGCAATTCATAAACCCAGGGATATGCTGAACAGCATTTTCCAGCGCAGTCACCCCATAATAACCTTACAAATGCTGTGGAAACGCGTGTTTCTTCATGAAATATTCAAGTTCACTAGAAATTACATTTTTAAGTTAATTGATGCTTCAGATTTTTTGATGTGTAATGTTAATTGAACTGCTCCAATCACTGATTTTATTTATTCTCGCAGCCTCCACAGGCGCGTTTACTGCTTATTTTATGCGCCGCCGCAGGTTTAGGTTTCCATTTCACTTGATTATACTTTTAGCCTTATTCATTGGGTATTCCATCATTAAATTTTTTGAGAGGGATGCTGCAGCGTTCTTGTTCACCTGGTTCTCAGCAACAATGGCGATTTACGTGACATTCAGCATCCTTGAGTTTCTTGGCAGAGAGTTTAATGAGAAGCTGGCTCTAAGCTTGATGCTCATCGTCATCAGCGGGGGCGGCGCTTTAACTAACATATGCCTATTCTCCATGCCTATAAGCCTATGGTTTAAAGTGTTTTCGTTAGCTGTTCTAACTAATTGTAATCCACATACCTTTCATTATTGCATTAATGGCATACTTCACAGGTAAAAGAAAAGAGACTTGATCATCTCAGGGAAAATCATTATACCGCTGTGGAATCGGAAAACACGGCCACATCCTTTCTCAACATAGGGAAGTGTTAAACACTACAGGGTATCCTCCAAAGTTAGCAATTAACATAAACGTTTTTGGAATATTCAGAATTCGCAATTAAAAGAAAGCTTTATACAGCCATTTAATTTCAAGCTGTATAATTAAGGTTATATAACTGGGTTTCACGTTCTCTTTAGGATTATTGATGTTGAAAAAGGACATTTGATGGTGCGGCGATTGAACCACGAGTGGCACATGATGAAGGTTGAAGATGCCCTGAATGTTTTGGATTCAAATTTGAAAGGATTAAGCGATGAAGAAGCTTCGTTGAGACTGCAGAGACATGGTTATAACGAGTTTGAAAAGCGAAAAAGGGCTTCTCCTCTCAGGATTTTTCTACTTCAGTTTAAGAATGTTTTTACGCTTATCCTGTTTGCCGCCATAGCTGTCTCCCTGATATCCGGATGGTTTGAAGCTGCCGCGGAAACTCACGCCACACTTGAGGCTTATGCTGACGCCTTGGTCATAAGCGCTATTGTGTTTCTGAATGCTGTTGTGGGCTTTATCCAGGAATATCGGTCGGAAAAGGCTATAGAAGCCCTAGAGAGGATGGCGGCGCCTAGGGCCAGGGTGTTTAGGAACGGAAGAGAAGTCATGATCCCGGCCAGAGAGGTTGTCCCAGGAGATATTCTGATTCTTGAAGCAGGTGATCGCATACCTGCCGACGCCCGCATCATAGAATCCGTTGAGCTTAGAACAAACGAGGCTGTTTTAACCGGTGAATCTTTACCAGTAAACAAAAGTGCAGAAACACTTTTTGAGAATTTACCGATTTCTGAGAGGCGAAACATGGTTTTTGCAGCAACCCATGTGGTTTATGGAAGAGGGAAAGCCGTCGTCGTAGCTACAGGAATGAACACTGAATTCGGAAAAATCGCGAAAATGGTTCAGACTGTGGAAAAGGAAGAAATTCCCTTTAAAATTAAGCTCGACAAATTCGCTAAAAAAATAGGCTTAGTGGTTGTTGCTGCAGCTATTCTAATCATTATGCTTGAATTTATACGAAATAGCGCGGTCAGCATTGAAATATTTATGGTTTCGGTTGCGCTGGCAGTGTCTGCTGTCCCTGAAGGCTTACCTGCCATAGTCACGGTTACTCTAGCTCTAGGTGCCAGAGAACTTGCTAGAAATAACGCGGTTATTCGTAGACTTGCCTCCGCGGAAACCCTGGGCTCTACGACAGTAATATGCTCAGATAAAACAGGTACTTTAACTAAAGGCGAAATGACTGTACGTCAGATATTCGTAGACAAACGTATAATCGACGTTACCGGTTCAGGCTATAATATTAGAGGAGAATTTTACGTTAATGGCAAACAAGTAAATCCGGCTGAGGAGCCAGGTTTACACTTCCTCCTATTGGGCGGAGCTTTATGTAGCAACGCTAGTTTTGACGGGAACGCTATAGTGGGAGATCCTACAGAAGGCGCCTTAATTGTTGCTGCAGCCAAGGCGGGAATACACAAAACTAAAGTTGAAAGCGAATATGCTAGGGCTGGCGAGATACCGTTCAGTTCAGAAAGAAAGCGCATGACGACTATACATAAGTCACCAGATAATCGTTACATAGCCTTCACAAAGGGTTCACCGGAAATAGTTTTACAGCTCTGCAACCGCCTGTACCAGGATGGCCGGGAAACGAAGCTCACCGATGAGGATATGGATCTGATTCTCCGCAAAAATGAGGAAATGGCGGGACAAGCATTACGCGTTTTAGCGGTAGCTTACAGAGTTTTATCAGAAGCGAACGGAGGATACGTTGAGGATAACGTTGAAAGCAACATGGTATTTTTGGGCCTCGTGGGCATGATTGATCCGCCACGGGAAAAGGCTAGAGAATCTGTCAGGCTATGTCAGAAGGCAGGAATAAAAGTTGTTATGATAACTGGAGATCATAAACTAACGGCTATGGCGGTGGCCCGCGAAATTGGAATATACAAAGAAAGCGACCTCGCCATAACAGGTGCTGAATTAGATAACATCCCTGAGGCGGAGTTTGAGGAAATCGTGGAGAAAGTCACGGTTTATGCAAGAGTTTCTCCGGAGCACAAGCTCCGTATCGTTAAAGCGTTAAAAAAGAAGGGACATATTGTAGCGATGACTGGAGACGGCGTTAATGATGCGCCAGCGCTTAAACAAGCAGACATCGGCATAGCCATGGGTGTGACTGGAACGGACGTAGCTAAGGAAGCCTCAGACATGATTCTAACGGACGACAATTTTGCCACAATAGTGAAAGCAGTGGAGGGAGGTAGAATAATCTACAATAACATCAGAAAGTTCATCAGATTCCTGCTTGCACTCAACTTCACTGAATTAATCCTAGTTGGATCATTCGCCTTAGCAGGCTTACCCATACCGCTTTTACCCGCCATGATCCTGTGGCTAAATCTTGTAACCGACGGCCCGCCAGCCATAGCTTTGAGTAAAGATCCCCCGTTGGAGGATGTTATGGAGAGGCCTCCACGCAGCCCCAGGGAGGGCTTACTGCATGAAATGACGCTTTTTATCTTCGCAGCTACTATAATTCAGTTAATCGCTGAGATCAGCGTTTTCTGGTGGGGGTACATGGTTTTAGGTTCTCTTGAAAAAGCGAGAACTATGGTTTTTCTAGTGGCATGCTTATACGAGTTGGTGGTTGTATGGAACTGTAGATCTGAAAGCAAAAATGCTTTCAAGGTGGGATTTCTAAACAACAAATGGCTGCTTGCAGCCACATTAATCTCCACACTGTCAACTTTGGCAGTGATCTACATTCCTTTACTGAGAGTTCTTTTCAACACTGTTCCTTTAAACGGGTCTGAATGGGCAGTTGTCATCTTCTTCTCTTGCTGGGGCTTCTTTGCAGTGCCGGAAATTTTTATGCGTAAAACTGTTAAACTAAACAATTGAACACCTTCAAGTTTTATGAGCCGTCATGTTTTTGTCAAACCCTTTATTGTAAAGTTCATTCTGCGGGATCAGGATGCCAATTAAAGCGGTAATCTTATTTGACGCATTGCTTCTAGTTAATGGCGGCTACGCTTTCTATGAACCTGCCTTCGAAAGCTTCATGCCACTGCAATGTGAAGGCATCGAAGTTTAAGCGTAAGTACTTAGAGATGAAATCTACATGGAAACAGCTTCCAGCATGGAGGAACCTCACTTTAACATACGCCTTTCACGGACAATGAGAAGACAAGTTTCCCATCCGATTATAGTTAAGGGCATGGAATCCTTTGCTGAGGAAAGTTACTTCAGCTTAGACGGGGAAGCCGTTGAAGGGTTACAGCGGTACATGAGAAATACAAGCTTGGAATCATTTCAAACATATCCATAGCTGAACTTGTATGGGAACTTCTGGAAAATTGATCTGAAGAAGTATTTTCGCATAATAACAATTTCTGGAGACGTAAACAAACGTGAACCGCATCCTGAAATCTTTAGGAAAGCCTCCGAAACCCTCTTCGTCGGAGAAACACCGACATAAAAGGCGCTAAAAACGTTGGAAGCCTGCAGTGGCAGGTTTATTAAGCATAAACATTGACAAAAAATAATGTCATCAGCCATTATGATGCTGTTACAGGCTCCGTCACATCTTAACCATCAACCATGTTATCAAACAGAATACTTCATTGCTATGGGTGCACTGTTGACGGTATAAGTGGAGTCTTATTATGCGGATGTTCAGTTACTTTAATAATTGTGAAAACATCGGTTATGTTGTGAAGGGGCGTGTTACGTTAATGGTGAAGTTCGGTGTTTTTCTGCCATTTTATGCCTTCGGATTTAACGGGGAACGTTACAGATCCTTTGAGTTGCTAAAGGAAATAGTCCTCGAATGTGAAAAGCTAGGTTATCATTCAGTCTGGATTGATGATCATCTAATGTATGGGGATAAGCCTGTTCTTGAATGTTGGACAACTCTCTCTGCACTCTCAACTTTAACGAGCAGAATAAGGCTTGGCACCATGGTGTTGTGCAACGCCTTCAGAAACCCCGCGGTTATGGCTAAGATGGCTGCTACCCTTGATTTGATCTCTCACGGTAGATTAGAGCTTGGGCTTGGAGTCGGGGCTCAAAGAGAGGAGCATGAAGCCTACGGCCTGGAATTCCCAACTCTGAGAGTGAGGGCTGATCGTCTAAAGGAAGCTATAGAAGTAATGAAAAGGCTGTGGGTTGAAACAGAAGCCACATTTCATGGGCGTTACTACAGAATGGAAAATGCTATATGCCAGCCTAAACCCATGCAGAAACCGCACCCTCCAATAGTTATAGGAGGATGCAGTAACCCTGTTTTGGAGGTGACGGCTAAACATGCAGATAGGTTTGACTGGGGACCGGTACCTCTGGAGAAATATCGAACCCTTCTGCAAACACTAGAAAAGCGCTGTAGAAGAATAGGCAGAGATCCTGACACGATTGAGAAGGCCAGCTGGCTCGGGGGGACTATTTACATGGCGGAAGATCTAAGACGGTTAGAGGCGAATATAGCTATGTGGAAACCTGCTGGGATGTCAACAAGGGTTTTCAAAAAGCAGAACCTCCTTGCAACACCGGAGAAGGTTATAGGCATCATTCAGGAGTATCTGGACTTGGATGTAACCTTCTTCATGCTTTATTTCGGCGACTTACCGGAAAAGAGCAGCATAAGAATTTTCGCAGAGAAAGTTGTAAGAGAATTTCTTTAACCGAAGGGGATCCTCAACACCGCTGTTCATGAGAGCGCTGGACACAGCCATCTCAATATTGCCTGCGACTATTAGGTGTGGCCCTCAGAGATACCTTGCGGGCTTCACTTTGCCTCAACATGGGAAAGCCGCGCTTGAGCATTTCAGCTCGCTCACTGGAAACTTTATCGTCAAGCGCTGAGCCTTAAGCATTCACGGCCGCACACCTAACACTAGAGGAACTGTTAATTTTTGGTTTCCTCTTATAACTGTTAAATTAACTGTTTGCCCCGGTACGGTGAACTCTTCAAGATAGGAAGTAAGAGCATCATAGCCGGTTACCCTTATACCGTCAATTGCTATCACGATATCTCCGCCAACCGTTACAGGCGTACCTGCAATCACAACCTGTCTACTGCCGCCGCGCAGCCCGGCAGCATCCGCAGGGCCATTCTTAACCACCTGCACAATGAGCCAACCATATGTAACATTTACCCCCATAACCTTGGAGATCTCATAGTTCATATCAACGCCGCTTGCTCCAAGCCATGGATGCTTATTGTACGAGCCTAGGGTGACTAGGTCATTTATCTCCCGCAGTAAAGTGTTTGAAGGAACAGCGAAACCTAGACCTTGAGAGTCAGCTACAATTGCGGTGGTTATGCCTATCACCTGTCCCTTGAGGTTAAGGAGCGGGCCCCCGGAGTTGCCGGGATTTAGAGGGGCTGTTGTCTGAATAACATTTGCAATTGCATACCCATATTGAGTGTTTAAAGTCCTGCCGAGGGCGCTTACAATACCCAGGCTCATGGAACCTGTAAGCCCGTAGGGGTTGCCTACGGCCACGACAATGTCGCCTACACTTAATGTTGAGGAACTTGCAACTTCAACAGGTTTAAACTCGCTTGAAGGAGCATCAACAGATAGCACAGCAAGATCCACATATTTATCCCATCCTATAACCTTAGCTGGATAACTATTCCCGCTTAGAAAACTTACAGTAACATTCACGGTGTCCGCTACAACATGATAATTAGTGACGATAACCATCCGACCAGTAAAATTATAAACAAAACCGGAACCTTCAACAGAAGAATAATATCGGCGTCCAAAAACATCATAATACAATGTGACCCCGCGTATAATAACAACGGAATCTCTAACACGTTTATACAAGTCCGACAATGAGACATTTTCGCCTAAAATATATGGAACATAAATTGTTTTGTTATGATATACTGTGTTGTTCATGAAGATAACGGTCTCGTTCCGCCCAGCAGTCTGATTCAGCAAGACTTGCCAATTCAGTTGGCTTCGCTGAAGCTCAGCAAACTGCTCGCTGAGACTTGAAACTTGGCTCTGCAAATCTTCTAGGCGGTTTGAGGCACTCCAGTAGCCGAGAAAATAGCCTAATACCCCGGCTATAATCACCAATATGACCAGCAGAATACCGATTATCTTCGGAAAACTCTCTTTTTTAGGCTGCTGAGGGGGAATCTCCAATTAACCAATCCTCCATAAAGCGTCGAAGATTTCAGAGAAAACATAAACTATTAAGGATTTTCCAAAATTAACCCAAAAACATTAAAATTAAAGAAAAGAGGATAATGAATAACGTACCTGATTGTTCTCCTTCCATTTACAGATATGCCTCGAAAACTCCAAGGGTTAAAAAAAGTTTTTCAAAAAGTGGGGCAAAAATCTGCTCGATACCAGAAAGCATATTTCAACGCGTATACCAGATAGGATAATACGTATTCCCTCCGGAATGGAGCATGGAGAATGCATGGCAACCGCTCAATAAAGTATTTGCTTGGATGGCTCATAGCAGGGACGAAAGGAGGATTGACAAGGGCTAAAATAATTATGGCACTAAGGGATGCTCCTCAGAACGCGAATCAGTTGGCCAACAGACTCAGGATGGATTATAGAACCATAAGGCATCATTTGGAGATTCTTGAGAAAAATAGACTGATAACCTCAGCTGGAGGGGGATACGGCACCACATACTTCCTATCCCAAATAATGGAGGAAAATTACGCATTATTTGAGGAGATTGTGAATAAAATTTGGAAAAAGTAGAAAAGGAAGGAGAAGGTATGGAAAGCCAGATGAATCAAAAATCAAGAACCCTCCTATTGGTAATTCTACTGCCGATTCTGGTAGCGGCGGCTATACTCGCAGCGACGTGGGCAGCCTCAACATTCTGGCAGCCCCGCTTCCCATGGATGCCCCGAGAAAGACCGTCATACATTACACGTGCACCTGGAGATTTAGAGTTCTTCTATACTGCAAGAACTGTTGTCTCCACGTTAAATATAGTTATTTTAACGTTTCTATTGGCATTATACTTGGACATTTACAGGAAAACTAGATCAGAATTTACTATTGGTCTAATCATATTCTCCACAGCGCTTCTCTTCTATGCCTTGACATCAAATCCGATAGTCATGTGGCTTTGCGGCTTCATCCCCTTCGGACTTGGACCTTTCGCCCTCCTGCCAGAACTCTTCACCTTCGCTGCACTGGTTGTTCTATTGTACCTCAGCGTAAAGTACTGAAAATGATGATTATCTTAATGCTTTCGGCACATATGCACAGTTAGGATCAGACTCGAAAACGTCACCTCTTTGATATAGTGCTGCAGTACGACATCCTCCACAAATATCACGGTAATCGCAGACTGCACATTTGCCTTTTAGGTTGCTTCTTTCCCGAATCCTTGAGAAGAACCCGGAGAATTGCATCTCGTCCCAGATGGCTTTAAGCGGCTTTTCTATGACATTACCAAGCCTGTAAAAGTCATTGTAGCTGCATGGAATAACATCCCCATTCTCAGCTATGCTCATGAACTTTCCGAAGAAACATCTTCCAAGAAAGAAGCCATTATACCACTCTTCAAAATTGGACATGCCCCTTTGTTTTGCTACACGTGCAAAGAACGGCGAATAAACATTGATCTCAGGCTTACCCTTATACATGTCCCGTAATTCGTAAAGCCTGTTCCAAGCCCACTCGTACTGCTGAGGGGAAGGTACAGCTCTTAGGCTGACAGCATCGCTACTGTATGGAATAAGCTGATGGAATATCACCCATCTAGCTCCATAATCACGAGCCAGATTAAGCACATGTACAAAATCTTCAATGTTGACGTTAGATGTCTCCCCGCAATTGGCAAGGGTGTAAACAAGGCAGTTTAGCAATTTCTCATCGGAAAGCCTTTTTATAGCGGATAAAGCCGCCATGTACGCTCCCCTCCCCCTAACTGAGTCATTGGTTTTCTCTGCGCCATCAATACTAACTGAAACAAGAACCTCATTTCTCACAACGTATTTGAAGGCCTTATCATCAAGCAGACGCCCATCAGTTATAATGCTACATCTTAAGCCAACCTTTCTAGCGTAAGCTATTACTTCAAATAAGTCCCTGCGCAGAAATGGTTCTCCGCCGGTTATCCCGATGAATGAAGCGCCGAATTCATATATCCTGTCGATGAGCCGCATGGCCATTGAAGTGTCCAGCTCACCCTGATTTGGAGGTTTCCCAGCTGAGGCACAGTGCACACAGCGGTTATTACATGTGGAGGTGCATCGCCAAGGCACTATGTATAAGGGTCCCTTAGCTCCCAACTTAAGTCAACCTCACATCGAATGTTGGCATATCAAAAAAGCTCAGTATATAATTTAAGCTTTCAAATAAAATGTCATTGAAGCATAACCCAGAAATTTCAGCGTGCAATATTTATTATGGATGCGGAGCTTGAATGGATAAGCGTGTAAAGCATATAGCCATGCAGCGTATCCAAATCCTTTTCACCTTAGCCAGAGAAACTTATAAGGAGGACCCCCATCTTGCACAGCGCTATGTTGATATAGCCCGCAGGATAGCTATGGCATTAAGAATTCGGCTGCCAGTTGAATATAGGCGCCAACTGTGCCGTCACTGCAAAAGCTTTATCTTGCCCGGTGTGAGTTGTCGAGTTCGCATAAAACAGCGAAGAGAACCTCACGTGGTTGTTACCTGTATGAAATGTGGAGGTCACATGCGCATACCTTTGAGAAAAAAGGAGGTGAAACAAGCTTGAGCATGCTTACGCCGAGAATGAAACGCCGCATAAAAAGAGAGTTTATGACAGAGAAGCCTACCATCTGGATTGGGAAAAATAGAATCTCACATGATGTTATTGAAGAAATCAAAAAGCAGCTGGACAAGAGGGAGATCGTGAAGATTAAAGTCTTAAAAACCGCGCTTGGAGAAGTGAAAACTGACGAAATAGCATCAGCCATATCTAAGGAGACGGAAGCAGCTCTCGTGGAGGTTAGAGGACACACTATTGTGCTCTATAAACGACAAAAGGGAAAACAGAAGTGAAAGCCTTTATATTGGGCTTAGTGAATTACTGAAAGAAAGTGTCGGGGAAAGAAGTTGCCAACTCCACATGATGTCCCAGCAGATCAGTTCATAAAAAGGTTAACCAGTTACCTTAAGGATAATGTAGACCACATAGTGCCTCCATCATGGGCAAGCATAGTGAAAACTGGAGCACACACGCAGAAACCTCCTGAGGATCCTGATTGGTGGTACATAAGATGCGCCTCATTGCTTCGAAAAATCTACATACATGGCCCGATAGGTATTGGGAAACTACGCGCGGACTACGGTGGAAGAAAGGACTTCGGTGTTAAACCGGAACACGCTGTAAAAGCCGGAGGCGCTATAATAAGGAAAGCGCTTCAGCAGCTTGAAGCAGCGGGGCTTGTGGAGAAGTATCAGAATAAAGGGAGAATAGTGACTAAAAAAGGGAAAGATCTACTAAATGAGATAGCTGAGGAAGTTATCAGGGAGCTAATTAAGATTAAACCTGAAATGGAAAGGTACCTGATAAAAGGTGACTAGAGATGTCTGACGAAGAGCTGGAGTTGCTTCGCCAACGTAAGATGGCAGCAATGCAGAGGAAGATGATTGAAGAACAGCAGAAAGCCGAGAAGCAGCTTGAAGCTCAAAAACAGGCAATTTTGAAGGTTATATTAACGCCAGAAGCTAGGCAAAGGCTTACGAATCTTAAACTGGTTAAACCCGAATTTACAGCGCAGCTTGAAGATTACCTGATACAATTAGCACAATACGGGAAACTTCCAGCTCCATTAACTGACGATCAACTTAAACAGATACTTATTCAGCTTCAATCCCGTAAACGGGAAATAAAAATAAGAAGAGTGTGAAAAATGGCACGGTATAAGCCTACAGCTAAAAAAAGGAGACTTGCGAAAGCTGGAAAACAGAATAGGGCGGTTCCAGCGTGGGTTATAGCCAAAACCGCTGGGAAATTTAGAACTCACCCGCAGAGAAGAAACTGGAGGATGCGAAAGATAAAGGCATAAGGTGGAAGGCATGGAGAACGGGCAGGAAGCCGAACAGGTCAAAGAGGTTAAGCATGAGGAACCTGTTGTGGAGGAGGAAAAAGCTAAGAAAAGCAGGGCGGAAAGGGTTGAGGAAGGTGAAGTTGCCGAGGAAAGATTCTATAACGTTCCACTTGGCACAGCATGGCTTGCACCCTCTAGAAAAAGAGCTGCGAAGGCTATGAGAATACTTATAGACTTTGTAAAGAGACATATGAAACTGGAGACTGAAGAGCTTGAAGAGGAAGCCGAGCCGAAGAGGCTTATAATAGATAATAAGGTTAATGAGTGGATTTGGAGGAGAGGTGCTGAAAACCCCCCACGTAAAATAAGGATAAGGGCTGTAAAATATAGGGATGGAAACGTTAAGGTTTACCTTGCTGAAGGAGACTAGATGTGGCGGTATACCTCACAAGCCTATTTGGAAGCGCCAGCATAGGCGTATATTCTCAAGCCACCGAAGAAATTCTCATTGTTCCAACATACATAACGCTGAAGAAAGCTGAAAGAATGAGTAAATGGCTTAAAGTGAAACTTATCCACACCACAATAGGCGGCTCCATACTTGCAGGGTCGCTTATACGGGCGAACTCAAACGGAATATTGCTTCCTCACTTTGTAAAAGAGGAAGAGGTGGAAGCCATAAAAGCCGTTTTTGATGGAAACATAGCAATAATGGAAACTAAAAGGACAGCGTATGGAAACATGGTTTTGGCAAACGATTATGGCGCCATAGTTGACCCTAGACTTAAGCCATTCGAGATTGCGAAAATATCAGATGCTCTAGGCGTTGAGGCTGTTCCAGGGGAGATTGCGAAGCTGCCTTATGTGGGCTCTTTAGCTATGGCGACCAATAAAGGGGTGCTGGCGCATCCTATGCTGACGGACTCTGAACGGAAGCTTATAGAGGACGTTTTGAAAGTGCCTGTTGAAGTAACCACAGTCAACTGCGGAATACCATATGTGGGAACAGGGCTCATAGGCAATACCAACGCGGTGATTGCTGGTTCTTTGACAACGGGCCCAGAAATGTTTATAATTGAACATGCTCTGGGTTTAGTGAAGGAAGATGAGCGAGTTGAAGGTTTTCAGAGTAACAGGAGAGATCCAGAAACCCAATCTTCAAACATCCTTTAGAAGAGAAGTCGTGGCGCTGAAACCTGAACATGCAGTTGAAAGAGTCTACACAGAACTAGGAAGTAAACACCGCGTCAAAAGATTTCAGATAAAGATAACTAACGTCGAGGAAATATCTCCGGAGGAGGCTCGAAGCCCACTCATAAGAAAGCTGATGGTAGGAGAAATGGGCATTGTCAAGTAGCAGGGTTGAAGAGGAGCTTAGAAGGCTAAGTGTGGAGATACGTTTTCTAGAACAGACTGCTGAAGCCTTAAGCTCAAGGATAAACATGGTAAACGCTGCAATAGCTGACCTAACATATGCAATGATGACCATGGAAGGACTTGAAAAGCAGAAGGGAAGCATGGAAATCCTTGTTCCCATAGGCGGCAACTCATACATAAACGCGAAAATTGAAAACGTAGACAAGGTTACAATTGGAATAGGTGCCGGAGTATCGGTTGAAAAGAGCCTTCAGGAAGCGAAGGAAATCATTAACAGAAGACTAGAGGAGCTTGAGAAAAGTAGGGATTCACTTCAGCAGCAATTATCACAGGTGGCGGAGAAGATTAACGAGGATAGGGAGAGATTCGAAGAGCTAGCTGCCAAAATCACCGCCAAGGAGACACCCTCCAAGAATGTTTGAGAGGCTAAAATCAGGGCTAAGCAGCCTGGTAAACAAAGTTACCACAACAGAGCTTAAGCCTGAAAACCTCCGCATGATTCTTTTCGAGTTCAAGCTGATCCTCATAGAGAACGATGTTGCTGTCCAGGTTGCTGAACACATATGTGATGAACTTGAAAGGCGACTCACAGGAGTTCAGGTGAAAAGGCTTAGTGATCGCGGTAAAATCGTGGAGAAAAGTCTCCGCGAAATTATCCTTGAAGTGATGCAGACAAACGAGAAGATAAATCTGTTTAAAGCTATTGAAGAAAAGCGGAAAAAGAAGGAACCCTATGTCATACTTTTCGTCGGGATAAATGGAACAGGCAAAACCACAACAATAGCAAAAACAGCGTATCTCCTAAATCGCAGGGGCTATTCTGTAGTCCTTGCATGCAGTGACACTTACCGTGCAGGCTCCATTGAGCAACTAGAAACTCATGCAAAGCGCTTAGGCTTCAAGGTTATAAGGCATACTTATGGCGCAGACCCTGCCGCGGTAGCCTACGACACTGTAAACCATGCCAGAGCTCACGGAACAAATGTTGTATTAATAGATACTGCTGGGAGGATGCAGACAAACAGGAACCTAATGGATGAGCTTGCGAAGATCAAGCGGGTTGTTAAACCTGACTTAACAGTTTTAACCGTTGATTCCCTGACCGGCAACGACGCCGTGATACAGGCTGAGGAGTTCAATAAAAGCGTGGGAATCGACGCCACGATATTAACCAAAGTGGATGCTGATGTTAAGGGAGGATCAGCTCTAAGCGTGACTTATGTGACGAAAAAACCTATACTATTCATCGGGACAGGACAGAAGTACGAGGATCTGGAGGAGTTTAAACCTGAAAAGTTTGTGGATATGATCCTGAAACAAAACTAGAAAAATTTAGCATTACCTAATTGTAAGGCGAAGCCTTTTAGATATCTCATTAAAACCTAAACTCTTAAACATGGCCAATGAAGGAGCATTGTTTGAATACACATCTGCCTCAACACAATCTACACCTCTACTCTTAAACCAGCTCAGCATAGCCTCTACAAGTTTCCTGCCAATCCCACGTCTTCTATATGGCTCATCGACGAAGCAGTCACATATGTACCCTCTTTTGCCTTTATAGGACCAAGGCTGGCTAACCCAGCCTAACGAGTACCCGATTATTTTTCCATCAAGCTCAGCGACAAAAACCACAGTGTTTTCGCCTCTGATGTTTTTCATAATCCACCCTGGGTTCTGAAATTCGCTTGGAGTTGGTGATACCATGGAATCAGCTGTGCTTTCATCCCTCCCAAGCTTTTCTGACAGCCTAACTATTTGTTGTAGATCATTATCGTTTGCATGACGTATAACAACTCTTAAGGGAAGAGTATCTGATGAATCCCCGCCGTTAGACATCAAATCCCCCGGCAATTTAATTCTAGAACATCTACTTTCCATCCACGATTCTAAGTGTCGGATGCGTAAGATCTTCTTCCGGATCTATGGATTTGACTCGGATTCTCCTGTCAAAGGATTTCAAGGGCTTTACTTTGCCGAGCACCTCAAATCGGAATAGTGCGGATTTATACCAGTTTATTCCAGGATTTTTGTCGACTTCAAATCCCAATTTATATGCAAAGGCGTCATAATCAACATCGCCATATTTCATTGGATAACTAGAAAAGCCATTAATCAAGTCGGTGATCACACAGCTCATGTTCACAAGAAGCCTCTGAATTGCTAACCATTTCTTAAGTGAAGCCTCGTAACGGGTTAAACCGAAATATCCAACACCGTTTTCCCTAAGCCCTGAAACCCCACGAATTATGAAAGCTTTTAGGCCTGACGTTGTCTCCAGAGGTTCTGATGAGAAGACATCGAATTTACCACGGAGATCAGCAGGCATGGGTTCGGCGACATTATACTCTATGAATTCTATACTGAAATTATGGTCCCTGTTAACTGAATTTAGAAGGTCACCTAGCCTCCTGTCAACGTCCAGAACAACTATGCGTGACGGCAGCTCAGTTAAAGCCAGCGCAATGCTCAGTAAATCATCGTCGCCTATAATGAGAATACTCTTCCCATCTAAGTCGCCATAATAATGCATCAGAGCAACCCTGGCAATAACATCCTGCTCCACCATATACCCCTGGAAGAAATCCAATTTAGGAAAAGGTCTATCCTTTACTATACGCCTGAACTTATCCAGAATCTCGGGAAACAACGCTTTTGGAAGTATTCGCTTTCCCAGGCAAGATGAGCAGATTGACACTTCAAAGTTTAGGCTTCTAGGATTAACTAATTCCTTACCTTTCTCAGTTATATGGAAAAGTCCATCTTTCATAATTATTAAACTGTTTTCCTCGAGTTCTCTCAAAGCAGCTATAAAGTCCCTTAGGGGGAAGTTACATCTATCCAAGAGAGACCATAAGTTTTTAGGTGAAGCTGCAACTTCACGCAGTATTTCCTGCTTCACTCTTTCCAACAACATTCCTCCTGATCACTTTCTTCCTAACACTCTTCGGCCTGAACTCTTCCCTCAGCATCTGGAAAGCTCTCAGAGCAGGAACATCATTCCCACAGGTAAATATGTCTAAAGCCATATAGGAATATTCCGGCCACGTGTGAATGCTAAGGTGGGACTCACTTAGGAGGTATACAGCAGAAACCCCATAAGGTTTAAACTGGTGGAAACTTGAAGAAACCACATGTAAACCTGATTTGGCAACTACCCTATCCAAAATGGGCTGGACATCTTCCAGCCGCGATATTTTCCAGGGATCCACTCCGCGAAATTCGGCGATAATGTGGATGCCCATATCGAACACCCACCATTACCGTCGAATTTCACGCCGCCCAAGTTGACGTGTCGTCCTAAGCAGACTCTCATGCGTTTTCTATCCTCTAATTCGAGCACTGAAAAATTCAGTTTATAAATTTTTCGATTCAAAATACGTCAGAATTAGACATCACTTTGAAACAAGTTTCATAAGGATGGCTTTCGCAGCGTACAGCCTATTCTCGCTTTGCTCATAGATTATCGACCTGGAATCTTCAACCATTTCAGAACTTATCTCGTAGCCTCTATGTATCGGCATGTCATGCATTATGTAGGCGTTGCTTCCAGCCATCAGATTTTTGTTTATCTGATAGGGCATCATCAGTTTAATTCGTTTCTCCTTCTCTTCGAAGAATCGGGGATCAGTGAAGAATTCCATGTCAACCCATGTGTCTGTGTATACAAAATCAGCATTTTTGACGGCGGATGAGATATCAAGCGTTGACTTCCACAAGCCAGTCTTTATTGCATCTTCGAGAAGCTCATTATCTCTTGAAGGTTCATTGAAGATGGGAGTGATAGTGGTTATTTCAACTCCAGTTTTTGTGCATCCCTCAATCAGTGAATTGCAAACATTATTATGGACGCCTATGTAAACGAGCTTAAGCCCCTTTAAACGTCCCTTTTTCTCTTTCATAGTCATCAAATCCGCTATAACCTGGCTTGGATGGTATTTTTCATCACACCCATTTATCACAGGTACTCGTGAGGCTTTCGCCATGACCTGCAGATCTGAATTCCGGAGGAGTCTTGCCATTATACAGTCCACATTCCGCGAGAGATACTGAGTTTCATCATATATGTCTGCAATTGTGAGATTGGATGTTCTCCAGTCAATGTAGAGGGCGTGACCACCAAGTTGAGTCATTGCAACTTCAAAGGAAACTCTTGTCCGTGTTGAAGTTTTTTGGAATATCATAGCCAGAGATTTACCGTTCAAAGCCCTCCTGTATTTTACAGGGTTCTGCTTTATTTCAATCGCTAAGTCGATAAGCTCTAGGAGTTGATGCTCAGAAAAATTCTTAAAATTAATCAGATGCATTGTTACACCCATCTGTTAATAGGGCAAGGCACTAATTTTATTATAAGCTTTATGGAGCATTTTATTAAGGCAAAGCTTCAAATGGTAACTTAATGATACTCATAGTGGCGTCAAACAAAGATCCTGCAAGCCTAAACATAGCGAAACATATCCTGAGGATTTATCCATTCGCTCCAACAGCTGAAAAATCCTCTTATATATACGAGCACGGAGAAAGAAAGGTTAAACTTGTTATTCTAGATTGTGAACCAGTATATACGCAGGATATAGCTGATAAATACAAGTCCCTTGAGCTTGTTGTGTTTGTATCAAGGCATAGCAGCACAAGTGGAACTCCAACCCTATCAGTGCACACTCCGGGAAACTTTGGAGAAGCAGCCCTAGGAGGAATACCTGGGAAGGTTTCAATCGCCCCTGCAAATGCCATGATGAGAGCCTTGAAGATCATGGCGAAACTCGTCAGCAAAAGGAATCTCAGCTATGATGTTTCCTACGAGTGCACCCATCACGGTCCTTCGTTAGATTCGCCAGCCATGTTCGCGGAGTTAGGCAGCACACCTAAAGAGTGGGAGGATTCAGAGGCAGCAGAGGTTGTTGCCCATGCTGCCATGGAAGCAGCCATAGGCTACTGTAGCAAGACGGCGGTGGCTTTAGGCATAGGCGGGCCTCACTATAATGGAAAGTTTACGAGGATGACTTTGGAAGATGATGTAGCCTTCGGCCATATAATTCCAAAATACGCTATACCCCACGTGGATGAATCTATCCTAAAGCAGTGCGTGGATAGAACCCTCGAGAAGGTTGAGTTCGCAGTCCTCGACTGGAAGGGCATAAAGGGCGAGGACAAGCATAAAATCGTTAAAATTATTGAAAAAATAGGGTTACAGTTTAAGAAAGTTTGACTAAAGGCATTTATCATAGAAAAGTTAATAGAAAAGCATGTTTTACTATTCAAGGCATTTGTGGTAGTGAAAGATGGGCTTAAGATCATTCCTAACCCAATGCGCAAAAACCCTTAAGTTGACAGTTAAACCTGCAAGAAGTGAGCTGTGGCTATCCATAAAAATATGCTTCTTGGGCGTGGGGGCGGTGGGACTAATAGGCTTCGTAATAAAGATTCTAACAAGCGCCATCCCATACTAATAGAGGGAAAACAATGGCGAAACCATCAGCAAAAATTTTTGCGGTGAGAATAACGACAGGACAAGAAAGAAATGCAGCTAAACTGATTGCAGCCAGGGTTGAGGTTAATAAAATTCCCATAAAGGCATTACTTGTTCCAGACGCCATAAAAGGCTACATATTTATAGAGGCTGACAGCCCCCACTTCGTAGAGCAGGCCATAGCTGGAATTAAACATGTCAAGTCGAAGGTTCCAGATTTCGTCAACTTCTCAGAGATTGAAAAGTACATAGTTAGAAAGCCTGTAATCGAGGAGCTCAACGAGAACGACATTGTCGAGGTTATAGGTGGACCATTCAAGGGTATGCGGGCAAAGATAACGCGTGTCGACAAGTCTAAAGAGGAAGTTACCTTAGAGCTCCTTGAAGCAACCTTCACCCTGCCCATAACAGTCCATTCGGACTACGTTAAACTTGTGGAGAAGGCAAAAGTTACGGAAGGAGGTGTGTGATGGGCGAAAAAAAAGTTGTTGAATTACTTGTAAGTGGTGGGCAAGCAACAGCAGGTCCACCCTTAGGACCCGCATTGGGACCCTTAGGGGTGAACGTTCTAGCAGTTGTAAACAAAATAAACGAGCTGACAAAGGATTATTCCGGAATGAAGGTTCCAGTGAAAGTCATAGTTGACCCGGAGAATAAACAATTTGAAATCCAAGTTGGAACTCCAACAACGTCAGCCCTGATCACCAGCGAGTTAAAAATTGAAAAAGGCTCAGGAGCACCCAATAAGGATAAGGTTGGCAACCTAACAATCGAACAGGTTATCCGCATAGCCAAAATAAAAAAGCCTGAACTTCTCTCCAAAACCTTGAAGGCAGCTGCTAAGGAGATACTTGGAACCTGCGTAACTATGGGAGTAACCGTTGAGGGCAGAGATCCGAGGGAAGTAATAAGGGATATTAACGAGGGAAAATACGACGAAATATTCGCTAGAAGTGAAGCTTAAGAGAACATTTTTATAATGGCTTTCCAATCCATGAATGGCACGGGGCCTAAATAATGCCGCTGGAGCAGAAAACCATACTTGAGGCAGTTAAAGAGGCTAAAGAAAAAGCTGGAGAAAGAAAATTCACACAGTCAGTGGAACTTATATTGAATCTGCAAGACATAGACATGAAATCTCCTGAAGGAAAACTTCATGAAAACATACAATTGCCCCACCCACTTCCAGGGAAGGAAAACAAGATCTGCGTGATTGCCGCTGGCGAGTTAGCTCTTAAGGCTAAAAAGGCTAACGCTGACCTTGTCATGAGCCGGGAAGAGCTTGAAGGCCTAGCGGGAAAGAAGAAGGATTTAAGGAAGATAGCCAACGAGTATGATTTCTTCCTTGTCGAAGCTCCGCTTATGCCACTTGCAGGCAAGGTTTTAGGCTCAGCCTTAGGCCCCAGGGGAAAGATGCCTGTTCCAGTCCCGCCTACCGCAGACATCAACAGCCTAATCGAAAGATACCGTAAAACTGTCGCCGTAAGAATAAGGAACCAACCGATAATACAATGCCGAGTGGGAACAGAGAAGATGAAAGACGAGGAAATAGCGGAAAACATACAGACAATTATAAGGGCTGTTGAGGCAAAGATGAAGAGAGGAATAAAAAACATCAAATCGATATGCATAAAAACCTCGATGGGAAATCCTGTAAAAATTAAACCTTAAAGAGGGGAAGCCTCTGCCATCCCAACAAGTTTTAGAGAAGAAAATTAGCGAGGTTGAAGAGATCCTTAAACTTTTAAGCAGTTATAAAGTAATTGGCATAGCAAGCCTGTATAAGGTTAGGGCAACACAGCTTCAGGAACTTAAAAAGAAACTTGCATCAGATGTTTACATGAGAGTTGTAAAGAATACTCTAATCAAGAAGGCTTTTCAAAAATGCTATGAAAAAAGTGAGCTTAAAAGACTTGAAAAGCACCTGGAAGGCTCAAACGTTTTTCTCTTCACAAACCTCAACCCCTTTAAGCTAGCATTACTTCTCGAAAGAAGCAAAGTCTTCACGACGGCGAAGGCCGGAGACATCGCGCCCGCGGACATTATAATCCCAGCGGGGAACACCGGGTTCCCACCGGGACCAATAATAAGCCAGCTTAACGAAGTGGGATTACCTACAAAAATCGAGAGTGGAAGCATCTGGATAACTAAGGATACGCTTGTCGCCAGGAAGGGCGACGTTATATCAGAGAAACTTGCAAGCGTCCTATCAAAGCTCGGCATAAAACCCATTGAGTCAGGACTAAAAATGAAGGTAGTATATGATGATGGCTTAGTAATTGGAGAAGATAACCTAAAATTGGACATCGATGGAATAAAACAACAGCTTGAACAAGCCCACAGTGAAGCTTTCAAACTATCGATAGGAATCGCTTACCCGACGAAAGAGAACATTCAGGTACTAATACAGATTGCTCATAAAGAGGCATATGCCCTATCCATCGGCGCAGCCATACCAACCAAGGAAACCATCAGGGACCTCATCATAAAAGCGCACTTGGAAATGTTAAGTTTAAGTAGCAGATTGTCAAGTTTGGAAGAGAAGATTAAACAGTTTGAAAAAAGTTAAAATACTTGAATGGAGAGGTGAGAAAGATATGGAATACCTTTACGCCGCGTTGCTCCTTTACAAAGCTGGAAAAGAAATAAATGAAGAAAATTTAACTAACGTCCTTACAGCAGCGGGAATAAACGCTGACGCAGTAAGGGTGAAAGCTCTAGTGGCTTCACTAGCAGAAGTTAACATAGATGAAGTTATAAAGTCAGCTCCAACGATGATGGCAGCAGCGCCAGCAGCTATAACAGCAGCGCCAGCAGCGGAAGAGAAGCCTAAAGAAGAAGAAAAGAAGAAGAAAGAGGAAGAGGAGAAGGCAAAGGAAGAAGCGGCGCTAGAAGGACTTTCAGCGCTCTTTGGCTGAAATCCAGCAAACTTCTCATTTCTGCAAAACTATAAATTATTTCCAGCTAAACTACTTTTAAGTATGAAACTTTGCAGCGCATGCCTTTTAGGAGTGAAATGCAGATACGATGGCGGAAGTTCGCGTAATGAGAAAATTATCAGGTTGCTGGAAAAAGAAGTACTTATACCTGTTTGCCCGGAACAGCTTGGAGGCTTGCCAACTCCAAGGGAACCTGTGGAGCTTAGGGAAGGAAGAGCCATCACTAAATCAGGCAGAGACGTTACTGAAAACTTTGTGCGTGGAGCAGAACAAGTTTTAGAGCTTGCAAAATTGTTCGGAATTGAAGAGGCTATCATGAAGCAGGGAAGCCCATCATGCGGTTGCGGTCGAATTTATGACGGAACCTTTTCAGGCAAAACCATCAGAGGACATGGAATAACAGCTGCACTTTTATTAGAAAATGGAATTAAAGTATTTTCTGAAGAGGAAGTATAAGGCTATTTACGCGCTAAAGTCTTGTAAACAAGTATAGGTAGCCAACCGCAAATAATCATCACAGTCCCGGGAAAAGCCGCTACAGCAATGTTAATCATCATGGCCTCAAATATGAAGAAGGAAAACATCATAGCCGCAGCTGACAAAAGCGCCGTATTTAAACCGAATTTCTTAAGGGTTTGCAGAGCTATGAGGCCTGCGAAAAAGAAGTCGCCAAGCCCGAGGGACATGTAAAGAACCCCCTCAGATGTTAAAATTTGTGGAATTGTAGGCATAGTTATTAAAACTGGAAGCTTAAGGCTTGAAACATGCGTAGCTGCTGAAACCATGGTTCTGGTGACAAGAACCAACAAGATATCCGCAACCGTTAAAAGGGCAGTGAAGACCAGAGTCGATTTCCATGTGAAAAGATTTCCAAGATAAAGTATTATCATAACAGCGAAAATGATGCCGTAAACATTTAACAAGTAATGGTCCCAAATTGCTGTGCCACCGTAAAAAAGGTATAGTGCCAGAAATAGGGCTGACGGCAGAACAGCTAAATACCAACGCTTACCAGCATGGCGCCTCGCGTAAAATAGGGCTAGAATGGAAAAACCACAGAGGATATAAAGCGCTGAGGCCCCGTAGGCGAATATGCTGTTTAGTCCGTAGGCCATGATGCTGGCAGTAGCAACTGAAAAAGTTATTATGGCGAAGGCTGCGCAGTAAACCGTTGCCGTTTTGGTTTGAACATCTGAGAGGATGTAGGTGAAAGTGAACAGGAGAATAGAGTAAGCGAATAGGAAAACCGCTGTAACAGCCATCCTCGGAATTAACACCATGATGGAAACAATTAATGCGATGGCTGCGACGAATAATACCACGTCTCGTATGCCTATTTCCTTCTCCTCAAATGTCATCTTCAGCTTACATTCAATCTTTCCATTAAGAAGCACAGCAGTTAGGACAACAGCGAAAAGCGTAATGGGCATTGTAATGTCGAAATACATGAACCTAACTATGGAAAATATTACATTTAAGCCTTTAAGCATCAAAAGTCATGTTCAGCACAGCTAAAGAAATCAACAGCGCCTCCTCTGTCCGCACGGTCTCCGTTTTCTGGCCTGGAACCAAATTAACAACGAAGTCCATAATGTTCTCAAGCGTTAAACCCTCCTGCTTAACAATCTCATGTAGTCCTTGTGAGGGCGCTCCAAAAGCTATTAGAACAGTTTTCGCTTCACGCCATCTATCGCAAATCATGCCTCTTAAGCTGTTAAAAGAAGCACCATATTTTGATGTTGCGATTTTCACGTCAAATCTTCTATCTTTGACAAGCATGCCGAGAGATTTATTCCACCGAGTAACAACGTAACCCCAATAGTTGGGAATATCCTGGCGACCTGCAATCTCCGCCACTAAATGTTCGTTTATGACCACGACTTTAACGGTTACTCTTCTGCCCAGAGTGAGGCGGGTATTAGGTACTAATGCAGGTTTTTCAACACCTATATCTACAACTGCACCGTTACGTGTATTTGACAGAACCACTCCTTCACGGTATTCACCTACTTTTAGTTCGCTTACCCGGCGGGTCAGCGGGTGATGTGGGGTTCTTAGAGGCGGGAGAATCCCAGCGTAACGCAGTTCAGGGCTTAATCTGAAGAGCTTTTTCCTCAGGTACTGTGGAGTCTCCATATAACTGAGCAGGGTAGCAATGAGATCCATGTCCCCTCTCTGGTCGAACTCAGGGTTATCCCTGTAAATTATTATTTCGTCAACACCGAAAATTGCAGCAGCACGACCTATCAATCCAACTTTAGAGGTTTTTTCGCGCAAGTGAGGTGTATCTGAAACTACAGATGCGGGAATGGCTATTGAAATACTCTTATCTTTCAACATTTTCCTCATCATATCTTTGCGGATGCATGCTAAAAGTCTTAAGCCTAACAGTTATCAAATATTATTTAGGAGATTGAGCGCTTGCATGGAGAAATAACCTTAGACAGAATGGATGAGATTAGAAGAATAGACAAAAACGGTATGCTCTCCTTCTGTATGGACGCTCCTAAACATTATGAAAAAGCCGCTAAAATGGCTGAGAACATCGTTATAGAATATTCCAAACCAAAAACAATCATCGTATCCGGAATGGGCGGTTCCGCCATAGGGGGAGAACTTCTGAAGGACTGGGCATGGAGTAAGCTTGATGTTCCAATAGAAGTTTGCAGGGATTATAGTCTTCCCGCATATGTTAAAAAGAGCACCCTAGTCTTCATTGTAAGTTATTCAGGTGAAACAGAGGAAACACTTAGCGCCTTCCTTGAAGCGATCAAAAGAAAATGCATGATTATCTGTATAAGCTCAGGAGGCATACTTGCCAGTTTCGCTGAGGAGATGAATCTGCCCATTTTTAAAGTCCCCGCCGGGATACCCCCGCGTGCAGCCTTGCCATACCTGTTCATCCCAATGTTGGTTTTCATGGAGAAGCTTAATCTTGCATCAAATGTTGAAGGCGAAATCTCTGAGGCCGCGATCATTATGAGGAAACTATGTGCGGAAAATTCGCCTGAAACCCCATCGAAGGAGAACTTCTCAAAGGAATTGGCTTTATGCATCAATGGAACTGTGCCGGTGATTTATGCTTTTAGTTTTTATCGTTCCGTTGCTCAACGCTTTAAACAGCAGTTTAACGAGAACAGCAAGATCCCAGCTAAATATGAAATCTTCCCTGAACTGAATCATAATGAAGTAGCTGGATGGGAGGGGGCAGGAGTCATTTCAAAATATTTTTCAGCAGTAATAATTCGAGACGAAAACGAGGGCGGAGAAATTCGAAGTCGAATTGAGGCGACTAAGGAGGCTGTATTAAAGGATTTGGCAGGCATCTATGAGATTTGGAGCAAGGGTGAAAGTAGGCTTGCAAAAATGCTTTCAACATTACTTATCGGAGATTTTGTAAGCGTGTACCTTGCAATATTACGCGGCATAGACCCTGCACCTGTAAAAACAATAGAGCTAATCAAGAAGAACCTGGCAGATGCAGGTACAAAACATAGAATTGTGAATAAATTGAAAGAACTTGCCAATCTGCACTAAGAAGTGAACTCGGTGAAAAGCTTCTCAGCCTCTTCCAACGGCAGCAGCTTCGGCGGATTTTTAAAGGCATAAGCACATATGGAGAGTATTGCACCGCCCAGTTTCCGGTTTAGAGCTATCTTAACAGCCCTTACGACATCAAAAAGAACCGACCCTGCATTAGGAGCATCCACCGTTGAAAGCCTTATATCAATTTGCATAGGTGCACCGTAAAAGTACCATCCTTTTATCCAGAAGTAGCTGTCACGCCTGTTCTGTAGAAAATCAACGTAATCAGTTGAACCGGCAACAACCTCAGCCTCATATGGCAACGAAGCCTTAACCGTTTTTGTTTTTATAGATCTTTTTAAATCACGTGTTCTATCAAGTGTTTCCAGAGATTCGGTACCCCCGCCAACATCAAGCTGATATGTTTCAGTAATGCATACGCCGCATTTAGAGAAAAGTTGAAGCAGAACCTTATGCAATGTTGTTGCACCCACCTGATCGATAAGATCATCCCCCACAATCGGCAGCCCAGCATTTTCAAACAATTTCGCCCAAGCGGCATTACTCGCTATACTAGCTGGTGTCACATTAACGAAGGCGCATCCTGCCTTTAGCGATTGTTCTGCGTACCACTCTGATGCCTTTACGGCGCCGCTTGGAAGCAGGTTAAGCACAATCTCCACGTCATTATCTTCCAAAACCTTTGCCACATCGATTTCAGGCAGGCTGCTTACGCTTACAAAATGCTTCGTATACTCGCCAATTCCATCCAAAACTGGACCTTTCTGCACGATCACACCGGACATTGGAGGATCAAGCATCTTAGGAACATTGTTTGGCGGAGCAAAAATGGCTTCAGAAAGATCCCTTCCAACTTTTCTACTGTCAACGTCGAAGGCAGCTACAATTTTTATGTCCCTTGGATGGAAGCCCCCGAGGAAGAGGTTACGTATCCCACAGCACTTCTCATCATTAACATTGGAGTAGTAATGTATACCCTGAACAAGGGCAGAAGCGCAGTTTCCAACACCCACCAAGGCAACTTTTATCTCGGCCAGTCTCTACACCACCGTTTTGGAATTCCTTTTTATACGCTACTATTTATAGAATTCTACTGGTGGAAATAAGTTATTGCCAAAAATCGCTTACCGATGCGGAACTGCATCAATAATTGAGAAACGTTCTTAAAGGTTTATTATTGAGAAAATCTAAAGCCTCTTTACAAGCCGTCTATTAAGAGGCTAGTGCCATGAAAAATAATATGAAAAACATGGATAAGTTCACAATAATCAATGAGTTAGCTCGACGCCGAGGCTTCTTCTGGCAAGCCTACGAAATTTATGGAGGTGTCAGCGGCTTCGTGACTTACGGAGTTCTAGGCGCCAAGCTGAAACAGAAAATAGAGAACAAAGTCAGGGAGATTTTCTCTAAAGCTGGAATAGTAGAGATAGAGGCGCCCATAATAGCTCCAGCCAAGGTTTTTGAGGCCTCAGGACATGTGGAAAACTTTAAAGAGCCTATGGTTGAGTGTTTAAAATGTAAAAAGAAGATACGTGCGGACCATTTACTCCAAGAAGCATTAAAAATGAGCTCTTCAGAAACGGAAAAGCTCAGTTTGGAAGGGATAAAGGAAGTTATAGATAGAAACGGTGTCAAATGTCCAGAATGCGGTGGGAACTTAAGCGAGCCCAGATACTTCTTAACCATGTTTACAACTACTATAGGCCCTTATTCAGATGCTATTGGTTATGGGCGGCCTGAAGCAGCTCAAGGCATATTTGTAGAGTTCAGGCGCCTTTATGAGTTGGCCAGGGATAAGCTTCCATTCGGTGTAATGCAAATTGGACATGCCCTCAGAAACGAAATTTCACCTAGACAGGGATTGATAAGGCTGAGAGAGTTCACGATAATAGATATCGAGTTCTTCTTCGATCCTGAAGATCCTCAATGTCACATTATGAAGGATGTTGAGGATGAAGGGTTAAGGTTACTGTTAGCTGAAACTAGACTGCGCGGGTTAGAAGATATCACAGAGGTTACTGTCGGTGAGGCGCTGAATAAGGGATACATTAAAGTGCCTTGGCAGGCGGCCTTCATGGCCTTAGCTAAAAGGCTTCTAGTGGAGTTAGGTGTTCCGGAAAATAAGCAACGATTTATAGAGAAACTTCCCTGGGAACGCGCCCATTACTCGCGGCAAAGCTTTGACCAGGAGGTTTATGTTGATCGCTGGGGCTGGATTGAAGTTTCCGGCCACGCATATAGAACAGACTATGATTTAAAACGGCACATGCAATTCAGCGGTGTTGACATGAAAGTATTTAAAGAGTATGACTGCCCAATTGAAGTGGAAAGAAAAGTTCTCAAGCCGCAAATGGCGAGGCTTGGACCTGCATTCAAAAACGAAGCACAGAAGATAGCTGAAATGCTTTCAGAAGTCAGCCCGGAGGAGTTTGAGACCTCCATCAAAGAAAAAGGCCATTACATTCTGGGCAACTATAAGATTCTGCCAGAACACGTCGAAGTAGCTGTGGAAAGGGTTAAGGAGACTGGAAGACGCTTTATACCCCATGTTACTGAACCAAGTTTCGGATCAGACAGGCTTGTTTATGTAGCTCTAGAGTATGCTTATAAGATAAAAAATGACAGGGTGATTCTAAGTTTCCCAAGAGACATCGCACCCATTCAAATCGGCGTTTACCCCTTAGTGAGTAAAGACGGGTTGCCTGAGAAGGCACAGCAGCTAAGGCAGATGCTTATAAACGAGGGCTTCACCGTTGAGTATGACGAGGCAGGCTCAATTGGGAGAAGATATGCAAGGGCTGACGAGACTGGAATACCGCTTGGAATAACGGTAGATTATGAAACGCTTAAAGATGATACTGTGACCATTCGTGATCGTGACACATGGAAACAGGTTAGAAATCGCATTGAAGCTCTTCCAGATTTGTTACATAAATACTTCCGAATGAAAATCGACTTTAATGATCTGGGCAAACCGGTCTAAACCTTTTCTTCGCTACCTTTTTTAATATAATCTGACAGTTTATGATAGGGAGAGATACGTCAATAACTGTGGCGGGAAGAGGCTTGGTGCTTCCGGCGGAGACTGAAGAGAGGGTGAAGCTTAGAGCGCTGAACCTTTGCCAAGAGCATCTGAGGAAGGTTTTAGATTTAGCGAGGAAAATTCCGCAGATGATCGAGTGCTTTGTAGCTAATGATAAAGCTAAGGCTAGGCAAATATATAATGAAATAACTCTTGGCGAGGCTGAAGTGGATAACATAAGACGGCTAATTTCGAAGGAGCTGGCTGAGATAGGAGCCATACTGCTGAGCAGAGAAGATTTTCTCAGATTTGCCAATTTAACCGGAGAAATCGCGGACTTTGCTGAGGGACTTGCTTTTCGGCTACTTAAGATAATGGAGCACAACTGGAATGTTGCAGCTGACATAAAGAATGATCTTCTAAAGCTTTCTGAAGCCGTACTTGATACAGTAATTAAACTTAGAGAGGTGATGCTTGTACTAAGCTATGGATCTTCAAAGGCTCTGGAGAAAGCCAGCGAGGTTGAGGCTGCCGAACAGACGGTGGACGAGCTTTACCGCACCTTAGACATGAAACTGCTCAACAGCAAACTCGAATTGCCAGCGCTCCTGCTTCTTAGGGACGTTGTACAATTGCTAGAGGACTCAGCGGATAAGGCTGAAGATGCCGCTGATGCAGCGAGAATCCTATCGTTCATAATGTGAAGGGCTTCCAAAATGAAAAAGAAGGTGGCTGTTGAGCTTATCGAAAACTTTCTCGTAGTTTGGAACCCGCGGGAAGGATCAGAACTATATAAGACAGGTTTTTATGGTAAACCCTTAGGGATACCTAAGCCCAAGGTGCCTGAGTTTAATGTTCCATTGATTCTTGACCTTATGGAGGGCGTATATTTAGCTGAGAAAGGCATCGTAGAGGTTTATGAAAGGCCGAATGGGAAAAAAGTTAGCCTAAAAAAGCTACTCCATAAAGCCAGAAAATTATATGAAGAATTTGATGAAAAGTACGCCGTTTACAGGGATCTACGGGAGGACGGGTTTATAGTTACGCCAGGGATAAAGTTTGGATGCGACTTCGCAGTCTACAAGTACGGGCCTGGACTGGAACATGCACCCTACATGGTTTCGGTTAAAAAGTCCACTTCGGAGATATCCGCAACTGAGATTGTTAAGGCCGGTAGACTTGCAACAACTGTGCGAAAGAGATTCATAGTGGCTGTTCCAGACTTGGAAGAGGATAGAATAAGGTATTTGATGTTCAAATGGTTTAAGGCGTAAAGGATTGCTTCAAAATTAGAGTTTGGTTTTCGAATTCACCTTCAACATGCTGGTGTGGATAGATTTTAGTTGCATTTAGCGATGAACCAGCTTCTATTACAACGTCATCAGCAACCACCGAAACTGATACAATTTTGGTGGGTTTAAGGCTGCTTGATTTAACCTTTACATGCCTGCCTATGATGCTATCCCGTATCTCAGCTTTTTCGCCAATTATAGATCTGTCCATAACAGCGGAGTTCTCTATGACTGCACCTCGCTCTATCTTCGTGTAATTGTCTATGCATGAGTTAATGATGCTGGCTCCATCCTCTATCCGGCAATGACGCCCAATAAGCACTGAACCCTGAACACATATTCGTCCGCTTTTAATCTTAGTTATTATCTCCCTTCTCCGCCTCTTAGCTTCAGGGCTTTCTCCCTGAATCCATATTCTGGCGTCATCACAAATTCTCCCACCGAAATCTACTAAATATGAACATTTTCCATCAAGCAGACCCCGCATGGCCTCCAAATATCTTGATGGAGTGCCCACATCGTACCAAACGCCATTCATGACATAACCATAAACAGGTCTCCCTGTTTTCACAATGTACGGAATGAAGTCATAACCAAAATCCAATCGATTTCTCTCTTTCATAATGCGTCTAACACCATTTTCCCTGAAAACCTTTCTCACTTCAGGCGAAAGTAAGTATAGACCAGCATTGGCAAGTCTTGAAGGGGCTTCTTCAGGTTTTGGCTTTTCAACAAACCTTTTAATGCGGTTATCTCCGCTTAATTCAGCTATCCCGAAGCCTCCGACGTCTTTCACCTCTATAAGCGCAATCGTTACGAACGCTTCCTTTTCATGGTGGAAATTTACAAGCTCTTTAAGATTTATATCAAATATGTTATCACCTTGCACGACAAAAACAGGATTCCTCACATGATAATAATCCATGTTTATTCTGACAGAGTCCGCACTTCCAAGATCATCCACGTTTGGCTGATACTTTATATGCACCCGCGGGCTTATGCTGTAACGCGCGGATAAGCCATAGCCGGACTCGAAGTAGTCGTATAGATCTCGATAGTTACGGTAGCCCTTAACTCCGAAAATAAAGTTTCTTATGCCCTGACGCGCCAGAGCCAGTATTGAAAACTCTATTAATGGCCTGTTTAGTAGCCGCAGACAAGCCTTACTTGTTTCAGCAGTCAACGGAAGAAGTCTCTGAGCTCTTCCTCCAACAGGAATCATAACCATCATGTCTTTAACAGCATAACTATACGGCAAAACTTCACCAGCCTACATTGTTTTATCTGAAGAGTAAGTGTATTAAAGTTTACAGGGCTTATTGTAATATAAAGGCTTGGCAATAACATGGAGAAAATTAAAGGTTTCATTCGGATGGTTCGCCCAGTAAACTGTGCAATGATGGGGTTCGCAGTTCTAGTTGGCGCCTTACTTGCAAACTCGCAGGCGCTTTGGATTTTTTGGCAGAACATGATTTACGGATTTTTAACTGGCTTTTTACTTACAGCAGCTTCAATGGTGGTTAATGATTATTATGACAGGGAAATAGACGCTATAAACGAGCCGACTCGGCCTATACCCAGCGGATTGATAAAGCCGAATGAGGCGCTAGCTTTTGCCTTAATATTATCAATTTTAGGATTGATCACGGCGTTTCTAACCAGCATCAGCAATCCTGCATGCTTTACAGCAGCTCTATTCTTCTGGACTGTCTCAGCAGCATATGTTACAGTTGGTAAGAAAACAGGTCTTCCAGGCAACTTCCTTGTCAGCCTATGTGTTTCAGCCCCATTTGTGTACGGTAGCTTGGCAGTCACTAATGAAGTCCCGTTGAAAATATGGATCTTCGTAGCCATGGTTTTTCTGTCAAACACAGGCAGGGAGGTAACTAAGGGAATAGTGGACATCGAAGGCGACAGAGCAAAAGGTGTTAAAACAATCGCGGCGCGTCACGGAGCAAAAAGAGCCGGGATCATCGCGGCACTATTCTACTTTTCTGCGGTAATGCTTTCTCCGTTACCTTGGCTTTGGAGACTTGTGAATGTATGGTATGTTCCAACAGTAGCTTTAACCGACCTGGGGCTAATCACTTCTGCCATAATGCTCCTAAAAGATCAATCACGAGAAAACGGAAGAAAAGTGAAGAAGCAAGTTTTGGCATGGTTCCTAATAGGGCTTATAGCCTTCGCCGCAGGGGGATTAAAATGAACTTAAGTACTGCTGTTCCAGAAGTTGGAATTATAAGTAATGAGTATTATTATCATAGCTTGATGGCTGTGGATCACCCTTGAGCAGCGTAGACGAGCAGCAACTGGAGTATGTTCTCAGAGGCAAGGCATGGAAAGTTTATTGGCTTCTACTGAAGAATGGCCGCCCCATGAGCGTGCGCGAAGTGCAGAGATCTCTAAACTTCAGCAGTCCAAGCGTGGCGCAGCATCATCTTGAACAGCTATGCGACATAGGTCTAGTTAGAAAGCAGGAAACGGGCGGACAATATGTCCTAGTTAATGAAGTTAAGATAGGCGTGCTCCGCCATTTCGTTAAGCTTGGCAAGCTTCTCTTTCCAAGGTATTTTTTCTATGCAGTTTTCTTCACAGCCTCATACCTTATTTACCTTTTATTTTTCTTTCAAGAATTCACAAATGAAAGTTTATTTATGATGATGTTTGGCGTCATAGTTATAGCCGTTATCTGGTATGAGGCTGTGCGAGTATGGTTGACGAAGCCATTCTAGAGGCTGAAAGCAATTGTACTAAAAATTAGGATAAAATAAGCGTAAAGCCAATTTTATTGCCGGTGTAAAACCATGCAGCGTGAGATAAAGAGGCGAATTCCAATATATGGATTAGCAGCCGTCCTCCTAGCCATAATGCTCGGCACATTAGTATACAATATACAGATTAGGCGCTCTGAGAAAACGCCGGAGATGCAAACAACAGAAGAGCAAGTTAAGCCCGCTGCTCAACTGTTAAAAACGTTCGCATCATACGATGAGCTCAGGGCTTTCCTAATGGCAAATTCTAAGATGCTGAGAAATTTTCCTTTTCTCAGCCATCTAGACGTAGGGGTTTTCGGATTTAGAACCTCAAATGGAGGATTTGCTGAAACTCCTGCAGCAACGTTAGAGGCAGGTGTTGACTATTCAACTACAAATGTCCAAGTCGCAGGGGTCGACGAGACTGATGATGTTAAAACAGACGAAGCTGAAAAGCCCAACACTTTAACGATACTGATGGGATCAACCAGCAGCATGTATGTCTCGCCTGAAAATATCTACATAACGTTCCATGAGAGCCCCGGAGAAACAATGATCTATAGAATACGAATAAATGAGGGGGAACTCAGCATAGATGCTAAGGGGACTGTTCGTGGACGCGAGCTGAACCAGTTCTCCATGGATGAGCATAAGGGTTACTTCAGAATGGCCACCACAACCTGGGACAATGAGGAGACACAGAATAACGTGTACATACTTGATATGAACTTGAATGTTGTTGGAAAACTTAGCCACAAACGAAACCATAGATTCGGCAAGATTCATGGGTAACCGGTGCTACCTTACCACATCCATTGCGCGAAAGGATCCCTTCTTTGTGATTGACATCAGCAATCCCGGAGCGCCGAAGGTTTTGGGGTACCTGAAGATTCCAGGGTTTACAAGGTACCTACACCCCTACGATGATGAACATATAATAGGCGTCGGCGTTAACGAAGACAACAAAGTTAAGATATCAATATTTGATGTAACGAACGTTAACAACCCTATAGAATTGGAGCAATATGTCGCGGAAGGAAAATGGACATACACAACGGTTCTGGAAGACCACAAAGCCTTCTTGTTCAGTAAAGAGAAAGAGCTTCTAGCAATGCCCATCTACATATCTGATCAGATTAAAGGATTAACCTGGCAGGGCATTTACGTGCTTAAAATAACATCGAGCTATGAATTATATCTAAAGGGGCGAATAACGCATTCAGAGAAGGATCCATGGGACTCAAGCTATCACGTGAAAAGAGCGCTTTACATTGAGAATGTGTTATATGCGCTGTCTGAAAGGCAGATAAGCATATTCACAACATTACAGACTTGTCACTAATGAACACTATAACCCTATTCTAGCGTTTTTATTCCTCAGCGGGTTCTATGTGGACTGTTACCGCCGTTTCCATAACCCTTTTCTTAACATTATTTTCGATTTCAGATGCAATTCTGTGGGCTTCATCTATGGTGATGCGCGCTTTGAAGCAACATTCCAGGTTGATATAACGTCTTCCACCCGTAACATACGTGGTTAAACCTTTAAGGCTTAGAACATTCTGAAAGCTTCTTATGGCTTCATGCACTGCCTGTCGGATTTCTTTATCCCCTGCAATTGGACCACGCATTTTATCTTCAACTGGTTCCACATGCACGGTTACATGCGCAATGTTATCTACGGCCTTCCTCAGTTTTTTCTCTATTTTTTCCGCCACGTTATGGGCTTCTTGAACTGACAAGTCAGGGTCAACACGCGCATGCAACGTAACATAAAGTTTGCCGTTTGCATAAGTAACATTTACTTCATGTACATCCTTCACACCTTCAACTTCTCCTGCCAGTTTCTCTATGAAATGCCCAGTGATCATTTCTCGTTGTAAGGGTTCTACATGCACCACAACATCGGATGCTTCAAAACATTTCTTCAGCTTATCCTCTATTTTTGAGGCAAGAGCGTGGCTATCATCAAAGCTCAAGTAATCCGGAGCTTGCACTGCAACCTCCACGAATACTTTGTTTCCAGCTCGTCTAACTTTAAGGGTTTTTATATTGGAAACTCCTTCGGTGGAAGCTACCTCTCTTCGAACCTTCTCAACAATGTCCATTGAAACTGCATCACTTAACTCCATTCCGCTTGACCAAGCCAACTTCATGCTCAGATATCCTATGGCAATGCTCAATACAATGGAGGCTAAAGCATCTGAAAATTGAAATCCAATTACTGCGAATCCGAAGCCGAAAAGCGCCACAAGAGTTGAGCCCAAGTCCGCTATTGCATGATAAAATCCCGCCTGAATAGTCGCACTTTCCTTTACAGGCTTACGTAAAACCCTAACCCTCAGAATGTCTATGCAAATTGTGTAGGCTATCGCTGCAAAACCGGCGAATTTCCACTCCTGAACAATATAAAGATCATTCCTAATAATTTTAAGAATCGACTCTAATGCGAGGAAAGCGGCGGCTCCAAGGAGGATTATTCCTCCAATGAAGCCGCCCAGAGACTCTATCTTCTCATGCCCATACATATGCTCTTCATCAGGGGGCTTCATAGAAGCTCTGGTTGTTAGTAAAAGGATGAACATTGACATAGCATCGAGCAATGCATGGACGCCGTCGCTCGCGATCGCTAGGCTTCCAACAAGCAATCCCAGAGAAATTTCAACAAGGACAACGCTAAATATTGCAATTGTGGATATCAGAAGAATTCTTATTTTATCTTCATCGTCCATTGAAAAAATTGTTTTCAACGCAGGATTTAAGAGTTATGAAGCAACATGCAAAAGCCTAACAAAAAATTTAAAATCATGCTGGTTTATGTTATGTGGGTATCAAAAGTGCAGGGTGAATACTTTAACAAAGCTTAACTTTGCTGAAGAAAATGCGAACCGCTTAGGCATTGTTACCGTAGAATTATCTGAAGGGGGCTTTGAATCATGAGTGTTAGTGAAATTTTGGATGGAAAACTTACTGGGAAAGAGGTTGAAATAAAGGGTTGGCTTGTTAATAAACGCTCAAGTGGTGGAGTGCAGTTTCTAATAATAAGGGATGGGACAGGACTTATTCAGGCTACAATCCACAAGAACGAAGTTGCACCTGAGATTTTCGAAGAAGCTAAGAAACTGACGCAAGAATCGTCCTTAACAATCAGGGGCAGTGTAGTAGAAGACAAAAGGGCGCCTGGAGGCTATGAGGTTAGAATAAGCGAGTTAAAAATTGTTCATTTAGCGCCTGGAGATTACCCGCTGGCTAAAAAGGAGCACGGTATAGACTTCCTGCTAAATCATAGACAACTTTGGATTAGAAGCCCAAGGCAGATGGCTATACTTAGGATAAGGGCGGAGGTCGTGAAGGCTTGCAGGGACTTCCTCGACGACAGAGGTTTTGTCCTCACGGATGCACCTATTTTCACACCGTCAGCTGTTGAGGGGACAACAACATTATTTGAGGTGCCATATTTCGGGGATAAAGCCTACCTCACTCAGAGCGGACAACTTTATGTCGAGGCGACGATAGCAACTTTTGGGAAAACCTACTGCTTTGGACCAACATTTAGAGCTGAGAAGTCCAAGACGCCGAGGCACCTTACGGAGTTCTGGATGGTGGAGCCGGAGATGGCATTCTGCGGCTTCGAGGAAAACCTTAAACTGCAGGAGGAGATGGTCACTTACATCGTCAAAACAGTTCTTGATAAGAGATGTAGAGAACTGGAAGTTCTTAAGAGAGATATAAAGCCGCTTCGGAAGGTGGAGTTGCCCTTTGAACGTATATCCTACACGGAAGCTGTGGAAATGCTGCAGAAAGCAGGCTTCCAAATAGAGTGGGGTGAAGATCTTGGAGCGCCGCATGAAAGATACATTTCCTTACAATTTGAAAAACCCGTCTTTGTTCACAGATACCCTGCTAAGGCTAAGGCTTTCTACATGCAGCCGGATCCGGAGAATCCTAATGTTGTACTATGTGCGGACCTAATGGCGCCTGAGGGGTATGGTGAAATAATCGGTGGAAGCCAGAGAATTCATGATTTGAAACTTCTTGAGCAACGGATAAAGGAGTTTGGACTGCCTAAAGAGGCCTACGAGTGGTACTTAGACCTTAGGAGATACGGTTCAGTACCGCATTCCGGGTTTGGACTTGGGATAGAGAGAACAGTCATGTGGATCTGCAAGCTTAAGCATATACGTGAAACCATACCGTTCCCAAGAACAATAACCAGAGTGTACCCTTGAGGCCCTTACAGAAGTAACCAGAAGATGAAAGGGGAATTATTTAGATTCAAGTGCTGACTTTATGGTTTCGTAAGCCTTCTTCGCCTCCTCGATGGCAACGCCGTCTTCCAGCGTGGTTACGTCGCCCATTGTTGCGCCTTCAACCACAGCCCTAAGCAGTCGCCTCATTATTTTGCCGCTTCTGGTCTTCGGTACAGCTTCTACAAACGCTATTATGGCGTCTGATGCAACTATAGGTCCTATTGTAGCTCGAAGGTACTTTTTCAGTTCATTTTCGAATTCTGGACTAGGCGAGAAACCTTTCTTAAGCACTGTGAAAATCACAGGCACCTGCCCCTTTACAGGGTCAGTTTTGCCTATGCAGGCTGCTTCAGCCACTGCTGGATGCCTAGCAAGGGCGGATTCCACTTCAGCTGTGCCTATTCTATGACCTGCGACTTTGATGACGTCGTCAGCTCTCCCTAACACCCATATGTACCCATCTTTGTCTTTAACAGCGAAGTCTCCAGTGTAGAAATACAGTTTATCCTTGAACCTTGACCAATATGCGTCGATGTATCTTTGCGGGTTCTTATACAGGGTTTCAAGCATCCCAGGCCATGGCGAGGTTATAACAAAGTATCCTCTTACGCCAGGAGGACATGTATTACCATCGTCGTCAACCACGTCCACGCGTACGCCGGGTATAGAATAACCGTTGGTTCCAGGCTTTAGTGGGAAAATTTTTCCAAGCCCTGGAAAGTGCCCGGTTATGATGTGGCCTGTCTCAGTCATCCACCATGCACTTGAGGCTACAATGTCTTCTTTACCCAAGTTTTTGAAGTACCATAGGAAGGCTTCCGGATTTATTGGTTCACCTACCGTATGAACAATTCTCAGTGTTGAAAGGTCATGTTTCTTAACGTACTCTTCAGGGAACCTCATCAGCATCCGTATTGCCGTAGGCGCAGTGTAGAAAAGGGTTACCCCGTACCTTTCTATGATGCCCCACCATCTGTCAGGCTCAGGATAGTCTGGACTGCCCTCGTAGACTACTGTTGTAAGTCCGGTTATAAGGGGTCCGTAAACTACGTAGGAGTGCCCGGTGATCCATCCAACATCCGCAGTGCACCAGAAGATGTCATCTTCCTTGGCGTCAAACAGCATTTTCATAGTGGCGTACAATCCCACTGCATAGCCGCCTACAGAGTGCTGCACCGCTTTAGGTGTTCCCGTTGTCCCCGAAGTGTAAAGTATGAAAGACGCGTCTGATTCATTTTGCCTTTCAACTGGCACGTAGGCTTTTGTAGGCACATCCGCAATTAGTTCATGATGCCACATATCCCTGTCCAGATTCCACGTTATCTCGTTTCCAGCTCTTTTAACAACTATAACCCGCTCTATTTTCAGCCCTTCTTTCTCGCATATTTTTACAGCTTCATCAACAATTGACTTGAGGTTTACAATTTTGCCTCTTCTGTAGAAACCATCAGCGGTGACTATTATCCTTGAGCCGCTGTCTATTACCCGGCTTGCCAAGGACTCAGCGCTGAAACCGCTGAAGACTACACTATGCTCTGCACCCAGCCGCTGAACCGCAAGCATGTAGAAGGGCAGCTCCGGGATCATAGGCAAGTAGAAGGTTAAAATTTCTCCTTTCCTAACGCCTAACTTCTCCTTTAGAGCGTAGCTTATGACGTTGGAGACTCTGAACAGGTCATAATAGGTAAACTTCTTAACCTCTTTCGGCTGTTGTAGAGTTTCATCCCAAGGCTCACCTTCCCATATTAGTGCCAGCTTGTTCTTTCTTCCCTTCTCAATTTGCCAGTCAGTGGCCAGATAGGCTAAGTTGGTCTCTCCGCCTATAAACCACCTGTAGAAGGGAGGTTTACTGTCGTCTAAAACCTTATTCCATTTCTTTAACCAGAAAAGCTCATCCGCCCATTTCGCCCACCATTGCTCCACAGCTTCCCTGCTGGCTGTGGTTCCTGCGTGAAATTTTTTGAATTCCTCCTTGTCCCAAACCTTATGTTTCCAGCTTGGAGGAATTATGTCACTTTCAAAAAACTCTCTATAGGCTTCTACGCTTTGAGCCATAACTTTCAGTCTCCTATAGAAAACGAGAAAGATAACTACGTGGAATATATTGTTTACGTTACTTTTTAATGACTATGATGATAAAAAAGATGGGGGCGACCAAGTTTTTGTCAGCGCCATTTCCACACTTTTCTTCCCATCAGAAACTCTGGGAAAACGAATAGCCCCCAGCTTGCGACCGCCATTACATATGCTAGGTCAGTTATGCTTAGGCTGGTTAAGTGGAACAACTGCTGAGTTGTTGGGATGCAGGTTATTCCAAGGGTTAAAGCTATTGAGGCGATGTCGGCTATCACGAAGAACTTATTCTTGAAGGCTTTTCTGCCCATTCTCCAGACACTGCGCTTTTCTGAGCGGCAGTTCCAAACGACGAACAGCTCGAACATTGCAGCTTGAACGAAGGCCGTTGTAGTGGCCTCTCGGTATGTAAGTCGCCTCGCCACTTCATCTATTGTTCCGTCCGGAAGCATCCACGGATGTGAGGGCCAAACATAGTATTCCAGGCAGAAGACCAGGAAAGTCCCAGCAGCCTGCAGCAGGAAGGAGGCTATTATGAAGGCGCCCATTCCATGCAGTATCCCCTCTTCAGGCCTGCGTGGAGGCCTGCTCATTACGTCAACGTCGGGCGGATCAGTGGCAAGGGCTACTGCAGGCGCTCCGTCAGTTACAAGATTTATCCAGAGAATCATAGCAGGCAGCAGCGGCAACGGGAACAATTCTGACCCGAAGATCCCGCCGAGAACGGCGAATGTTCCTATCACTAAAAGTTCGTCAAAGTTGCAAGCTAATAGGAATCGCGCGTATTTCCTTATGTTATCATATATCACTCTACCCTGCTCCACAGCCTTCACAATTGTTGCGAAGTTGTCGTCCGTGAGCACTAGATCAGCAGCTTCTCTCGTAACGTCTGTTCCGCTTATGCCCATGGCTACGCCTACATCAGCCGCCTTCACGGCTGGCGCGTCATTCACGCCATCTCCAGTCATCGCCACTATGTGGCCCTTTTTCTTCAGCGCGTTAACTATTCTAAGCTTGTGTTCTGGAGAAACTCTTGCGTACACCGTTACTTTTTCGACGATTCCTTCAAATTCCTTATCATTCAACTTGTCAAGTTCTTCTCCTGTGAGAACTACGTCGCCCTCCTTGAATATGCCGACCTCTTTGGCTACGGCTACCGCGGTTAGCTTGTGATCACCCGTTATCATGACAGTCTTTATTCCAGCCTTCTGACAGAGTTTGTTGGCTTCTATGGCTTCTTCCCTTGGCGGGTCTATCATGCCCTGTAATCCCACGAAAACCATGTCTTTCTCAACGATGTCAGCGTCATACTTAGTAATGACTATGGGAAGCTTCCGGTATGCCATGCCGAGTAGTCTTAAGGCTTTTCCAGCTAGCTCCTCGTTGATTCTAAGTATTTCTTTCTTTTTCTCATCTGTCAGCTTCTTTTCTTTACCATCTTCAAGTATTTTGTTACATCTCTCAAGCACAACCTCAGGGGCGCCTTTCATGTATGCTACAATGTCGCCTTCTGGCGTTTTGTGTATCGTTGTCATACGCTTTCTTTCTGATGTGAAGGGGATCTCACCTACCCGTGGAAAGTTCTTCTCAAGTTCTCCCTTTTCAAGTCCAGCTTTAGCTGCAGCGACTACTAAGGCGCCTTCAGTTGGATCTCCGAAGATTTCCCAAGCGTTCCTTTCATCGTTTCTTCTGAGGCTTGCGTTATTGCATAAGGCACCTATCTGAAGTAATAGTTTCATGTCAGCTTCAGGATTTACAGCTTCTCCGCCTTTGCGGAACTCGCCTTTAGGCTCATATCCTACACCTGTAACTTCAACAAGTTTTCCAGCCAAGTATAAAGTGCGGACGGTCATTTCACCCCTTGTTATTGTTCCAGTCTTGTCGGAGCATATAACGGTGACTGAGCCTAGGCTTTCCGCAGCTGATAACTTCCGCACAATGGCATTGTGTTTTGCAAATTCTCTTGCTCCAAGAGCCAAGGCAATAGTCACTATAGCAGGCAACCCTTCAGGTACGGCTGAAATTGCCAAGGCTATTGAGGACATAAATGCCTGTATGAAACCTTCAGGCTCGAATTGCATTTGCATGATTACTTCAAAAGCTTCAAGTGCAAATATTATTACACATACTGCAATTACAATTTTGGCTATCTTGCTTGCGAACCTGTCAAGTTTTCTTTGCAGCGGCGTCTCTTCCTCCTCTGCCGTCTGCACCATTCCGGCAATTTTTCCAAATTCAGTATTCATGCCGGTGGCAACTGCTACAGCCTTGCCTCTTCCATAGACTACATGAGTCGCGGAGAAAACCATGTTCTTTCTTTCGGAAACATGAGTATCTTCCGGCAGAACAGCGAGCTCTTTGTTCACTGGAACAGATTCGCCTGTAAGTATGGCCTCATTGGTTTTCAGTTCAACAACTTCGATTAGGCGGGCATCAGCCGGGATGCTGTCGCCTTCTTCCAGCACTAGAATGTCGCCTGGAACAACCTCTTTTGCAGGTATAATCATTTCCTTGCCATCACGTATTACACGGGCTTTAGGGGCTGCGAGTTTTTTCAGCGCCTCTATGGCTTTTTCAGCCCTGTACTCCTGGACAAAGCCGGTTACAGCGCATAGCAGTATTATGGCGCCTATAGTGATGGTGTCGGCGAATGACTCCATGAATTCTCCGCCATGAAGCATTTCCCAGTATCCAATTATGGCTGAGAATACCGTAGCAGCTATCAGCAACAGGATGAATATATCCCTGAATTCATCTAGAAACATTTGAAGGGCTGTTCTGCGTTTCACCTTTGTTATCTCATTATACCCGTATTTCCTAAGCCTTTCAATGGCTTCCTGAGAGGATAATCCCTCACGGCGGGAACTAAGTTCTCTGAGAATCTCATCCTCAACCATTGAATGCCACGGCTTAGACATTTCCAGTCCTCTAACAGCGAATTTTGTTAGCAGATACAAACAACTTATTTATAAATTCTCTTAGAAACAGCTTGATTTTCAGCATTTTATATAAGAAAAAGGATTGTTGGAGATTTTAAGCCAAGAGGAGAAGTATTGGGACGGCGAAAACCTCTGCCACTAGAGACATTACGGTTATCATCGTGTTCAGCGAAGGCCCAGCCGTATCCTTGAATGGGTCTCCCACGGTATCGCCGGTCACCGCTGCCTTGTGCGCTTCTGAACCCTTGCCGCCATAGGCTCCTGATTCAATGTATTTCTTTGCATTGTCCCATAGTCCTCCTGAGTTGGCCATGAATAGAGCGAAGATTATGCCGGTGACAATGCTTCCCGCTAGGAATCCTGCAAGCGCTTCTTTTCCCAGGAATACTAGAGTTAATATTGGAACTGTTATGGCTAAGGAGCAGGGCAGTATGAGTTCTTTGAGTGCGCCTTTGGTTGCTATATCTACGCACCTGGCGTAGTTAGGCTTCGCTTTGCCTTCGATTAGTCCAGGTATTTCTCTGAATTGACGCCTTATTTCCTCAACCATTCTTTCAGAGTTACGGCCGACGGCTAATATCAGCAGTGCCGACAATAGCGGCGGCATCATGCCTCCGATGAATACTCCGACAACAACTTCAGGGCTCATCAGATCCAACGTTTTAATATCTACTGTATGAGCATAGGCCGAGAAAAGCGCTAAAACCGTTAGGGCTGCGGCGCCGATTGCGAATCCCTTTGTTATGGCCTTTGTTGTGTTTCCAGCGGCATCAAGTCTATCAGCAATTTCAATAACTTCTTCGCCTAAACCTGATTGCTCCGCAATTCCTTTGGCATTATCAGAAATTGGACCATATGCATCCGCGGATATGGTCATTCCAACGGTAGCAAGCATTCCTACAGCGGATATAGCGATTCCATAGTATGGGTTCACATTATATGCCTGTGCCAGGAACCAAGCAGCAATTGTTGCAGCACAAATGCCGAGGACCGGGGGGACTATGCTGATAATCCCATATGAGAAGCCTGTCAGAATGTTTATGGCGGCGCCTGTTGTTGAAGCTTTAGCGACGCTCTGTGCTGGGCCTCTATCTATGGATGTGAAGTAGTCGGAGGTTACGCCGATGATCACCCCTGCGATCAGCCCTGCCATAGTGGGCAATAGAACCCCAAGCCATCTATTCCCTTCTAATCCAGACATGTAGGTGACGATGAACAGAAGTATTGCAAATATCGTCCATGTCGAGAATGAGCCTCGATTTAATGCTGCACCAGGATTGCCCTTAATGCTTAACCTTATAATGAAGGCGCCTATTATTGAGGCGAAGAGTCCTATCGCAGCTATTATAAGCGGCAGGGTTGTTAGTTTAAATTCACCTATTTCAGCGCCCAGTATCATGGCGGCTACGATGCTGGCAATGTAGGAGTCAGTCAGATCAGCACCCATCCCAGCGCAATCACCCACATTGTCGCCCACGTTGTCAGCGATTACCGCGGGGTTTCGTGGATCATCTTCCGGGATTCCCAACTCCACTTTCCCGACCAGATCAGCGCTTATGTCTGCGGTTTTAGTGTATATTCCACCGCCTGCCTTTGCAAATAATGCTAACGCGCTGGCTCCAAAGCTGAAGCCTAGAACAACCTTAGCGGCATCCGCTGCGCTCCATCCTAATACGACAGTGTATAGGAAATAGAGCAGGCTTATTCCCAGCAGAGACAAGCCGATGATTGATAATCCCATAACTGCTCCGCCGTAGAATGCCACGGGGAAAGCTTTCTTCAGTCCTTCCCTTGCGGCGTTGGCTGTTCTCACGTTCGCTTCGACCGCGGCCATCATTCCCACATAGGCAGCTACTGTTGCACATACAGAGCCTATAATGTAGGAGAAAGCTATGCTTATGCCGTGAAAAGCACTCTCAAGATATGTGAAAAGTGCTCCCAGAATTGTCGCCATCACCAGGACGAAAAATGCGAGGGTTATGTTCTGCCTCTTAAGGTAGGCTCTTGCACCTTCCTTTATGGCGCCCGCTATCTCCCGCATACGCTCTGTGCCCATGTCCTGGCTTTTCACATAGTGGTATAGGTAGCTAGCTAAAGCAATTGAAGCTAGACCTGCTATTGGAGCCACCAAGAACCATTCCATCAAGATCTCTCCGGTTAACCTTTTAACGTGACTTCTCAAACGGCGCCGCTTGCTAATAAATTTAACGTAAATATTATAGGCAATCTCAATTTAAATTTGAAACTGTCCGGTTTACGGGCTTTTTGAACGTGCACGTTGTATCCTTCCAGTTATTATTCAACGCAGCAGCATCACCTCCATACACGACCAGAAGTCGGCCAGTACATAATTTGTCATTTTTCTCAGAAGGCTTCAATAACCGGGGTAAACTGTGATAACCCCTTTGAGTATATGACAATTCTTTCAGCACTCCCTACCTGCTCGATGCATCCATAACAAACCCCAACTTGAGTGGAGGTTCCATGCAAGAACAAGTTTCACGCCCTACAAGCGTAAATCTAGGTGTTTAGAGCAGTCATAATTGCTGTGAGCCTTTATAATTGACTATTATTGCATAAACCTGGATCTGCAGCTTTGCAAGCATCACAAACTGTGCAAAAACGTGTAGTCGTTAAAGGCTGTAGGGCTTTTGTCCCTTTCATATCTTCCTGTAACCGCGAGTTAATTCTTATCAGGGTATAAATGTAAGTTGCTCGATAACGGGATTTATGAGGTTAAGAATGGGCGCGGGGTAAAGCCCAAAAACTATTAAAGTGGCAACTAGAATGAACACTGGAATGAGGAGTCTTTTAGGTTCCTTAATTTTGGATTCCTCGACGGGTTTTTTACCGTACATTGTGTTAACGATTTTCAGAAGGTAAGCTGCCTGAATAACGCTTGTAAGTACACCTATAACTGCCAACCAGCTTAGGTTTGCCTCTATAGCTGAGGTGAAGACTATGTATTTAGCCATGAAGCCGGCCAACGAGGGTACGCCGATAAAAGAGAATATCGTCAAGACTAGGGCTAGACTTGTAAGCGGTGCTTTTCGACCTACCCCGAAAAATTCATCAAGCGTTTTGAAACCCATCCTATTTAATATTCCAACAGCCATGAAAGCTGCTGCGGTGGATATACCGCCAACGAGGAAGAAATAAAGATTGCCCATTATCCCAAGTGGAGTTACCGTTGTGATTGCTACGAGATTATAGCCAACATCCACAATGCACAGATACGCCACTAAACGCTTTACATTTCTCTCCGTAAGGGCAAGTAGATTGCCAACTATCATTGTAAGGGCTGACATAACTGCGAAAATGAGTTGCCACGGCAGAACCGTCGGGGGCGACAAGATATAAATCAGAACTCTTAACAGTACGTAATAGCTTCCTTGGTCAACAAGCGCCGACAGAAACGCTGAGGATGAGGATGGAGCAGCAGCGTACGCGTCAGGCAACCACATGTGAAAAGGCACCGCAGCGGCCTCAATAGAGTAACCTGCAGCCATGAAAGCGAAGGCTAACTCTAGAAGCCCCTTATCTTGGAGGGTCATCAAAGCGCGCTTTGCTGCCCAGAAGTTCAAAGTGCCTGTTAGAGCATAGATTACGGACAATCCGTAAATTATGAATGCTGAGGCGATTATTATCATAATTAGGTATTTTAGGGTGGCATGCAGGGACCTCGGTGTTTTGTTGTAAAGCACCAGGAAGCTGGAGCCGGCGGCTGTGGCTTCCCAGAATATGAACATTGTTAGAAGATCGCCTGCAAACACGGTGCCTATAACGCATCCGGTAACCATCAGCATAACTGCATAGTATCTTTCTGAAAACTCCTCACCGGAGTCTATGTAAAAAAGGCTGAACATGAATGTTACGGCGCTGACCGCCATGAATATTATTGCCATGTAGATTGAAACAGCATCAACAAGAAACGCGCTTGAGAATATGGCGGATGACCCGCCTGCCATTGGAAGGCTTACATAGGGGTCTATTGCTTGTTGCGAGTAGTACTTAAGTGTGAGGTTAGCCACGGCAGCTGCTGCAGAGGAAAACACTGCGGAAAACCAGCAAAGTTTTAGCAGATTTCCTCTGTGTCGTACGTTACGTATAGTCTTAACTGCGGGAATTGTGAGGATAGAGGATAATACAAAAACTGTTGTTGGCAAGCAAATATCCAATAGAGTTATCATTTAACTGTCCCCTCTATACAAAGGTCACGTTGATGAACTGTATTAAGAGGGAGGGCCATACGCCAAAGGCAACAACTAAAACAGCCAAAAACACCATGGATAGCTTCATTAATAGCGGCACATCGGCAACCTTATCATGCTTGGATGCGCCGAAGAAGACGTGACTCAGAAATCTTAAGGAGTAAGCCAGTGAGAAGACTGTGGCTATTAACATTACCGCAACGGGGATAGTGTAGAAACCGTCAATTTTCACCGTCCGAAATGCTCCGACGAATATGAGAAATTCGCTCATGAAGCAGGCAAACGGCGGAACTCCAGCTATGCTTAAGGCTGCAATTGTTGAGGATACAGCTGTTGTGGACATTTGTCCTGCAAGTCCACCCATTTCCCGTACGTCTCGGATTTCAAGCCGCTTCATCACAGCTCCTGCTGTTAAGAATAGCAAGCCCTTGCTGACGGCGTGATTTACAAGATGCAGCACCGTGCCGATTGTAGCTTCCTGGAAGGGGAATAGTGAGAGCCCGAAGAGTACATACCCCATGTGGGCTATGCTTGAGTAGGCGATTATGCGTTTTATGTCTGTCTCCACTAAAGCTATGAGGGAGCCGAAAAATGCTGACATTATTCCGAAAATTGTTAACCCATGTAAAAATTGGGAGGCAAAATCTGTAGCCATAACAGCTGGAAAAACTGTTCCAAGTGATATACGTAATATTGCATACGCGCCTGCGCTGATTATAACTCCGCTTAGAAGGGCGGACATTGGCGCTGGAGCCTCTGAATGAGCATCAGGCAGCCACATGTGAACGGGCACAGCGGCCATTTTAACCGCAAAACCTGCAGTCAAAGATATCAAAATCCATTTCACCAATTCAGGATTAGCCATCATTAACGCTGACCGCGCGTGGAACATGTCCAGGTCACCTGTTACCATGAATATGGCGCCTATCCCCAGCAGTACAAAAACGGCTCCAGCGTGGGTGAATATGAAGAACTTGAAGGCTGCACGGTAGGGTTCCCTGTAGCCCCACCCGCCAATTATGAAGTAGGCGGGGAGCAGCATAAGTTCCCAGCAGAAATAAAAGAGCAGGAGGTTAGATGTCAAGAAGACGCCTACTAGCCCTATGGAAAGCAGCGTTAGAAGCGCATAGTATTCGGCTAATCCTTTCTTCTCATGCATATAATCAATTGAGAAAATTGCAGCCGCCAACATCAGTATGAGGGTAACAATTGCCATTAGGAAGCTGATTCCATCAATGAAAAGCGTGAAAGAAGAGCGGAGAGCGGGAACCCATTGGTAGGACTCTACGTAGATATGACCTTTTCCGTTGATGATTACAGGTACCGTTGTGGAAAGCAATGCTGCATCGCATATGCACATCATGGCTATTAGGGCTGCTGCCGCCTTTGGAGATTTCTTGCCCAGGATGTAGACGAGGGGAATTGTTAAAGCTGGCAGGAGTAAAGTTGACAGTAATGTGTTTGGCATTTCACACAGCCCATCCTGTCATCCACATTGTAACTATTATCAGCAGCAGGATTATTACAAATCCAATTAGCGCTGCAGCAATATAATGGTTTATGGTGTTCGACGGCAACCTTTTAAGTTTAGAGGCTGAAGTCAGAGTCTTATTTGTAACAACATATAGCATTTCTTCAGCCAACACATCCACGTACTCCCGGATTTTATGCGCCAAAATTATCACACAGTTAGCGAGGAATTGTGGAGTTTGACTGAAAAATCTGTTTTCAACTGCCCTAATACCGTTTGACAGTGCCAGAAATCCTTTTGCGGCAACTCCATATAAAGCATCGAAGTAGTATCCCCTTTCCAAAATTCGCCCTATTGGCGTACCATGTAGAATCTCCAGCAAGGCTGGTTTTTTGTAATAAGTCAAGTATACGGCAGACCCGCTGATCGTTAAAACCATCAGCAGGATCAACGTTGAAGAGCTGAACACCTCACTTAACCCCATTTCTGCGTGAAAATGCATAATGCCAGAAATGGCCTCGCCGAACATCCCGGTTATAACGCAGAGCGCAGCAAGAACGGCGGCGGAAAGCAGCATTATCTTTGAAGCTTCATGAACGTGAATCTGCTTCACGTGCTCTGTTTTTTCCCTTAAGTAAACCAAGATCAAAACTCTCAGGGCGTAGGCGAAGGTTAGGGCTGTAGAGAGGTATAGAATGGACGCAGCGATGATGTTTCCGGAAGAAAGAACGCTGCTTATGGCCAGTTCTTTGCTGAAGAAGCTTATTACCGGCGGTATACCGGCGCGTGAAAGCAGTACAATTAGGCTTAGCCCGAAGGTTACGGGCATATCCCTGCGAAGCCCACCCATAAGGCGCATGTCACGGGTTTTAACTGCGTGAACTATTCCGCCTATCAGCAGAAAGTCTAAACCTTGAAAGAAAGCGTGGCTGACAAGGTGAAGCACCCCAGCGAACCATCCGGTCGACGGAGCATCATATGCTGTGCCTAATGCTGCGAACATGAAGCCTATCTGGCTTATTGTGGAGTAGGCAGCTACACCCTTTATATCGGGTGTGGAGAGCGCTAAAGTTGCGGCTATAAAGGCGGTTATGGTGCCGATCCAAAGTATTGAAGGCAGCCACATAGGGATCAGGGTGGCTGAGAAACCGAAAACAAGCAGCAGTCTTGCTATTAGGTAAACACCAGCCTTAACCATTGTTGCAGAGTGGAGCAGGGCGCTGACAGACGTCGGAGCCTCCATGGCGCTGTAAAGCCACGTGTGGAGTGGAAGTTGCGCAGATTTTGCGACTGCACCGCCGAGCATCAGGAAAGCTGCGGCCGTTAACACAGGCAGCGGAACCTGCCTTATATTGTCGGCAATATAGTGGAAAGAGTAAGAGCCTAAATTCACGTAGAGGAGGCATATTCCAGCCAGAAGGAACACGTCACCTATCCTTGTCATGAGGAAAACCTTCATGCCTGCACGAACGCTTTCAGGCTTCTTGTACCAGAAAGAGACGAGTGAATATGAGCAGAGTCCAACCATTTCCCAGAATATGAAAAGTTGGAAAAAGTTGTCTGACAGAACAAGCCCCGTCATGGAGCCTATGAACAAGAGTATGAAAAAGTAATAACGCGTTAATCCCTCTTCGCCAGCCATGTAGCCTAGCGAGTAAAGAGTTATTATGAAACCGAAAAAAGTTACCAAACATGCCAGTAAAATGCTTAATGAGTCAAGATATACTCCAGCACTAATGTTTACCCATGGAATCCACGGCACGCATAATTCATAGCTTTCAGCTGCATCTAAGTGGTATACATCAGGAATCATTGAAAGAGCAAAGATCAGTGCAATTAGGCTAACAGTTAAGGCGAAGCAGTTCCTTGCCTTATTACTTAAACGTGAAACTAATGGAATGAAAAGGCTTGAAATTATCGGAAGCAGCCAAACTAACCAAGGTGCATAAGGAAACAAAGGACCATTACCTCACACTTGCATGAGGGTTTTCAATACTCTTTGGTAATCGCGTATTTCCGCGCCTTCTCAGGATTTGAATACGCTTGAAATATTGCCTCGATTTAAGTTTTGCTCACCATTTCAATACTAATCAATAATCGTTAGTCCCTGATTTGAAAGCATATTTAAATTAGAACCAACTCTTTCGGCACGAGTCTGCTACAAAGACTTGTAAGGGACTATGAGGGCTTGAGAGTTTAGCATCAAGTAAACATGAAGGCTGCTCATCAAATTTATAAAACCCAGCATTAAAGGTATAAGCGGGTAACTAATTTTGCCGGTTAATCTCTTATTAGTTGGCTTCAGTATTCTCTTCTTTACCTCCATCTCTGATGCAGGTTTCCTGCTGTTCGAATTTGGCGATCTCATTTAAGTCGCATGTTCTATACTTTTTAGAGCATGTAAACATCAATGCAAGGATAATCGCAGTTATACATGTGTCAGTGGAAAAAGCAAGTATCAGCAGAGACTCACCTAACGGGTTAAATGGAGAACTGAGGAGAACAAAATTCATGGTTGCTGCTACAGCTACCAGTTCAAGAGATATCAAAACCTTCAGAAGATGGCGCTTTGTCAGGAGACCATAAATGCCTATCGCAATTAAAGTTGCCGATAAAATCAGGTAATCCATCAGTCTTCAACTCTCCTAGTTTTCTCATAAAGTATTATGGCTATGCCTATTGCAACAGCCACTATGACTAGACCTTGCAAAACCACATCTGCAGATCTCAGAGCCCAAAGTGCTTCCGCAAATGAAACATTGGATGCAGAAACTACAGGGGTAACTTCTATAGACAGCAATATTGATGGTAGCGAAATCAGCAGTGCCAAAGCAGCCACACCAAGGATTTTCTTTGACTGCTTTTTCCTCTTAGGCGCTTCACTGAACATTTCGCCAGTCAGAAAAAGTGCCACAAGAGTACCTGTGCCTATGGCTATCTGGAAGATGGCTGCATGGGACGCGCCGCTTAAGGCATATAGGATTATTATCATGGCAAAGACGAAGGCTAAGGAGACAACTGAATAAATTGCCTCGTCAAGGTAAATTGCTAGGCATGCTGAAATAATCAGAACAACAGCGATCAACTCCATGATCATTTTTTAACGCCCTCCTTCTGAAGTGACGGTTGAGGCTTCAGGAATAAATCTGATTTCTGCGCCGAGGCAAGTTCAAAGATCTTGGAGCTTTTAATCGCGTTTCTTGGGCAGCTTTCGGCGCACTGGTAACAGAATATGCATAAATCCAGATGGAAGTGCGGCCTTTTCTTACCGTCAACCTCAATCATTTCAATCGCTCCAGATGGGCAGTCTCTGGAACAAAGGCCGCAGCCAACGCATAAGTTGATGTCGAAAACTTGCTTGCCACGGAAACCATCTGGAATTTCCGGTTTAACCTCAGGATACTTTTGTGTAGCAGGCTTTTTCAGAAAATGTACAAGAACCTCCTTAACTATTGGGGACAGATTCCGCCTGCCCATCAAGCCCACCCCAACAACGGGAAAACCCACATTCTTATTGCGATAGCTGAAATAAGCGATAATATGGCTAATGGTAACAAAACCTTCCAGTTTGCATTTAGCACTTGATCTATACGCAGCCTCGCAAGAACACACGTCAGATACTCAGATATGAAAATGATGACAAGAAGCTTCAATGTGAACCAAATTGTATACCAAAATGCTGGAGGGCCGAAGAAAACAGGCCCAGCTGGGCCTCCGAGGAAAAGCTCAACCGCAAGAGCTGCACCGAAAACTACCTGCACGTCTTTCGCAAGCTTCAGAAATGCTAACCTCCTGCCGGCATACTCAGTTTCATAACCGCCCACAAGTTCACTTTCAGCGTTCGGCACATCAAAGGGATCCTTCTCCAGCTCGGCTTGGAGGGTAAGTATGAAAAGTATGAAGGCCCACGGTATCAGAATAACAAAGGGAATGCGCTGTGCACTTATTATTGATGATATCTTTAAATGCCCTGCCATAAAAGCCGGGGCCAATACTAGGAAAAACAGGGGGACATCATATCCTATAAACTGGGTTAGAATTCTTGCAGCACTTATGGCACTATACGGGTTGGTTGAGGCCCACCCTGAAAGAAACAGGAAAAAGTTGGCGATGGATGCTAATGCCAAAATGACTATTAAGTCGCCCTCGAAGCCTGAACCGAAAACACTGTTGAGGCTTTGCACTGGCAGGAATAGGAAAGCAAAAACGAACATTGTGAGGGCTAGAATTGGAGAAAGTCCAAAGATAAAATTCTTAACGTCACGTGGAACTATATCCTCCTTAGTTAGGAGTTTTATGAAGTCTGCTATGGGCTGTAGAACACCGGCTGGCCCAGTATAGAATGGACCTATTCTGTTCTGCATTCTAGCTTCCACCTTCCGCTCGATCCAATCACATATAACGGTGAAAAGCAATATGAAGGCGAAGCCTGGAAATATGAGCACTTGGAAGATAAAAGCCAGGTTCACACTTCATCCTCCTACCTGTCCGTGCATGAGAAACATGGGTCAAGGCTCGCGAATATGGCTGGCACATCAGCTATATTTGCGCCCTGCGCTATATGGATGAAGGATAGAATGTTGGCGAAAGTCGGAGTGCGCACTTTAACTCTTTCAGGGTAAGCGGTTCCATTACTCTTAATGTAATAGAACAGTTCACCCCTTGGCGCTTCAACGCGGTCCATGGCTTCACCCTCTGGAACAATCCTTGGGGCTCTAACCCTATATGGGCCTGTGGGGAGATGGTCTAGGGCATACTCTATTATTTTAATGCTTTCACTGATTTCGTCTAGGCGAACCATGAGCCGCGCCCATGAGTCGCCCTCATCGCGAGTTATGACGTCGAAGGGTATCTCACCGTAGGCTGCATAAGGTTCATCTTTTCGGACATCAGTTGCTATTCCTGAAGCCCTTGCCACAGGCCCAACCACGCAGAACTTTACCGCGTCGCTACTGCTTAGAACGCCTACATTCCTGGTTCGCAACTTAATAGTAGGATCATGATCGAAAAGGTCATGATAGAATGGTAGGCGACCCCTTAATTTTGCAAGTTCAGACTTCACTTTTGAGACAGCCTGTTCACTTATGTCCCTTCTAACCCCTCCAATAGTTATGTATGAGGCTAGAACTCTGTTCCCAGTGAGCATCTCAATAAGGTCCATTACTGGTTCACGATCCCTCCACATATAATGAAAGAGAGTCTCATATCCTATTTCCAGGCCTATGTGTCCCAGGAGAAGCATGTGACTGTGGATTCTATTGAGTTCAAGTATCACTGTGCGGAGGTATTTAGCCCTCGGAGGAACTTCTAGACCTAAAATTTCCTCAACGGTTTGGCAGAAGCATGCAGCGTGACAAGCGTTACATATGCCGCATATACGTTCAACAAGATAGATATCCTGTATGTATGTGCGTTTCTCCGCGACCTTTTCTACACCTCTATGCACATAGCCGATGCGCGGAAGAACATTCACAACAGTTTCACCATCAACTTCAAGAACAAACTTTTCAGGTTCAATTAGGGCTGGATGTTGCGGGCCGACGATGATCTTCACAAGACTTCCATCTTCAGGATTCTCCCCGTACTCGTTATACAGTCCTTCAACACTACTAAGGATCCTTGAAAGTTCAGTATTCTCAACATCCTTCCTTAATGGGTAAACTCCTTCAGGCCACTTGTCCGGGAGAATAAGCCTTTGCGGGTTTGGATGTCCCTTGAAAGTTACGCCGAAAAGATCCATCACCTCTCTCTCGTGGAAGTTCACACCAGGGATAAGGTCTGTTATTGATGGGATGACAGCCTCATCTTTGGGAACCTCAACCTTGAAAGTTATCAGCTCTCCTGAAGAGCACAGATGATACATTACGCTGATGTTGCCGTATGAATCAACCGCTGTAACTGCGCTTACACGAGAATTCTTGTCTTCTTTAAGCAGCATTTCAATAATAGTTCTCAGCGCGCTCGCTTTCACCAGAAAAACCGGCCTGCCATTCTTCGTTTTTTGAATACCTAATGAATCATTAGAAATCTTGGTAAGCTTGTCGAAGAAATGCTGTCTTGTTTCAGCCATTATTCTTCTCCCCACCGGATTCAGCTTTTTTGAGCAGCTTAATTACGCCGTCTATTATGGCTTCTGGCTTAGGCGGGCAGCCTGGAATATATATATCCACAGGGATGACCTTATCTGCACCGCCTAGAACATTGTAACTTCCGCTGAAAACCCCACCGGAGCAGGCGCAAGCACCTATTGCCACAACGAATTTCGGCTCAGGCATCTGATCATAAATTCGTCTAAGCCTTTCTGCACATTGTCTTGTAACGGCGCCAGTAACCATCAGGACATCAGCATGCCTAGGCGACGGCTCAAGCAGTATTCCAAAACGTTCAACGTCATACCTTGGAGATAAAAGCGCCACTAATTCAATGTCGCAGGAGTTACATGCTCCAGAGTTAAAGTGAAGAATCCATGGCGACTTAAGTCTAGCCCAATTCAGAAGGCGGACATGAGGCGTTATCATTCGCCCCCTTCAAACAGCATGAAAACTGTGGCTAATATCAAAAGCAAATAGATTAGCAGGCTTGAAAAGTCTAAGTGCTGAAGAGATAACGAAGCAAATGCTACTAGAAGCACTGAGGAATCCAAAATCATGAAATATATTAGATATTTTGGCAGGGCAACATTTATTCTGACTCTACTGAAAAATGTCTTTTCTCCACATGCATATGGGGATTTCTTGTCAGAATTTTTTGTTGATGATTTTGTTGAAACAACCCAGCCTAACGCGTAAATTGTTATGGAAGCAGCTAACAATAGGCCGAAGGCCAAAATGGCCTCTTCCAGAAGGCATAAAGCTTCCAGATCAATTAGCGTTTTATCATTGCACCCCTAAACGCTTTTCTTAGCATCAGAGCCCGAGCTGAGATTTAAAATTTTGCCTTGCCGTGGGCATTTTCCAATATTATGAAGATGATGGCCCTTCAAAGGCGATAAAAGCTTAAACTTCTTCAGGTGATTTGTGTTAAACTCTGTTTTTAGCGAATTCCTCGGATATTCTCTTGTACATTTCAAGCTCTCTTTGTGATATAGGTTTGATTTTTTTGAGAGCCTCTTCAAGATGGCGCTTGTATACTTTTAGGTCTTTGAAATTCTTTTTAGCTTCTTCAGGGTTTCTGCTGTTGATTACATGCTCTCTTATTGCAAGCATTACTGCGGTGTTGCAGATTGCCGCCAGGTCTGCACCCGTATAGCCTTCGGTTTTCTGTGCGATTTCATCAATGTTTGCATCTTCAGCCAAAGGCTTCTTATTTAAATGTATTTTCAGGATCTCTTTCCTGGCATCGAGATCCGGAAGGGGAATATACAGAAGTTTGTCAAACCTTCCAGGTCTAAGAAGCGCCGGGTCCACGATGTCCGGGCGGTTTGTAGCCGCTATAACTACGACGCCACGTAGCTCTTCTAACCCATCCATTTCTGTTAAGAGTTGGCTTATAACACGTTCTGTTACATGGGAATCTCCATATCCGCCTCCGCGGATCGGCGCAATCGCGTCAATTTCATCGAAGAAGATTATGCTTGGAGCTGCCTGTTTAGCTTTTCTAAACACTTCTCTCACAGCCCTTTCAGACTCGCCGACCCATTTGGAAAGCAGCTCTGGACCTTTTATGCTTATGAAGTTGGCTTCGCTTTCATTAGCCACAGCCTTAGCCAGCAAAGTCTTTCCTGTTCCAGGAGGCCCATAAAGAAGTATACCCTTAGGCGGTTTAGCATTCATATGCTCAAAAATCTCCGGATACTTTAATGGCCATTCCACAGCCTCCTGAAGTTCAAGTTTAACATTTTGCAGCCCGCCAATGTCCTCCCATTTTACTTCAGGAACCTCTACAAGTACCTCACGCATAGCTGAAGGTTCAACATCTTTTAGGGCTTCCATGAAATCATCCATTCTGACCACGATCTTATTCAGGATCTCGGCAGGGATACTTTCCTTTTCGAAGTCAATTTCCGGGAGCACTCTACGCAGCGCACGCATGGCAGCCTCCTTACAGAGGGCTTCAAGATCCGCTCCCACGAAGCCATGAGTAATGCTGGCTATCCTCTCAAGATCTACATCCTCGGCGAGAGGCATCCCTCTTGTGTGGATTTGTAATATCTCCAGTCTACCCTGCCTGTCCGGCACGCCGATTTCTATTTCCCTGTCAAACCTGCCTGGTCTTCTAAGCGCAGGGTCAATGGCGTTAGGCCTATTAGTTGCGCCTATGACTACAACTCTTCCGCGTGGCTTCAGCCCATCCATAAGCGTTAATAGCTGAGATACAACTCGTCTTTCAACTTCTCCGGTGACTTCCTCTCTTTTTGGCGCGATTGCATCAAGTTCATCTATGAAGATTATGCTTGGAGCGTTCTCCTCAGCCTGTCTGAAGATCTCTCTCAGGCGCTCCTCACTTTCACCATAGTACTTGCTCATGATTTCAGGACCGCTTATGCTGAAGAAGGCGGCGTTTGTCTCGTTTGCAACTGCCTTGGCAAGCAATGTTTTGCCTGTGCCAGGTGGACCATATAGGAGCACGCCTTTGGGGGCTTCAACACCGAGCCGCTCAAAGAGCTCCGGATATTTTAGCGGAAGCTCAACCATCTCCCTGATTTTCCTTATCTCCTCATGAAGCCCACCTATATCCTCGTAGGTTACTCTTGGAACCTCTCTGACGGCGGCTGCAGGCTTCTCCCCGATGACTATTTCAGTGTTGGGTCCAATTATTACCGCGTGGGCTGGAGGCTGAACACTGGTTATTATGAGGTCAACTTTTCTTCCCATTATCCCTATGGGGATAGTGTCTCCACGCGTAACGGCTTTTCCGTCGAGCAGACGGGCAAGATATTCCTCAGCCCCTTCAATGCGCAGGGGCTCAGCGGGCGCTAATGTTATTTTTTCAGCCATCTTGGCCTCAACCTTGCGGATAGTAACTTTCTCATCAATGCTCACGCCTGCGTTGTTTCTGATATAACCGTCTATCCTGATTATTCCTTTACCGTAATCTTCACTGTAGCCCGGCCAGCAGATAGCCACTGTTCTACGCTTTCCAGAAATCTCCACGACATCGCCGGGCGTTAAACCGAAACTCTGCATTACCTTCGGATCTATTCTAGCTATTCCCCGGCCTACATCGCGACTCTGAGCTTCAACAACCCTTAAAGTTGCAGCGTTAGAACTAGACATAGCTAACAACCAATAAGAGTATCCTGAACGGTCAGATATAAAAACCTAATTGAACAGGTGAAGCCTATAATAAAGCGCTGGAAAGCACTTAACCATAACATGCCAGGCAGCTACCCGCCTTCGTGGAGGGACGCTTGGCGATTTCATTTTTCTTAAAGCTTCGTTATTATGCTGGAGGCAGGCTTCCAGGGTTGGTCTGCCTTGGCGTGTGCAGCCTTCAGTGTCACGGTCATCGTGAAAGCCGCCAAAGCTAGCCAAACGCTACTGTTTGCTTAAGTTGTTCATGTACAGTTGACTGTAGAGAATGTAAGGCTTGCTGTCCACTGTTAAAATTGGATGCTTTCGTTTTCTCCAGCTTCATTTTTGATTGCATTGAGCCGGGTTCTCGCGCTGAGTTTTCCGGCAACATGCCTATTTGCCGTTTTTAGGCGCCGCTGTTATATTGTCCATTAACTGTTTTGGAACTGCAAAGTTTAAAAACTCAACTCTGTTCTTTGTTGAAAAGCCTTGAGGCGTATTAACACTTGAATATGCTTGGAAACGGAGGGTGAACGTGGATGAATCTTCGAATTTCGAAGGAGTTTTTCACGGAGTTCGCCAAGAAGACATGGCAGAGTCCCTATTCCTGTGTGTTGGAGCTTGTTGAGGATGGTTATGATGAGGATGCCACTTGCGTCATAGTGACTGTTACGCCTAATTATATAGTGATTGAGGATGATGTTGGCATGGATGAACGCGGCATAGATCTTTTTCTAACTGTTGGCAGCACACACAAACAGAAAGAGTCGGTTTCACCGCGGTTCGGCCGTGCTAGAACCGGGAGATACGGTGTTGGACGACTCAGCTTTCTAGCTTTCTTCTCCGCCATGAAGGTTAGAACGCGTAAAGGAAGTTTCCACAAAACTTTCATGATTGACGAGGAAGTCCTAGCTCAGCTTTCCTCCGGGAAGGCTGAGGTTAAGCTTTTGCCGGAACCTCCATTGGACAGGGATGGAAGTGAAATATGGCTGCTTAATCCAAGATCAGCTCTTCGACCCGAGAAGATACTTAAGGATCTGAAGGAGTTGCCCATACTCCGCTCACCCTACTTTGAGGTTTATCTTAGAGTGGGAGAGTTTCACCCATGGAGCATTGAAGGTGCTGTCAGGGTTGAACCGAGAAATGTTGTGGGTGAGAGGATTCCTGTAGAGCTTGACGACATAACAGGCGAAATTACCATTGCATACAGACCCCTCTCAGAGGAGGAGAGAGGCATAACAATCATCCATAACGCACATGCAGTTGCGAAGAGTCTCTTCGGATTCAGCCCGGCTCAGATGAGCCGAATTACAGGCTATGTGAGATGCGACTGGATAACACCTGTATTCGCAACGAAGTCCGCGATAATCGAGGATGAAAAGTACGCACGATTCTACAACATGATGCGCAATTTTATATCCCAAAAGGTTCTGCCGAGAGCCGTAGAAGTAAAGGAGGGGCTATCCTACATCGAGTACAACGTATTCAAGTCTATTGATAATGTATTGTCATCTGTGCTTGAAAATATAGAAAGGGAACAGCAAACGCCGCAGGAGGAAACAAAACAACCCTTAACAATAGCTGAGGAAAATCTGAAGTTGGATGCTCAGGAAAGCGTGCAAAAAGTAGGAAACGTTCCCATACCGGATACTCCTACGCCGATTGTTTCAGCATCCCTAACGCTGCCAGCGACTCATACTGGAACGATGCAGATAGACCTGAACATGGATAAAAAAGCGGGGATAAGCATGGAAACACAGTTTAAGCCTTACATTAAATCAGGATCCACGGTTGGTGAATCGTCAACCCCTGTTCAGCCTAGGAAGACAGGCTCATCTGGCAGGCCTAGGAGACTTCCTGATAAGGTAGGGCTCATAAAGCTGGGCTTTCAGGTTCTGCCATACAGCGATCCAGAGGATGAAAGAGAATTCTTCATCCAAGGCAACACGATCTACATTAACAGAGCCTGCAAAGCCTATGAAAAGGAGCTTAAGAGAGGCTCAGAGTTTCTCAAGAGGTACGCTCTTAGAATTATTGCAAGCGCAATAGCAAGCATAAGAACACAGCAAACTGAAGCGCTGGAATACGCCAACTCAATAATAGCCAAGGCCCTTGAAAAAATCTAGACTCTCACGTTACTTAAGGATTTTGATGTAAATATCATCAGTTAGGTTCTTTGCGAGAGCAGAAAACTCGGCAATGGTTAGAAATTATTGCCCATGGTTGTCTGTTTTCCTTTTGCTTCAACAGAACTAATCTGAAAACCCCACTCACCCCATTCTATGTCTTTGTCCGCTATTTCCTGCCAACAGGCCCTGCAGATCGGAAAAAGTTTATTCCTTATCCTTATTGAGAGCGCAATGTCAGTGTTATTGCATTCAGGTTTAACAGGATTTCTACAACATTCTTCACTCAACAACTACACCTTGCAGGATGAACCTCGAATTTGATGACGCCTCGGATAAATGAATGTTTCTCCCATTAAAAAACGAAAATTTTACTGAAATATGGGGTTCTGGCGCCGGGGGTGGGATTTGAACCCACGCGGCCCTTACGGGCCACAGGCTGTTAGGCGTTTGTCTCCAGGCCTGCTCCCTACCTGACTAGGAGACCCCGGCTGATAATTCTGGGTTTACGTAACTTATGTTTATTGTATTCTCTGCAGCTTTAATCTTTTTATTGAGACTCTGCTTTGTCATGCTTTTTTGACATCAGTACGCGGTAGCCGCTTCCCCTTGCAAGTATTTCAACATTTCCAAAGGCTTCCGTGAAAACCTGCTTTAGCCTTTCACCGCCGACCTTTGACTTCACAACCATCTGGAGGGTAGCGTCCTCAGCCATATGCTGTGGAGCGTTGGCCACAATTTCCTTAACCACTGATAATCCTGCGCTTACAGGAGGATTTGAAAGTATACAGTTGAAGGTTAGCTTGCTGACTGGATTGTATAGATTGCCACGTCTAACTTCCGCGTTTAAGATCCTGTTCAACCGTATGTTCCTTTTAGTAAGCCAAATTGCCCGCTCATTAATGTCAGTCATGATCACTTTTACTTTTGGTTTAAGCGATGCTGCCACTATACCCACGGCTCCGTAGCCGCATCCAATGTCAAGAATAAGGCCTTCATCAGGCAGCACCATGGATTCAATAAGGAGCTTCGTGCCTAAGTCAATTCGTTTCTTTGAAAAAACACCTGACGCCGTCAAAAATTTGAAACTTTTACCCCTTAGAAAGGCGCGTATTAACATGCACTCTGGCTTCACTTTTGGCTTAGCTGCGAAGTAATGTTCAAAGTCCTTAGTAGGCTTAGCTCCCATTTAGATTTCGCCGCTCTTCCAATGCTTTGGATATGTCCCTCTGGGCATTAAAACTCTCTCTGTTCGCGCTACTATGCCATGATTCATGTTCAGGATCTCATAAGTGGACGCTGTAGCCCTTCCAAGAGCAACAGCTTCACCTTTCAAGGTGAAAATGGCAACCAGCGAGTTCTTATCAATATCTGTCTCCAGCTGCAAAACGCCGGGAGCCGTCAGGCTTGCACCATGACAGATTGCATCAACCGCGGAGTCTCGTATATAGATCTTCGGAATAAACTCCAGCGCCTTTTCCACAGGATGTATAAATTTCTTTAAAATGGCGTCGTCGCGTGTCCTCTGCCATTCCATGAACAAATAAGCTACATCATGCAAGGTTACTATACCCTCGCTTTCAACGAAGGGTCCGGCTCTTGTCCTACGGAGTTCCTGCATATGCGCCCCACAACCTAACACTTCACCAATATGGTGACACAGCATACGGATGTAAGTCCCACCCTCACAGCCTACTTTAAATAGGACGTTGCGTCCCTCCATCTCCAAGAAATCCATATAGTATATGCGTCTAGTTCTAAGTTGACGTTTAACCGATGCCCTTAAAGGTGGCCTCTGATAGATGGTGTTCTCAAACTCTTGCAGGATTGATCGCACTTTTTCCTCAGAAACATCCCCGTGAAGCTTCATCACGCAGACATATTCTTTACCGCTTGTGAGGAGAGCTTGAACAACCTTCCTGGACTCCTCAAGGGTTATGGGCAAAACACCGGTCACGTTGGGATTTCTCCAGCGCTAGGCTTCTAGAGTCCCACCGTGACCGACATTCTGAATGCCCAATATGCGTTTAACCCAAGCGGCAACTTCGTGGCTTGTGGGCCCTGCCGGCTTGTCCAGGTTTATAATGCCGTATCTTATGTGTTGCTGCGCAGGGCGCTCTTCAGGTTTACAACCATGTTTCATGTCCGTCTCGTCTTCAGCCTTAAATATAATTTCACGTTTAACTTGCCATGGAGCGACGCTTCTAGGCATTTATACAAGCACCTCACAGAATTAAGAGCGCGGATAAGGCTAATAACGGTTTATCATGCAGAGGCTGTGTTGAGAACAGGCTTAAGAGGTTTTGCCATTTCTTCTAGCAAGCCCTTCTGCTTCAGCGCCTCAATGACTTCCTCATCTGAAGCACCACGTTTAATGTCAACTTTTTGGGCTAAGGGCTCCAGATGGTTAATGTTTGACCTTCGCCTCTTTACGCCCGTAATTGACTTCGGCCCTGTGACGAGGACAAAATTCTTGTCGATAACGTCAACTATCACACATTTAATTCCAGCCTCTCTCCCAGCAACCTTAACGCATATCCTGCCCACCTCAATCGCAGGCATATAAAGCACCACCATTCCCTTCTAGAAGGAATAACATTCAAATAAACATCTACTATTTAACTTTACGCTTAAAACTATTCTAATAATACGCATTTTTCGCTATGTCATAAATCTCTCTACAACATTGTATAGTACGCTAGTTCCGAAAACCAGGTTCTCCACGGAGATGCGCTCGTCAACTCCATGTATCATCTTGAGGATTTCACCATAGGGCAGATCTGAACGGAGAGGATGAAAACCATAGCAAACCGCGCCTAGCCTCCTGAAAAATCGGGAATCAGTCCCTCCCGTGAGCATTATGGGCGTAACTAAACATTCAGGTTCAAACTCTCTCAAAACTTTCACAATAAATTGATAAAGAGGAGTGTCCGTTGGCGATTCTGATGGTTCATTGGACTGAATCACTTCAAACTCAAGCTTCTCGATGTCTCCTAAAAGGCTTCTTATACTCTTAAAAGCTTCAGATATGCTCTGTCCTGGGAGAATTCTGCAATCGAAAACAGCTTCGCATTCTGAGGGAATTATGTTCTCCTTAACACCGCCATGCACAATTGTTGGCGCTATAGTCATCCGCATCATCGCACGAATCTCTTCAGCCATAGCTTTATCTCGCTGAGCCAGCATGTCTAAAACATTATCTGCAACGTCAGGGTTTCGCAGCAGAGAAGCCACTTCCTTAATAGAATTGTTCCCCTCTGCAAGCACCGTTAGGAACTGCACAACAGTCGGGATCAGTGCAATGCCTGCGCGGTGGTTCCCCAGCCTCTCAATAACCCTGCACATGCGCAGAATAGCATTATCAGCCGCGCCGGGTAAGGAGCCATGCCCAGGGCTACCTTTTGCCTTAATCTTAAGCCATAGGATGCCTTTTTCAGCAGTTTGAATTGTAAAAACGTTCTTACCATCTATTGGTATGGCCTGCCCTCCGCCCTCGTTTATAACATATGAGGCCATTACCTTTTCAGGATGATTACGGACAAGCCATTCTGCCCCGGCTTCTCCACCTCTCTCTTCATCAGCCGTGGCAGCCAATATCACATCACCCTTAAGCTTTACATTATTCCGCTTGAGAAGCTTCATAACCATAACTTCGATAGCGGTCATCGACTTCATGTCAATGGCGCCTCTCCCCCAAACGAAGCCGTCTTTTACCACGCCTGAGAAAGGGTTAACGCTCCACTCTCCAGGGTTGGCGGCAACCACATCCAAATGCGAAAGCAAGAGGAGGCTGGGCTTCTCGCCAGTTCCCTTCAAGCGGGCTACCAAGTTACCTCTGCCGGGAGCTGACTCCAAAATTTCGCAGTCTAAGCCATCCTCTTCCAGAACCTTAGCCAGATAGGACGCTGCTTCAGTTTCGTTTCCAGGAGGGTTTGTAGTGTTTATACGTATCAGGTCGCTTAGAAGGGTTGTAACCTCACCCTCAACCTCTCTTAGAAGCAAAATTATTCACCTCTAACATGTGAGGTGAAAGGCTCCTGCAACATTTTTTCCAGAGCCAAGAAGCTTGTTAAATGTCTTGTAGGCTTCCCTGGTGGGCTGTACTATAAGTTTGATCCCCTTAGTTCTAAGCGTTTCCTCAACTTCAGGCATAACCTCAACAAGGCCATCATAGCCTGTGCCGATCACGAGGATTTCAGGCAGGGGATTACAATTAAGAATACGGTCCAGGTCATTAAGGAAAACCCTATGCCCCTCCCGCCTCCACCACCCATCAAAAACAGCATCTGCAAAAACTATTAGGTCGCGCGTATAACGCTTGCCCTTAATAACCATAACCCCAAAATCGTAATAATCTATCAAATACCACACCGAGAATATTAGTGAAGGCCCAGGATTTAAAGGCTAATGCTGGAGGCATGTTTTTAGCTGTTGATTCAGAATAAAATTATATATTACGATTCACTATAATTTAACTGTGCCCGTCTAGAGCACGGGTACAGCTGGCAACAGCATGCTAGAGCTATGCATGCTTGTTTGGGTCTTCCTCTTCAATTATTCTTTATGGTACTTCCTTTCACATGAGAACAGGCAATACTTCAAGGAAAAGTTGATGGCCTTCAGCCGCCTCAATAACATAGTAAATTATAAGTTGGAGCATTTTCTAACCAGAATTTTCCATTTGCCAGATGTGGATGTTAAGGCTTCGAGGTTAATTAAAGCAGGCATATTTCTCATAGCGTTTCCTGAACCTTTCTTAAGCGACTTTGTCGGGTGCTGCCTGATATTTACGGCGTTTTTGTGGATAAAGCGAAAAAGACTTCGGCAAATATTCAGCCTCAAAGTAGACGCAGTTTCCGTATAGCTTCAGCATGACAGCCAACGCTCACTAACATTTATTTGTGTACGCAACCAAAATTATAAGCAACAATAAACGGAGTTTCTGTGAATGACGCACGAAACTACCCAAGTGAAGATTTTGGGGCTGATATCAGACACTCACGTGCCATCTCGCGCTAGGATGATCCCGAGAAGAGTGTTTGAGATCTTCGAAAAAGCTGACCGAATATTGCATGCAGGCGATCTCGTGGACTTAATTGTAATAGATCAACTTGAGCAGTTGGCGCCGGTTACAGCAGTTTACGGAAACATGGATGGGCCAGAAGTCCGGGGCAAACTTCAAAAGATAAACTCAATCAGGATTTTTAACTGGAAAATTGGGGTTATGCATGACCCTGGAACCATGTTTGGAATAACTAAAATGAAGGAGATAGCGAAGCAGCACGGCTTAAACGTGCTTGTTTACGGACACACGCACTATCCGAGCATAAGACGAGAGGAAAACATCCTATTCATAAATCCTGGAAGCCCCACAAATCCTCTCCCGCCGTTCATGTCAAAACCAACGTTGGGGATGCTTAAGATAACAAGAGAGGAAGTTGCCCCGGAAATCATCACGTTCTAACTTCACTTTAACCCACCTCCCCCCTTGGCTAGAATGCGTTTTACGATGAAGCTTAAAAGGGCAGCTTAAGATCCCATCATCAGGATCAACTATGGAGCATTGTAAAAATCCTTGGAAAAAGGGATGTAAAAACGATAATGTCGAAGTATACATCATGCTTAATGGCGATAAACTTCCAATATGCAAGAGCTGCTGGAGCGAAATAGCCAAGGAGGATTTAGAATGGTGAACAAGGGGTTTAACATAAACATTGCTAGATCTCTCCTAGGTAAGAATGTTAACTTGCATTTGAAGGACGGCTCAGTGATAGTGAACGTTCGACTTGAAGAAGTTCAGAGAGGCCCGGATGGAAGAGAGTTTCTCCTAAAGTGCATCCCTTATGGGAATACGAGACAACTACAAGTTCCGCTTAAGAGCATTACCTGGATGAAACTTGTAGACTTGAATCTGATTTTCTCCTCCAGCGAGAAATGCGGCTAAACTCCAAGATCACGATTTGGATAATTGCTCAGCATGATGGGCTGTTTAAACGTAAAGCTCAAACAATCTTAAATATCATTGGGCAGATTTTGTTGTCGGTGGACAAAATGCCGTGCACCGTGATAGCTGGAGCATTCTGGGGAGATGAAGGTAAGGGGAAAATAATCTCCTACTTGGCTCTTAAGGACAAAATAGACGTATGCGTTAGGACTGGATCCGTTAACGCTGCACACACCGTGTGGTTTGAGGGGAAGCGCTACGCATTACACATGGTGCCAGCGACATTTGTATATGAGGGATGCCGGCTTCTCATAGGAGCAGGTTCAAACATCCATGTTGGAAGATTTCTAGAGGAGGTTAAGGAGACAAACGTTGGAAACCGCATAGGAGTGGATTATCAGGCTTCTATAATTGAAGAGAAACACTCACAACAGGATAAGACAAGCTCGCACCTTAGAGGTATTGGCACCACGGGTTGGGGTGTAGGCCCAGCCATCGAGGAGCGGGTTAGGAGAACGGCAAAACTCGCAAGGGACATACCTGAACTTCAGCTGTACCTTGCAGACGTGGCAAAAGAGGTTAATGAGGCAATAGACGCAGGGAAAAAAGTGATACTTGAGGGTACTCAAGGTTTCATGTTATCGCTATTCTTCGGCACATATCCCTACGTCACAGGAAGAGATACAAGTGCCTCAGCCATATGCTCAGAAGCCGGTGTGGGACCTACAAGAGTTGATGATGTCCTATTGGTTTACAAGGCTTTTATGACGAGGGTTGGTGCGGGACCTCTGCCGGGCGAGATCTCCAAGGATGAAGCTGTCAAAAGGGGATGGTTCGAGATCGCCGCTGGAACTGGACGCGAAAGACGGTCAGCCCCATTCAACTTCGAAATAGCTAAAAGAGCAGCAGTGATAAATGGTGCAACTCAGGCAGCGCTAACAAAACTTGACGCGCTATATCCAAACTGCAAAGGCAAAAGGTCATATGATGAACTGCCACAGGAAGCTAAAGAGTTCATAAAAGAGGTTGAAAATCAGATTGGTATACCGGTAGTGCTTATAGGAACAGGCCCTGACGCATTAGACATTATTGACAGAAGAACTTAGCAGCCCAGGTATTTCACATTCTAAAAGCGTCAAAGAGGATAAACATCTTTTAGTATGCGATTTTTTGGCTATATAACCCAAAAACAGGGAAAATGCTTGTCTACGGTATACGGGAGAATTATGCGTTTCATTCTACCTTTTGAAGTGCTGAACATCGACTTAAAACTGATTTTTACCTCAAACTTTATAGGAGCCTTTGGAGACGGACTGTTCTCTTACCTGCTGCCGTACTATATAACGGAATACTTGGGAGCCAGCGCCTCCGAAATGGGAATGCTGTACACTGTAACGTTCCTTGTATCCGCTATAACGCTGCTTATAGCAGGAATCATCGCTGACAAGTATGACGGGAAAAAAGTCATGATCGCCGGATGGCTGGCTTGGATACCTGCGCCGCTTCTGTTTTCCATTGCTAAGAACTGGGTTCAGATGCTGCCAGGAATGATCCTTTGGGGTTTTTGGCTTAGCGGCCCCACATCAACCGCTTACGTTGTATCCACCGCTGACAAAAACAAACTCACATTAACCTTCACGGTTCTATCAGCATCATGGTCCATCGGCTACATTTTCTCGCCTGCCGTAGGAGGATACTTGGCTAACATTATCGGAATGCAGAAAGTCTTCTATGTTTCATTCATATTTTACACCGCGGCTTGTTTGATACTTACACTGATACGTAGTCAACGTCCACAGCTACATCCGCAAAGAAAAAACGATGCATCCGGCGATTCTATCAGAATGAAAAAGCTTGTTTTCCTGTCTGCCTTCTTCGCTCTCGTAACATTTGTCACCATGATGTTCCGCCAGTTAATTCCAAAGTTCCTCTGGGATGCTTATGGTTATGGCGATTTTAAAATTGGCCTGCTTGGATCCGTTTCCTTCTTCGGCTCAGCTGTTCTGGGGCTTCTTTTAGGAAGACTTGGAGACAGATGGAGGAAAAGTTATGCAATCGCAGCTTCAATGATTATATGCAGCAGCTCGCTTATTCTGTTATTGTGCTCCGGCAACATTTATGTTCTGTCAGTGGCCTTTTTCCTTTTAGGCGCATCCTACATAACATGGTCGCTGATGAGCGCGGTTGTAGGACCCCTAGCGCCGGAGCATATGAGAGCACGATGGATATCAATTCCGCAGATGGTCAGCATGTTCAGCTCCTTCCTAGCCCCTTATGTAGGGGGACGTCTATATGAGATCTCGCCACATTACCTGTTCACAGCATCCATAATAGCGTCATTTTTAATAGCAATGTTATCATTTCTCAAAATTTTTGAATAGCTGAATTTGCAGAAGAATACTTATTTAATAAAAAGCGATGATTGCCCTCAAGGTGAACGATGCATGTATACGCAACAGATCCCGCGTGGCTTTCTGGCACTATTGTTTATAGCGGGACTTGTCATCGGCGGAGTTGCCAGCCTATACGTTTCTCTTCAGCAAATAAAAAGTCTAGAAACTGATGTATCAGAACTCCGGAGTCAAGTTTCTAAACTTTGGGGTTCACAGGACATTTTATACCAAAATTTCACGGTTTATCATAACGGCACTTCCCTTTCCGAGTTATATGAGAAGGTTAAGGACTCGGTTGTGCTTGTCTCCGTCAAGAAGAGAAGCGGCAGCTTCGCTAAGGGTTCAGGCTTCATTTACAATTTCACCGGGAAAATGATTATAGTTACAAATTATCATGTAGTTCACGAAGCAGTTAACATAAGTATAACCTTCCGCGACGGAGAAGGCTACCGGGCAGACATATTGGGAAAGGATCCCTACGCAGACCTAGCTGTGCTTTCGGTTGAAGAAAACGTTCCAAAGGACAAATTTAAGCCGTTGAGGGTTGTTAGCTCCTCAACATTGAAGGTTGGGGATCCCGTCATAGCTATCGGGAACCCTTATGGTCTCGTAGGCTCAATGACTACTGGTGTAATCAGCGCCCTAGGCCGAACGATAACTGAAGACTACACTGGAGGCTTCGCAATAGCCAACGTGATCCAGACAAGTGCGCCTATAAACCCGGGAAATTCAGGCGGTCCGTTGCTTAACCTTAACGGCGAAGTTGTTGGAATAACAACAGCCATAGTAAGCGATTCCCAAGGTTTAGGCTTCGCTATTCCGTCAAACACCCTTCTCAAGGAAATCTATGCCCTAGCAACTACAGGAGAGTACAGGGGACACTCATACATGGGGATTAAGGGAGAAGACATGGACTACTATGTTGCAAAGGAGTTGGGCGCCGGAATAACATACGGCTGGCTTGTGAGAGAGGTTGTGAATGGAGGACCATCCCATGGTAAGCTGCAAGTCAACGACATAATTGTGGCAATTAATGGAACACGCATAAGAAACGGAGATGACTTAGCGAGTTACATGGAGGAGAAAACTCTTCCAGGAAACACCATAAAAGTAACCGTTATGAGGAAAACTGGAAACACGTGGAAGGAAAAAATTGTAGAGATTATTTTGGGTGAGAGACCTTCTCCGCCAATATAGCGAATAGCGCACGGTACATTACTGCTGCGAATGCAAATGTTCCAGCATCCAACCAACGCCCATTTAAGAAACAGCCTTATAAAGGCGGCTCACCCAGCCCAATCAAAGTAAGCCTCAACATTGATGTTAATACAGTATTGATGCTGCCAACAAATTGTTCAAAGCTCCAAACCGAAAAAACACGAATCAAGCTGCCTTCAACAAATGTTGGTGGGGCTGCCCGGATTTGAACCGGGGTCTAGAGAGCCCAAGTCTCCAAGCCTAGACCAGGCTAGCCGACAGCCCCTTGAATCATTTGATAGAAAATTGCGGTATGCTTTAAAATGTTTCCTTGATAAAGCTGAAAAGGCAATGTGTCTAGTGCTTTCTTATGGTGCATTGAAGCACTTTGGGGCAAATCAGACACTCGTCTGGTATAGGTGACTCCCTTGGAAGAGTGCTTAAAAAGCCGAAGTGATAAGCGCACTTAGCCGGGGAACCAAGAACCCGCGGGTAATCAGCCGGCTTAACCTCTACTATCCTGTAATCCTCTATAATCACGTCGATCTTCGACATGCAATATGGGCAGGCGTAATGAGTCTCACGGGGGATCACGCTGGTGTCTGTGACGACAGCAGGTTTGCTAAATGATTTTCCGCAGCCCTTATATGGACACTTTAGTTTTTCCCCGTGGAATAGACGCATAGAGAGTCCTCGCATAATATCGTTAATCTAAACATTTAATAAAGATTTCTGAATACTTGAAGAACAAGAATACAAAATCGAATCTAACCCTCTTCCCTTATCAACCTAACAAGCCTAATTATAACGTCCCACGGTACAGATTTCCTAGTCGAGACAAGGTAAAGGTAATTCTTCGGCGACTTGCATATCACTATGTTAAGCTTTCCATGACTAACTAAGGCGTACTCCACCTCACCTGCAATGTCGCGGACTTTTTCGCTTAAACCAATAACAATGGCAGCCATCAAGCCTGAAAACTGTCTCTGGACATCAGACGGCCATTCCTTTTTGCCCTAGAGAAAATCCTAATAACGTTCCCCATGGAGTCTGCGACAATGACATGCCTAATGTCATCATGAAGCCCAAAAATTCTATCACCATCCAAATACTCAGCCGCCAAATATCGCACCAGCTTAAATTAATCAGCATTAACACATATAAAAATTAAATCCAATTCCAATTTCACAGTTGAAAAATGGAGCCTCGGGCGGGCTTCGATCCCGCGACCCGCGGCTTACGAGGCCGCTGCTCTACCAGGCTGAGCCACCGAGGCTCATGATTTAGCATTCATAAATTTTGAGTAGGCTTATTTTTAAGATGTTCGATTTTAATTTCGGAAAGAGGTGCTGTTTTGGCCCTCTGCAGACATATCGGCGAGAGGAAAGTAATTGAGATTCTAACTGGAAAATTTGATCGACTGCCAAACATGCCCATCCCGTTTGGCGATGATGTCTCAGCTTATCCACTAGATGAGGAGCGCCTAATCATTTTAAAAACAGATATGCTGGTTGGGGGAACTGATATCCCGCCCGGCATGAGCCTATGGCAGGCGGCCCGCAAGGCCGTCGTCATGAACGTTAGTGATTTTGCAGCGAAGGGCGTGAAGCCGCTATGCATGCTTGTTTCGTTAGGGCTGCCCAGAAACTTAACCGTTAAAGGGTTGGAGGAAATAGGTGAAGGATTAAACGCTGGAGCTAGAGAATACGGCTCATATATTGTTGGTGGAGACACTAATGAAGCTTCAGACCTTGTGATAAGTCTATCCGTTTTCGGTATAGCCAAAAAAGGCACAGTAATAACTCGAAGAGGTGCTAAACCCGGTGATATCGTAGCGGTTACCGGGCTCTTTGGAAAAACATCCGCAGGCTTGAAGATGCTGCTGGAGGGGTTCGAAGCGTCTCGAGAAATTCGGCAAAGCATCCTTGAAGCTATTTACATGCCTAAGGCTAGATTGGATGAAGGGTTATCGTTAGCCCTTACAGATGCTGTCACAGCCTCTATAGATTCAAGCGACGGCCTAGCTTGGAGCCTTCATGAAATCTCTGTATCCAGCAATGTGGGTTTTCTAGTTGATAATCCCCCGCTGGCGCCTGAAGCGAAAATGTTCGCTGATGAACATGGTTTGGACCCGTTGGAACTGATGCTGTATGGTGGCGAAGAATATGAGCTTGTTCTTACAATAAATCCTCTACTCTGGAGCAGAGCAGAAGACGCTGTTAAAGGTGCCGGTGGGAGACTCATCCCAATTGGAAGGGTTACAGCAGGCAATCTAATCATGATTGAGACCCAAAATGAGAGGCGCTTAGTAGCGCCGAGAGGTTGGGAGCACTTTAAGGGTGCTAAGTGATGGCTGAATTTCTAGCCTGCCCAACGGTTAGGGAAGCAGCACTATACGAAAAATACGTGGATGGAAGTGTTAAATGCGGTCTATGCGAGAGGCGATGCGTAATTCCAGATGGACGGACAGGCTTCTGCAAAACTAGACGAAACATTGACGGAAGGCTGTATACCTTGGTTTATGGTGACATAAGCGCTGTTGAAAGTCGGCCTATCGAGGTGAAACCCTTTTTCCATTACTGGCCCGGATCATACGCTCTGACTTTTTCCACATGGTCATGTAATTTTGATTGCGCTTGGTGTCAAAACTTCCACCTTTCGAAAACTTTGCCAAATCCGTTAAAGGCTACGTTCTATCGCCCTGAGGAGATCGTTAAGTTGGCTTTAGCTAATGGAGATATTGGCCTTTGCGCAAGCTTCCAAGAGCCAACGCTGCTAACGGAGTGGTGTCTAGAAGTTTTCAAGCAGGGCAAAGCCAAGGGGATAAAATATTGCTGCTATGTTTCTAATGGCTATATGGCCTTGGAGGCTTTAAGGATGCTTTACGACGCAGGTATGGACGCCATAAAGGTGGATGTTAAGGGCCATCAGGAAGTTTATGCAAAGTATTGCGGCGGCCCAGATGTAAACATGGTTTGGAGGAATATTCGTAATGCCAAAAGGATGGGTATGCATGTTGAGGTTGTGAACCTCATTGTCAGCGGCGTCAATGATAAAGAGGAAAATCTAGAGTGGCTTATCGAGAAGCATCTGGAGAACGCAGGTTCCGATACGCCTCTGCATTTTACAAGGTATTTTCCAGCATACAAATTCCGCAACCCGCCAACTAAAATAGAGGTTCTTGAAAAGGCTTGTGAAATGGCGAGAAAAGCCGGGGTCCTATATCCCTACATTGGAAATGTTCCAGGACATAAATACGAGAACACCTATTGTCCAGCCTGTAATGAACTTCTCATCAGAAGATATGGATATCATGTTTTGAAGTATTCTGTAACCGATACAAATAATTGCCCCAGGTGCGGTGTAGAAATTCCTATTGTAGGGCGTTATGTTGGCAGGTGATTTTTTGGGTGCAGCTGACTTGAGTCTATAAATATTCCATTTTATATATTTTAATCAAAATTTATATAAATAACTTTATAATTATATTTTGCACTCCATCGATTCTCCGGAATTCCGGATGAGAAAACATATTATTCCTTCACAATTTTCTAACCATAATATTCCCGTATTCCATGCTTGAATGCCGATTTTTGTCACTACAGCGTTTTTCCTCATTCTTATCTCCTGTTTCAGCTAGTTAGCTTCGCAGGAAGGTCTATTCCATTAGGTTCGCTTATCAATCGTTTTCCATTTTTCTAAAACTAAGAAATAGGGTTGTTAAACGTGTTGGCCGTTAGATTCGATGCTTCCCTGGCGTTTATTGTTAATGTACTAGAAGCTTTTCCTCATACTTTCTTAAGTATTCTGAAGCTTCAGCTACGTCCATGAAAAGTTCGTCGACTCGCTGTACATCTTCCAAAGTTATTTTCTCTCTATTGAAGGACTTGGCGTTCTGGGCTGCTAGGCTAAGCATCTGAACGGCGTATCTGAGGGAACTTTTCGCACCAACTTCAGCAAGTTTCTCCAACGCGTCATTCTCAAGCTTCGTTTTCTCCTCGTTAGATCTTATCCGCAGGATCTCCTTAATGCTCTCTTTATCGTAGGGCTCCGTTGTTATTATCACAGCCCTGTCAATGAGGTCTAACGGAAATCCTAAGGGGCTTTTTATGTCTGTTCCGCGTATTGTCGCAACTCCACGGTTTGTTGCAAGTATTATTATGGGCACTAGTTCGCTTTCCATTGCTCTTCCAAGGAAACTGAAAGCTTCCAGGTCTAGTAGGTGAGCATCATCTATAAATAGAACACCTGGATGAATGAAGCCTTTACCGCTGTCCACCCACTCTTTAACTTGTTGATCTACAGCCATGCGAATTTCGGAGTCTATTTCTTTCGACTCTGCGCCTCCCAACAATAGCGAGAATAACCCTCCAGAACGTTGCCTCGCGTTAAGCTCATCCAAATCAGCGAGCGTGAGCATGTAAACGAATTCTTTTTCCTTAAGCACTTTTCCGTTAGGTCTTGGAATTTTCTTTCGCGTGTCAACCTCGTATGTTTTGCCTTTCTGCCCCTCCAGGCAAAGCCCAAGATCAGCAACTCTTCCAGTTTCAGCGTCTATCTGGATCACATGGCCCTCGGAGATGCCTTCAGCAATTATCTGCTGGGCTATTGAGGCTCCGGCTTCTATGGTTTTCTCCTCATCCTTTGTCTTCAGCGTCAGCCTCACACTTTCAGGGATTTTCTGGTATGGGTTATATGGGTGAGGTGCTGTTCTAATATCAATCATGGTCACCTCGCCCTCGTAGACCTTCCGCATTTCATGAACTTCAACGCCTATGCATTTCCTTATTGCCTCTATCAAAACTTCCGTCTTTTTTCGTTCGGTGCTGTATATTTCGCTTCCGCTCATCTGGATGAATGGAACATTCTCGCCGAGCTCCTTAGATATTGCTACGGCAATGGCTGTTTTCCCGGTGCCAGGGGGACCTGCAAGTATAATGCATTTACCGCTGAGTTTCCCCTCCTTAATCATTTTGACGACTAAACCAGCGGCTTCACGGGCCTTTTCCTGGCCAACCATGCCGTCCTTTACTTTAACCGCCCTAAGATTCTCATCTAAGCCTAAACCCTTTATGTGTGTATGAGCACCTATCCTCTCAAATTTTGATATTGTTGCAGGTAACTCTCTTATGGAGGCCATGCAAGCCACCTCCTTAACCTAAAATTATCAATTAGACAGATTAAACCAGAAAGCGGATGGATAAAAATTTAGCGCTGTTTTAAGGCTGTTCTTTTCTATCCAGTAGATAATTTATCACAGTTATGCATGTGGCTGCCAGATATGGTTTCCTTCCGAGGGAAATTTTCTCCCCGTAACGTAGGACGAAATCCTCGCATTTCCTGGGTAAGCCAACATGGTCGCCCAGTACAAAAACAGGGTTCTTTTCGATTTCAATTTGGAAAATGTCCTGTCCGTCCTCCTCTAAAACATATATCTTCTGTTTTTCCGCCTTAACCCTTATTAAGCTCTCAAAACTTTCCTTTGAAACTCTTACTCCAGGATGCTTTCTCTCAGAGAGCACGTGCCTCAAAATTTTCCCCCAGATTTGCTGGTCTGTCCTTACGTCGTAGAGGTTTTCGCCGTTTACCTCAAGGTGTAATGGCGGTTTCGGCGGTCCATTAAGAATGGCGTGAAACACGGTGTCCCTCCTAATTGCATGTGACAGAAATAAACTCGCAATTATGCACTCGTAGACGATGTCAAGGCGTCCAGCGTCATGCAGATTTGTCCACTTCGAATCTGTGCGTCCTGTTCGAGAATATAGAATGAACTCGCGCGGCATAACATTCAACCGTCAATATCTAAAGTGCCTTAATATAAACGGGTTTACGGCAAATTTTAAATGGCTTACGGGATACCAAGTGTTAAGAGGTAAAATTTGAGGGGGGTACTTGTGGGTCAAGAGGCAAATATTTTTTCAGGTTACATGGGAAAGATTCTGAGGATAGACTTAACCCGCTGTAAGTGGACTGCTGAGCCTTTAAGGAAAGATTTAGCGGAGAACTTCATCGGGGGCAGAGGCTTCGGCATAAAGATACTCTTCGACGAGCTGGAGAAGGGGATTGGCCCCCTAAGTCCTGAAAACAAGCTTATCATAACTGTCGGTCCATTAACCGGTACAAAGGCTCAGTCGGCGAGCAGATGGATCGCTCAGTTCAAATCCCCGCTGACCAGCGCCTACTGTAGGAGCGTTGGAGGCGGCTTCTTCGGGGCTGAACTGAAATTTGCAGGCTACGATGCAATAGTCGTTGAGGGGCGCTCTGAAAAACCCGTTTATGTGTGGATAAGGGATGATGGTGTCGAGTTCAGGGATGCTTCTAGAGTTTGGGGTATGGCAACCGAAAGCACAAAGGAGTTCATATTGGAAGAAACTGATGAGAAAGCTAAAATGTGCATGATAGGCCCTGCTGGAGAACGGCTTGTGAAGATTTCTGCCATCGTAACTGATGATATGCGAACCGCTTCAAGGGGAGGCGGAGGAGCCGTGATGGGCTCCAAAAACCTTAAGGCCATAGTAGTCAAGGGTGCAAAGCGTCCAGCGATATATGATGAGAAAGCCTTTGATGAGGCTGTTAAGGAGCAGATAGAGGCTTATCGCGGAAGCCCTGCTTTAGAGCACTTTAGGGCTCTAGGAACAGACGGCATCGTCTACCTATTCTATATGTTAGGCAACTTTCCCACATACAACTTTAAGCAGCTGCCGCTTGAGGGAGTGCACAGATTTGCACCTGAAGTATTAGCCAGCTACGTGGTTAAACATGGCGGCTGCTTCGGCTGCATGATGAGATGCTGGAAGACCTTCAAGCTTACTAAGGGGCCTTACGCTGGGATAACCTGGGAGTTTCCAGAGTATGAAACCCATTGGTCCTATGGAGGCGTCTTAGGAAACTGTAACATAGAATCTATAACGTATGCGAATATGCTATCAGACCTCTACGGGTTAGACACCATATCAACCGGGGTTTCCATAGCCTTCGCAACTGAACTCTACGAGAAAGGCATCATAAGCAAGAGCGAAACAGACGGGCTGGAACTTAGATGGGGAGATCCCGACGTCATAGTGGAGCTTGTTAGGCGAATCGCCCTTAGAATAGGTATAGGCAACATCCTTGCTGAGGGGGTGAAAAGGGCGTCAGAAATCATCGGGAGAGGATCTGAAAAGTATGCCATGCACGTCAAGGGCCTTGAGTTGCCGGCTTACGATCCGCGTTCGCTTAAGGGTCAAGGCTTAAACTTTGCCACATCTCCGATAGGTGCAAGCCATTGCATTGGCTGGAACAAATTTGAGATCCTTGGTGTGCCGCGGAAAGTAGATCCATTCGCCACTGAAGGGAAGGGTGAAATAACCAAGTATGTTCAAGATGAAACAGCTGTCGCTGAAACCGCAGTTTTCTGCACATTTCCATTAACTAATCAGATGATAACATTAGACATGTATAGCAAGCTTCTGTACGCGGCCACAGGTATTGAAAAGTTTAATAATCCCAAATATCTGTGGCTTGTGGGTGAGCGTATTTTCAATCTTGAACGGGTATTTATCGTGAGAGAGGGATTCGACGCAAGACATGACGCTATGCCTGAGAGAATCGTCAAAGAACCGGTGCCCCGAGAACCTTCCAAGGGGCAGGTCTTCGAGCAGGATGTACTTCTAAAGGATTATTATAACGTCAGAGGATGGAACGAGCAAGGCATACCCTCCAAGGAAAAGCTTAAGGAGCTCGGACTATACGATGCGGCGGAGCAGGTAGGTGCCTGAAATAGATGCTATTCCCACATTTTTTTGGCTGTGACCTCAGATGAGGATTCGTGTAAAATTTGTAGGCGACCTCCATCAGAAAGTAGGCATGACTGATTTATGGGTACATCTTCCTGATGGGTCCACTGTGGAAAACCTTTTGGAGGATCTTAGGAGAAACGGTATAAAAGTGGACAGCGAAAACTCCAGCATGGTTATTTTTGTTAATGGCAGACGCTTAGAGTTTATAGGCGGTTTGAAAGCGGGGCTTAAGGATTTAGATGAACTTATTATAATGCCAATAATAGCAGGCGGAATCTAACCCCCTCATTATCAGGCTCATGTGCTTCCAAGGTACCATAAAACTCCGCTGAGAATGTACTGGATCGCTATTGCCGCAGTAAGCAGAGCCATGAGTTTAGAGATGACAACGGTTCCGGAGTTTCCGAGAAACTTGTATATGGGATCTATAAGCATTAGAATGGCTTGAACCGTAATAAAAACTATCAGAACTGATGCTACTGCGACAACGGGTCCTGAAGTCTGCAGGCTCAGGATGGTTGTGGTTATGGCTCCAGGGCCAACGAGAAGTGGGAAGCCTATAGGGACAACTCCAACGCTTTCAGGCGCTGTTGACTCCTCCCATCCCCCGCGGACAAGTATTTGAATAGAAATTATTAGCAGAAGTATGCCTCCGGCAATCATGAAGCTGTAGAGTGATATGCCGAAGAATGCAAGTATCTGCTGTCCCATTAAAGCAAAGAGGATTAGCAGAATGAAACCTGTAAATATGGCTGTTCTGAAGGCTTTCCTTCTAGCTTCTTTCGGCATCCCTTTAGTTAAGCCTATGAATATTGGAATGTTGCCCAGAGGGTCAACAATTATGAAGAGTGTTATAGCTGCTTTAGCCATATCTAAAATCAAGTCCATCATAGAACCTCTAGCGTATGCTGCTCCTGTAAATAATGAGGCTTCGGGCTTAAAATATTACTGGGAAAAACTGTAAAACCATTGCCATGCATAGGCCACCCTGCGTTTCCACGGCAATATCGTCCAGACGCCACCTATGCCCGACACCTCGAGCGATTGGGAACCGCGGGCTGAACTGGTCGGCCGAAGCCTTCCAGCGTACACCCCGGTTCCATCAACCCCGTCTTATACGGGAGCCCTCGTCCCACGGGCTCGGGCTGTTGCCAGCCCAGCCATAAGTGGGAGTGGCTGCCTATTTTCGGGAGGGGCTTCGGGCTTAGATGCTTTCAGCCCTTATCCCCAGCGGCGTGGCTGCCCGGCGTCTGCCCTGTCGGACAACCGGTTAACTAGAGGCCACAGCGTCCCGTTCCTCTCGTACTAGGGACCCTTTCCCCTCAGGCAGCCAGCACCCCCAGCAGATAAAGTCCGACCTGTCTCACGACGGTCTAAACCCAGCTCACGTTCCCCTTTAATAGGCGAGCAGCCTCACCCTTGGCCCCTTATGCAGGGCCAGGATGGGAA
>JANXET010000006.1 GCA_025058315.1 Candidatus Bathyarchaeota archaeon | reverse complement strand
CCAAATCGTCTAATAAATCAGAGGGAAGCCTACTACGCAAGAAATCCAAACCGACAAACACATCCAACTTAAGGCTTCACCAAAAGAAAAATTAGCCCCGACAAACAAAACAACCAAGATAAATGCCTAAAACAGAAAAAGAAGGGAAATTGCGGGAGAAATCTCCAAACCGTGGCGGGTTCAAATCCCAGCTACCCCACCACCCCTTGGATAGAATCCCAACGGTATCGTTTTTCTATGACTCCTTGTAATCAATTGTGCGAACACTAGCAGTCGCTTAAGTGCGGCTACACCCTCAAAATCAAACCACAAATATAGAGGGTAGACCAATTTTAATTTTCCTTGAAAACAGCTTGTTTTTGGCGGGCCCGGTGGGATTTGAACCCACGTTCTCCGGCTCCGGAGGCCGGCGCCTTGATCCATACTTGGCCACGGGCCCCTTTTTTGTAGATACGCCCACACAATGATTAAAAGTGTTCTGAAAACCTTAAAAATGGTGATTGATTTTTATAAAAGTCTAGAGGTCGCAGCGGGCCGGTAGCTCAGCTTGGTTGGAGCGTTCGGCTGATAACCGAAAGGTCGCCGGTTCAAATCCGGCCCGGCCCACTTAAAATTTTAAGTGAATCCTTAGAAGGAGCTTGTGCTCTTTAAGCTTTTATGGTGTTTTATTCTTTAAGGAATAATTTTTTCAGAAATATATTAATTTAGGAATTCCATTATTGCATAGCTCTGTTGGAGGTGTTTAAACTCGAAGGCAGCTATGTCAAGGCGCTTAGGTGTAGGGAGTGCCGAAAAGAATTCCCGCCAACAAAAGTCTATGCTTGCATCCACTGCTTTGGCCCCCTCGAAGTGGTATACGATGTTGACTCCATAAACCTCAGCAAAGCCTCGTTTGATAGTAGACCCCGAACCATTTGGCGTTACCGCGAGCTTCTACCAATAAACGATTGGAAAAAAATTGTAGATCTAAAGGCCGGCTACACCCCCCTCCGTAAATGTGATCGTTTGGCCAGGGCTTTAGGGTTGAAAACGCTTTATATCAAAGACGACACCGTCAACCCCACGGGCTCTTTCAAGGATAGACCAGCCGCAGTTGCAGTGTCCAAGGCTTTAGAATTTTATGTGGAGGCTGTTGGCTGCGCATCCACGGGCAACCTGGCCGCGGCCGTAGCTGCACACGCCGCCAAAGTTGGGCTGCCATGCTATGTATTTATTCCCTCAAATACTGAGGTTAACAAAATCGCTCAGGCAGCAACGTATGGAGCAAACATCGTGGCAGTGGAAGGAACATACGATGAGGTTAACAGGCTTGCACTTCAGGCAGCGGAAACTTTCAACTGGGCTTTCGCAAACATAAACATACGCCCCTACTACGTTGAAGGCTCAAAAACCTTAGCCTTTGAAATATGCGAGCAACTTGGCTGGAAAGCTCCCGACCATATAATAGTGCCAACAGCAAGTGGGGCTTTGCTATGCGCCATAAACAGAGGACTCAAACAATTTAACGAACTAGAGCTAATCAGCGATGAAAACACCAGGCTGACCGCCGCCCAACCTGAGGGCTGCTCCCCAATCGTAAAGGCTTTTAAATCAGGAAAGGACAGCGTTGAACCAGTTGAGAAACCCCAAACCGTGGCGCGGAGCTTGGCCATTGGAGATCCTGCAGACGGGGTTTACGCCTTGAAAGCTGTTCGCCAATCTGGAGGCGTCGCTGAATCCGCCTCAGATGATGAAATAATATCGGCTATTAAACTATTGGGTAAAACGGAGGGGATTTTCGCTGAGCCTGCAGGCGGCGTTGCAGTAGCCGTGCTTAAAAAATTAGCTGAGTCCGGTAAGGTATCAGCAGATGATGAAGTTGTTTGCTGCGTCACTGGAAGCGGCTTCAAGGCTTCGGAGCATATTCTTGAAGGCGCTCCCAAATTTGAGGTGATAGAGCCCAATCTTAAGGCTCTTGAAAGACTAGTGGTAAAATTAAGGAAGTGAGTATATGGGAAGTATAAAGGTAAAATTTTACGGAGTGCTGGCTGAGGCGGTTCAAGGCAGAGAAGCAAACGTTGAAGCGTCAACACTGCAGCAGCTGCTCAGCGCTCTCGCTGCAAAATACGGGAACTCCTTTAAGGAAAAAATTTATAACAGTGATGGAACCCTCAGAAGATTCATAAACATCTACGTTAACGGGAAAGACGTACGCTTTATCCACGGTGTTGACACGAAACTCAATGATGGTGATGAGGTTTTATTTATTCCGGCAGTAAGCGGAGGATCCCAAACCCTCAAAGGGGAAGTTGAACTAACTGATATAAAAAATGTTAAGCCTGCAGCCTACATGGACATTAGGGAGGCGCTGCCGCTTTATGCAAGGATATTAAGCACCAAAGCGGTGACTCGCCCAGTGGTTGTAGATGAAAACACTGGAGTTGTTCTTGACGGGTATGAAGTCTTCTACGCACTGGATCTCCTCTCAGCTGAAAAAATTCCAGTTATAAAAGCCAATTTGTCTAGCGTAAAGCTAACGTCCCTGCAGTCGGGCCTAAAGCCAGTAACCGCAGAATCGATAATAAAGGCTGGAATTAATGGGCCTAAACTGCCGCCAAAAAGCTTCAAAGTTTCAGTGGAAATCCCGGAAATCAATGTCTCCTTGAAGGATCTGCTTCCGCCCCCAGAAAAAAACTCACATGCTCTAAAGGTTTACAATAGCACTTTGGAGCTGCTTTATAAGGGCTGGCCTACACCCCTAGTTAAGTTGAATTCTCTGTCAAATGAAAGGAGAAGTGTTTGGGCTAAGCTTGAAGGGTATAATCCCTTCAGTAACAGCGTGAAGGATAGAATAGGCTGGTCCATGCTCCTTAACGCTTTGGAACAGGGAGAGTTAAAGGGTATAATTTACGAAGCCACATCCACAAACACCGGAATAGCCCTAACGTCCATAGCCAACACCTTAGGCGTTAACGCTAAGCTTTTCATACCAAAAACCATACAGAGGGTGAGCGACATATACCTGAAGGTTTTAGGCGCAGACGTTGTTAGGCTTCCTGTAGGGTTGACGGTTGAAGCTATAGGCCAAGTGGATTCCAAGGCAAAGGAAGATAAAACCACTCATTTAAACCAGTTTGAAAACGACGCCAACCTTAAAGTCCACCTAAAATACACAGCCAAAGAGCTCGATGATCAGCTTCTAAGCGTAGGACTAAAACCCACAGCCATAATTGGGGGTTTAGGCACATCAGGCCACATGAGCGCCATATCCTTATATTTCAAGAACAAATACGGAGACGAAGTGAAAATTGTCGGAGTTCAACCCGCCCCAAACGAGGTGATTCCGGGAATAAGGCGAATAGAGACGGGCATGAAATGGTATCATTGGACATTCTTCGATGAGATTGTAGATGTGAGGCAGAGGGAAGCCATAGAAGCAGCCATTAACGTCGCAAGGAGGGAAGGGTTACTTATAGGGTTAAGTGCTGGCGCCGTTACACACGCATTAAACAAAATCGTATGTGAAGAGGGCGTTTATGTCCTAATCTTCCCAGATACGGGCTATAAATATGCGGAGCAATTCGAAAACTATTTTACAAATCTGCAGAAAGAACAGAAAGGAGAAGGATAGGGCATTGAACATTAACGTACCCTTCGATCCCCAAATCTTCTACAGCAGACAAATAGTCCTCCAGGAGCTTGGGCTCAAAGGACAGCAAAAGCTAAAACAGTCCAAGGTTGCAGTTGCAGGGGTTGGCGGACTTGGCAGTGTGTCAGCGCTATACCTTGCTTTGGCAGGAGTCGGCTTCCTAAGGCTTATAGACCAGGACACAGTAGAGCTGCACAATCTACATCGGCAAGTATTATACTCGTTCGGAAACCTCCGGTATCCAAAGGTTGAGGCGGCCGCACAAAGGATAAAAAGTTTAAATCCTGAAGTGGAAGTCGAGCCTATCCCAGAAAACATTCGAGCAGACAATGTTGAAGAGCTGATTAATGGGGTGGACGTGGTCGTCGACGGGTTAGACAACATGAGAACACGATACCTCATAAATCGTGTATGCGCTGAACATGGCATACCATACGTCTTTGGGGCAGCCATAGGTATGGAGGGAAACCTTTCAGTTTTCGCCCCTCCTGAAACACCATGCCTTGAATGCGTGCTCCCAAACATCGAAGACGATCAGCTGCCCACATGCGACGTAAGGGGCGTGCTGGGCTCAACAACGGGTATAATTGGCGCCCTACAAGCCATGGAAACCATTAAACTCTTGGCAAACATCAACGAAACCCTAAAGGGCAGATTATTGGTCTGCGACTTCACAACCATGGACTTCGTCAAGCTGGACATTTACAAAAGCCCAGACTGCCCTGTCTGTCAAGGCGTAATGGTTGAAAAACCATCTATTAGTGAACGGCTGATTTGGCTGTGCGGACAGAAAACAGTCAACATCAATCCGTCCCGCCCAGTGCTTCTTAACCTTGAATGGATCTACGAAAAGCTAAAAAATCGCTTTAAAACCCTGCTGAAGTCCTCCATGGTCTTAGTATTTGAATGCTGTAACGGCGTTGAAGTCAGCCTATTCAAGAGTGGGAGGACGCTGATAAAAAACGTCGAAAATGAGGAAAACGCGTTAAAAATTTACAGAAGCATAATGAACGAACTGGATGACAAGTTTTCCAGCGCATCCTAAAATCAAACATAAAAAGATGATTTTTATGTTTAGCCCATACCTAATAAGGGAGGATTTTCCAATCCTTAAGCGCAAAATTAACGGCCATCCCCTAATATACTTTGATAATGCAGCCACCTCCCAAAAGCCAAGGCAAGTGATCAAAGCAGTTAAGGAATTTTATGAAAAGCACAATGCAAACATTCACAGAGCCGTACATACACTGTCCCACGAAGCTACAGAGCTATACGAGGAAGCCCACGAAGAAGTAGCTAAGTTCATAAACGCGAGGGGCATGGAAGAAATAGTATTCACGAGGGGCACAACGGAAGCCATAAACCTCGTCGCCTACTCTTGGACCCTTAGAAACCTAAAAACTGAAGACGAGGTGTTATTATCGCTTATGGAGCATCACAGCAACATTGTTCCATGGGAAATCCTCTCAGAAATAAAGAAATTTAAGGTGAAATATGCTGATGTGAACGGCGACGGCACCCTAAACTATGAGGCTTTTGAAGAAGCCATTTCAAGAAGAACTAAAATGGTGTGCATAACCCATGTTTCAAACGTTACAGGAATAGTTAACGACATTAAACGTATCGCGAGAGTAGCTCATGATTATGGAGCGCTTGTCCTTGTGGATGGCGCCCAGTCAGTTCCACACATGCCCGTGGATGTTAAGGGTTTAGATGTTGATTTCCTCGCTTTTTCAGGGCATAAGATGCTTGCACCTACAGGCATAGGCGTCCTATACGGTAAAAGGGAACTCTTGGAGGAGCTTGATCCCTTCCACGGAGGCGGAGAAATGATACGGGACGTCTCATATAACCCAGCAAGGGGACGGTGCATCATCACATGGAACACTCTCCCGTGGAAATTTGAAGCCGGAACCCCAAATGTAGGCGGAGGAGTTGGATTAATGGCCGCCATAAAATATCTAAAATCCCTGGGAATGGAAAACGTGAAAGCCCATGAGCATACTTTAACGGAGTATGCGCTTAAACGCTTAAAGGATTACCCATACATCACAGTTTACGTCCCAGAGGAAACCTCAACCAGAAGTGGAATAATACCCTTTAACGTCGACGATTTTGATTCCCATGACGTAGCGTTGTTTCTCGATGGTTACGGGATAATGGTCAGGAGCGGTTTCCACTGCGCCCAGCCCCTCCATCAAAGGTTAAATTTGCATTCTTCGGTAAGGGCTAGTTTTTACGTCTATAACGTGAAAGAAGAAATAGACAGGCTTATTGAAGCCTTAAAAGAGATCCAACAGCTTTAACTGTGATTATTATCTGAAGCTTCTCGATGGTTAAACCGATTTAGTATTAAATATAGCCGCAAGCGCCTGTTAGACAACTACGTTCACCATCAATTTTTGGTTAAACAAAAATGCATGAATATGATCCCCCACCGAAACATCTAAAACGACTACTCATTCAGATACTGAGGATTAAGATGGTTTAAAAATTAGTAGTCAACATCTGAAAAAGATATTTCAACACGCTAGGAAATGCTATCCTTTTGAAGCGTGTGGAATTTTGGTTGGCAAAGTGGAAGGAGAGCTACGGGCCGTCGCAAAAGTCCACCATACAAAGAACATGCATGAGTCATCTTCATCATATCAGATTGACCCAATAGAGCAAGTGAGAGTTTTTGAGGAAGCCGAACTTGACGTTTTGGGTTTTTACCACAGCCACCCATTCTGGGATTCCTTGTGGTCTAAGGCCGACGATGAAACAAGCAAACTCTGGATAGGATACGTTTTCTTAATAATCTCTCTAAAAACAGGAGCCACTAATGCATACATAAGAAAGCAGGATGGAGTTGAAAAGGAGGATATAGCAATCCTTTAGACACTTATTCAAGGAATGCATGAACGGGAATCGTTATTCTCGTGCATATATGAAGAAGCCTACAAGTTTTTATACGCGTCTAAAACCTGACCGATTAAAAAGCTGTAAGGGCTGAAACAAGCTTTTAAGCGCCAAAGTTTACTGGATAAAGTATATATAATATATACACATATTTATTTAGGATGGTGTAGTGCGGTTATGTCGCGGATAAGTCGAAGGGAATGCCTAATAATGGGATTAAAAAGTGAGGAGATTGATCTTGTGGTTGATGATTTGAAGGCTTTTTTGAAAGAGGAGAGGCTTCCGGAGGGATACGTTGTAAGCGTCCGCAAGGACTTTGTGGCATGCTGCGGAATCTTCCCATTAGGAATCATTGTGGAGATAGAGGGGCTTGACGGAGGTGTGATAGAGGATTTGGATCAAAGGCTATACGCCAAAATAATAGAGATCTGCGAGCGAAGGGGAATCGAGCATCATAAATGTGAACCCATACAAATTGTTTAAAAGCCATGGAGGTGACATGTTGATTTTTGCGTACATTCTGGGCAAGGTTGAAAGAGGAAGCGAACTGGACGTGCTTAACGCGTTAAAAAATTTTGAACAAGTCGAAAAAGCCAGCATAATCTATGGAGCATACGACTTGTGCATTGAAGCCAATTTCAAAACCATGGAGGAGTTAAACGAGTTCGTATTCAATGCTGTTAGGAAAACCCCGGGAATAAAAGACACATGCACCCTCATAGTTGCCAAAATATTCCATAAGAAATCGCAAAAACGTGATGTCCATGGGGTAGCCTGAGGGGGCAGTCTCCTCCAACCTGTCATCAGTAAAGTCATAAAAACCAAAATTTAAATTCTTAGTAAAATATTTTAAATACTTGATATAAACTTTGCAAGGATGAGCAGGGAATGAATAAACCGGAAGAAAGTAAGGTTCAATGCGACCATGCGTGGAAGGCTGAAGACCTAACAGAGAACAGATCTCATGTTAAGCTTGTATGCGTAAAATGCAGAACAAAAAAGGAGATCGAGCCCTTATAAGCTCATGTTTTCCACATTATTCTAAGGTGAGGTCAAGCAGTTGGCTGTGTCAATCCAAGGACAATCATAATTCGCAGACAAATGCTTTCCTCACTTTTAAAAGTTGCAGAGCTCTGCAAGGGCTTATTTGGCTGCTTCTATTAGGTTTCTGTCATACAATTTATTCGCCTACCCGTGTTTCCCATTTTCGTATTATACGTTGGTATAGGTGCTCTGCCGCTTCTTGTCCTTTCTCTTTTTGGAAAATTTATATGTGTCGAATATCCTGGGGCATTTGAAGCGTTAGGGACTGGATGGAGTATTTCACAAAAGTGGGCTTCGCCGCAGGCCATGGTAGTAGTGTACTTTTTAGATGACGCATCAAACTTTAGCGGGAAGACTTCTGAATGTGCGATGCGCTTGCAAATCTCTTCGCTGAACAAAGCTCTGCTTTTTGCAGAGGTTGGCAGCGTTCAAGCTATGAAGGAGGCTTAACAGCTGCCTTAAATGAGGTGACTAAAGTTGGCTTTATGGTGGAGTTGGATAAAATCGCTTTGCGAAAGAAACTTTGGTTTAGTCTTTCAGAACTGCAAATGCCTTTCGTTTCTTTCATCCGAATTGTTTCGGCTGCTGTAAACTCGGCGTTAAAGGAAGATATCTACAAGGAAATCCTTTCAGGAAAAGTGTAAACGTTCATGCGTTTTCCGCGTACGAATCCTATAAGGGTTAGGTTTGCGTTTTTCGCCACGGTGATGCCTGAATCCAGTGCTGCGGCTATGGAGGCTACTACGGGCAAGCCAACCTTTGCAGCTTTGAAAACTATGTCGCCTGTTAGTCTACCGCTTAGGACAAGGAAACATTCGTTGAAAGCTATCTTGCCTAAAGCACATTTGCCTATTACTTTGTCTACTGCGTTATGGCGGCCTACATCCTCGGCGAAAGTCACGAGGGTTCCCTCTCCCTTACAAATTGCGGCCACGTGAACTCCTCCTGTTTTTCTGAAGATTTCCGCTATGCGATTTAGGTTGTTTACGCATTTTTGGACTGTTTCGGCTTTAACCGTTAACTTTGACTCTATTTTCCGCAGTTTTTTTGATGCTTGAGGCTGATACGGGCCTCCACATGCCGAGAGAATTACGCGAGAAAAACGTTCAGCAAGCTTTAACCTGCTTTTCAGATTTACTGTGGATTTTAGGTTTACGCGGCATATTCCCTCTTTTTCTAGAGTTACTTCATCGATTTCTTCAACAACATTTATTACGCCTTCAGAAAGCAAATGGCCAACTGCCAGCTCCTTAAGCTCTTTTGGAGAACAAAATATAGTAGCGTAGTGTGTTTTGTTCACAAATACGTGGAGTGGCTTTTCCTCGGCAACATAGTCAGTTAGGTTTTCAGCCTTTTTAGCTTCTACGTCAATTTTTATAAGTTCGACTTCGCGTATTTTGGATATCCCTCCACTACTTCTTCATCTCTGAAAGTGTAGAGGCTACTATTTATTTTGTAACATGCGTTAAGCCGTTCTCTGGGAGCTGAAAACATGCTTTTCAACCACGCCTCCTCCTAATTCGTGGAAGAAAGTTTCTTCATGAGTTTCGGTTACCGCCGTTCTGGATAATGTCAAGCCTTTATCTTCAGGAAAGGCATAATATTGTATTTGTCGACATGGGTGTTCAATAGCCTTCAGAGAATTCACAAGGTATGGCCCTAGCTTTTTAAGAGGGTAAGGGGTCTTCATTCTTAAGACAACTTTATGGAGGTTGCGCCCAAGGGGCCGAATTATCCGAGCGTATCCTTCTTTAAGAATGTCGAGGCTGCCCGTTTTAAGGTGCAACTTATGCCACCCACGCACAACAAGTTTGGGAAAACTTAAGTAAAGATTTGAACTGCCGCGTTTAACCCATGTCTCCCTCAGCATCATTAGCCTACATGCTTTAGAATCCTTTGTTGCCATTCCAATTTTCAAGCTTTTACCGCGCCTTTCTCCATCAATGTAATGCTAATAGCTTAGTTCTTAAAGTTTCTGTAAGAGGCCATTAAGAGCTTATAACGATGGAACTAAATTATATGTGTTATGAGGCTTATCTGATGGTTTTATGTTGTCTTTTTTACACAATGTTCTCTTTTGTGTTTAATTTTTCTTTTGTGTAGTGCTATGGGTATTGGAATGGTGGCCACTGTTATTATGTGCTGGATTTTTACTGGGCGATTTTGTAGTGGCTGTTTTTGTTAGTTTTGATTCTGGGATGGCGTTTGCTATTGGTTTTCGCATGGATAAATTAATAACCAATTTGTGTTGGACGGCCACGAGGAGTAAAAGCGTCCACTGGAAAGGTTGCAGTTATCAAGTTTTCCCATAATATTTGAAAAGTAGTGGTAGAAATTAGTGGAACCTAATGAAGCAGCCCTAAAGCTATGTGCATGTAGCTCAATAGGCCTCGAACTTGCTTTGCTAATTAAGGATTCGTTGAAGACTTTAATTGCCGGATCTTTTATTGCCCACCTGCAAGTTACAATCTGGTCCATGCACTGAAAAACCCAGTGAGGCAATCCTTAAAAATATTAATCCAAAGGCGCCTTTCCAGCTGTTAACAGGGTTATAAATCTTCACGAGTTTTCCATTGGAACCCCGTCGTAAATAGCCCAGAGGATTTCTCAATTTGAAGCTTTCCGATATGCTGTAAACCTTCTGCTTTTTTCTGTGTCGACTGGAACCCGTTAGGTCTGGAATGAAATGGAAGAATATTATTTTGTCTGAGATGTGAATTAATCCTTTCATCGAACATTACATTCTCGAGTAAGCCTGTTAGGTATCTTTAGATTGGTTGCATATGCTTATCTGCTTCGCAACAGGGTTTTCGCTGTTGAGTTTTTCGATATACCGGCTCCATCGCCATGTATTTTTAATTTTATAGGAAAGCTTATATTTTTATTTAATTTACTACATTCAAATGTAAAAATTTACATTTACAGGTGAGTTGAATGCGAACCCGAGATTTAGCCTTAACCGCAGTGTTCGCCGCCCTGCAAGCAATATTGGCTACTTTACCATTCACCTTGACTATTGGTGTCTCCGGGCAAATTACTTTAGGCGTAATAGGTGGTCCCATGATCGGCATACTCTTAGGCCCCATAAATGGCGGCTTAGCAACCCTCATAGGCGCCCTCGTAGGCGTATTCATAAATCCAGCAGGAGCTATTTTCGGCGTTTTGACGGTTATTCCGCCATTCTTCGGTGCAGTGTCCGCTGGATGCGTAAGAGTAAAAAGGGGCTATGTTGCAGGACTGCTAATGCTAGCAGCTCTTTTGATCTTTTATGCCCATCCGTACGGTAGGGAGGCATATTTTTACCCATGGCTTCACATCATCGCCATAATTGTTGCTTTCTCGCATATTGCAAAATCCGCTGGAGCCATGTTTGACTCGCAGAAATTCTATAGGTTATTATTCAGTGTTGCGATTGCTGTCTTTATAGGTGTCCTAGCCGACCATGTTGTGGGCAGCGCTTTGGGAATATGGTACTTCTCACCTATTCTTACTCCTGAAATATGGTACGCCATAATGCTGGTTTACCCTTTGGAGCGTGCGGTGGCCGTTGCATTAGCTTCAACGATAACCGCTTCAGTTTACTACAGCCTGAAAAGAGCTGGGATTTTAAGCCGGTTAGAATAGGGCTTCAGCCAACTCTCTTATTATTTTATTAGAAAAATTCTGGGGAAATCCAAAAACTATGTGCTCGATTCCCATGTCCTTAAGCTTTGAAAGGTAATTCTTCAGCTTACATGCAGACATATGAATTGAGAAATTCTCCAAAAGTTCGCCTGGCAGAAGACGCATTGCTTCCTCCAGCGGCAATCCTTCTCGAAGCTTAGCCCTCGCCCTCAGGATTTCCTCACGTAAACCAATCCTCTTCATTGTACTTTCCGAGGAGCCAAGCACAACGGTGGAAGCAGCTAGTGCGAGAAGCTTAGAAATGTTTTCTTCTTCTTCTCCGGCATATACGTATGAAGGCGCATAAACGCCAAGTTTCACTTTTTCGCCGCCGACAGCCCTTATAACCTCCACAGCCCACTTAATGAGTGTCGGATGAGCATAATTTAGCAATACTCCATGGAAAAATTTTGAAATTTTAATTATCCTTTGACCTTGGGCACCTAACCATATAGGCGTTCTTAAGCCGTACTCCTTTAGTGCAGCGTCAATTCTGCTTTTTGACTCTAGCATATGCTTCGGTATGCTTCCCGCCCCAAGCAGGTCTATCCCGATCCGCCTAAGCTGGTCGACGTCTCCGGGTCCTATACATACTTCAAATCTTTCCCCGTATATTTCAGTTAGCGTTTTAACAGCATTCGCTATTTGTCTTTCAGAGTATAGAAATGGACTTAGCACTCCCACACCTATCTTCACCCGTTTTGTTTCTTTGGCTATCATCGAGGCCACTAACGGGGCATAACGCTGTGAAGGAGTATCTGCAACCCATATGTATTCAAATCCTAGACGTTCAATTTCTCTGCTTTTCTCTACAATATCCTTTAAACTCTCGTTTATGTTTAGGCTGATACCGTATTTCAATTTGTTTTGCTCCATGCTTTTGAGATTTCCATTATAGATGACTCCAATTTGCGGCCGAAGGGTGGGCCGAAAACAACCTCGTGAACCCCAAGAGTTTCCAAATATGTAAAAGCTTCACAGATCTCTTGGGCACTGCCGTAAAAGAGCATCTCGTCCATAATTTCGTCGCTTACAAGTTCTATGGCGCGTTTCATGTCGCCTTGAATGTAGAATCGGCAAATCACTTGAGCCTCTTCTGGGCTAATGCTTGAAAGGCGAATTACCTGTTGAGGCGTATCCGCTAAAACAACCACAACAGCTTCCTTTGCAAGATCCAAGTCCTCCTTCCTTTCTATCAGAATCGTCGGAAGCCATACGACAATTCTTTTATCGGCGCCTCCTGATTTGGATCTAAAAAGCTCTATTGCTTTTCTTATGTAAGTTTTCGGGCCGCTTATTATTACGCCGTCGGCTATTTCGCCTGCAAGTTCAAGCAGTTTTCGTCCTCTAACGCCAAAATACAAAGGAATTCTTGAAAACGGCCGGTAATGTGGGATGTAATCGTTAAAAACGAAGCTGGAACCATTAAATGTGGTTCTTTCCTCATTCCATATCTTCCTCAGCAAGAAGGCAGCTTCTCTCATCGTCGAAACAGGCCTTTCGATGGGGATTCCCATTTCAGAGAGAATTTTAAGGCTTCCAACACCTATACCAAGTCTAAAACGATTCAAGCTTACCTCGCTTAGGCTTGCAGCCGCCCTAGCAATATTCACCAATTTATGGAAATAAATGCTGGTTATTCCAATACCAACGTTTAAACGAGTGCTGGATAAGGCGAACAAAGCTTGAACGAAAACATCCACTGAACCATTAATGTCCTCCCCAATCCATAGAGTGTTAAAGGCATCGTCGCCTGCAGCTTTCAAAATTTGGACAAACCTTTTCCAGGGAAAAAAGCTGGTAACTCCCACATCCAATAAAATTCTCTGCATGGACTCCCAACATAAAAAATCAATTAAAATTAATTAAAAAGGTTGCGCTGCCTTTTTCCATATTGCTGTCTTTGTCATTTTCGTAGTAAAAGCCCTCTATAGGAAATGCTGGAGCTAGCCCAGCTGCTCGGCCAAGTTGAGCTCGTCGAGTCCTACATTGACATGGAAGACTGGCGGGTGAGGGAGAACGCGAACATGATCTACTCGCTTCAGGGTTTAAACAACTACCTTGCGGGAACGGTGGTGGCGAACTATTGGCTGAGCAAGCTGTACCCGCCTGAGGCGGCGAGGCGCGCAGGGAAGGCGACATTCACAACCTCAGCATGCTGGCGACGTACTGTTGCGGGTGGGACATGTTTGACCTGCTGTTGACGGGCTTCAGGGGCGTAGCTGGAAGGGTTGCAAGCAACCCGGCGAAACACTTGAGGACGGCGCTGCTGCAGATGGTGAACTTCATATTCACGTTGCAGAACTAAACAGCCGGCGCCCAAGCCTTCAGCTTCATAGACGTCTACCTAGCCCCCTTCATAAGGAAAGACGGCTTAGACCAGAAGGCTTCGGATCAGGCTGCGCAGGAGTTCGTGTTCAACATGAACGTGCCCACAAGGGTTGGCGGTCAAAGCCCGTTCAGCAACGTGACGCTTTGCACTTCAATGCCGGAGTTTATGAAGGACACGCCTGCAGTAGTCAGGGGCCAAGCGACAAATGAAGTCTACGGCGACTATGGGGAGGAAGTCGCCATGTTTAACAAGGCGTTCGCAAAAGTCATGTGCGACGGCGACGCAGATGGCAGAGTCTTCACTTTTCCGATACCAACGTATGATATCACGCGGAATTTTGAGTGGGAGGGCGAAGCTGCAGAGGACATCTTCGAAATGGCCGCCAAGCACGGGGCGCCCTACTTCATAAACAGCGACATGAAGCCTGAAGACGTGTGCAGCATGTGCTGCCACTTGAGAATCGACAACCGCGAGCTCCATAAGAGGGGCGGCGGCCTGTTCGGCGCAAACCCGTTAACCGGCTCCATGGTCACCATAAACCTGCCGAGAATAGGCTACACCTCATATGGAAACGAGACAGCGTTCTTCGAGAGGCTTAACCGCATGATGGAGCTTGCCAAAAACAGCCTCGAGATTAAACGGAAGGTTTTGGAGCGCTTCACTGAAAATGGCCTATACCCATACTGCCGCTTCTACCTCAGAAACGTCAAGTTGGCGCGCGGAGGCCACTAGAAAAACCATTTCTCAACCATAGGCCTTGTAGGCATGAATGAGGCGCTGGTGAACATGTTTGGAATATCGATAGCTGACCCTGAAGGCAGAAGATTCGCTGAGAAAGTTCTAAGGAGCATGCGTGAGAAGCTTGTGGAGTTTCAAGAAGAAACGGGGAACATGTACAACCTTGAAGCTACGCCTGCGGAGGGCACAAGCTATAGGCTGGCACGCATCGTAGCTTCAAGCATAGAGTTGAAGCTGCAGTCCACGCGCAAGTACCCAGACATAAAGGTGGCGAACGAGAGGCACGTGCGAAACGGCGCAGCCTAGTTCTACACGAACAGCACCCAGCTTCCCGTGGGCTGCGGCTTCGACCTTTTCGAGGCGCTTGAACACCAGGACAGCCTGCAAACGCTTTACACTGGCGGCCCAGTCCTCCACATCTGGCTTGGCGAGCGCCTCCCCTCCTGGAGGTCAGCCGCGTCTCTGGTGAGGAAAATATTCAGCAATCTCCGCATACCCTACATAACGCTGACGCCGACGTTTAGCATATGCCCATCCCACGGCTACTTAAGCGGCGAACACAGGCAATGCCCAAACTGCGGAAGCAAACGCGAGGTTTACTCGCGGGTTGTAGGCTACCTCAGGCCGGTGGAACGAGGGAAAACAGGCTGAATTCGCCATGCGCAAAACCTTCGAAAAACCGTGCCCCAGTGACCATCCATGGAGTTCAGCGGAGGATTCTGCTTCTCAGCCAGCTCCGAAATATATGCGTTTCCTTCACAGGCAATTTAGGCATGATAGAACACTCAAATTTTCATAACAGTGACCATGACTCCTTAAGCAGCTAAAGGCGCAGTCAGAGTCCTGTGGACATGGATATGCGTTATTGAGATGGACATGCCCACTGTGAAGCATCATTACATTTCTAAACCTCAAGTATGATCCGCTCCGTCTGACTCGCATTGGTGGTTGGTTCAGGGCAGCTTCAAGTATAGGCTGCATTACTGGCATAATAGCGCCAAAGCTACGTTGCTTCATAAGCCTTGCATATGGACAGCTCACTTCATCGTATCCGCAGCCGTCCACTTACGGTACCATAATACTGTTATCTTTGGGAATCAAAGCCAAGTGAGGTAATGAGATGTAAGTTGGGGAGAGAAAAGAAACATGGGTTTATGATGTTTACCCCAATATGGCCCTTAGATCTTCTTCCGGAGTTTTTATGGGCATTACATTGAATTTCTCCACGAGGACTTTTAGGGTGTTGGGTGTTATGAAGGCTGGTAGGCTTGGCCCAAGGCGTATGTTCTTTATTCCTAAGTGTAAAAGCGATAACAGTATTGCCACGGCCTTCTGCTCGTACCAGGATAGTACCAGTGAGAGGGGTAGTTCGTTCACGTTCACATTGAAGGCCTCAGCCAGTGCCTGGGCGATCTTTATGGCTGAGTAGGCGTCATTGCATTGACCAATGTCCAGTAGCCGCGGTACGCCCTCTACTTCGCCTAGTTCTTTATCAAAGAACCTAAATTTACCGCATGCGAGGGTTAAAACAACAGTGTCTCCTGGTGTCTTCTCAACGAATTCTGGATAGTAGCTTCTACCAGGCTTCGCTCCGTCGCATCCGCCAACTAGGAAGAAGTGGGTTATCTTCCCCTCCCTTACAAGCTTCACTATTTTACTGGCTATGGAGAGCACGGCGTTCCTGGCGAAGCCTACCTTAACGGTTTTGCCGCATAAATCCCTCCGGAACCCTGGAAGTTCAAGGGCTCTCTTGATTACCGGGGCGAAGTCGCCATTGTAAATGTGGGTTACGCCTGGGGCGCCCACAGGTCCAGTGGTGAAAATATTCGCCTTATAGCTTTCTAGGGGTATTTGGAGGCAATTGGTTGTCATGAGAATGGCGCCTGGAAACTCAGCGAATTCTCTACGCTGGTTTTGCCATGCTGTTCCATAATGCCCATAAAAGTGAGAGTATGCCTTAAGCTTTGGATATGCGTGAGCTGGAAGCATTTCGCCATGGGTGTAGACGTATATGCCCCTGCCTTGGGTTTGCTTGAGAAGCTCTTCTAGATCTTTGAGGTCATGGCCTGAAATGAGGATGGCCTTGCCTTTTTTAACACCAAGGGGTACTTCCGTTGGCGCTGGATGGCCATAATTTTCCGTGTGAGCTGCATCCAGAAGCTCCATAGCGCGGATATTAATTTCTCCACACTTCAGAGCCAGATCCAAGAAATCGTTTATTCCAAGCCTCTCGTTTAGGGTGGCTGTGAGGGCTTCCTCAATAAACTTGAAAACCCTATCGTCCTTCTTGCCTAGGCGATATGCATGATACGTGTAGGCGGCAACACCCTTAACGCCGAATGTTAAAAGGCTCTTGAGCCCGAAGAGGTCAGCTTCTGGACCGGTTTCTGGCGGAACCATCACAGCGTATTGTCTAGCCTGCCGAAGCAGGCCCTCTTTGGACTCAGCAACCTCCAAACATGCTGGTCCAGGGATATCCACGTTTCCACCAGCCTCCCTTATTTTTTCCCTCAGCCTCTCCCTGTAGGCCACAGCTTGGTGAATGTAGTTGACGATTCTATCAGGATGGAAGTTCACGTTGGTTAGGGTGCTGAATAGAGCCTCACATAAAAAGAAGCCAGCATGTTCAACGTAAACTCCTGCTTTTCTTGCTTCACCGATCACTTGTGAAAGTCCCGTGAGTGTGTAGATAAGGAGGTCTTGTAGGGCAGAGACTTCAGCTTCTTTTCCGCATACGCCCACTACAGTGCAGCCTCTCCCTTTTGCCGTCTGCTCACATTGATAGCAGAACATTTGGACAGCATCCATTTTGCCTTTTCACCTCCCGCGCCATATTTGTTCTTACTCAAATAACGTTTACCCCTAAATAGTTAGGGAGAATCCCCGCCGAAGTAATGCTCAACCAGCCGCCTAAGGGCCCTTCGGCATGTCTCGGAGAAAGTTGAGGGTTTAACACCTATCTTAGCCGCTAGCTCCCGTACCCCAATCCTTCGCGGGTAGTCAAAGAATCCTGACTTAAGGGCTAACCATAGCAAGTGCTCCTGCTTTTCGGTTAAAAAGTTTCTCTTGTGCTCAAACTTACTTATTCTTTTAACATTTACGTGATAGCCAGCCTTCTCTAAGTCGGCGATAATTCTCTGATAGATGCTAAAATCTGGAACCATAAAGCTGTACATGATTGCAGATGAGTCAATGTTCCTCCCTGATACTAAGAATGCGCCGTACGCTAGGATTAGTCCACATACATCGCAGCCTTCACTTTCAAGCCATAAGTACTGCATGTCAGCTTTAGCTTTCCTTAAAACGTCCACGGGAACCTGCTTAAGCTGAGATGGCGGTATCAGGACTAAGTGCTTAACGGCGCCCCTATCTGAAGCTCTTACATCTATAACTTTAACCTGCTTAAGCCCATAGGATGCGAGGGCTTTAATAACCCTGCAGTTGTTGTTTTCAACTTCGATGGTCACGTGATAGGGTTTATGCCATAACCCCATTATTTACCATCCCCTGGCCTTCAAACACCGCTTAATTTCCACATCTAATGGTAAGTTATATGGTGAGAAGGTTGTTCTACATATGGTTAACGTATATTGGAGGTTTAGTCTCCTCTTTCCGCCGCTTTATCCCCATTCTCCATTAAGCATACGCCCTCATTGCAACAGAAAGTTACATCTAACGAGATCATATCGAACAACATTAGACTATCGCTAAGCAGGAAGGAAGTATTGAGGCTTTAACAATTATTCCACACTATATGTTCTGTTAGTTGCAGTTAAGATCGATGTTATCTTTAGGTCTTGCCCGTTAACTGCTATTTTTGACTCAAAACTGGGGTTTTCACGGTTTCCAAGCGGAAAAACTGTGTGAAAGAAGCTTAAACGCATTTCTTTTTCATGGCTGAAAACAAAAGTGGGAGGTTTTACGATGATAAGTTTAAAAGGATGAAGTTTCAAATGGGACTGTAGTTTCGCTCTGTGTCCTTTGCCTATAGTTTGGGAGCGCTGTTTTTGAGGGATACGCTTTGATCAATAAAGGTGGGGGAAGCTGAAATGGAAATGGCTTTATCTAAAAACATATTTAAATATTTTATTTTGTTAATATTAAAGCGACCTGATTAATGTCCAAGCTAAAAATTGACGAAAGACTTATGCGATTGACGATTTCTGGACTTTGCCCTGGTGGGGACGTGACGAAATATGCTGCGGAACTAAGGCAGCTTGCCGACACGGTGGCGAGGGCTGAAGAAGCGGAAAGAAGAAGCAGGATTTTCAAGGCATTGGCTGATCCCACGCGGCTGAGAATTTTGATGCTGCTGGGAATTAGGGAGATGTGCGTCTGCGAAGTTATGATTGCCCTAGGCTTAACGCAGCCCACGGCCTCGCATCACTTGGGAATTCTGGAAAACGCCGGGTTGGTTAAAAGCCGGAAAGAGGGAAAATGGGTTTTCTACAAAATTGCAAATCCAAAGTTAATCGAAAATATGCGCGAGTTAGGCGTTACCTAAAAATAACGAAATATGCTGATGATTTAGCCCTTGAATGCCATGTTCTTCAAGGATAGCGGAATTTTTGAAACAATAAATTTAAATATTTTAATATATGAGTATGGGGCTTAAGAGTCTATTATGGCCACTCAGATAACTGCGAAACGCGAAGTCTCCCTTGGAATTTTTGAGAAGTATTTAACCCTTTGGATAGCAATATGTATAGTTTTAGGTTTACTTGTGGGAAGGTTTTTCCCGCAGTTCGGCCAATTTATGGATTCTCTAAAGTTCGGGCAGTTGTCAATACCCATAGGTATTCTTTTATTTTTCATGATGTATCCCACGGTGTTGGGCATAAGGTTCAGCGACATAAAACAGGCGGCGAAGAGGCCTAAGCCACTCCTCGTAACCGTTATCGCTAATTGGGTTATAGCTCCGCCTTTAATGACTCTTTACGCTAACTTGATGCTTACGGACCCCATGCACCGGGCAGGGGTGATTTTGCTGGGTTTGTCGCCATGCACGGCTATGGTTATGTGGTGGATGTACCTTGCGAAGGGGGATCTCGCTCAAGGACTTATAAACACAGCTATAAACGCTCTTTTAATGCTGTTTCTGTATGCACCCCTCGCAGCTTTATATCTTGGCGTAAGCAGCATCCCAGTGCCGTGGGACTTAATAGCCATAAGCGTTCTAGCGTTTATTGCCTTGCCTGTGGCGGCAGGCGCCATATCCCGCCGCGTGGTTGTAAGGCGCAAAGGAGAAGAATGGTTTGACGGCGTTTATAGGCCTTTAATTGGGAAAATTTCCATAGTGGCTTTACTTACAACCCTGATAGTTCTGTTCTCCTTTGAGGGAGAAGTCATATTAAGCAACCCATTGTTAGTGGCCTACCTGGCTGCACCAAACCTTCTTCACTACGCAACTATGATAGCTTGGACCTATCCTCTGGGATATTTTGCAGGATGGCCTTACGAATCAGCCATAGACACTACAATCATAGGGGCCAGTAGCCACTTTGAAGTTGCCATAGCAGTAGCAACAACCTTGTATGGAATCGGTTCGGGAGCCGCCCTGGCAACGGTCATAGGCCCTCTAATGGAGGTTCCCTTAATGCTTTCCCTAGTTAAACTTGGCCTGTATACAAGAAAATATTTCCCAAGAAAGAGGCATCAGATAGTCCAGTGAGAGCATACCTTTAACATGTTTGGCTTTCAGTTAGACACTTGAACTCAGCTCCCAATTATCCTCCGGCGTTTTCTTTGTCCACGCATCTATACATCATTAGGCGCCCTTACCTTTTAGCTTCTCTGTAACCAGCTGCGCGATTTTTGCGCCGCTGAGAAGCATGCCGCCGAATATTGGCCCCATACGTGGCGCTTGGTCTATGGCGGCTACAGCCATGCCAGCGGCAAAAAGTCCCGGACAAATCTCCCTTGTGTTCTTGAGCGTTAGCTCTTCGGCGAGGGATGACCACATGGACTTTTCGCCTCGAATGGTTATTGCCAGCTCTGGAATTTTTCTAGAGGCCACTGCGATAACCTCCGCATCATGGCCGGTGCAGTCGATAACAGCCTTAGCCTTAACAGCCAATGGGTCAACGTGGATGCCTGCCATGATAACGGATGTCCACTGAACAACAACGCCGACAATCCTTGTGGGCGAGTCGCGATATATTAAGTCTTCAACGGTTACACCTAAAATTATTTTTGCCCCAGCGTCGATGGCTCCGCAAGCCAGCTTCGCCATCAAATCAGCCGCATCAACAATGAAAAGCCCATTCTCTAAAGGTTCAAGCTTGCAGCCCACATCCCTAAGAATCTTGTCCGCTGGCGATTGCACAACAATTTTATGGAACTGCATGCCACCGCCGCCTATTCCGCCGCCGAAGGAAAGCTTCCTCTCAAAAACAACGGTTTTTAGCCCAGCCTTAGCCAAGTATCTAGCTGCAGTCAAACCCGAAGGCCCAGCCCCCACGACGACAACGTCTGTTTCGGCCAGGCTTATCCAGTCTTCCATGGCTTTCCGAATTATCGCCCTTGTTATAACTTCCTCCTCAACTTCCCTAATCTTTTCAGCCATTGTTCATTCTGCCTCCAGCCTTTAGGGAAAGATTCATACCGCTTAAAACTCTTTTCCTCTCTAGTAGCCAAATATGCGATGTCACATCTGTGGGGAAATCCTAACGGAAAACTGCTGTGTAAATAAGCTCTACGTTTTTTGCTCTGAAGAGCGACTGTGGAAATGAGCAGAAATTGGCTTAAAAGCCAAATACAACCTACAAATTGCCCTTCTTCTCCACAGCAATTTCTACAACTAGTTTAGCCAAGGAAACAGCGTCCTTTCCAAAAACAATTATCATGGGCTCCTTGCCCAAATCGCCCCTATGATAAATCACGTCCGGCACCTTTCCAACACTTTTTATGGCTTCTTTCACGCCCCAAGATATGCTCATGCCCTCAACCCTTTTGATTTCTTCCGGCTCTTTTGCGCGGTCATAGAAGGAGATTGTTAAACCACGTTTCTCCAAGATTTTAAGGATTTCCTCTGAAAACTTCAGGTTTATTGCTGCTCTCTTATCCTCATTATGCCTAACAATTTCAACCAAATACTTGGCTAGATGGCGGGAACATCCGAATTTTGGGTTACCAACAGCCCTAGCACCACTCAATGTTTTGATTATTCTCCCATCTATAGCGGCAACATCATCAACGTTTTCAGCATACCTAACAGCCATGGCTATGTTCATGCCCACTTCCGGGATAAGCTCCGCAACTTCTGGGCGTCCCTCTAAAAGGTTTTTGGCTTCTTCCAGAATAAGCAGAACCTCATACCTTGAAGCTTCACGATAAAGATAAGCCATAGGATTAACTGGGCCAGGACCCTTCCCAATATTTAGGCCAAACTTTATACTTAAAGCGACGAAGTTTTTGGCTTTTTTAACAGCCTCTGGTACACCTAATTTCTTGGCAAGCTCAGCGGCTATGGCTGCTGAGAAGCTACATCCAGTTCCATGTGTAGTTTTTGCGTCCAGTCTAGGCGAGGTGAACTGCCAAAATCTTCCCTCATAATATAGAATGTCTGTTACGTCAACGCCACTAATGTGTCCACCCTTAACAACAACAGCCTCAGGCCCCATCTTGGAGATTTCCTTGGCAGCAGTTTCAGCATCCCTTAGGCTTTTTATCTCCAAGCCTGAAAGCCTCTCTGCCTCGAACTTGTTAGGAGTAACAACTGTTGCTAAGGGAAGCAGATGTTCTTTCAGGGCTTTTACGGCTTCAGGCTTTAACAGGGGCGCGCCAGACTTAGCCACCATCACCGGGTCCACAACTAGTGGAAAATTGTATTTAGAAACTTCTGAAGCGGTGGCTTTTACAATTTCATCCGTGTGAAGCATGCCTGTTTTTCCAGCGTCGATTCCGAAATCCTCGGCTACAGCTCTAATCTGCTCGCAGACAATTTCCTGCTTCAAGTCTTGAACGGCTTTAACCGAATAAGTGTTTTGAGCCGTGACAGAGGTGACGGCGACTGTTCCATGAACACCTAAAGCTGCAAAAGTTTTCAGGTCCGCCTGAATCCCGGCTCCACCGCCGGAGTCGCTTCCTGCAATCGTTATTGCCACGGGAATTCTGCTTTTCATAAACATTGTCCCGCTTCCTCCAAAGCCATCTCAAAATTTTTTATGGCACAATATTCTGAACACATGGAGCACGCTTCAAGGCTTTTAGACTTTATGCGTTCATGAAACTTTTTTGCTTTTTCCGGGTCTATGGCGTTTTCAAACTGTCCCTTCCAGTTGAGGTTTGCCCTGGCCTTAACCATGGCCAAATCCCGCATAGCAGCTTTGCGCCCAAGCTTCGCAATGTCCGCGGCATGCGCAGCAATTTTTGTAGCAATTACACCCTCTTTAACGTCCTCTAAGCTTGGCAATCCTAAATGCTCCGCTGGTGTCAAATAACACAGGAAGTCGGCGCCAGCCAAGCCAGCCAATGCTCCGCCTATGGCCCCGACAATATGGTCGTATCCTGGCGCTATCTCGGTGACGACCGGGCCAAGCACATATAATGGGGCGCCTCCACATATGGACTTTTCAAGCTGGACATTCACAGCCACATCATTTAACGGCAGATGACCTGGGCCCTCTACCATGACCTGCACGTTTGCAGCTCTTGCTCTTTTAACAAGTTCTCCAATGTTAAACAGTTCTTGAATCTGCGCCCAGTCTGTGGAGTCGAATATGCAGCCGGGCCTTAAGCCGTCTCCTAGGCTTATGACGAAATCGTATTTTTTGGCTAACTCCAGCAGGTAGTCGTAGTTGGCGTATAAGGGGTTTTCTCTGTTGTGGTGAAGCATCCATGCGGCTAGAAATGCTCCGCCACGGCTTACAACCCCCATGAGCCTAGGATGTTTTGCCAGTTTTTTGATAATTTGATGTGTAACGCCGCAGTGTACTGTCATGAAGTCAACGCCGTCCATGGCGTGTTTTTCTATGGTTTTGAACATGTCATCTTCTGTCATATGGATTATCGCTCCCTTCTTTTTCGCAGCCTCTACTGCTGCCTGATAAATTGGCACTGTTCCTATTGGCACGTTTACAGCCGCAATTATAGCTTTTCTTATCTCATCCAAGTTGCCAGCAGTACTCAAATCCATAATAGTATCTGCACCATATCTTACTGCAACCTCAGCCTTTGCAATCTCCAATTTTAGGTCGCATAGGTCTGGGCTTGTACCAATATTAGCGTTAACCTTCGTACGAAGTCCTTTTCCGACACCAACCGGATGAACATTGTCCCGTTTGATGTTGCGGGTTATTATTACAGTGCCCTCTGCTATGCGTTGACAAATGGCTTGGGGGGATTCATCCTCACACTTAGCAACTGTTTTCATTTCCTCAGTTATTTGCCCTCTCTTAGCTGCTTCCACCTGCGTAGCCAAAAAAACTCCTCCAAAACTGGAATTAGGTCATTATTTCTGTTAAAAAGGTTTGAAGGCAACCCGATTCATTCCATTTTCCCTCCGCCGGCATTACCCGGATCAGGTTCTAGGGGTCGACGGCGCTTAGCCGTCCTCTCAGCCGGGTCACCGCCCAGCTCCCCCAAACCTTGACGAAAGTTAATCCCCAAGAGCGGTATATTAAATTTATGATAGAATGGATCTTTTTAGGCTAAAATGTAGGTTAAAGTGGACTAAACGTGTGGCAATTGGAAATTTATTCATCATTTTCAACCGTATCTTTGAGAGAGCGGCAAGTTAGTTTTAAAATAAAAAGGTTAGCTTCAGCAACTTTTAAGTGACTGCTTAAGTATTCCAACATCTTCTATTGTAACGTCTTTTTAATTGACGGTGTCTATGGTTAAGCATCCAGCTTAGGATGCGATGTTAAACATTGGTTCAGCCACTAAATTCATTGTAAGAGCTTAGATGCTTAACAGCCGATTTATAATGACGGCAACATAAAGCTCAACGTTTGCAGCTTTGTGTTAGCTGTGGATGCACACTCGTGGAAAGTGTGAGAGACGCTTTATATTAGAGACGTAAACAGTTGGCGGAAAAGTTCCAGTGGTGGATTTTATAAAAAGGGATTTAAAAATACTTAAAAATTCAGGTTAACTGATTACTATTTCAGCCTGAAAACGTATGGAGCTTCTCCACGCGAAAATCTTGGTAAAAGGGATAAAGCGCCGCCTTAAAAATCCAAGCCTATGGATAACGATGCGTTCAGACGCAAATATCAAATTTGAAAGCACGTAAAAACAACTCATCAACATGATAAAAAGGCACCGTACAACGGTCGACGAAATGTACCCATCAAACAGGCAGATCTTTCCATTGCTCTTCTAGAAATTTAAAGGAAAAAAGAAGATGTGATGGGGTTCCATTCAACTCACGCTTTGCCTAGCAGCTTACATATCATGTACATAAACCGTAAGATGCTACATAAACCGCAACCGCCGGGGCACCAGCGGGAAAGCGCACCTGGATTGAGAATAGAAAGGTACTTGGATCTTCTGCGGGAAATCTGGTTTTCGGGGTCTGCCCGTCATAAGTCCACATCTGGTTTTTCAGTCTGGGACGGCGTCTTCATCCCCCATCAAAACTATGCGCTCATGCTTAAAAGGGATTTCGAGGCCTTAACAATCTTCTCACGTAGAGCCCTTAAAGTGCCGGAGACGCATATCACGTGTATGGATGCAGCGGCAGCACCGACCTTTGTTGTTGCGGCTGCAGCTGCCCTGATCTTTTCAACCTCCGTGTGGACTGCGCGTATAATGCCGATTCTGCTCTCTGAATCATAGTTTATAAGGGCTAATCCCGTCCTACTTGCGCCATATTCCCCGAAAAGTTTTATAAGGGATCCCCAGAGGGCATCCATGACTTCTCTTTGACTTGGACTTTCGTCTGAATCAACCTTTATGGCTAGGTAGCGGCGTTTCTCCCTCATGGACAGTCCTTCCCACTTTTTATTAGGCGTATTCCCGGCGCTATGAAGTCTGGGCTGAGCTTAGCCCTATTCCTTTTAACAATTTCCACGGGAACTCTTGAAAGGGCATCAAGAGCCAGAGTCTTATCCATGTCGAACAGCATTGCTAATGCAGCTGCATCCAGGGGTTTCCGCAGATATAACGCTTCAGTGGCCCCGCTTGAGATTACGATAGGCACGTGGAAGCTTAACGCGGTGGATGCTTCTTTCCGCAGCGCGGCTAGAAGCCTCATTCTGGCAGGGCCTTCAAGCCTTATGATGGGTTCAATGTCTATTTCTAGAGATGCAAGATTTTGAGATGCAAGTTCAGCTTCAGCCTTGTCGAAGAATCTTCTCCTAGGATCCGGCGGGAAGTTTAGAACATCCACCCTTCTGTCCTTGGCAGCTTGCCGTGCAACAGCCTTTGAATCGCAGATTACAGCTAAAACTTCAAAGCTTCTTCTGAATTTTCTCAAGAGGCGAAGCAGCTCTCCTGGAGATTTAGGCTTCAGATCCAGGCGGGCGGCGAAGTCAAGTCCAAACTCCCTTGATACAGCATTGATTCTTGCAAGCTGATCTCCGCGCATGCTCCTGTCTACAGGTATGGAAATAAGGCGGTAACCAAGCTCCGAAGCTTTCTTTATTACCTGTACTGCTTGTTCCAGATTGGCCAGGTTAGGTTTTAAATGTAAATCTGCGAAGACTCTTTTCATGGAATTAACCCGAAGCCTCTACAGGCATCAGCTATCTCCTTGGGACGGGATTTTCTGAAGTGCACACGGAGATGAATAGGGTCTGCGGTGCAGAGCTTATATTCGCCCAAGTATGCGGACTGCTTGTCAAGCCTCAGGTACAGGGTTCCCCCATCTATATGCTGCTCGATCATGCCGCCTAAAAGCTCTTTATCCATGATCCTCAGCTTTGAAGCTAAATTCTCCAAAACGGCTTTAACCATGTTTCTATCTTTGATCTTGGCTTCTAGGCAGGTTATCGGGTTTCCATGATGCCCCGTTAGGCTGGATTTTTTAATGGACACCTCTTCTGACAGGCGCTGAGGCAGAATGTTCCGCATTGCAGCTAAAACTTTGTCCTCTTCTTCAGTAGCGTGGGCGAACGCGCGGATTTCTATGTAGGCTACAACATTCTTAGACTGCAAAACAGCATCATCAATTTGCTATTGCTCTTTTCCGCTTTTAGTCTTTTTCCCCTCTACAGGCTTCTGCCCGGTCTCCTTCGGCGGGACACCTTTCAGGATGGATTTAAGTGCTTCCACGTTCTCCTCGTGAACTGTTCTTCGCCGCGCATCAACAGGGATTCCCATTCTCAGAGCCTTTTTCAAGTCGAAGTTTACCTTTTTAAGTTCCCCTATGCTGAAGCCTCTTCCAGCCCGCTTTTTACCGCCTTTCCCGATGACCATGGGCCTGATTGGCTCCATATGGGCTACCCCTATCTAGCAGCTTTCCTGCTGGGCCTAGCCTTTTCAGCTCCCCGTCCCTTATGCCTTAAGCCCCTAACCTTTTTGCCAGCGCTTGTTAATCCTCTGAAGACTCTTCCCTTATGCTGTTTTTGGCATATCCAGTTTATGTCCTCGTCAGCCTTTATCGCCGGGTGATTCGGATCCACCAGTATAACCTCGAACCATTTGTACCGTCCATCCTCACCTACCCAGTAGGAGTTTAGAACCTGCATGTTTGGATATTTTCTTGCAGCCCTCTCTTCAGCAATTAGTCTCAGGCTTTTAGCAGGTTTGTATTTCAGTACACCCATCCTTTTCGGTCTTCTTCCGGAGTTAGGCCGCTTCTTCCTTAATCCTCCGCGTCTAACGCGAACGCGAACCACAATGAATCCCTGCTTAGCCTTATATCCAAGCTTCCTAGCCCTGTCAAGTCGGGTTGGTTTTTCTATACGGGTGACAGCTTGTTCCCTACGCCATTCCACAAGCCTCTTAGGCATAATCTCGCCTACGTAGGAATCGTCAGGCTTCTTCCAAGCTTCGGCAATATACTTGTAGGCCACTTACAATTCACCTCCTCTTGTTTGCGGTTCAACCCTTTTATAGGGTTACATCCCAGCGGATTCGCTCCGCCTACGGCTTCCAAAGATTCCTTAACCAGCAAAATAAACTTTTCCCATGCTCAGCTGACGCTTATGTGAAAGCTACTTTGACTGAAGATAAACATGCACATAGGTAAGTATATATCTAACCATTTTAACAGTAGCAAAAACCCGTGAAAGTTGCTGAGGGTTCTTTGTGGATTTAAATGTTTTCTTTAACCCGAAATCAATAGCGGTGATCGGCGCAAGCAGGGAGCCAGGCAAAGTAGGGTATACCATGCTTAGAAACCTCATTGAAGGAGGATTCCCCGGAGAGTTATACCCGATAAATCCAAACGCGGAGGAAATTCTCGGCTTAAAATGCTACAGAAACATCAGAGATGTGCCTGCGAACGTGGATGTGGCGGTTATAACTGTTCCAGCGAGAATCGTGCCTTCAGTTATTGAGGACTGCGGCTTGAAGGGTGTTAAAGGGATCATCGTGATCACTGCAGGCTTCGGCGAAACAGGAGTAGAGGGTATGAAGCTTGAGCGGGACATTGCCGGTAAATGCAGGAAATACGGTATGAGAATGCAGGGACCAAACTGTCTAGGCATAATAAGCGTTCAAGCCAAGGTGAACGCCACCTTTGCTCCTCTTATGCCTCCGAAGGGAAACATAGCTTTCATCTCTCAAAGCGGCGCTATCGGAAGCGCCATATTGAACTGGGCTGTCAGGAATGAAATTGGATTCACGAAGTTTATAAGCCTGGGAAATGAGGCTGACTTAACAGCTGCAGATTTCATCGAAGCCTTAGGGAGGGATCCGGAAACCAAAGTTATCGCCTTATACATTGAAGGAGTTAAGAATGGAGAGAGGTTTATTGAAGCAGCTAGGCGAGTTGCCAGACATAAACCTATAATAGCGATAAAAGCCGGCACCACAGACGCGGGGGTTAGGGCTGTATCTTCTCACACAGGCTCTCTGGCAGGTTCCGATGTCGCCGTCTCGGCAGCCTTCAAAAAGGCTGGAATTATAAGGGTTGAAACTCTTGAAGATCTATTCAATTTTGTCCTCGCGTTCGGGTCTCAACCTATCCCAAAGGGTAAAAGGGTGCTTATAGTAACCAACGGAGGCGGACCTGGAATATTGGCTACGGATGCATGTGAAAAACTTGGACTTGAACTTCCTCTACTTGAACCTGAACTGCTTGAATATCTCCGGAGGCAAATGCCTCCGCATTCAAGCCTGAACAACCCTGTAGATGTGCTTGGCGATGCTGATGAAAACCGCTATAGAATCGCGTTAGAAGCCGGCGTGAAAAGCAGCAATATTGATGGTGTAATCCTAATTCTCACACCTCAAGCTATGACGCCGTGCGAAAAAGTAGCTGCAGCCGTAGTTGAGGTTCAAAAGAAAATGGAGAAAACCCTACTGGCCTCTTTCATGGGGCTTGAGGAAAGCTCACCGGCAATTAAAATGCTGAAAAGGAACATGATACCGAACTATGCATTTCCAGAGATCGCTGCCCGCGTGTTCAGAGCCATGTATGACTATAGTCTAATCCTTAACATGCTGATTGATGAAGCTGCAACACCTATAGAAATGGATGAGGCTGCAATTAGAAAGATAATTGATGGAGCTATTGCTGAGGGCCGGCGGGTTCTCACCATAGATGAGTGTATCAGGATAGCTGAAGCTACGGGGATATCCATGCCCAAGGCGGCTGTGGCTAGAAGTAAAGATGAAGCTGGAATCTTAGCTGACTCCATCGGGTACCCAGTTGTTATGAAGATCATTTCACCGGACATACTGCATAAGACAGACATAGGAGGCGTAGTGCTGGGAATAAGGAGCAGAGGGGAGGCGGAAGAGAAATATGAGACGCTTATTCGGAGGGCACATATTGCAATGCCTAGAGCCAAAATAAAAGGTGTTCTGGTGCAGAGCATGGCTCCAGCCGGCAAGGAAGTCATCGTGGGCTCAGTTAGGGATAGACAGTTTGGGCCTCTTTTAATGTTTGGCCTCGGAGGCATATACGTAAATTTCCTGAAGGACGTTGCCTATCGCCTTGCGCCATTAAGCAAAAGGGAAGCAGCGGAAATGATTGAGGAAACCAAGGCGTATATTCTGCTTAGAGGCGTTAGAGGTGAGCCTCCATCAGACATACCTGCCCTGATAGATGTTATCCTAAAAATATCGCAGCTGATGGTCAAGTTTAGAAGCATTGCTGAGCTGGAGATTAATCCCCTATTCGTGTATGAAAGCGGAGAGGGATGCCTTGGGATAGATATAAGAGCAACAATAAGCATAGAAAAATAGCTGGGAGAATGCTGCAAAATGGGGAAGAAGACGGTTTATGTAGCCTCGAACGATGATGATTCCGGGAAAAGCATTGTGACGCTTGCTTTGGCCATGATCGCTAAGGAAACAGGAAAAACCGTGGGGTACTTCAAACCCATCGGCATGGAGACCTCGCTTACTCCGGGCAGGGAAGCCGTGGATGAGGATGTGGAGATATTCAAAAAAGCTCTTAACCTGGAGTTTGAATCGGAAATCCTGTGCCCAATCATGCTTAGAGGGGATTTCTTCCTCGATGATTTTACGGAGTTTAATCCTTCCCATTATATTGAAAAAATTAACAGCGCATTTAAGGCTGTGACGTTGGTAAAGGACATAACCTTAATTGAGGGGCCGCGGAGCCTCGCAACGGGGTCATTCATAGGATGCCCTGTGCCTAAGCTTGCAAGAGAGTTTAACTCCGAGATCACTTTAGTGTTAAGGTTCACAGATGAATCTGTTGTTGATGAGGTGCTGCAGGCTAAAGAGTATTGTGCAAGATGGAACGCTGGAATATCCTGTGTTTTGCTGAACCGTATTCCACCTGACAGAGTTGAAGATGTTAAAGTGAAGATTAAGCCGTTCATTGAACGGCAAGGATTGAAGGTGCTGGGTTTAATTCCTGAAGAAGCCAAATTGAGCGCATTAACAGCCGGCGAGGTTTGCGATTTTCTAGGAGGCAAAGTTTTAGCCGGCTTTGATGGCTTAGAGAACATTATTGAAACCATTTTGATAGGGGCTATGACTCCTGAGAGCGCTGCAAAGTACTTCCAAAAGGCAAGGAACGAGCTGGTGGTGACTGGAGGCGACCGCAACGACATAATCTTGACAGCCTTAGAAACAGGGGCATCCGCCATCATTCTGACAGGAAACCTGTATCCTAGCGCAAAAGTTCTTCCAAGGGCTGACGAGTTGAAGACCCCGCTGATACTTGTACCCTACGACACATACACCACATTACAGCATATCAACAAGGTCATCGGAAGAGTGAAGCCTAAAGACGTGAGAAGGATGCAAATCGCCGTGGAGCTTATTAAGAAAAATGTGGACTGGAAACAGATATTAGAATAGCCGCAGTCTTCTCCCTGAAATCCCATCATTAACTACTTTACGGGCCTAACTTTAACAGCATCTCCCTTGGCTATGCCTAAAGCGGCTTGAACTTTATCCGGAATTTGAATAACCATTTCCCCGGATCCTTCCATAAGCTGGACTCTACATTTTGCAGTTTTCCCTTCAGATGTTTCAATTTCAACCTCTTTGACTTTACGGACACCCCATAATTGCAGGGCATCCCTCGGGATACGCACTGTACTGGTCCAGGAAGCATAGAGCATGCCGAGGTTGTCCACAACAAAACAGTCCTTTTGAAAAGGCGCCGCATTGGGTTCACATGCAGCCTCAAGGAGTTTTTCAAGCAAAACCTCCTCTGGCGCCTCAGCTTTTTCAACCGTAACCTCGTCGTGCGCATCTCTCTTTACAGCATGAAGCATACAATTCAAAACCAAATTACATGTTAGGCATTCAGGAGGTATTTCATCTCTTTTTAAGCGCTGACTTAGGTAACCGAAGAAATGGGGACACCTCACATTAACATGCACAGGAGAATATGCTTCAATTTCCTCAGACATTAAATGTATCACTTGATCGGATCATTATCATGATGGCTTATTTAAATCTTCTTGAGACTGAAGAAACACTAGTGGTGGGGCCGCCGGGATTTGAACCCGGGATCGCCAGCGCCCCAGGCTGGTATCCTTGACCAAATTCTCCCTGAAGGGGGTTACCCTAACCAGCCTAGACGACGGCCCCGCTTGATTTTATGGATGCGTTACATCAATTTAAGAGTTAGGTGTTCCCGGATGATTTTGTAATTTTTGATGTGCAGAATTTTGCTGGTGGGCAAAAGAAAGTGTTCCTAACATTTAGCCTTGCCAATTTTAGTCAGCATGAATTGTGCTAAATGAAGGCGGGCGCTAAATGGAGTCTATTGTTATTCCATTATTTCTGAAATCTTTTGGCTTAATTCCTCGGCATTAAGCCCATTTACAAGGTCTATCCCGTAGCTGGCTAGTAGTTCTATATCTTCAGCGCTTAACCAATCTTTTCTGGGAACTAGTAGGATCCTGCGAACGGCTTTGACATCAACAGACTTGACGTATGTAGCTATAGAGGCAAGTTTTACATCACCTGCCCCGGGGAAGATCTCTCCAACAATTATCCTCCATGGATCATCCAGCTTTTTCAGCACCAACCCAAAAGTTTGCGTCAGGCCGGATGTCCCCTTCAGTTCAGCAGGCATTTCAAGTATCCAGCCCTTTTCCTCGGCAACTGGCTTAAGTATAGTGGGCAGCTTATCAAGAGCATTTTGAAAACTTATCTCGACGCGTTTTATTGAAGAGTCTACAGCTCTCAACCACAAATCCATGAACACTTCGCTTAGAAACATCGAAAACGACGCGTTATTTGACCATAGGCACTGTGTTACGCCCGTTTTTACTCCTGCAGGTGCTGATGAAAACTTTAGCAGGTTTTCCTTTCTGTCAATCACCAACAGGTCAAAGTTAATTTTGAAATCCAGATGCCGCACATTTGCAATGCTAAATATTTCCTCCGCTTCGCATGTTTCCTTATCGAGGGACGTCAACACTTTTATCTCAGCTCCATGGGATCTCACAAGCCTGGCTATTTGAGTGAAATCCTTTGGGAAAAATGGGTCTCTAAGGCTCTCAGCGATTATCAGCACTTCTGCTTCAGCTTTAGCCATCATGTCGATGAATGATTCCAGGTACTCTTCAGGATCGTTAAATATGACGGTTTTCTCTAAGGGTTTCCCGGCTGCTAGGTGCTGAAGCACGAGGGATATGTCGTTAGAGCTTCGCCAAACAAGATTGAAAAATGCTCTTACAGACTGAGCATACTGAGGGGAGTCAGCCCAAAAGCCGGAGTCAAGCTCGGATTCAAGGCTGATTGATTCATCAACGGTCAGCGAGGTTAAAGCTTCTCTTTCGTCGACTATTAGGAGACGTGTCTTTATTGGGAAGTCTGAATGTTTTATTATCGCGTATTTCGTGAAGCCCTTCAGTATATTTGCCACCTTCTCGCTTGTGATGTTCGTTAGCACCTTAACCTTAACTCTTCTAGACTTGCAGCCTTTCAGCACATCCTCGAACCCGAAGAATGATAGGCATATCAAATCATTAGGTGTTGTTAGGAAAAGGACTTCACGTTTACTGGATTCAAGCATCCGCGTTATGACTGCGTATATGCTTCTCCTGCCGCTGTGAATTCTGAATTTTGCTTCAAAAGACTGTTCAGGACGATGCAGCTGAAAGATCTTAGAGAACGCCTCCACTATTAATGGGTATTTTGCTTCAAGCTCCGAGACTTTAGTTTTTGCGGATGAAATAAGCAGGCTGAAAGCCCTGTCAACAGGCACCGCCGTGTACTTGATTGGGCGTCCAGGCGCAGCTTCAATTAAGCCTAATCCTTCCATCCTTTTGAGGTTTCGGTAAACATTCATCCGGTTTGTTTTAAGAGACTTGGCGATTGCGCCGATGCTGCTTGGGCCTAACCTTGTAAGGTGGATCAGGATTTCAGCTTGCGTCCTTGTTAAGCCGTAATCTTGAAGAATATTCACCAAATCCTCAACCGACTCTATTGATAACTTTAGAGACATCACTTTGTAACAAACACGTGTTACATATTAAATTTTTTCTAAAATAAGCTGGAAAGTAGCAGTTTACCCGCCAGGGAGGAGGGAGGAGGGTGCATCTCCTATCTTACGCGGAATGTAGGAAAAGTAAGCTGGAGATCTACATAGACATCCTGAGAGTTGCAGCGAGAGGCACCTGCAAACCGACAATGATGCTGTACACGGTGAATATTTCTCGAGCGCTGCTCAGCAAAATGCTGGAAAACCTTGAGGGATGGGGGCTTCTCGAACAGAAAAAAACGAAAGGACATTCCATGTTTCTGATAACTGAGAAGGGAAAAAGAGTGCTAAACAAACTTGACACCCTGCCGATGAAAACGGAAAATTATGAACAGGAAAAAAGATGCCACATGGCACTTTCCACATCAAGTAATGCAATAGAAATCTAAAGGCGGAAAGCACGTCTAATTTTGCCACGTAAGCCTTATATACAGTGTCCTCCCACACCCTTTTTCCGGGGGTCAACTGAAAATCATTCTGGGAATCTAGTATGAACCATGTATCTACTGGAAGCCCGGTACTTGATCAGATTCTAGGCGGCGGCTTACCCCGCGGAAGCCTGATAAGCGTTACTGGTTTACCCGGCACTGGTAAAACCATTTTTGCAGCAAACTGGATTCATGACGGAATGAAAAATCATGGTGAGAGAGCAGTTTACGTAAGCTTCGTGGAAGGTTATGAAACATTCATCCAGAACATGTCAAATTTGGGCTTTGAGTTTGAAAAACTTGAGCGTGAAGGGAAATTTAGGTTCGTGGAAATGATAACGCTGAAAGGTGAAGGAGTGCCTACGCTAATTGAGCAGATAATAAAGGAGATTTCAGAGATAAAGGCAAGCAGGCTTGTGATAGACTCTTTCTCAGCCATATGTCAAATGATTGAGAATCGTACAGATCTTAGGATAATCACGCACATGATTCTGAGCAAAATAGTCAGGCAGCTTGGATGCACAACCATGATATTGATAGAGAAGCCAGGGTTAAATGAAAACCATGAACCTGTGGAATTCATTTCGGATTGCATAATCAGCCTATCTAAAACCGAAGTCAACGGCGCCACACTTAGGCAATTAAACATAATCAAAGCGCGCGGAAGAGAAATAAAAATACCTGTGGTTGCGTTCACGTTGAAAGGCGGGTTTAGAGCATTTAAACCGCTAAGTTTGGGGATGCTGGAGGAACCGTACAAAAAATTCAAGATTATACCCCATGGAGAAGGCTACTTATCATCAGGTATTTCTGACCTTGAAAACATGATGGGACCAATATTTAGAGAAGGAAGTTTTAACCTCCTTGAAGTTGAAAAGGACATTTCATTTCCGCCGGAAAGACTGTTAAGGGTAACAGTGCAGAATGCTTTAAACCAGGGAGAGGGCGTAGCCATTCTACCTCCTCAAGGAGTAAGCGCTTTAAGTGTGAAAAAGTCCCTGGAACCTTTCGTAGAAAAAAGAATTTTGGAGCGAAATCTGAAGGTTGCGGATTATCGTGTGACGCCGGCTGAGAAGGCGGAACCCTATGTGGTTCTTCTCGATGGAAGATTCATCATTGATGACATGGAGGAATTCTGGAGCGCCATTCACGAGCTGACAAAGAATACAAGCAAACCTGCGCTTTCAATAGTAGGTTTCGACACGCTTGAGTATATGTATGGGAAGGATGAGGTTCTCAAGGTTTTAGGAGCAGACCTGGCCAGGGTTAGAAACTTAAACTATGTGAGGCTAAATATTTCAAGACCGAACATCGCGCTTACAGATCATCTAAGAGCCCTAGCGGACAAGCACCTCGTCCTAAGGGAGATCTGCGGTGCATTATTTATCCAGGGAATAAAACCGAAGACCCCCATGCTTAACGTCAGCGTTTCAACAGAAGGCGACCTTGCAGATGTAAAGTTGACCCCCATCCTATAATCAGCAGGGGATGATGAAGCTTAGAAACAAAGAATGATCATGGAGATAATCCGCTGCGGAATGATGCTACGCTGAAGAGGCTACTCCTCGAGTCCATAGATGAGAGTATGAGCACGCTAGGGGAAACCGTAAAGGCCACAATCATGTTTCTTCTTAAAAGAAAATTCAATATGGATGTGCAAGAGGCTATTGAAAAGCCTGAAGAGTTTGTTTATGCCCTTAGAAACGCCATTGGAAGCAAAGGAAGCCAAATCCTTGAGAATTTAATACTCGCGAAATTTCATTCAAAGCTTGGCCTAAAATACGAGAAAAACGAGAACAAGGAATTCGCAGAGTACATAAGGGATGCATGTAGAAAATTTTGGAATAAAAGCTAAACAATTAATTTTGTAATCAGCATTGGATTTTAATCACTGATAACGCAAGCTTCACGACCACCTCAAAAATCACGCATCAGCATGCACTCAGCAGCAACGCATCGAATAATTTTTAAGTTTTTATAGCACTTGAGCTTTTAGCTCGTTAATGGTGAGTTGAATGGCGAAAGTTGTTATATTGATGGGGTCGGAGCGCGACCTGGAACACAGCCGAGAAATAGCTAAACACCTGCAAAGGTTCGGATTAAACTACCAGTTCAGGATTGCCTCAGCGCATAAAACGCCTGAAAAAGTTCTTGAAATTCTAAGGGAGAACGAACCTGAAAAGGTTGTCTACATAACTGTAGCGGGAAGATCAAACGCCCTAAGCGCCTTCGTGGATGCCCACACCACAAAGCCAGTTATAGCTTGCCCCCCATACTCAGAAAAATTCGCAGGCGCCGACATATTCTCTTCCCTACGCGTTCCAAGCGGAATAGGCTCATTAACAATCATAGAGCCTGAAGGAGCCGCCATCGCCGCAGCAAAAATACTCGCATTAGAGGATAAAGCATTAGCCGAACGACTGCAAGATTATCAGCTTACTAAGAAGATGGAAATAGAAAAAGCAGATGAGAACATCAGGAACTTGAGGATGTGACTTTCTATGGGCAGCGTTAAAGATCTAGAACTCATAAAGAGGCCCACATCGAAGGATATGGGCATAGGCCGATTCCACTTCTCAGATCGCTATTCCGTATTCGACTGGGGAGAGATGCCTGATCACATAGATGGGAAAGGGGCATCCCTATGCCTTATGGGAGCATACTGCTTTGAGAAGCTTGAGGAAAAGGGAATAAAAACCCATTATAGAGGACTAGTTGACGCTGAGGGACACGTTGTTCGCTTCGACGAGCTGAACCAACCGACAAATATAATGGAGATTAATTTAGTGAACGTTTACAGGCCGAAAGCCTACGTGGAAAATGGCAAGCTAAAATATGACTACAGCATTTACACGCCAAGCCTGAGAAACTACCTCATCCCCCTGGAAATAATCTACCGGAACGGATTACCTGAGGGTTCATCCATATTTAAAAGGCTTGAACAGGGATTGATAACCCTTAAAGACCTAGGGTTAGATCACATGCCAAAACCAGGTGAGAGACTTTCTAAACCTATTTTTGACGTAAGCACCAAACTTGAGGAAAGCGACAGATACGTAACGTGGGAGGAGGCGAAAATAATCGCTGGGCTAAGCGATGATGAGGTTAAAGAGGTTAAGAAGCTGCTTTTGGAGGTTGACAATACAATAACAGAAATAGCCTCAAAGGCTGGACTGATAAATGAGGATGGAAAAATAGAACTAGCATTCGATCCTGAAAGGCGGCTCATGATTGTGGATGTGGTAGGTACATTGGATGAATGCAGATTCACCTATGAGGGGCTGCATGTAAGCAAGGAAGTAGCCAGACAATTCTACAGGAAAACTGGATGGTATAAGGCTGTGGAGGAGGCTAAACGTGAAGCCGCAGCGAAGGGTGTTGAGGATTGGAAAAGCCTCTGCAGGGAAACCCCTCCAAAGCTTGATCCGCGGCTTAAGCAGATAATAATCGAAATGTACATGGCGGCTGCAAACGCCATCACCAACCGTAAACTATTTGATGCGCCGAGCCTTGCAGAAACCATTAAGAAATACAGGGACTATGTGGCTGAAAAACTATGATAAACAGAAACATTATACGCAAAATAGTTAATGAATATGATGAGCGCCACGTCAGAATAGGCGTTCTAGGCTCCCATTCAGCCCTTGAAATCGCTTACGGCGCTAAACAGGAAGGGTTCGAAACCGTCGTTGTCTGTCAGAAGGGAAGAGAGGAAACATACACGAAATATTACCATAACCTATTCGATCATGTGCTGCTGCTTGACAGGTTCGCAGATGTCGTAAAGGAGGACAGCCTTGAAAAGCTCAGGGGATTGAACACCATATTTGTTCCAAACCGCTCCTTCTCAGTTTATGTTGGCTACGATAACATTGAGAAACGCTTCACAGTGCCCATTATGGGTAACCGCTATATGCTGAAAACTGAGGAGCGGGATACGCCTAAAAATCAGTATTACCTGCTTCAGAGGGCAGGGATACCGACACCTAAAACCTTCAAGTCTCCGGAAGAAATAGACCGCCTGGCCATCGTCAAAGTTCCTGAGAAGGAACGCGCTATTGAAAGAGCATTTTTCTACGCTTCTTCACCTGAAGAGTTTAGAAGAAAGGCTGAGGAACGTGTAGGGAAGGGCATAATAAGCCCCGAAGCCCTCGAGAAGGCAGTTATAGAGGAGTACGTGATAGGCGCAAAATTTAACGCTAACTTCTTCTGGTCTCCCCTAACTGACGAGATTGACCTTTTAGGGTTTGACAGGCGGATCCAGACTGACTTAGACGGCGTCCTAGATCTCCCAGCACAGGAACAGCTGGAGCTGAACATACCAACCCAGAACATCGAGATCGGACATATGGGTGCAACTATAAGGGAAAGCCAGCTTGAGAAGATATTCAAAGCAGGAGAACGCTTCGTTGAAACCTGCAAACAGGAATATCCTCCAGGCATAATCGGGCTTTTCGCGTTGCAAGGCGCCATAACGAAAAATCTTGATTTCTACGTGTTCGACGTGAGCCCACGTGTACCGGGCTGCCCATGCGTGGAGCCCACATCACCATACATGAAGTATAAGTACGGTATGGAGGTTGGCCCTGGAAGAAGGGTCGCCATGGAAATTAAGCGCGCCGTCAAAGAAAATAGGCTTGAGGATATTGTAACATGATAACAAGTGAAGAAATAAGCACACTGCTGAAAAAGTATGACATGAGAAGGCTGGCTATAGGGACAATCGGCAGCCACTCAGCTCTAAACATTTTCAAAGGAGCAAAGGAAGAGGGATTCAAAACAGTTTGCATATGCAGAGAAAAGGACACAATAGTCTACAGGAAGTTCCAGTTAGCGGACGAGCTCATAATGGTTGAAGAATTCTCGGAAATACTGGACGATAGACTGCAGGAGAAACTTAGAGCACTGAACACCCTGATAGTGCCCCACGGTTCCTTTACGGCGTACTTGAGCACTGAACAGCTTACAAACGATTTCTACGTGCCCATGTTTGGAAACCGCCAACTATTAAACTGGGAAGCAGACAGGGAGAAGCAGGGGGAATGGCTTAGAAAAGCCGGGCTTAAGCTGCCTAAAACATTCAAAAGCCCAGAGGAAATCGATCGCCTGATCATAGCGAAGCTTCAAGGCGCTAAAGGCGGAAGAGGATACTTTTTAGCCAATTCCCCAGAGCACTTCTACAAGAAGCTTGATGAAATGATTACGCGGGGACTAATCAGCAGGGAAGATGCCCAGCGAATTCATATACAGGAGTATGTTCTCGGCGTGAACGTTTACCCCCAGTATTTCTCCTCCCTGATAAATGATGATGTGGAGCTTTTAGGCGTTGACAAAAGGTACGAGTCCGCAGTGGACGCTATAGGCAGAGTGCCTGCAGCTGAGCAGCTTGAGATAAGCTTAAGCCCCACATACACAATTATCGGCAACATCCCACTAACCCTTAGAGAGTCATTACTTCCTGAGCTGCTAAGGATGGGCGATAACGTGCAGAAGACAGCGAGGGAAATCGCGCCTCCCGGCATAATAGGCCCATTCTGCCTTGAAACCATCATAACTGATAAACCGGAAATATACACTTTTGAAATTTCAGCGCGAATAGTGGCTGGAACAAACGTTGGCATAGGCACTTCCCCATATGCCTATTTGAAATATGGCGAGAAAATGTACATGGGCAGAAGGATAGCCTTGGAAATCAAGGAAGCCGTAAAGCGGAAGCAATTGAACGCCGTGGTCACCTAAAACAGGCAGCAAGGATATTTTCAAAGTTTTGACGATTCTTATCCGCCTTATACCTTCTTAAAGCCTCTATAACCGCGTTTTTATCCGCTATATCCAGCATTCCAGTTATCTTATCCGCTAGAGCCCCGCTTATGAAGAGAAACTGAGCTAACGAAGTAACATTCGAGGGTTTTCTAGTTAAACTGGCAGTTTCAAAATCAACTATGAATGGCCGGTTAAATGGGTCAACTATTACATGCTTAGGCGCATAGCTTAGCTCCCCATGATCCAAGTGGACCATATCAAGACGCCAGCACTGCTCAAGCAAATCTAGCAGAACCTTAATCAACAGCTTCTTCTCCACTACGCCATAAAGCCACTTAGGAAGCAGGCTGCCTTCTATCAACTGCATGAGTAGGAAGTCTTCACTGGCAACTATTAACTTAGGCCCCACACTTACGCTGTTGGCAACTCTAAGCATCTGCGCCTCGTGAAACATCATATCACGGCCAGCGTCAACTCGCCTTATCTTAAGAGCGACACGCTGCGAACCTAAATGGGCTATGACAACAAGCCCCACGCAGCCTTTGCCTAAAACAGGCATATTCAAAATCTTCTTTTCACCAGCAAACTCTATAGCTGAAATGCCAAGTCCAGCTAACTCTCTTATGCGTTTATCCAGTTCATCCTTACTTGGCCTGGGATAACATAATATCGACGAAAAAGGTTCACAGCGCAGCTTCTCAATAGACAGCACATTAACGCTCATCTCTGCCCCCTTAAACCATTCTCAACATTACACTCACTGGGAAATATACACTCACAGTTAAGCTTCAGTCAGCTGATAGCTAAACCCATGTAAATAAAGAAGTAAGCAGGGAAGATTGGATCCTACCGGTTTATTCTTCCTCGTAGAACTCTTCAGCCTTCGGCGGTTCTGGAGGCATTCCTTTGCGTTCACGTATCTGCCTGATAACATCAGCCTGCATGGACTCGGGTACCGGTGCCCAGCGGCTGAATTGAGTTGCCCAGAAGGCTCTGCCCTGAGTTGAAGATCGCAGTTCATCTGCTATTCCGAAGGATTCAGCCACTGGAATTTCAGCCTTCACTATTATCATATCCTCCTCGTTGACCATGTCGAGGATTCGGCCCCTGCGCTTCTGAACTAAAGCTATAACTGAGCTGACGAAGTCGTTGGGAACCTTGCATTCAAAGCTCATAATGGGCTCGAGAAGCTTAGGCTCGCTTAGCAGGAAGGCGCACCATATGGGACGCCACGTCATCGGCAAAATCTGAGCTGGCCCTCTATGTACAGGGTCCTCATGCACCAGAATATCCTCCAGGTTAACCTTCAAGCCGTACATCGGCTCCTTTGCAAGGATCCCAGTGTTAACGGCATCTCTGAACCCTGACTTTATGTGATCCAGCACTTCTTCCACGTACTGTCGACCCTTAATCCTGTTGACCAGAATGTTTGACCCTTCAATGGCTATCACGTTGCGGGCATCTTCAGTGGGCCATCCGTACTCCTTCATTAAGATTTTTTGCCGTTCATCACGGCTTTGCATCTCATTTATCTTACCTGTCTTTATCGCCTCGATAACCTCGTCTGGAAGTTTCTCAATAGTGACCCATAGCTTGTTGTGCTTGTTAGGGCTCTTTCCAAGTATGGGTGAACCCTTATAGTCGCGGCTTATCGTCTCGCGGTAAATCACTATGGGCTTGCTTATCTTAACCTTGAGGCCGGCTTCCTGCATCCTGTAGGCTGTAACCTCCAGGTGAAGCTCACCCATGCCGCTTAGAAGATACTGCCCACTTTCCTTGTCTATTCTGAAGTGTAAGTTGGGGTCTTCAATGGTTATTTTATGCATAACCTTGTCGAAGAGAGGCAGATCCTTAACGTTTTCAGGCTCCACGGCAACCGTTACCACAGGATCTGAAACGTACTTCAGCGCCTCAAATGGCGCAGTTTCTACACCCTCTTCAGCGATGGTTTCACCCACATGCACTGAAGGTAAACCTGAAAGAGCTGCAATGTTACCTGCGGGGATGCGTTCCACTATAACCCGGTCAGTGGCCATGCTCATGTAAACCTGCTGGATGGCCCCCTTCTGGCGGCTGGTAACCAGCCGGACAACCTTGCCCTTCGTTACACTTCCACTGAACACCCTTCCAATAGCTACAACGCCGCTGTGGGGGTCAACCTCCACGAAGGTTATACACATCAGTAATGGACCATTAGGATCAACCTTCGCCATAGCCTTGCCCACTGGACTATTTGGGTCTCCGGGCCAGATTTGCGTCTGCCTATAAGGCTGAGCCTCCAGCGGGCTTGGCAGGTGCTCGCAGAACATGTCAAGTATTGGCTCGTAAAGTGGAGCCTTCTTGCTTAAGGCTTCAACCTTCTGCGCAATATCCTCAGGCGGGCCACTGTAGGCGTCAATTATATCCTTGAAGGTTATTCCCTTAGCCTTCATATGCGGCAGGTTTAAGCCCCATTTATGCAATGCTGAGCCGAAGGCTACACGGCCATCTTCAACCTTAACCTGCCAGTCTTTCTTATGCTCCGGGGGAGCGTACTTCTCAATAATATTGTTAACCTTAACGATTATTTTCGCAAAGCGCTTTTGAACTTCTTCAGGCGTTAACTTTAACTCTTTAATGAGCCTGTCAACCTTGTTTATGTATAGGAGAGGCTTAACTCTTTCACGGAGGGCTTGCATTAGCACGGTTTCAGTCTGCGTCATGGGGCCTTCTACAGCGTCTACGACAACCACGGCGCCGTCTACTATACGAAGGCTCCGCGTAACGTTACCGCTGAAGTCGATGTGTCCAGGGGTGTCAATGAGGTTTATGAGGTAATCTTGGCCCTTATAGGTGTGAACTAGACTGATGTTGGAGGCGAAAACTGTCATCTGCCTCTTCTGCTCAAGCTCCCAAGAGTCCAGAAAAAGCTTCTGACCAGCAACCTGCTCGCTTATTATGCCGGCGGCGGCTAAAAGGCTGTCTGACAGGGTAGTTTTACCATGATCCACATGAGCGATGATGCTGGTGTTCCTTATTCTCTCCGTGCAATTCATGAGTTTAATTATATCTTCAACTTGCCTGTAACGTCCCATAGTTAGCCCTCCTTAAACGGGTGGAGAACTCTTCCGCGACTGAGCTTAAATGGGTTTTCCTTCGCCAAAGCGCTTATGCTCCTTGGTTTAAAGCAAGAGCTACATGGAAAGCGAAAATGCACCATATTAACTTTTTGTAAGGCTGACCGCGCAAATTCTCCTATACGCTGCTTATAAGCTTCTCAATCCATATTAGTGATGCAGACGCCAATCCGGGAGAGCGCCGAGCATTGCTCAGGTTTAAACAAACCGCTGAGATTCTGAAGTTGATGGGCGAGAAGAAGCGCATTCGCAACGTTGGAATAATAGCCCACATAGATCATGGCAAAACAACCGTGACGGACATGCTGCTTGCAGATGCTGGTTTGATATCGCCGGAGATAGCGGGTAAAGCCAGAGTCCTAGATTATCTGGAGGAGGAGCAGAAACGTGGAATAACCATTAAAACAGCGAACATCTCGCTTCTACATGAAGCAGACGGGCATCCATACATCATAAACCTCGTTGACACTCCTGGACACGTTGACTTCACAGGCAAGGTTACAAGGGCTCTTAGGGCAGTAGACGGCGCCGTGGTTGTCGTAGACGCTGTAGAAGAAATCATGGCTCAAACGGAAACTGTAACTCGTCAAGCACTAGAGGAGAGGGTTAGACCTGTCCTTTTTATAAACAAGGTTGACAGGCTTATCAGCGAGCTAAAACTTACCCCAGGCGAGGTTCAGAATAAGCTGAACCGTATAATACGCGACTTCAACAACATAATAGAGATCTATGGAGAGCCTGAATTCAAAGAAAGCTGGAAGGTGAATCCTCAGAATGAGAGCGTTGCCTTCGGATCGGCGCTCCATAAGTGGGGATTAACCCTGAAAATAGCCATGGAAGAAGGTGTAAGGTTTACAGACATAATAGAAGCCTATAATGAGGGGCGCCCTCAGGATCTGGAGAAAAGCATACCTCTATCAAGGGCTATCCTGGGCATGATTGTCAAAAATCTGCCAGATCCCATTGAAGCACAAAGATACAGACTGCCCAAAATATGGAAGGGAAAATTAAACTCTGAAGTTGGCAACGCACTGCTGAAATGTGATGATAATGGACCAACCGTCATGTGTATAACAGCAGCACATGTGGACCATCAGGCAGGGCTAATAGCCACCGGCAGAATCTTCTCCGGTTCCGTGGAAGAGGGCGAGGAAGTTTACTTAATGAATGCTGAGAAAATCCATAGGATCCATCGGGTTTTCATTTACATGGGAGCAAAGATGGAAAATGTGAATCGGATAAGCGCCGGCAACATAGCTGCCATTTCAGGCCTAGAATCTGCAAGATCAGGCGAGACCATTGTGGATCCGTCCTACAGGAACATGATGCCTCCGTTTGAACGTGTAAGATACATTTCGGAGCCCGTTGTAACGGTGGCTGTGGAGCCTAAAAACCCGATGGAAATGCCTAGGCTTATGGAAGCCGTGAACAGAATCTGCATAGAAGATCCGAACCTGCTGGCGTTTGTGAATGAAGAAACAGGCGAGTACCTGCTAAGCGGCATGGGGGAGCTACATCTGGAAATTTCCCTCAAGTTTCTCAGGGAATACGCTGGAAACATGGAGATCATATCCTCTGAACCCATGGTCATTTATAGAGAGGGAATCTCCGCCAAGAGCACTCCAGTCACTATAGAAAGTCCTGATGGGCAAAATATTTTCACAATTCAAGTTGAGCCTCTGAATGAAAAACTAATTGAGTTAATTGATAAAGGAGAGCTAACTGAAATGATCAAGATGGAAGAATCAGGGAACATCATAGCCATAGACAAGTATGGAAACATTTTGATAGATACCACGGGAAAAATTCAAGCTGCTCATGAAATAATGGATTCTGTGAAGTCGGGATTTCATTGGGCTTGCAGGGCTGGACCATTATGTGAAGAATCAATGAGAGGCGTTAAAGTTAAAATTATGAAGACTCTGCTGTCTGAAGATGCAGCGCAACGCGGAACCACTCAGATAACGCCGACAATACGAAGGGCCGTTTGGGCAGCATTCTTGACAGCTAAGCCTACACTCCTAGAGCCCACATACAGGATCAATGTTTCTGTTCCAGTCCAATGGATGGGTGAATGCCTAAACGTAATAGCGAAGAGAAGGGGCAAAATAGTATCCTCAGAAGTTAGAGGCATACTGGCCGTTATCAGCGGGTATATGCCGGTAGCCGAGTCCTTCGGTTTAACCTCAGAGATTCGATCAGCTACGTCGGGACGGGCTTTCTTGCAGTGTACATTTCACCACTGGGAAAGAATGCCTGAAAGCATGGCGGCTGAGAGGATAATGCATATAAGAGCGAGAAAAGGGTTACCTCCTGAGATTCCGAAGCCAGAGGGACTTCTCGGAAAGGCATAAAAGGGAGTAATTTTTGCCGTGGAAATATTGCTGGATCCCTCTCAACCATTCAATCTGGAGCTGACTCTCTGCTGTGGACAAGCATTCAGATGGAGCAAAATTGGAGGATGGTGGTATGGCATCATAGAAGAAAAAGCCGTGAAAATCAGACAGCGAAGCGAGAAGCTTGAGTTTGAAAACGCCACCTGTGAGGCTATACTGGAATATTTTGGGCTCAGAGATAACTTGCCCCTGATTTTGAACCACATAGCTAAGGACAATATAATGAAGAAGATAGTAAGCGCCTTTATGGGACTGCGAATTCTCCGTCAAAAACCATGGGAATGCTTGATTTCCTATATATGTGCAACCAACAAGAACATTCCAGCGATAAACCAGATGCTGTCAAACCTTGCTAGAAAACTCGGGGAAAAAACCAGCCTAGACGGCTACAGCTTCTATACTTTTCCAAGCGTTGAAAAGCTGGCCAAGGCCAGCTTAAAAACACTAACACAATGCGGTTTAGGGTATAGGGCTGAATACGTCCATGAAACTGCTGTAAAAATTCTCAACGGGGAAATTGAACTTGAGAGCTTAAGAAGTAAAGGCTATGAGGAGGCAAAAAGCGAATTGATGACTCTGCCAGGAGTTGGAGCAAAGGTTGCGGACTGCGTTCTACTTTTTTCCCTGGGAAAGTTGGAGGCGTTTCCTGTCGACGTATGGATAAAGCGTGCACTGCTTGGACACTACGCGGAGCATTTTGACAGAGAATTTGTCGAGAAGATATCTTGCAAACGATCCCTATCCAAAAGTGAATATGAAAAGCTGAGTTATTTCGGAAGAAACTACTTCGGAAAATATGCAGGTTACGCTCAGGAGTATCTCTACCATAACGAGAGGATCAGCTATAGTAGCCCCATTTCATTAAGCATCTGAGCAGATTGGTTTCCCTGAGTAGTCGCTGCAGATATAGCTTCTGAGACAAGTCTAACAGCGCCCTCATAATTCCGCTTTTTAACATGCTCCACTAATTCCCGAATTTTTGAAGTAACAATTCGGAATCCATCTAGCTGAGCCGCATTAGCCGCCATGTTAACCTCAAGGGTTAACGCGTCAAAGTATGCATATAGAATTTTTTCAGCTCCAGCCCTTTCAGCATCATTCAAGCCCTTAACATGCTCAATTAGACTTGAGGCAATTATAAGGCTGGATTTTATCTTCTCAGTGTAAAGAAAGGTTATGATGGCTTTTCTCGCTTCAGACATGCCTATATCCATCTGAGATTTTATCTCTCTCCACTCTGTTCCTCCATTTCTCAAGCCTCTTTTGCACTTCCTCCTCAAGCTTCTCCTTGGATATTAGGCGGCCTCTGACGATAACATCATCATTTAATGCTATGCTTGGAACGCTCATTATTTTGTGAGGAGAAGCCTCCTCCAGTCCCTCTATTGTACTTAGGTTTACCTCTCTATAGGAAAGCCCTAGCTTATTAGCTACTTCCGATGCAATCTGCTTTGCCACAGGGCAGATGGAACAGCCTGGAAGGGTGAAAACCTTCAACTCTAAGAGGCGACTATAATCCTCCATGCTTCTAGTTTCCCGCAAGCATGCTTAAAATTGTTTTGCCGTATGTTACAGGTTAGGCGCTGTTCACAGCACATGAACTTAACAGAGCGAAAGTTCAACATGACAACGTCAGCCGGGGATATTGATTTCACAGCCCAAATAGGGGCTCATTGTTTTGAGGCGGCTCATCACTCACCATGAATTCAGAAACCTAATTTATAAAACTTTACATTAAAATGCAAACTGATCCTTGTAATCCCAGCACACACCAGCATGGAACATCTCTCAAAAAATTTTAAAAAGATGGTTTTGTATTACAGTGTGTAGCTGTAGATAAGCTGGAAAATACATGGGCCCGTAGCTCAGCTAGGTTAGAGCGACAGGCTCATAACCTGTTGGTCGCCGGTTCAAGTCCGGCCGGGCCCATCATTAATGCCTTTTAACCTCTTCGCCAGGAGGGCTGTCCTCTTTCCGAGTTCTCTGCAATAATCCAAATCTTCCTGCTCTGGATTTTCAACGGCGGCTACGCCATAGTGCTTGTCATCATGTCTACCCTGCACTATCATTCCATGGATCAGCATTGCCTGAAGCATTGACAGTAACGTGGTCTCCGCTCCCGTGGCTGTTCCACCTGAACTCGTGAAAGCCGCGCCAACTTTTCCCTCAAGTTTTCCATGAATTTCAACGGACTTATCTATGAAACTCTTAAGTTCCGCGGACATCTGGCCAAAGTATGTTGGAGAACCCATTATTATCCCGTCAGCATCCAGCAGATCCACTATTCTTGCCTGATCCACTTTCTTAACAACCACCTCCACTCCTTCCACCTTCCTTGCACCTTCAGCTACAGAATAGGCCATCTTCTCAGTGTTACCTGTTCTAGAGTCGTAAATTATTAGAATTCTCACCATACCCAACCCACGGGCTTAAATCTGCTTGAGAACTTCTTAAAATTTTCTGGATAATCCATTCGGGGGATGGGAGAAGACGGGTGGGGGTTCGGGGGGAGACAGGAGAAAACGGGATATAAACATCGAACCCCGTCTTCTCCCAGTGTCGCAAGTTAAAAACCAGGTTGCTTTTAAACTTTTCTTAAGAACAGAATGGTTTACTAATCAAGTTTCTCTGCTTTTCAATTTCAGCCACTATATCATCGATGGCCATTATTTTCGCGTTATAGAAATATTCCATATATCTTAAACCCTGCTCATGATCTTCCTGTGTGAAAGCCTCCACGCCGTCCCTTGCAACCACTATTTTGTATCCTCTGAAAAATGCATCGGCCGCCGTATGCTTAACACATATGTGGGTGTGAATTCCGCAGAGTATAAGGGTTTTTGCGCCATCGCCGCCGTAAAAGCTTCGCAGAAGAGAATCTAATCCCGTGTCAAAGAAACCGCTATAGGTCCTCTTTTCAACGATGAAATCCTTATCTGAGGGTTTAAGCTCAGAGATGACCTCAGCGCCTTTAGTTCCCTTTACAGCATGTCCTCCCCATTTATGCACAACCTCAAAGTCATGCGGGTAATGGGCGTCATTACAGTATATAACTGGAACATTATTTCTCCGAGCTGCTTCCAATAGCTTCTTAATTCCTGGAACAATGCGTAAAGCTCTGTCACACTTTAATTCGCCAATTACAAAATCGTTCAGCATATCAATTATTATTACACACATTCTATCAAACATATTTGACACTCCTACACTTTCATAGTTTTCATTTCCTCTTTCTAAGGATTTTGAACACATTCATCGGCATGCTTGAATCCAACCTCCACGGGCCTGAAACGGTTTTTTGTCCGCTTAACACGGAGCCCTCCTTTACGTGTTGAGACAACATTTGAGGTTCTCTTAATCCATCTATACATCGGTTTTAAAGGCGCATGCAGCCCTTCAGATACTTGTTTGACATCAGGCTTTTCCTGATCAAGCTTACCCTAAAAACAGGGATGTCTAAAATCTCCAGCATAGATTCATGCCTCTAAACCGTAAAAATCATCAGTTAATTTTTCAGCGTTAAACTCGCTCACCAGCACCATGTCTTCAATTCTGATTCCGCCGAAGCCAACAAGATATATTCCAGGCTCTATTGTCACCACATTCCCGCTTTCCAGTTTATCCATGCTTTGCGGGCTTATTGTTGGAGGTTCATGAACCTCCAAGCCAACTCCATGTCCAAGGCCATGAACAAAATTCTCGCCATAACCCGCTTTCTCTATTACGCTTCTAGCAGCAGCATCCACATCGCTGGCTTTTACTCCAGGCTTTATAGCTTTAATCGCTTTTTCCTGCGCAAGCTTAACTAGCTCATAAAGTTGCTTTTGCTTACTTGACGGTTCACCGGCGACGAAGGTGCGAGTCATATCTGAGCGGTAGTGGCGATAGGATGCTCCAATATCGATAACCACTAAGTCGCCAGCCTGTATTTTCCTGTCAACGCATCCTCCATGAGGATAGGCGGATCTTGCGCCTGAAGCAACTATGGTTTCGAAGGCTGTTCCCCAAGAACCCTTATTCCTCATTGCATATTCTATTTCCGCGGCAACCTCATATTCCATCATCCCCGGCCTTAGAACTTCCTGTGCAGTCTTCATACCCTCGCAGGCGAGCTCCGCTGCCCTTCGCATAAGCTCAAGCTCATCCATATCCTTGATTCTACGTAACGACCATACGATGGAACCTTGCGGCTTCAGCTTCGCTGCACCCCTCAACTTTCTCGAGATAGCACGGTAACTCTCAACATTCAATGTGTCAAACGCCAACCTTCTTATCCCGAGGGCTCTCACATGCTCAGCAACCTTCGCCATAAGATTTTCTTCACGCTTCACAAGTTCAACCCTGAACCCCTTAGCTTCAGCTTTAACCTGCTCATAGTTAACTCCATACACGTAGAGAATGCTCTCTCCTCCATCAGGGACAAGCAGACATGAAGCCCCCGGAGCGCCAGAGAAATAGAGAATGTTAATTTCGTTAGCAACCAAAAAACCGTCAAAACCCTTGTCTAGACAACTCTGTCTCAGGATCTCTATCCTCTTCAATATGAACCCACATGCCAAGACAATAAATGATGTCTGTAATAAAAGGTTCTGATGCTTAGCCGCCGCTTACAATAGAAGTTAGAATCACATTATCTCCATCTTTAAGTTTCGTTTTTACACCGTTAAGCTGGTTAATCAGGTAGCCGTTAACGGTTGCAATATAACCCTGTTTAAGATCAGAATCTCCTGGAGCGTAAACCGCCATCCTGAATGCCGCACCATATTTATTTGAAAGCATTGTCAATAAATCCTCAAGCAGGGCACCGTCGGAGACCTCCACAATCTCCTCACTCCCGCTGCCTATCAACTTCTTAATGTGTCCAATGTATTCCACCTTAACCCTCAACCTAAACAGCCTCCATGACACTTCCATGTTGTAATAGCGGAAAAACTTGGATATATCTGTTTCATTAATGGAGTGATCGGCACTTTTACTTGAACACTATAGATTGTTGAAAAGGAGGGTTCTTTATAGATACCTTAATATACTTAAGGAAGACCCAACAGAATCTAATGAAATGGAGGAAAACACGTTGTACGGCTATGCTGGCCGGATTCTCTATGTAGACTTAACAACAGGCAAGACATATACTGAACCTTTAAACGAGGACTACGCCAAAAAATACATCGGCGGCATTGGGCTGGGAATGCGTTTATGGCTTGACAACTCGAAACCTGGAGTTGACCCGTTCAGCCCAGAAAATCCGTTAGTTCTTACAACAGGACCGACATCTGGGACAATATGGCCAACCGGCGGGAATGGACACGTCTTCGTTGCAAAGTCTCCGCAGACCTTCGGAATCAGCGAGTCAAAATCCCATGGAAGCTTCGGAGCGGAACTGAAAAGGGCCGGGTACGATGCTGTAATCTTTAAAGGCAAAGCTGAAAAGCCTGTTTATGTCTGGATAGATGATGATTCAGTGCAAATTCTAGACGCCTCTCACCTTTGGGGTAAATCTCCACAAGAAACCGAAGATATAATCAAGGAGGAACTTGGAGACTTCTACGTAAGAGTTGCAGCTATTGGCCCTGCTGGAGAAAAACTTGTTCGAATAGCCTGCATAATTAATGAAAAATCAAGGGCTGCCGGCAGAACAGGACTCGGCGCTGTAATGGGCTCGAAGAATCTGAAGGCCATCGCGGTGCGCGGAACCAGAGATGTCGGAGTAGCTAAGCCGGATGAGTTCCTGGAATTTGTAAAGGAATTCCATGAAAGAATGAAGGGGCCGGCTACCAAGAAGTATCGGACGCTGGGTACGCCTGAAAACGTTCTGGTGCATAACGCTCTCCACTGCATGCCCACACGAAACTACAATAATGCACACTTCGAAGGCGCGGAGAAAGTCAGCGGTGAACTATTAAACGAAAGGTACGTTGCCAAGATTATAGGTTGCAGCTCATGCGCAATGAGATGTGAACACGTCTGTGTAGTGCGGGAAGGCCCCTACAAAGGAGCCATGGCAAGAGTTGAATATGAGCCCCTATGGGCCATGGGACCCTACTGCGGAGTAGACAGGCTGGACGCCATAATTAAAGGATCTGAAATCTGCAACTATTATGGCATAGACTCCATAAGCGCAGGAGTAATCGTCGGCTTCGCAATGGACTGCTACGAGAACGGCATACTAACTCAGAAGGAAATGGATGGAATAGAGGCTAAATTCGGCAACCATGAAGCCCTAGTGAAGCTTCTCGAGAAGATAGGCAAACGTGAAGGCATAGGCGACATACTAGCTGAGGGCGTAAAAATTGCAGCTGAAAAAATAGGAAAAGGAGCGGAGAAACTGGCCCAACACATTAAAGGCGTTGAGGTCACGGGATACGATATAAGATGCCTCAAAACGGCGGCTTTGGGATTTGCCGTATCCTTCAGAGGGGCAGACCATAACAGGCACGGAGCCTACGCCTTAGATATAAAGGGCAAATATAACAGGCTAACATACGAGAAGGGCAGGGCGAAGGCTGTTAAAGATCTCGAGGACATCTACACGATAATCGATTCACTGATCATATGCAAGTTCTCAAGAGGCACATACTATAAAGAAATTGAAGATCTAGCTAAAGTGTACAGCCTTGTCACAGGGATAGAGACGACACCTGACGAAATGCGCCGCAAAGGAGAAAGGATAAACAACCTTGCAAGAGTGATAAACGTTAGAGAAGGCTTAGGCAGGAAGGATGACACGCTACCATACAAGGTTATGAACTATCCAGTTCCAGACGAAGGCCCATCTAAAGGAGCATACGTTAAACAGGAAGAATTAAACCTGATGCTGGACGACTACTATGAAGTCAGAGGATGGACTAGGGATGGTGTACCAACACCGGAGAAGCTGAAGGAGTTAGGTATGGAAGACATGATTCCGATAGTTGAAGCCAAAATCAAAAAAGCATAAGGGAGGACAGATCAATGGTTAAGATTCATGAGAGAAAGTTCGTTTCAGTTGATCCGGACAAATGTGTGGGATGCCAGGTCTGCGAGTACATTTGCGCATGGACGAAAGAAAAAGCCTTCAATCCGCTGAAGTCCAGAATAAGGGTTGTAAGGTTGAACCCGCTGGTCAATGTTTCTTTAACCTGTAGACGCTGCGAAGACCCTCCATGCGTTGCAGCCTGCCCAAGAGATGCACTTAAGCAGTCTGAAGAGGACGGCACAATACTTGTCGACGAAGACAAATGCAACGGATGCGGATGGTGTATTGAAGCATGCGACTACGGGGCTATAATGCTGCACCCTGACAGGAAAGTTGTTTTTGTATGTGACCTATGTAAAGACAAGCCTGACGGGCCACAATGTGTTAAATGGTGCCCTGAGGAAGCATTAGATGTGGTGACACCTGACGTTCTAGCTCAGAAATCACGGATCTCAGCCACAAAGAAGCTTCTTGTGGAAGCGATGAAAGTTACCCCAACATCCTAATTTTTCCCTTATTTTTGTTTACAAAAATGACTATTTGGGAAGCTTAGATAATAAAATACTTGAAAGCTTTTCTGCTGAAGCCTCAACCTCGGGAGTTAAACCCTCTCCGAAATCCGTCTGCTTGGGCTGTATTAAAAGAAGCCCTATTTTGGCCTCTGTCGTTTTGAGTAAATGCTCGCAGAAAATCCTAAGCGGCAGAATATGCGTTGAATAAGCTGGGAAAATAGGCAGCTGCTCTGGGCTGAGAAATTCCGGCTCACCTGGATTCAGCCCTAAAAGGGCCGCGTCAATTAGCAGCACATGGGTTGGATTGAAGTTGATTATCTGCTGAATGTAACTTTCTGGAATGGACTCACATTCTATCAGAAGCACTTTATCGGAGACTTTCCCACTGAGAATCTGAACGATTCTCACGCCTACAAAGTCGTCCATACGTATCGGATTACCGATGCCTGCAATTGCAACCTTTTTTGCATCAGAAAGCCATGTCTCAAGTTTTTCCTCAATTATACGTGTTGGTTCTCCCAAAAAATTCGCCATTAACAAAATAAAGGAGGAAATGGGAGCTTACCTTTGAACAGTCTTTACTAGTTTTCCATTGGCATTGTAGATTTCCAATGTTAATGGCATTTGGCCTATTGCATAGTGGGTTGCACATCCGAAGCATGGATCGTAAGCCCTGAAGGCCATCTCCACCATGTTTAGCAGTCCAGGATCCACTTTTTCGCCATGGATAAGCCCCTTAGCTGCATTTCGCACTGACATGTTTATGGATGGTGCATTATTCACGGTGGCGACAATGAGGTTTACATCTTTAACCAATGCATCCTTATCGAGCACATAATGATGGATTAGCGTCCCCCTCGCAGCTTCAACCACGCCTACGCCTTCTCCGGGCTCTCCGGGCTTATTACGGATGTTAGTGCTTGTTATCTCCGGATCCTTCACAAGCTCAACTGCACGTTCAGCCGCATATAAGAGTTCAATAAGCCTAGCCCAGTGGTATGCGAGAGTGGAGTGGACAGGTTTCCCGCCTAATGTCTTGTACATCAGCTCGTATTCCGCCTGGGCTAGAGGAGTGGCCATACCGTCGGATGCGTTAAGCCTTGCAAGAGGCCCAACACGGTATATTCCACTGTCAGGGCCGTCGACGAACCCTTTCCAGCCTAATTTTCTAAGATACGGAAACTTAACGTATGTCCACGGCTCCACATGTTCAGCTATGTGATTCAAGTAGTCTTTTGCTTCGAATTTTACGAATTCCTTACCGTAAGGATCTACGACTCTTATTTTTCCATCGTAAAGATTAACCTTGTTATTTTCATCCACAAGACCCATGTAATGCGTATGCAGCGTGTATGCACCGCTTTTTATTAGATCCACATATTCAGTATTTCCGAGAACAAGATCATGGAATATCTTCAGGGTTAGCTGTGCAAAGTTAACAGCGGACGTCGCCATATTTTCTATTTCCCGCCTCTCTTCCTCGCTTATGGACTTTGACACTCCGCCTGGGAGGCCGCATACTGGATGGGTAGCTTTGCCACCTACTATCTCAGTTATTTTTTGGCCATAGGCCCTATGCTTTATTACTTCTTTGGCGATGTCTATGCCGGCCTTCTCTATAACGCCGAGAATGTTACGTTTCTCGGCAGGAGCCTTTGGCCCCACAATAAAGTCTGGACCGCCTAAGTAGTAGAAGTGAAGCGTGTGATCGTATATGTAATATCCGCAATACATTAGCTCGCGTAGTTTTTTAGCCGGCTCAGGAGGTTCCACATTAAACGCGGCGTCTAAGGCTTTGGTTCCAGCCATGTGATGGGCTACGGGACAGACTCCGCAGATTCTGCTTGTAAGCAGAGGCATGTCTTCAGCTTTTCTTCCTATGCAGAACCTTTCGAAGCCTCTGAGTTCAGGAACCTGCAGATAAGCGTTTTCAACTTCGCCAGCTTCATTTAGGAATATGGCTATTTTACCATGCCCTTCAAGTCTTGTTATTGGATCTATTATTACTTCCTTCATTGACGAATCACCCTCCGCCTGAGGATGGAGGCTGGTAACGCGTACATGTAGAATGTGCCGATGGGATCCTTTATCTGATCTACAAGTTTTTCCACTTTTTCCTCAGTGTACATTTCCTTTTCCTCTTCTAATCCAAGTATTGAAGCTAGGGCACTTATCATGGCGGCGCCTTGCTCAGGCGAGTTGGGGCATGGCCCGCCACAACCGGTGCACGGCATGTTCGCCTTTAAGCATCTTGCACCGCAGCCTCCTCGGGTTGCAGGCCCCATACAGATGAAGCCTTGCTCAAGCAAGCATTTTTCAGGCTCAGGTATCTTCTCGTAAACACGGTAAACATTCGAAACTTTCTTGCTTTCCTTCTTTCTCGGACATTCATCGCAGACTGATTTTGGCGGAGCCAGCACTGTGCCCTTCGGCGGCGGCGAATCCTTTGTCAAGGCTTCTATGGCATATAATGTGCGTTCCACTGCAGGCGGGCATCCAGGCACATAATAATCAACATCTACTGTTTGATCTAGGGTTCTTACAGTGTCGTAAAATTCTGGAATTTCTAACTCGCCTTCCCCGACTTTTGTCTTGGGCTGAGGCACTACACCTTCAGAATTCACTGTTGACGGTGTTGACAGGTAAACTTTCTCGAAGATTTCTTTCTTGCTGGACAAGTTTGCTAGTCCAGGGACGCCGCCTAAATGTGCACATGCTCCGTAAGCCACAAGCACTTTTGATTTCTGCCTCAGAAGTTTCGCCATGTATTCTTGCTCGCTGTTTCGGATTCCACCGTTAAAGAAGCAGATGTCTATGTGCTTGTCAGGCATGTTCTCAACGTCTTTATATTTCACATCCATTGCTACTGGCCAGAAAACTATGTCTGCGATTTGCACCACATCAAGGATTTTCTCGTTTATATCCAGGACTGCTATTTCGCAGCCTCCGCAGCTTGCCGCCCAATAGAATGCTATTTTCAATTTTTCTTTCGACATAACATTTCACCTTATCAAGTTTAAAATTTCCAGGGGTTTAACCCGCAGTTCATTAACCGCAAGTTCCTCAGGGGTGAAGCCCATGGCTAAGCCGAGAAGCTGAGTGTAATGCAGCACCGGAAGCCCATATTTCTCGTTGAACGCCCGTTCTATTCTCGGCTGATTAAGGTCAAACATAATATGGCAGAATGGGCATATGGTTATAAGCGCCTGAGCGCCGGCGGCACGTATATGGTCAAGCTTTTCCTTAGCCATGCTGAAAGGCACCTCCTCGTTAACTCCGATGATTGGGTTTCCGCAGCATTCAGCTTCATCAACATAGTCTAGGCATTCGGCGCCTGTAAGCCTAATCAGGTTCTTCAGGGTGTGGGGATTCTCAGGATCATCTCGTCCAACGTACTTTGCAGGTCTAACAACGTGACATCCACTATGCTGGGCTACCTTAAGCTTGCTCAGCGGCTTTACAACAGCGCTTTTTATTTTCTCGTAGCCTAAATCCTCTGAAAGCACGTATATGAGGTGCTTAACTTCTATGGTGCCCTTAAACTCCATTCCCACCTCTTTAAGGTAACCGTTGATTTTCTCACGCAGTTTCCTGTCCTCCTTCAACGCTTTATTTGTCTCGTTAAGGCTGCAGAAGCATCCATTGCACAGAGTCATTATGTTCAAGCCCTCCTTTTCAGCTATGCATAGATTTCTAGCTGCAAGCGTCAACATTAAGTCATGATTTATTACGTCCATGGGATATCCGCAGCAATTAAAGTCAGGCATCTCCATAAGCTCTACGCCTAGTTTAGAGAGAACCTTTCTAGCTGAAATTTCATAGCTTGAAAGCCTATACGGGATGACGCAGCCTGTGAAAATTAGATATTTGGGATTAGCCATCAGCTCCTCACCTTCTCGATGGTTTTAACTTTCTCAATTAATTTTAGGGAACCAGTTACTTCGAAGATTTTCAAAATGTCATTCAAGTTTGGCTTTGGAAGGGGCGGTAAACCCATCTCAACTCTTTTCTGTCGTCTTGACTCGGGAATTTCATACACGTAACCATTTTTCATGAGATTCGTCGCTAACTCCTTGTAGACAAGCGGCAGAACAGCCTTATCAGCTACGGCCATGTTACGCAGAACCCTCACTATACCCGCTATTTCTACTCCCTGCGGACAATGATCTACGCATGTGAAGCAGGAGGAGCACAGCCACAATGCTTCATCTGAGAGCAGCCTTTCCTTCAGTCCAAGCTGAACCATGCGGGCTATCCTTCGAGGCCTATAGAATTGGCTGTACCTGGCGATGGGACAGTCGGCTGTGCATGTTCCACACTGGAAACAAGCCATGATCTTTTCTGCACCGGGCATCTTGCTGATTTCGTACTTAAATTTTGAATTAAGCTCCTCGGCTTTTATGACAGAGGGAACCTGTTCCTGCGTCTGGCTCATTCTTCACCCTCCTTCATTTTTAATGGACTTGGCCCAAGCTTTTTAATCTGCTCAACCATGTCCCGTACGACAGCCGCAAACTTATCCCCTTCACTTGCAGAGATCCATTCCAGCCGGAGCCTTTCAGGCTCTATGCCAAATTCTTTTATAACTCTCCTTAATAGAGTTACCCTCCTAAGTGCCTTGAAATTCCCGCTTAGATAGTGGCAATCTGAAGGAAGATGGCATCCGGACACTAGGACGCCGTCAGCACCGTTCTTGAAGGCTTCTAAAATAAACACGGGATCTATTCTTCCACTGCACATAACTCGGATTACACGTATGTTTGGCGGATACTGGATACGGCTTACTCCCGCCAGATCTGCGCCTGCATAGGAACACCAGTTACATAGGAAACCAACAATTTTAGGCTCAAATTCCCTCTTCTCGTGGGCGCTCATTCCGCAATCATCTCCTTCAGTACAGCTCTAACTTGAGCAAGGATTTCCTCCGTTGTGAAGTGTCCAAGCACTATTGCTTTGGTTGGACATGCAGTTCCGCATACCCCGCAGCCCTTGCATAGGGCTTCAATGACATGCGCCACGACTTTTCCAGCCTTTTCAGTCATCTCAATCGCGCCGTACGGGCATAGAGATTCACAAATTCTGCATCCGCTACATAAATCTTCATCCACGTTTGCCACTATTCCTTCCATCTCAAGGTACTTCTTCGACAGGATTGTTGCAGCTCTGGCGGCGGCTGCGCATGCTTGCGCGATACATTCGTCTATAAACTTCGGCGAATGCGCCATTCCACATAGGAAAACCCCGTCAGTTTGGAAGTCAACTGGCCTAAGCTTCATGTGAGCCTCAAGGAAGAAGCCTTCCTTGGTTAAGGGTACTTTAAGCATTTCAGCGACATGTTTGTTGTCAGGGTTAGGTATTGTAGCCGCGCTTAGGATTACAAGGTCAGGTTCTATTTCAACTTCCTGCTTCAGCACTGGCTCCCAGAATGACACCTTTAACACGCCGTTCTCGTTTGAAACTTTTGGTTTGCAGGCATCAGTATAGTTTATGAATAGCACACCTTTCTCAGAAGCTTCACGATAATACTCTTCCATGAAACCATAAGTCCTTATGTCCTTGTATAAAACGTAAACTTCAGCTTCAGGATTCACATCTTTAATTTTCAGAGCGTTTTTCACAGCTTGGCCGCAGCAGATTCTTGAACAGTTAGGCCTTTCCTCATTCCTTGCGCCGACGCATTGTATCATAACGATTCTTTTAGCGTTAAACTCGCCTTTGGCCAGTTTCTCTTCAAGTTCATGCTGCGTCAACACCCGCGGATCCTGCCCGTATAAATATTCCTTTGGCTGATATTCTGTTGCGCCAACAGCGACTATTACAACCCCATGCTCCACAAGTTTCTCTTTACCTTCGTGAAGTATTTTTGACTTGAAATTCCCCACGAACCCGCTTACCTCAGTTACCTCGGCGCCTAAGTAAACATGTATTCTGTCATTTTCCATAACTGATTTTACAAGATTATTCAGGAACTTTTGAGGGTCTATGCCTTCAAGTGTGTAGTAAATTTTTCTAAGGTGGCCTCCGAGTTCCTTCTCCTTCTCCACCAAGTGAACTTCGAATCCCTGAGCAGCAAGTTCAAGAGCAGCTGTCATTCCGGAAACGCCGCCGCCTATTATAAGGGCGACTGGTGTAACGTTCACTGTTGGGTTTTTGAGGGGTGTTAAAAGGCGGGCTTTGGCAACAACAGACCTTACGAGATCTTTAGCTTTCTCTGTTGCTTCTTTGGGCTGATGCATATGCACCCAGCTGCATTGATCTCTGATGTTCGCCATCTCGAAAAGGTAGGGATTTAAACCTGCCTCGCGTAGTGTTTCTCTGAATAATGGTTCATGAGTTCTAGGAGTACATGAGGCCACTACCACCCGGTTTAAACGGAACTCTTGAATTTTCTCCCTTATCCTCTTTTGGGTATCGTCTGAGCAAGTGTAGAGGTTGCCTTCAGCATAAACTACATTTGGAAGACTCTTGGCATATTCCACAACTTCCGGAACATTCACGAACCCACCTATGTTAATGCCGCAGTGGCATATGAAAACTCCAATGCGAGGCTCCTCCGAGGTTACATCGATTTCTGGCGGATACTCTTTAGCAGCTACTAGTTTACCTCTCCCTGAAGCTATTACCGCCATAGCTTTAGCTGCTGCTCCGCTTGCCTGGGCGACGCTTTCAGGAATATCCTTTGGGGAGTTGAAGGCGCCACATACATATATGCCTGGTTTTGAGGTTTCCAGCGGTGTAAATGGATCTGTCTCGCAGAACCCGTACTTATTGATCTTTATTCCAAACACCTTAGCAAGCTTCTCAAAATTTTTAGGCGGCTTCATCCCTGTTGATAAAACCACCATATCGAACTCTTCAACTCTTGGTGTTTCATCCTCACCCACATAATGAACGAGTAGGTTACCAGTTGAGGGATCTTCAGTTATACGGGCAACCCTTGATCTTACAAATCTTATGCTGTACTCCTCCTGGGCACGCTTGTAATATGCGTCGAACTCCTTTCCATAAGCTCGAATGTCCATATAGAACATTGTGCAGTCAAGCTTGGTTGGCACATGCTCTTTGGCTATTATGGCTTCCTTTATTCCATACATGCAGCACGCTGCAGAGCAGTAGATGTTTCCAACTTGGGCATCACGAGAACCTACACACTGCACAAAGGCTATTTTTCGCGGAATCTCGCCGTCTGAAGGTCTTAAAACAACTCCACCGTAGGGGCCTGAAGCGTTCAGGATACGCTCAAACTCCATGCTTGTGACCACATTCTGGTAGCGGCCATAGCCGTACTCGCTTTTGAGACGCGCGTCAAAGGGTTCAAATCCGGGGGCAAGTATTATTGAGCCTACATTCAAAACAACTTCGGTGTCCTTCTGGTCATATTCCACCGCGTTAGCCTTACAAACTTCCTGGCATGTTCTGCAGCCTATGCACTTTTCACGGTCTATCTTAAATCTTAGCGGTACAGCCTGCGGGAACTCCACGTATATTGCGCTTCTGTCAGTTAAGCCTTTATTATATGTGTCTATGGCTTCAACTGGGCACTTCTGGGCGCATAGCCCGCATCCGTTACATTTTTCCTCATTTATGTAGCGGCTTCTTTTCAGAATCTTAACTTCGAAGTTTCCAGGTTCACCATCCACAGCCATAACTTCAGCGTTAGTTATCAGCGTGATGTTGGAGTGTCTACCCGCTGCAACAAGCTTAGGCGCCAAAATGCACATGGAACAATCGTTTGTCGGAAACGTCTTATCAAGCTGAGCCATTACTCCACCGATGCTTGGAGCTTCATCCAGCAGGTAAACCTTGAAGCCTGAATCAGCCAAGTCCAGCGAAGCCTGTATACCTGCAACGCCGCCGCCAACAACTAAAACGGCTCCAACCTTTCCATCAGCCATTTTAATGCACCTCCAGGGCCTTGTAAAGTGGAGTGTTACCTTCAACCCTGTACATGCTTATCATTCCCTTCCTCCGCATATTCGTAATATGCCTGAGAACTATTGATGGTTTCAATCCGAGCATTTCAGCCAACTGCCTAACAGAGAGCGGCTTATCCCTGGTGAGATAATGGATTTTGTATCGTACGAACTCAGCGTTAACGATATCATCCAGTAGGGCGTCATAATCCTTCTCTGAGATCCTTTCGCCATAGGCATTTTCTAATTCTGTCAACTCTTCCTCCCTACCCAGCAACACTCTAAGTCTGAAGGCGGATGCTGCATTTTTAGCAGCTGCAAGATTAGCGGTTATTTTCGGAGCCAACTCGGCATTTTTAAGCGGAGAGGATCCAAGAACCCATATTTCCTCTGAGAATTCCTTAGCATACTTATCAAAGTTCCCATCCTCCAATGGCGAGAATAAAATGATTTTTAGACGTCCATGTCCGAGGCCGGCTAAATTTAAAAGTTTCTTTAACATTTTCACTGCGCGTTCCGCATGCAAATTGCCGTCAACAAAGTGGCAGTCTGCCGGTTTACATCCTACAAGCATGACGCCGTCTGCACCATTTGCAAATGTCTCTAAAATTAGGACTGGATCCATGCGGCCTATGCATGGAACTCTGAAAACGTTAAAATTGTATGGAACCTGCAGTTCCTCTCCACAAAAGACCCAATTACACATGAAACAAACTATTTTAGGTGGCTCAGCCTCCATCTCCATCACCTCTCCAATGCTGTGGAAATCATGGCCATAATCGCTTCAGCCGATAGCTTCCTCATTGCTATTGCGTTCTCTGGACATCTTGCTGCACAAAGTCCACATCCCTTGCATAGGTCCTCATTAACCTGAGCTACGCCACGATCATTCTTCTTGATGGCGCCGACAGGGCAGATAACAGCGCATACATTGCAGCCTACGCATTTAACTTCATCAACAACAGCTTTATCGCCTTCGCAGAGCTCCACGCCTGCTAAGCATTCAGCGCACGGCCCGCAGCCTAGACAACGGAAAGCCTCAAACCTAGCTTTCTTCTTAAGCTGCATCAGATACTCCATAGCCTCTTCAAGGCTTAAATGGGGCTTTTCTATTGGAGCGTCGTATCGGCGCGCTTTCTTATTAACCATATTCCAATCCTTAACCCAGGTGACCTCCTCAATTGTCTCATCCAATCCCTCTTTCGGATCTCGGCCCCTTAAGTACAGGTGAATGGAAATGGCTGCACGCTTCCCAGCGCCTACAGCCTCAATAATGCTGGCGGGGCCTGTCGCCAAGTCGCCTCCAACAAAAACGCCTGGAATTCTAGTCTCCAACGTTTGAGGGTCATACTTTATCAGCATCCCGCCTTTATCCTTGTTTAACAACTCCTGAGGTAGAGCTGAAGTTTCAACCACCTGCCCTATCGCCGGGATAACCATGTCAACCTCATACTGATGCTCTGAGAAACTTATTGGAACAGGACGCCTTCTACCAGATTCGTCCGGCTCACTTAGGCGCATTCTAATACACTCAATGGCTTTGACCTTGCCGTTTTCGCCAATAATCCTTTTCGGCGCAACCAAGAAATAGAACTTCACTCCATCCTTTTCAGCTAATTCCACCTCGTGAGGATGAGCAGGCATTTCCTCGCGGGAGCGTCTATAAAGCACTATAACCTCCTTGGCGCCTAGTTTTTTAGCTGTTCTGGCAGCGTCCATCGCAGTGTTGCCACCGCCTATCACAGCTACCCGTTCACCAACTCTCAATGGCTTCCCAGTGGCTAAAGCCCTAAGGAAGTCTACAGCGCTTATCACTCCCTCAAGATCCTCGCCGGGCACGTTGAGCTTCATTCCTAACTGAGCACCTATAGCTATGAAAAAGGCCTTGTAGCCTTCCTCTCTGAGACCCTCAAGAGTTATGTCTTTCCCAAATTCAACACCAGTTTTAATTTCAACCCCTATATCCTGGATATATGCAATTTCGTTTGCTACAACGAATTTTTCTAATCGAAAGTTAGGTATGCCGTAGCGCATCATTCCCCCAGGTTCAGGCATTCTTTCAAAAACAGTTACGGGATAACCCATTTTTGCAAGCTCATAAGCAGCAGTTAGACCGGCGGGGCCGGCCCCGATGATGGCGACTTTTTCGCTGTATTTTTTGGGAACCGGCTCGCCCTTTACTCGTCCCTGCTCACGCTCAATGTCCGCCACAAGCCTCTTTAGGCCGCGAATTGCCACGGACTGGTCAACGTTAACTCTGGCACAGGCATCTTCACATGGGCTGAAGCAGACCCTTCCACAAATGGCGGGAAACGGCAAATCCTTCCTTATTATTTCTACGGCTTCCCTAAATTTACCCCTTTGAATAAGAGAAACATACGCCTGAACATTTACGTGCGCTGGGCATGCCGCCCTACATGGAGGCAGCTTCCTAATTTTCAGCTGCGGTTTTTCCATCTCAGCGCCCCTCTTGGAGATAATCTGGATAATTAGACATATATATTAAGCCATCTGAACCAAAAATAGTAAAAATATGGTATAAAACGGATAATAAGAAGGGATTTCACATAATGAAATGGATGCTATTAACGGAATCTTCCTTCAAGCTTGTTTACCCACTTGTTATATTCTCTTGAGCTGAGAAGCTTTTTGAGCTCCTCTTCCAGGGTTATGGAATTTTTGGGCTTGATCTCCACAATCCATCCTTCATTGTAGGGGTCCTCATTTATAAGTTGAGGCTTCTCCTTCAATTTCTCGTTAACCTTCACTATTTTGCCGCTCACAGGCGCGTAAAGGTCGAACATGAACATCCATGTCTCGGCGACGCCGAAAGGCTCCATTTGAGCAACCTCTTTACCGACATTGTCAACTATCACTTGAGCTATACCTTTCAGATGCCTCTGTGCATAATCTGAGATGCCGACGCGGATGTTTCCCTCAGGAGTTATCTGGGCCCATGTATGTTTAGGCGTGTAAAGTAACTGTTCAGGTATTGCCAGAAGCTGTTCCCTTTTTGTTGCTGAAATACCCTCAACCCTCATCAGCTCTTCAAGGCGTAGTCGTATAGCCTCTGAGACGAATTCTGAGACACTTCTGTATCGCCCAGTTTCAAGCGCTTTCTCTATTTCCTTAATCAGTTCTTGCCTAATACTTATTGTTCTCCATTCAGGCATTAACCATACACCTCCTTTTCATCTATGCTATATTTAACTCAAACATAACTATATATACCATTTGCAAATACTATCATTAATAGAATATATTATAAATAAATTGCGGTTTAGCGTGCTTGTGATTTTTCAGCACTCATCCGCGTTCTCGGCCAAAACCAATCAAGTTCCAAAGTCTCTCGTGAACATAATAAACAAAAATCTTCATCACAAATTCAAAGATTCCAACTACGCCTCCAAGGGTCCAATCCTTGCTGAATAAAATCACCAGAAGAACCGTTGTAAGAGTCGCCACAATCCTCCATGAAATCGCCTTTAACAAACTCCTGATGGGCTTCTCCAATTTGAAATCTCCCACTATGGTTAAGGTTAATAATTTTTGGTGAATATATCTGTTTTACAAATGGAAAAAGAAAAATATGACTTATGTACTAGTATTTTTGAATATTTACTGTATAAATGGTGAGATTTTGGAGAGCAGAAAAGTTCAGAAGGTTGGATATTCTACTCTCACGGTTTCCCTTCCAAGCGAATGGGCTAAACGTAACAACATCAACCCAGGCGACCTAATCTTCATTATGCAGGAGAGGGACGGAACATTAAAAATCATGCCGGGACACGTGGCGCGAAGGGAAGAGGCAGAAGAGCACATCATAAACGCGGATGCATGCAATGAGAAAGGCATGCTTGAAAGAATAATTGTTGGAAGCTACATTCTTGGACGCGACGTTATTAAGATCATATCCTCAAAAAGGATAGAAAAAAGTTACGTGGAAGAAGTTAGGGGAATAGTCCAAAAACTCATAGGTCTCGGGATTCTTGAGGAAACGCAAAACAGCATTCTTTTGCAATGCTCCATTGACCCAACGAAATTTAAACTTGATATGCTCATGCGAAGACTTGCAATAATAGCCTCAACGATGTTGTCTGAGGTGACCCAAGCCCTTGTCGAGGGCAATAAAGAACTAGCGAATGAGGCTATGAGGCGCGAGGAGGAAGCTGACAAAATCTATTATTTATCTGTCAGACTGCTTCTGCTAGCACAGTTGAAACCTGAAGTAGCTGAAAATGTGGGAGTAACAGAAATAATATTCATCCCTGCTACACGCTTAATACTGCAATTTCTTGAGATGATCGCGGACTACTGTGAAGACCTCGCCAAGAAGGTTCTAGCCTTCACCACATACAGAAATAAGGTTTCAGACGAAACCATAAAAGATATCGCACACCTCGGCGATTTAACCCAGGCAATATTTCAGAAAGCCGTGGACTGCCTGTTTTCCAGAGACCTCAAAATTGCAAATGGAATTTTAGAAATGCACAAATTATTATATGAAAAAGTTGACAGATTAATGACGGAACTTCCCGAAATCCCATATCTTAGAGCGATGATATCAAGTTTAAATAAAATCGCAGATCTTGGGGCATCCATCGCTGAGATAGCCATAAACAGATCTCTGGAAAAGCCCGACAAGGATGTGGAAGAGATCGTTAAGACAATCAAGCATGTGAGGACGGTGCCCCTGCTGGCCGAGAAGAGGCATGAGTCAATTTTACGCTAAGTATAAATTAACAAGGCTTAAATCGTTGAATGTAATTACTATAAATAAGGGAATATATGGACGATTTTGAGGAAGCACTACGCAACATAGATGTTTTCTGCAGAGTTTTAGTTAAGAAACTTGCTGAGAGCGAAAAGGAAACTGAAGACGGCAATATACCTGTTGAACCCATAGAGAATCTTCTAAAGAGGAAATACACAATAGAGGAAAGCGTTGGAGATAAGATCAAAATCAAATGCTTCATTCCACTTCCACATGTCGATGAGCCTCTCATAGACATCTTTGAAGACGATAACTACATTAGAATCCTGATGCAGTGCCGTTGCAGAGATCAAAAAGTGACTATTCAAAGAGATGTCGATGGTTTACAGTTATGCCTGGAAGATCGATGCTGGAAAGTAAGTTTGCCCCTAAACCAGTTGCGAATAGATAGCATGGTTATGACGTGTAACAACAACATGGCCTTTGAAGTTGACATTCCAAAATTGAAACCCATCTTATAACATAATTCCAGCTTCATCAACGGATGCTTAAGGAAGGTTTAAGCCTATCTTGTCAAGCACCTTGTCAATTTTCACTTTATGGAATTCTAGAGCTAACTCCTTAGGGTCTATCCCTAGGCTTAAACTGAGCAGTTCAGTGTAATGAATTATAGGCATATCGTATTCCTCTTTATATGTTGATTTTATCAGCACTTGCCCCAGATCAAGCGTTAAGAAGCAGAAGGGACATAGAGTTGCTATGCAATCTGCGCCAGCATGGGCAGCGTTCACAATTTTATCCCTCGCTATCGCCAGCGCCACATCATCTGCGTAGCCTCTAAGGAGGCCGCCGCAGCACTTAAGCTTGTTTCGGTACCATACACTTTCTGCGCCTAAAGCTTCAATTAAAGTGTCGAAAATTCTAGGTCGTTCAGGATCATCAAAACGTAAAAGCTTGCTTGGCCTTAGCAAGTGGCATCCTGAAAACGCTGCTACCCGGAGGCTTTTTAGAGGTTTTACAACACTTCGCCTCAAATAATTTAAGCCCACGTCGTTTAGCAAAACCTGCAGGTAATGCCTAACTTCCTTCTTTCCCTTAAATTCTTTCCCTAAGCAGGAGAGAACGCCATTTACCCGGGTCCTCAACATCACATTCTCCTTGAGAATATTGTTGGCAACGGCCAACGACTCAAAACAGCCTGTACAGAGAGTCACTATGTTTAGATCAGCTTCCTCAGCTAAACATATATTATAAGCAGCAACGATCAAACTTGTCTCCAAATCTATAGATTGCACGGGAGGAGGCGCGCAGCAGGTCACACCCTCCAAGTCTACAAGCTCTACCCCAAGCTTCGCCATAGCCTTTCTCGCTGAAAGCTCATAATGAGGCTGACGTGCAGGTATGGTGCATCCTAAGAAAAGCGCATAGCTTGTCAAGTTGACTCACCTTTCATCCCTGATATAGGCAGTTTATCGAATCCTGTTGCCGACAGAATCTTCCTGATGGCTTCTACGCCTGTGGGCTTCAATGGGGGAAGGCCATATTCAATCCTCTTCTTTTCCAGGAATTTAGACATTGAAACCAGGCGGCCATCCCTCGTCAATGTAGCTGCAAACTCAGCGTATATTTTGGGAACCTTTCCCTCCCTTATTGCAATGTTCCTCAAAGCGTAAATTACGTCGGCAATCTCGACTTCTTGAGGGCAACGCTCTTGACATTGGTAGCAAGATGCACAAAGCCATATTGTGTCACTTCCAAGCACGTTTTCTCTTTGGCCCAGAAGAGCCAGCCGAATTACCTCTCTAGGGTTATAACGATCAGTCATTTTGGCTACTGGGCAACTGCTTGCGCAAGTCCCGCATTGATAGCAACGTGTTATAGATTCTCCGCCCAAAGTTTGCTTTATTTCCACTGTAAAGTCTGATGATGTTCTTTCTTGAGCAGCCATCCACGTTTCCCTCCAGGCCATTAAAGCCGTAGCGGACCTAATTTTTTCAAGTTCTCAGTCATTATTCTGGCGGCCTCTGCGAACCTGTCACCCTCCACGTAGATTAAATGGAACATTTCTAGCCTTTCGGGTTCTATCCCGTAGGCTTTAAGCAGCATCTTGGCCATTTCAACCTTCTTTTGAGCCTTGCCGCTGCCGACCTCGTAATGACACCCATCAGGCTTGCAGCCCACGATCATCACGCCTTGGGCGCCTGCTTTAAGCGCTTCAAGGATATGTTGAACCTGCACCATCCCAGCACATGGCACCTTGAGAACTCTCACGTTCGCCGGGTAGCGCATCATCGACATTCCGGAAGAGTCTACAGCTGTATGGCCACATTCTGAACAGCTTATCGCAAGTATAAGCGGATTTGAAGTTCCATTAATGGAGAGCAGAGCGCGTATTTGCGTCTGAATTTGGTTTTGCCTCAGATGGGTAAGTTCGATGGCGCCCACTGGACATGTGCCAACGCATATCCCGCATCCCTCGCATATGAGGGCTGAAACCCTAGCGACGAAGTGTCCGTTTTCCTTCGGTACGAGAGTTATGGCGCCATATGGGCATGTAACCGGGCAGATCTGGCAATTGCTACAGTACTCCTCATTCACGAAGGCTACTTTTAAATCCTTAACTATCCTGCCATGCAAAAGGAATTTGGCGGCTTTAAGAGCTGCAGAATGGGAATGGATGGATGTTGTGGGAACATCCTTTGGAAAGGTTGCGCCTCCGCATATAAATATGCCCCTGCGCTTGGTCTCGGTGGGTCTGAGTTTTGCATTATACTCCTTAAAGAAGCCGTCCTCATCAAGTTCTAAGCCTAGGATCCCCGCTAGCTCCTTCGAGTCTTCCGATGGAACCATGGCGGTGGCGAGAACCACCAAGTCTGCTTCAAGCTCTAAAAGTCTCCTTAATAGCTCATCCTCAACTTCCACGATCAACGTGTTAGCTGATGGGTCATGCACTATTTCGGATGGTCTGCCCTTTACGAATTTCACCCCGAGCTCACGAGCTCTCTCATAATATTTTTCATATCCTCGACCAGCTGTTCTCATGTCAATGTAGCATATGGTAACATCCGCGTCAGGATAAGCTGACTTAATCATTATTGCATGTTTTAGGGATATCATGCAGCATATGCTTGAGCAGTAGGGGTTCCATCGTCTGTCTCTTGAGCCCACGCATTGTATAAAAACTATACGTTTAGCGGGTTTTTTATCTGAAGGCTTGATGATTACACCGTTTGTAGGTCCAAAAGCATCCAGCATCCTTGCAAGTTCCAAATGCGTTATAACGTCTGGATATTCGCCGTAATGGTACTCTTTTATAACGCTTGGATCATATTCCTTAAAGCCTGTAGCCACTATTATGCTGCCCACATTAAGCGTTACTTTTTCCGGTTTCTGGTCTAATTCAATAGCCTTTGCAGGACATACTTCAACACATCTAGCGCAGTCATGAAACTTGCAGGCTTCCTCATCTATAACGTAGACTGGCGGATAAATTAGAGGCTTATTTATGTATATGGCTTTGCGCGTTTTAAGCTTTGCATTATACTCGTCTGGAACTTCCACTGGACAGACTGAAGCGCATAAATCGCATGCTACACATTTCTTTTCGTTGACATATCGGGGTTTGCGCTCCACGGTAACCTTATAGTTCCCGGGGGCACCCTCTAACTTAACTACTCTTGAGTTCGTTAGAATATTCAGGTTTGGAATTTCTGAAAATCCAGAGCGGTAGACACACTTTCGGGATGTGCGGCTTATGGTTTTGAGATCTGGAGACTGTATGCATACCGCGCAGTCGTCTGTTGGAAAGAAATGCCCTGCCATAGCGGCTAAACCGCCTAGGAATGGTTCCCTCTCAACTAGATACACTTGAAAATCCATTTCAGCCAGGTCTTCGGCTGCCTGCATCCCGGCTATTCCGCCGCCTATCACAAGAACCGATTTCACAGCTGGGAACTCCGCCTTTTCAATAGGCTCAAGAAGCTTGGCCTTTTCAATGGCGGCTAAAAGCAGGGCTTTAGCTTTTTCTGTGGCTTCCAGCGGCGCGTCGCGGTGGGGCCATGCACAATGGTTTTTCAGGTCTAAAACTTCAACCAAATATGGGTTCAGCCCTGCCTCTTCAACCGCCTTAGTAATGGCTAGCTCACTAATTTTCGGAATACTTTCAGCGACAACGACCCGATTTATCTTTTTATTTTTGACGGCTTCAACTATAATTTGGAGGCCTTGGCCACGCCAAAACTCACTGTTTCTTGCAACGAAGGCAACTCCATCAATATTCTTCACAAAGTTTGTTATGGCTTCAATGTCAAGGACCTTTGAAATTTGTCCTCCACAGTCAGCTATGAAAACGCCAACTTTTGCCGCCTCCATTCCAACTCACCTCTCAAATTTTTGAATAAGCCTTTTTTGGCTGTCGTAAATTTCCACCTCCAGGGGCATCTGGCCTATTGCATGGTGTGTTGCACATCCGAAGCATGGGTCGTAAGCTCTAAAAGCCATCTCCACCATGTTCAATATTCCATCGGTAATCTTGCCCTTTTTGATGAGGGCTGCAGCAGCTTTTTTAATAGATAGACATATGCTTGGTGCATTGTTTACTGTAGCTACTATAAGGTTGACTTTTTTGGCTAAGGCGTGCTCATCCAGCTGGTAATGATGGATAAGTGTGCCCCTTGCAGCTTCAACTATTCCAACACCTTCACCGGGTTTTCCAGGCTTATTGCGCAGGTTCTTGCTTGTTATTTCAGGATCCGTTACAAGTTCTAGTGCACGTTCAGCCGCATACAGCAGCTCAACAAGCCTGGCCCAATGATAAGCGAGAGTATTATGAACAGGTTTTCCGCCTAGGGTAGTGTACATGCGTTCATACTCTGCTTGAGCCAGCGGCGTGGCCATGCCATCTGCAGCGTTAAGTCTTCCAAGGGGGCCGACACGATATACCCCGCTCTCAGGGCCATCCACCAGGCCTTTCCAACCCACTTTCTTCAGGTATGGAAGCTTAACATAAGTCCAAGGCTCCACATGCTCCTCTATAACGTCTAAGTAGTCTTTTGGAAGAAACTTAACGAGCTCCTTTCCTTCAGGGTTAACAATCCTGACGCTTCCATCGTAGAAGTTCACCTTATTATCTTTGTCAACGGTTCCCATATAGTAGGTTTTTATAATGTAAGGTTCGCTCTTGATCATGTTCACATAGTCCATGTTTTTCAAAACTATGTCATCGAAAATTTTAAGAGAAAACTTGGCGAATTCAAGGAAGCTTCTAACCATCCTTTCTATTTCTCGCCTTTCATCTTCTGAAATAGGCCTTGCTATTCCTCCTGGAACACACGCGCTTACCGGATGGGTTGCCTTGCCTCCTATAATTTCGGTTATTTTCTGTCCATAAGCCCTATGTTTTATAACCTCTCTCCCTATTTCGAGTCCAGCCTTTTCAATTACGCCTAAAATGTTTCGTTTCTCCGGCGGCGCTTCTGGGCCCACCACGAAGTCGGGGCCCCCGAGATAATAGAAGTGCAAAGTATGATCGTACATGTAGTATCCACAGTACATGAGTTCCCTAAGTTTCTTAGCGGGTTCTGGAGGTTCAACATTGAAAGCTGCGTCTAAGGCTTTAGCGCCCGCCATATGATGGGCAACTGGGCATACTCCGCATATTCTAGTGGTTATTATAGGCAGGTCTTCAGCCCTTCTGCCCTCGCAGAATTTTTCAAAGCCGCGGAGCTCTGGAACCTGAAAATAGGCTTCGTCAACATCGCCTTCATCGTCTAAGAATATTGTTATCTTGCCATGGCCCTCAAGCCTTGTTACAGGGTCTATAACTATCTCCCTCATTTCATAATCCTCCTTTGCAGAATCGAGTTGGCAAGAGAATACTTGTAGAATGTGCCAACAGGGTCAACAATCTGCCTGACGAGTTTCGGGTTGGCTATTATTGATGCGAAAGCGCCCGCCATAGCTGCACCCTGATCTGACACGCGGGGAGCTGGACCGCCACATCCGGTGCAAGGAATATTCGCATTCAAACATTGGGCGCCGCAGCCTCCGCGAGTTGCAGGCCCCATGCAGACAACGCCCTGATCAAGAAAACACGTCTTGAAGTCATCTTCGATTTCATAAACTCTTTTTATCTGAGTGATTTTTCTCTCCTTTTTCTCTCTTGGGCATTCTTCGCATAATGCTTTGTTAAGGAGAAAACTTGAGCCTTTATGTGGAAGTTTACCGCTTAAAATATTGTCTAAAGCCTCGATTATCCTTGGAACTGGAGGCGGGCAGCCTGAAATAAAGTAGTCCACGTCAACAGTTTGCACTAATGTTTTAACCGTATCATAGAATTCTGGAAGTTCAAGTTCTCCTTGCGTAACCTTAAAGCGGGTTTGCGGCGTTACGTCCTGCGGATTATTCGTTGAAGGAGTTTCAAGGTACACTCTTTCGAAGATTTTCTCCCGGTTCCATAGGTTACCGAGGCCTATAACGCTGCCGTCGCATGCGCATGAGCCAAACGCCACCATCACCTTCGATTTCTGTCTTAAAAGTTTAGCCATACGTTCATTTTCCTCGTTTCTTATGGCTCCGTTGAAGAAGCAGGCATCTACGCTTTTATCAGGCATAGCTTCAACATCCTTATACTTGATGTCTAGGGCTACAGGCCAGAAGACAATGTCCGCTTTTGCCGCTACATCCAATATTTTCTCGTTTATGTCTAGCACGGCGATTTCGCATCCTCCGCAACTTGCAGCCCAATAAAATGCAAACTTTAGTTTTTCCACGCCATCACCATGATGTAATGATGAGTAGTATTTTATCAGCTAATTTTAATTTAAGCTTAGCGTATAACAGACGGAGAATACTTCGTAAAAGTTTAGCTGGAACCGCTTAATGTCCTTCTTAAGCGTTACTTAGGAGCTATTGCTGTTAGGGCTCTCTTCTTCCTTGAGGCTCAGAACTGCCTTTAGATTGCCGTCCTCCTGGATTTTTATGGTGAAACCCATGTTCTTCAGGAGGTTTATGGCTTTACTATTGTCTGGAAGTATTATGGCGTAAAGCGTTTCGACACCCATATCTCTGGCAACCTCTATTGCGTAATCCACCATTTTAGTGCCTAGACCTAGCCCTTGCCATGGATCTGCCACAATAAATGCTATCTCACCCCTTTTACCGTCAGACTCTAGGCTTATCCTCACTACGCCCAGAATTTTCCTGCTGCCTCCCTCATTAAGCTCAGCCACTATGGCTGTTTCCCGGTCATAATCTATATTACAGTAACGCACTCTAACCTCATGAGGCGTATCCTTAATTATTTGAAAGAACCGGAACCGGATAGATTCCTCGGAAAAATTCTGAAACATCTCAAGCCAGAGAGGTTCATCTTCAGGTTTTATAGGTCTAAGCAGCACATGTCTTCCATCCCGCATTCTCCACAGGGTTTCATACTTTTTGGGATAAGGGCTGATGACCAAATGCTGATGAGGATCCAAGTTCTTAAAAACCAGATCCTTGTCAACAACTATGCGCGCATCTAAAACATAAGCTTCCCTGTCGTTTATCCAAAGCGGGTTTATGTCGATCTCTTTTATTTGCGGGAAATCCACGAGCAGCTGAGAGAAACGCACTAACAATTCCTCTAGAAGCTTAATGTTGGCGGGCGGTAAATTCCTGTACCCTTTAAGCATATGATACGCTTTTGTCTCTTCAATCAGCCTTCTAGCTAAGGTTTGATTCAGCGGCGGTAAACCAACAGCATAATCCCTATAGAGCTCAACGGCTAATCCACCCATTCCGAAAAGGATTACAGGCCCGAAAATCGGGTCTTTTTTAGCGCCAACCATAACCTCGTAGCCTTGGCCTTTGATCATCCGTTGAACAGTTACCCCTAAAACTTCGGCTTCAGGATCGTATTCTTTGGCGCGTTTAACTACACGTTCAAATGCTTCTCTCACCTCGGCGTCACTGTTTAAGTCAAGGGCGACGCCTCCTGCATCAGTCTTATGTGTGATTTGTGGAGACAGCACTTTTATGGCCACGGGGTATCCTATCCTGGAGGCTGCGCCCACAGCCTCATCCGCCGTCTTAGCCACAAGGGTTTTTACTACGGGAATGTTGTAGAATTCAAGGATCTTTTTGGATTCAGCCTCCGTTAATACTTCACGGTTCTCCATAGCTGCGCTTCGCATAGCCGCGATTATTGGACGCTTAGGCGGTGAAAAGTCAACTGGCAATTCCTCAGGGGTTTCGTATAGAAGCTCCAAGTTCCGCTTGTACTGGTACATGTAAAGGTATGTTTTTATAGCCTGTTCAGGGGTAAGGTGGGTAGGTATACCGTTCTCGTTAAGTATATGGTTTGCTTCTTCAACAGCCCCGTAGCCCATGAAGGACGTTAATACGGTTTTGTTGCAGTACTTTAAGCTCTTGTAAGTTTCAACTATGGCCTTAGCTACCTCAACAGGGTCAGATATCGCCTGCGCAGTGTATATTATTAGGATGCCGTCTACATTCTCGTCTTTTAAGCAAAATTCCAGCACAGTCCTGTAACGGTCGGCTCCAGCCTCCTCTAAAAGATCAATGGGGTTTACTATGCTGCAGTACTTCGGAAGAACATTGCTAAGCGCTTCCATGGTTTTCTGGCTTAAAACTGCAAGTTTTCCGCCCCTAGCTATTAAAGCGTCCGTAGCGACAACAGCAGGGCCGCCGGCGTTTGTTATTATGGCAAGGTTCGGACCCTTCGGCAGCGGTTGAAGTCCCAGCGCCTCGGCGCAGTTGAATAAGTCAGAAATCTCTTCAACTCGCACTATGCCTGCACGTTTAAAGGCTGCATCGTAAATTTGATCCTCTCCTGTAATTGACCCCGTGTGGGATGCAGCAGCCTTTGCGCTTTCAACGAACTTTCCAGCTTTGACCACTATTATGGGCTTTGTCCTTGCAAAGTGCTTCGCAGCGCTCATGAACTTCCTCGCGTTCTTTACCCCCTCTATATACATGAGTATGCTTCGGGTTTCAGGGTCTGTTCCAAAGTAGTCTATTAAGTCTCCGAAGTCAACGTCAATCATGGAGCCCACGGAGACAAAGTAGCTGAACCCTATATTCTCATGAATTGCCCAGTCGAGAGTTGCAGCGCCTAACGCTGCACTTTGAGTGATGAACGCCACATTACCCGGTTTAGGTATTTTCCCCAGAAGGGTTGCGTTTAGCTTGATTTTCGGCCGCATCACGCCTAGACAGTTTGGGCCTATTATTCGCAGACCATACTTTTGCTTAGCTTCTAATATTTTATCCTCAAGGGCTTTACCTTCGGGTCCAATCTCTCTAAATCCGGCTGAGATTATCACCACGCTTTTTATTCCTACCCTTCCACACTGTTCCACTATCTCAGGAACCGTTGTTGCAGGAGTTGCAATGACTGCGAGGTCAACGGGCTTCGGTATTTGCTCCACACTTTGATAGGCCTTTAGTCCGAGAACTTCTTTTTTACGAAGGTTAACTGGGTAAATGTCTCCCTCGAAGCCCGCCCCGATAATGTTTGCAATTAAAGCGCGTCCAACAGATCCTTCCCTGTCAGTTGCGCCTACAACTGCAACGCTTTTAGGGTTAAAAAATTTTTCAAGATAAAATGTAACCAATTTTAATCCCAAGGTGAAGGAGGGGACAGCGTAATTAAAACTTTATGAGTTCTAAGGAATGGAGCTGAAGGTTTTGCTACGCTTTGCCCGTCAAATATTCATGTATGGCTCTGGCGGCTCGTTTACCAGCTCCCATGGCACTTATAACCGTGGCCTCGCCGGTTACGATGTCTCCGCCCGCATAGACACCTTCAATATTCGTCTTGCCATTCTCATCAGTCACTATCGTGCCCCATTGAGTAACAGCCAGCCCTTCAGTTGTACACTGGATTATGGGGTTTGGGGTGCGGCCAATAGCGATTATAACAGTATCCGCATCTACTATGAACCCTGAATCCTTAACAGGCATTGGCCTACGTCTTCCAGACTCGTCAGGCGGCCCCAGCTCCATGCGGATACATTCCATTTGTTTAACCCAGCCCCTGTCGTCGCCTATGAACCTTACCGGCGCAGCTAGGAAACAGAACTGCACCCCTTCTTCCTCAGCGTTTTCAATTTCTTCTTTTCTTGCAGGCATCTCCTCTCTTGAGCGGCGATAAACTATGTATACTTGTTCAGCGCCCAGCCTTAGGGCTGAGCGTGCAGCGTCCATTGCCACGTTGCCGGCACCTATCACAGCCACTCTTCTGCCCACTTTTATAGGCGTGTCATACTCTGGAAACATGTAAGCCTTCATCAGGTTAACCCTAATGAGGAATTCGTTTGCGGAGTATATTCCGCTAAGGTTTTCGCCAGGTACGTTGAGGAACTGAGGTAAACCAGCTCCTGTTCCTATGAAAACAGCGTTGAAGCCGCGTTTAAGCAGCTCGGGTATCGTGTAGGTTCTTCCGATCAGATGGTTCAAGCGGATTTCAACGCCCAGCTTTCTTATGTAGTCAACCTCAGCTTGAACTATGACTTTTGGTAGACGGAACTCGGGAATCCCATACATTAACACTCCGCCGGGAAGATGAAGAGCCTCGAAAACTACAACTTTGTGTCCAAGCTTAGCTAGGTCAGCAGCCACCGTTAACCCGGCTGGACCGGAGCCTATAACTGCAACAGCCTTACCCGTGGACGCGGGGATCTCAGGAATGTTGAATCCTCGTTCTCTTTCCCAGTCAGCAACGAATCTTTCAAGGCGCCCGATACTTACAGGGTCACCTACTTTGCCTAGCGTGCAGTATTTCTGGCATTGTTCCTCCTGTGGACAAACGCGGCCGCAAATCGCCGGGAGACTATTCTTTTCTTTGATCTTTTTTATCGCAGCTTCAAAATTTCTCTCCCTTATAAGTTTGATGAATACGGGTATGTCTATCTCCACCGGGCACCCTTTAATACATGGTGCATTCTTGCATTGCAGGCACCTTTCGGCTTCAGCTAATGCTTGCTCTTCGTTATATCCTAATGCAACTTCATTGAAATTTCTTATTCGAACTTCTGGATTCTGCTTCGGCATCGAGACTGATTTCTTCTGAATTTTACGTTCAGCAGCGCTCATTTGCAGCACTCCCGGGATTCCCACTTTTCCAGAGCCAACTTCTCCTCGGGAAGGAAGAACATTTGCCGCTTAATAAGCTCTCCAAAGTCAACTTGGTGTGCGTCAAATTCAGGTCCATCGACGCATGCAAATTTTGTCTTACCTCCAACGGTTACTCTGCAGGCGCCGCACATACCCATGCCATCAACCATGATGGAGTTTAAACTTGCTATGGTCTTTATCTTGTATGGCCTAGTGGTCTCAGCCACAGCTCTCATCATAACTGCCGGCCCAATCGCGTATACAAGGTTGAAGTTGTATCCTTTCAGGATGAGCATTTTTAAAACGTCGCTTACGAAGCCTTTATAACCCTTAGTTCCGTCATCTGTAGAAATGTAAAGTTCATCTGAAACTTTACCCATTTCCTCCTCAAGTATAAGAAGGCCAGCAGTTCTTGCGCCTATTATGGATATTACTTTATTGCCGGATTCCTTTAGAGCGCGGGCTATCGGGTAAGCAGCCGCAATGCCTACGCCTCCCCCGACAACGCATACTGTACCATAATTTCTTATCTCGCTGGGGCAGCCAAGCGGGCCGGCAACATCCAGTATGGCTTCACCCCTCTCAAGCTTCCCAAGCTTCCTGGTTGAAACGCCTACCTCGAGGAAAATCAAAGATATCGTTCCTTCACTTCTATTCCAATCCACAAGCGTCAACGGGATGCGTTCGCCTTTTTCGTCCACGCGCACAATAACGAACTGACCAGCCTGCGCCTTCTCAGCTATCTCCGGAGCTAAAACCTTAACTGATTTAATATTCGACGCAAGAACCCTTTTTTCAACTATCGGATACATTTCCACGTCCTCCAATTAACGGGCAAATTGAAGAAATGAGAGATGAAGAAAAACCTTTTAAGGTTATCCTCAGTTTTTAACAGTTTTATTCATTTATTTTTAAAATATTCTCTTTTTTTAAAATATTCTAGGCATAGTAGTATGGACGTCTAATGTATCCATAAGCTTCCAACGCGGCTGTTACAGCCTGTCCCACAGCAGCGCCAACCTGCTTAGCCGGGTAATTGGTTACGTCTCCTGCTGCAAAAACTCCGGGAATGCTTGTCCTCTGACGTATATCAACTTTTATGTATCCATTCTCATCAACTTCCACGCCGGCTTCCTTGGCCAGTTGGCTGTTCGGGGTTTCACCAACCTGCACGAAAACCCCGTCTACAGGCATCTCCCAAGCTTCTCCATCCTTCAGGTTTAAAAGCACAACTTTGTCGACTAACGTTTCACCTCTAATTTCCTTAAGCTGCGTGTTAAAATAGACTTCAACATTGCCTTTCGCCATTAAATCATTTATTAAGGATTCCTGTGCACGAAACGCGTCTCTACGGTGAACAATTTTAACTTCTGAGGCCAATTCAGCCAGGTATAAAGCTGTTGCGACAGCGGAGTTCCCGCCGCCAACAACAAGTACACGTTTACCCCTGAAAAGGGGCCCGTCACAGACGGCGCAATGGCTAACCCCCCTTCCCTTAAACTCCTTTTCACCTGGAACCCCAAGCTCTCGATAACTTGTTCCGGAAGCAATTATCAATGCTTTAGCAGAGTAGACAGCTTTATCAGTTTTTATAATCTTTTCCACTCCCATGAGGTTCAAACTCACAGCCTTTTCAAACTCTTTTATCGGAACTTTCAACATTCTACAGTGCTCCACAATTTTCTGCATCAGCTCTGCCCCGCTTATCCTTCCAAGGCCAGGATAGTTCTCTATGATTGGGGCGTCAGCGGCGGTTCCGCCGGCCAGCTTCTCCTCAACAACTAACGTGTTTAACCCGCTTCTAACTCCATATATTCCAGCGGTTAAACCTGCAGGGCCAGCGCCTATTATCAACAGGTCTACTTTTTCCATGGCAACCACAGGATCTTATGGGTAAAAGTTTAATGCCTCTGTATTTAACCCTTTATGCGGTGTCTCCTTGAGGGATCAAATTCTCGAATAGAAAGGAAATGCTTAATATCTCTAGAGGCAGTTCAGAGGGTTTTATGGAGATTCTTAGAGAATTAGAGGAAAAATGGCAGAGGAGATGGCGTGAAGCCAGAATCTTCGAAGCTGATCCGGATCCTTCAAGGCCCAAGTTTTACATTACAGTAGCGTACCCCTACCCGAATTCTCCCCAGCATATTGGACATGCAAGAACATACACATTGGCTGATGCCTACGCCAGGTACATGCGGATGCGCGGCTACAATGTACTTTTACCCATGGCTTTCCATTATACTGGAACCCCCGTTCTAGCCATGGCGAGACGCTTAGCCGAGGACGACAAGGAGCTGATTAAGGATTTCACGGAAATCTACAAGGTTCCAAGAGAAAAGCTGAATGAGCTTACTGACCCGCTTTCAATGGCCAGGTACTTCCATGAGGAGATAAAAGAGGGAATGAAACGTATTGGATATTCGATAGATTGGAGAAGGGAATTCACCACAATAGATCCCCAATATAACCGCTTTATAGAGTGGCAGTTCCGCAAGCTTCTTCAAGCAGGCTACATAACCCGCGGCAGCCACCCAGTAGGCTGGTGTCCCAAGGATGGGAACCCTGTAGGCCAACATGACACAGTTGGGGATGTGGAGCCAGAGATAGGTGAATTCACCCTCATAAAGTTCAAACATGACGATTGGATTCTGCCGACAGCCACCCTCCGTCCAGAAACGGTTTTCGGCGTTACTAACATATGGTTGAATCCAAACGCCAAGTATGTTAAAGCTTCAGTTGATGGAGAGAAATGGATAGTAAGCTGGGAATGCGCTGAAAAGCTAACATACCAGAACCATAAAGTCACGGTGCTGGAGGAATTTGAGGGAAAGCATCTCATAGGTAAAGATGCTCATAACCCTGCCACAGGAAAAAACGTCCCGATCCTGCCGGCAGAATTCGTTGACCCTAAAAATGCAACAGGCGTTGTGATGTCCGTTCCTGGACATGCACCATACGACTACGTTGCTTTGGAAAACATAAAAGTGAACAAGCAATATTTGGAGGAATATGGAATTTCAGCTGAACTGGTTGAATCTATAAAGCCTATCTCAGTAATTGAAGTGCCCGGATATTCTGAGATCCCGGCAGCGGATGTCGTTAAGCGGATGGGAATTCAGAAGCAAACTGATCCAAAGCTTGAGGACGCCACGAAGGAGGTGTATAGACATGAGTTCCATAATGGCAGGATGAGGGCTGAAATTGAAAAGTACACAGGAATGTCCGTGGCTGAGGCAAAGGAAAGAGTCAAGCACAATTTGATCTCGGAGGGAAAGGCTACCGTAATGTATGAGCTGCTGAACAGGCCTGTTAAGTGCAGGTGCGGGACAGAATGTGTTGTTAAAATCTTCAAGGATCAATGGTTCATAAATTATGGAAACAAGCAGTGGAAAGATTTGGCATATAAATGTCTTGAAAGAATGAGAATTTTGCCAGAAGAACTTCGCACGGAATACTTATACGTGATAGATTGGCTCCGCGAGAAAGCATGTGCAAGAAAGGCAGGCCTAGGCACTAAGCTTCCATGGGATCCCGAGTGGATCATTGAATCGCTTTCCGACTCCACAATTTACATGGCATACTACACTATAGCAAAACACATAAACGCCTACGGGATCAGGGCAGATCAGCTAACTGATGAAGTTTTCGACTATGTGTTCCTGGGATTAGGCAGCGCCGCAGAGGTAGCTGCAAAAACCGGCATAAAATCCTCAATTCTGGAGGAAATGCGGAGAGAGTTCATGTACTTTTACCCCCTTGACAGCAGACACTCTGCACATGAACTTATTCCTAACCACTTGACTTTCATGATATTCAACCACGTGGCAATATTCCCTGAAAATCTCTGGCCGCGCCAGATAGTCACCAATGGACATGTCACTATGGAGGGGACTAAGATGAGTAAGTCCTTCGGCAACATTATACCCCTCAGGGAGGGGCTGGCCAGGTTCGGAGCTGATCCCATAAGGCTAAGTGTCCTAGGCACAGCGGAACTGCTACAGGATGCGGATTTCAGCCCGGCTGTTGCAAAAGCCATGAGGGACAGGTTAGAGCGTCTATACAGGCTTGTCTCCGAAATTTCAAAAGGGCAATTAGAAGAGGAGTTGGGACCTGTTGATAGGTGGATGCTTAGCAGGCTACAGGGACATATCTTGAGGGCAACGGAGTCCATGGAGAAACTGGCAGTGCGCAAGGTGATAAACACAATCCTCTTCGAGCTGGAGCATGATATTCAATGGTACCAGAAACGGGTGAAAAACTCCAAAAATAACGCTCCATTCAAGACCCTTAGGGAGGTGCTGAATATCCAGATACGGATGCTAGCGCCCTTTGCACCTCACATAAGCGAGGAACTTTGGGAGATGCTTGGAGGAAAAGGGTTTGTCTCTAAAGCCTCATGGCCAGAGCCGGATGAAGCGAAAGTAGATTTCAAGGCTGAGGAGGCTGAAGCCTTCATCAGTAATTTGCTGGAAGACACCATAGACATACAGGAAGCAACAGGTATAAAACCTAAGAAAGTATTCTATTACGCTGCAGCTTCGTGGAAGTGGCGCGTGTACTTAACGGCCTTAGAGATGGCCTCCGCAGGAAAACTTGTGCAGGGCAACCTGATAAGGAAGCTTATGGAAGACCCGAACCTCAAAGCCAAGGCCAGAGAGGTCGCGGAATTTGCTGGGAAAATTGTCGACGAGGTTAACCGCACATCAACGGATAGGAGGCATAGGCTGCTTAAAATTGGCGTAATAAATGAAGTTCAGCTGCTTAGGGAAGCTGAAGAATTCCTTAAAGCTGAATTGAACGCGGAAGTACATATTTATGCAGAGGACGACCCGGCGATAAATGACCCGAAAAATAGAGCACACCTAGCTAAGCCCTTGCGTCCAGCAATATACATTGAATAGTGTTGAAAAGCACCCTTCCTTCAGCTTTACATCTCGCGAAAAGATAAGACTATATTTAGCCATGTTATTTTGAAATTTTAAGGGTCCGTGGCGTAGCTTGGACGCGGAAACGCCAAAAAGCGCGTCGGCCTTCTAAGCCGGAGATCCCGGGTTCAAGTCCCGGCGGACCCGCCAATTTTTGGGTTCGAGTGTAGGTCCATTACCCATTACGATGATGCCCAGGCAGCCGTACTAGCCGAGCTTGAAAACATTATGCGTTTTCTTTTTTGATTTTCCGTTATATTGTTGTTTTCCATTTTATGAATTTTGAGTCTGCGAGGAGTTGTGTGAGGTTTGGGATGACTGTTTTTGCGTAGTCTTTTACATTATTGTATAACTGAGTGTATTCGTGTTTATTTATTGGTTGTAGTCCATGGGCTAAAATTGATGCGTTCCTTTTTGAGAGTAGGTCTTTCAGTTTTTTGTCTTGTGCGTATTTTTGTCCTATTTCGTCCCCTAGTGCTTTTAGGAGTTGATAGTCCTTTTCCAGGGTAAGTTTTAGTGTTTTTGCTTCTGGCGGCGTGTTCCATTTTTCAAGGAGTTGTTGCTGAATTTGTTTTGTTTCTGCGTTTGCTGGATCTATGCCGTATTTGCTTTTTAATTTGTATTGGGCTATGAGTTCCATGGTTCTGTATAGCCTCGCCACTGCGTCGTCATATTTTTGTTCTTTTTCAGCTCTTCTTTGGGCGTTGTTAATTAAGTCTGCTATTAAGTACGTTTCCGGCTCTTCGCCTCGTTTAAGTTTGTTTATGAGTTGGCCGAGAAACCGCTTGTTATGGTTTAGTTGAGGAATTTTCAATTTTAAGATTATTTTGTGGGCGTTTTGGTGCTGGAATTTGTCCCATTGGGCATAGGCTTTGGCAAGTTGGAGTAGAGGCCTTATGCGGTTTATTATTGTTTGGTCTCTGATGAAATTTTGGATTTGAGTTAGAACTGAGATTGCGGCGTTGTATTGGCTTCTGTTGAAGAATTGAACGGCCAATTTTATTTTTTGTTCTGTTGTTGCAAAGTAGGGTTGTATAGCCATTACCCTCTCTGTGCCTGGTTGAACTATTCCTCCTTGTCTTTTCCCAGTTATATAGCTCAATTCATCAGCTTCATGTACAGTTGCAAGGATTGCTAGGGCAGCTGCCATCGCCTTGGTTCCAGAAGTATAGTCCACCACGATATTATCGAATTTGGCTCTTATTTTTTGGAGGTATGTGCCGACAGTTTCATATATGCTTTGGACGTTGTCCGGGTCGTCGATTTCGATGACTTCATACTCTTGTTTTTGAAGCTTTGCTTTTTCGAAGATTTTAGGCAGTGTGTCTTTTCTGCTTTGTTTGCTCGCTATGAAGAATATTTTTTCGGCGTTGTGATGTTTAATACTGTAGGCGATTGCTCCAGCAACGCTTTCAATGGCTTGCGTGACGTGTTTTGTTCCGGTTCCAACAGAAATGATAAGAGATAAGAGCTTTCATTTCGAAAACACGTAAAAATACAGTCAAATTGAATAATTAAATTTTTAAGCGCGATTCTTGCAGCAGACAGGTCGACTTTAAGATTACAATTAATCTGAACATTCAAGTTTCAGTATGTATTGTTTGAACTGTGCGGCTATGGATCTTGCTGTCTTCTCGTCTTTTTCAGAGTCATTGAATTGAATCCAAGGGATATAGCCTACGGAAGGCAGTATCCTGTAGAAGCAACTGTATATACTAATAGAACTGTACGTGCCTTTAAGAGGAAACAAAATAATTCTATTCAAGGACTAGGAGAAAAAGCTAGCTTAGCAAGCTTACGAGGAAATTGTTGGATTCAAATGTGGACTTGCAGCACGTCAACAATGAAAGCAGCATTCAATGCTCTCTTTCAGCCTCAAAAATTCGCTGGGCAGCTTCAAGCTTCTCATAACCGGCCTTCTCCTTAACCTACATTGCAGAAGTAACGGCCAAAGTCTCCACACTCGCGAACCCTGCATCCCCAAGCCTCT
>JANXET010000005.1 GCA_025058315.1 Candidatus Bathyarchaeota archaeon | reverse complement strand
ATTATGGTGCGGCCGCCGGGATTTGAACCCGGGTCGCCGGCTCGGGAGGCCGAAGTCCTGCCAGGCTAGACTACGGCCGCACTTGTATGAAAATCATTTTTGCTACTCTTTTATCCATTACTGTGATTTTGTGTGCAACAAGTATAAAGACCCCAAACTGTAAAATAAATTTTGGAGTGCATTGCCTTTGCGTAGAATCACATACGCCGAGGCCGGCGTGGATAGGCGGGTTAGGGCTGAATCCAAAAAGGCCCTTGAGATTCTGAGGGAAACTTATGGCTTAAGCCGTTACGGCGAGGTCGTTCAGCTTCCCTACGGCGTGGTTTTTCCATTCCGCGGAGACTGCTACTTAGATCTTGTGATTGAGGGTGTAGGCACGAAGGTTCTTGTCGCTCAACTGGCTGAAAAATATGACACTATAGGTGTTGACGGCGTGGCCATGGCTGTGAACGATGTTATAAGGTCTGGAGCCAGACCTCTGGCCGTTGTGGATAATATTCATGTTCAGGTTTCAAATCCGACGCTTGTCAGAGAATGGCTAAAAGGTGTAGCAAAAGGCGCCTCTGAAGCAGGATGCGTGGTTCCAGGAGGCGAAATAGGCGACGTTTCGGAACTCATCAAGGGACTTGTAGAGGGCAAAGGCTTCGACATGGTTTTCGCCAGCATAGGTGAGGTTTCGAGGGAAAAGCTGATAACCGGAAGAGACATCAAGTCTGGAGACGCCATTATAGGGCTGCGAAGCTCAGGTATACACAGCAACGGCGTAACCCTGGCCCGAAAAGTGCTTTTCCGGCAATGGGGAGGCAAATACGACCCATTCGATGTTCCTGAACCCCTAAACCGAGAATTGGTCTACGAGATTCTTGAACCCACCCGGATCTACGTGAAGCCTATAATGGCTGTTCTGGAAGATGTTAAAGTAAAGGGCGCCGTGCACATAACAGGAGATGCCTATCTGAAGTTTAACCGGCTAGCCCAGTTCTCAAAGGATATAGGCTTCAAATTCACCAACTTCAAACCGCAACCCATATTCAAACTTATACAGGACACTGCAAGGGAGCTTTACGGAGGAATAACGGACCAGGAAATGTTCAAAACCTTCAACATGGGATGGGGCTTCGCCGTAATCGTCAATCCAGCGGAAAAGGACAAGGCTCTGGATGTTCTGGAAAAATCAGGAGTGCAGGCTGAGCAAATAGGCCAAGTAACAGCCACGCCTGGAATAAAAATACATTATGGAAACCGTAAAATCACGCTTGCGCAAGATTAACCCTGTGGAAAGTGGTTAACATATGAGGTACCGTGTAAAGGTTGAGGTAAGCCTAAAACCCGGCCACAGTGACCCTGAAGGCGAAACCACCGCTCGCCTGCTCAGGGAGCTTGGCTACAGTGTGGAAAATGTGAGCGTCAGCAAAGTTTACACTTTACTTTTAAACGCGGCGTCCCATGATGAGGCTGCGAATAAGACGGAGGAAATGTGTAGGCGGCTTTTAGCTAACCCTACAAAGGATAATTACACAATATGCGTAGAGGAAGCTCCATGAGCCTATACCTGCGCAGAGACACACCCTATCCGCTTTTTGAGATAAACATCCTGAAAGCTACAGACCAGCAGCTGTTAACGGTGAGCAGTGAACTCGGGATAGGCCTAAATCTGCAGGAAATGAAGGCTATTCAAAGCTACTTCAAAAGTAAAGCGCGAAACCCCACAGACGTGGAACTTCAGACAATAGGCCAAACCTGGTCTGAACATTGCTACCACAAAACCTTCAAGGGTATAATACGCTTCAACGGGAAGGAAATTCGCAGTCTATTTCGCACATACATTGCGAAGGTTACAGAGGAGCTGAAGCCTAAATGGTGCTACTCAGTGTTTGAGGACAACGCTGGAATAATACGCTTCCAAGGCGGCTACGGCATAGCCGTTAAAGTAGAAACTCATAATCATCCTTCAGCTATAGAACCCTTCGGCGGCGCAGCCACAGGAGTTGGCGGTGTGATCCGCGACATCCTAGGCGTGTGGGCGGATCCCATTGCTTGTATGGACGTTTTAGGCTTCGGCCCGCTCGATTACCCATACGAGAAACTTCCGCCAGGAATAAAGCATCCTAAATACATTTACATGGGCGTAGTCGCTGGCATAGGGTGCTACGGCAACAACATGGGGATCCCGATAGTCAACGGTGCCATATACTTCGACGAAAGCTATGTGGGAAACGTTATTGTTTACTGCGGCTGTGTTGGGCTTCTTCCCATTAAAAAGTTCAGGAGAAACGTCAAACCAGGCGACATAATCGTCCTAGCAGGAGGCAAAACAGGAAGAGACGGCATTCACGGCGTAACCTTCGCCTCAGCTGAACTGACAGAAAAGTCTGAGGAAACTTCAAGGCCGGCTGTACAAATAGCCAACCCCTTAGAGGAGGAGAAGCTGAGAAGGGCTATAATCGCCATAAGAGACTTGGAGCTTGCTTCCGCTATAACTGACCTTGGAGGAGGCGGCTTATCATCAGCCGTAGGCGAAACTGCAAAGAGATTCAACTGCGGAGCCACAGTGGAGCTTGACAAAGTTCCACTGAAGCACCCTGGAATGGCGCCCTGGGAAATATACATTTCAGAGTCCCAGGAGAGAATGCTCCTCGCGGTTCCGCCTGAAAACCTTGAAAAAGTGCTTGAAATTTTCTGTAGCGAGGACGTTGAAGCCACAGCCATCGGAAAATACGCGGATAATGGGCTTCTACAGCTTTATTACGCCGGTGAAAAAGTTGCGGAGCTGGAAATACCCTTCCTGTTCAGTCCTCCAAATGTTACGCGGGAAGCCTTTTATGAACCGCCGAAGCTGGAAGAGCCTGTTTTCCCGGAGCCTCAAGATCTAAATCACATATTGTTGAGGCTTTTGGCATCGCCTAACATAGCCAGCCGAGAAGCCGTTTTAAGAACCTACGATCATGAGGTTAAGGGCGCCACCGTAATCAAGCCTCTAGTAGGCGAGCATGATGGGCCAAGTGACGCTGCATTGTTGAAGCCGCTGAAAAATTCCTGGCGGGGGCTTGTAATATCCTGCGGCATGAACCCGAACTATGGAAAGATTGACCCATACTGGATGGCTGCCTCCGCAATAGATGAAGCGGTGAGAAACAACCTGGCCGTAGGCGGAAGAAGAATAGCTCTGCTTGACAATTTCACATGGGGTAACCCTGAAAAGCCTGACAGGCTGGGCACCCTGGTCAGAGCCTGCCAGGCATGCTACGAAATTGCAAAAGCCTATCGAACCCCATTCATCTCCGGAAAAGACAGCCTCTATAACGAGTCGCCGCTTGGTCCTGTGACACCTACGCTTCTGATAACGGCTTTAGGTGTGATGCCTGACATCCGCGCCGCAGTAACAATGGATGTTAAATCACCGGGCAACCTTGTGTACATCGTTGGGAAAACCTACCGTGAGCTTGGAGGCTCAGAATATTACCGGCTTATGGGTTTTCTCGGTTGTAGCGTGCCTAAAGTCCGCGTCGTTAACGCTAGGAAAACCTTCAAGGCGCTGACGCGAGCTATCGACCTTGGCATCATAAGCTCCTGCCATGACCTGTCAGAAGGTGGCTTGGCGGTGGCGGCTGCTGAAATGGCCTTCTCAGGTGGCTACGGCTTAGAGCTGGACCTTCGTCTGGTTCCAAGGGAGAACCTGGAGAGGAATGATCTGATACTTTTTTCAGAGTCTAACAGCCGCTTCCTATTAGAGGTTCCGGAGAAGTGCCGAGCCGACTTCGAAGCCATAATGCGTGGTTGCACTTATGCGGAAATAGGCCGTGTTACACGGACTCAGAGACTTCGAATCCATGGGCTTAATGGTGGTGTTGTGATTGATGCGCCTCTTACGGAGCTTAGAAACTGTTGGAAAAAAACTCTGGGGTGAAACATGAAACGCCATGAAATAAGAGTATGCATACTTCGTGTAGGTGGAACAAACTGTGACATGGAAACAAAGTACGCCTTTGAAGACTTGGGGGTCCAGGCTGACATACTGCATGTGAACCATGTGGTTAAACACCGTAGCCTAATGGAGTATAATGCGCTTGTGCTTCCAGGTGGGTTTTCATACGGGGACTATGTGAGGGCTGGAGCGATCTGGGCTAAGTGGATGCTTGCTAAGATGGGAAGAGAGCTCATGTCCTTCGTGGATGAAGGGCGCCCCGTCCTTGGGATATGCAATGGATTCCAAGTGCTTGTGGAAGCTGGTCTTCTTCCGGCTTTCGATGGAATAGCGCCTTATCCTGAAGCCGTCCTAGCCCCGAATAATCCGCCCGGTTTCCATTGCCGTTGGGTTTACATAAGACATGAAAACAATGGGAAATGCATATTCACCGCCAAAATCCCAAAAGGGCAGGTGTTACGTATTCCCGTAGCTCATGCTGAAGGAAGATTTCTGTTTCCCAAAGAGACGGAAACCCGATGCCTAAAAAGGCTGATTGAAAACGACCAGCTGGTCTTCAGATACTGCACAAAGGAAGGCGTAGAAGCTGGGGGGAAATATCCATATAATCCTAATGGATCACTTTACGACATAGCTGGGATATGCAGTCCAGAAGGCACGGTTCTAGGGCTTATGCCTCATCCTGAAAGAGCATTCTACTGGTGGCAGCTTCCAGACTGGACGAGACAAAGCTTCATGCCGCAATATGGCGACGGTAAATTGTTATTCGAAAGCATAATCAATCACTTAGAGAAGAAGTTTTAAATCCTCAAGTCGGGGCAACCCTGCTCTGGCCCCTATTCTTGTTATGCATTTGGAAGCTACAAAGTTCCCGATCCTTCCACATTCATACAGGCTTTTACCATGGATCAGCCCGAAAAGGAAGCCTGCGCAGAAGGCATCCCCTGCCCCGGTTGTATCCACCACGGGCACTTTGAAGGCTTCTACATGAAAGCCACGTTTTCCATCCGTTACATAGCATCCTGCCGAGCCCAGTTTCACAGCCACGATTTTAGCCCCAGCCTTAATGAGCTCAGCAGCTCCTTCAACGTAGCCTCTTTCTCCAGTTAAAAGCGTAAGTTCCCTTGCGTTTGGCATAATCACATATGCGCGGCTGATAATGTCCTTCAGCCCATTAAGCCCTTTCCTTGCGTATAACTCGCCCGGGTCAAGGCTTACCTTAATGTTACATGGAAGCGCTTGCAACAGCCTCTTCTGCGCCATGAAGGGTTTTTCCCCTGCAAAGGAGGATAAATGGATAAACTCGGCTTGGAAGGCATATTCACTGCTTATCTCATTAAACTCTATTGTGTCGTTCACACCTGGATCCACGTAAAGCGCTCTTTCACCCTTCTCGTCGATGAAGCCTAACACGGATCCGCTTCTTCCACTCTCAGCCCATATGATGCCTCCAGTATCTACCCCTTCCCTCCTGAACTCCGTGACAAGCATTTCCCCCTCCCGGTCCCTAGACACTTTGCCTATAAAACCCACGAGGCACCCAAGCCTAGCCAAGCCCACAATGGTATTGGCAGCAGAACCCCCGCAGGCCTCCTCATAACCACTTATGAAGCTTTCCTCTTCAGGCCCAGCTATCTTGTTCACCCTGTAAAGCTTGTCGACGTTTAGAGCTCCAAACCCCACCACTTGTAATCGACTCATTTGAAAAGCTCCTGAAGATGGATCCTAAAATCTCCAAGTTTCCCACCGTAGTTTCCAGCTGAAATCCCCACTACTCCTTTAACTTTCATCGCTGCTGTTATGCCCGCACGCATAGCCTGTTTAACGGCTTCAAGCGATATCCCGTTAATAACTATTTCAGGAATGTACCTCACACCCTCCGGAACCTTTGAATCTCCGCCCAGAATCTTCCTCAGCGATGGACAGTAAGAATGGTTTGTTGTGGGGCCGATCCATGGATACCGCGTTTCAGGCTTGGAACCGGCTGAGCACACGTCAAAGGGAGTTACAACTCCCTCAATCTCATGTATTGCTTCGAGGGATTTTCTTCCAGCCTCTTTTACAGCCTCCTTAGTCTCACACATGATCCAGAAGTTTGCGCCCATAACTCCTCTCGCATATCCAAGGTAGCGCTCTATTATAAAGTCAGGAACCATTATGGGCACTACTATAACCGTTCGCCCATACCTTTCCTCAGTCCATTCGTATCCATCTCCACAGTATCCAACTCTCTCCATCATGTCAAGCTTTCCCTCAGGATTCAATGAAGCATCAAAAAGTGCTGTAAAGGGCTTTACGAGTATGTCCTGCCTTATCCTGTAGGAAAACTCCACCTCAAACCTTTTCAGAGACTCGGAGAATGGCTTTTTAGGATCTATCATCCCCCAAAACTGAAGTACCGCGCCTTTCCGCCCGTCGGGGGTTTGCCCTTCGCCCAGCAGTTTCTCCACTCCGCCTTCAATTCTCCCTATAACTGTTGCAGGCGTTGCAGTGGCGTCCTCTGCAGCCCTTACAAGGGTTTCCTCGTCGTCGGCTGTAACTATAACCCTGCAGTATACTCCTTGAAAGGCTTCGGCATACGTGTTCTCCACGAAGAGTTTTTCATTCATCACCCTAAACCTCCCACAGCCTCCCCTCTAACCCTTTTCCTAAACTCCTCGCTTTCCTGTATCAATGCATCCATATTTTCGTCTGCAACTAATTTAACTTTAGGCAGCCCCTTTTTACAGGCGGCTGCAAGCTTTTCAAGTGTTATGCGGCTTAAAGGGCTTTTCTCAAGTGCTTCCCAACTCCAGTTCTCCAAGACATTCATAGTCTCCTCCTTGCCTAAGTGCATAAAGAGCTCAGCGATAACAGCCGTTACAAGGCCTGTTTCCGATATTACAGCCACTTCAGCGTTTCTGATAGCGTAGCGGTTCCCGTTAAAGGACAATGTTAAGCCTCCGCCTGCCCTTACAAGCCTGAAGGCCTCAGCGTCTGTTATGCTGTCACCAACGTAGATTATGTCGGCAAGTTCCACATTCAGCTTGCGGGCTATATCCTTCACAGCTTCAGCCTTCTCGCTTCCTCCCACAGGGTTAACCTCGCGTAGAATTTTCCCTGCCTCCATTTGGGCTATTTCGTTCCAGAAGATTTCATCCAGCCTTCTAATGGCGGCTCTATGTTTTTCAGGGAAGTCATCAAGACCACAGGCTCCGGCTGGGATTTCAATAATAGGCATGACTGCTATTTCGTCAGCCAGCTTCATAAGCCTCTGTTTTTCTTCTAGGCTCAGCCTGTAACTGTCCATGTCAACTCTTGTGCAGTAAGTGCTATGAAATGGAAAATCTATGGCTTTGCATAGTGCCCTCACATAGTGTTCATAGCTCGTGCTCACGATAAAGGCTCTGGTTATGCGCCGCACCTGCTGGAGGGCTTCGCCTGAATGCGGCATAAGCATTAACGTGCGCGCTGAAAAACTCTGCATCTCATTGTTGGTGACGCCGTAAGCCTTGAGGAATGGAAGGATCAGCTTCAACGTGTCTCCAGCCTTATATCCTCTTCGCTTCAAAACATCCGCTAGAACGTCGTCGTAGCGGCTTATAACCGTGAAGAAGCGGTCTCCACGGGGAATATAGTGACTTGCAAGCTCAAAGGCGTTATCGTTTTTTGAAATTGGGCCTTCGCAGTCTGAAATGAATACTCGGCTCATCTTCGTCCTCTTAACTTTTCCATGTGGCATATACTTCTACCTATGTGTTCCTTAGAGGCTATGTCATTCCTATGCCACAGTGCTCCGCCCTTGATTGCCCTGATGCCCTCAAGCGAAATTTCTCTGGCGGATTCTATATCCCCCGCTATTCCCACAACGCTTACCGCTCTCGATTTAAGCGGGTAAATGCTGTTTCCCTTCAGCTCAACAGCCGCCGGGTAGACTCTAAGTTTGCCGCCGTGTCTCTTCTCAAGCGCATAAGCCTCTGAAAGGTCTATTGGACTGTTAATTTCATTCTTCCTAACCAGATGTGGGAAGGCTTCGGCGAATCCTCCATAGCTAGGCGGCACCTTATAAATCACCACTGAAGCTTCCCTGCTGAGCTCTACATGTGTGAGGTTTCCTTCAAGTATTTTGAGGCATATGTCTACAAAGTCGTCTTTCAGCAGTGGCAGAATATTAATTATTTCAGGATCTCCGGGGCGGCTGTTGTTTTCAAGTATTTTTGGTCCTTCACAAGTATGCATGAAAGCCACATAGAATGGGATACCTCTTAGGGCGTTTTTTTCCTTAACCTCCCACTTCCTGAAAAGCCTGTTAACTATTTCTATCTCCCTCTCCCGATCGTCCGCCGTCATGAACGGGAGGCTTTCCCCTACATCCTTATATGAGCCCATCCCGCCAGTGTTTGGACCTTTATCCCCGTCGAATGCCCTTTTGTAATCTCGTGTCTCCGGCAGAGGCACCAAGTGTTTGCCGTCGCAGAAGGCCTGGAAACTTGATTCCTCCCCATCAAGCTTCTCCTCCACTATCACCTTACCGTGTTTCAGGTTTTCCCAGAAATGCGCAAAGAGCTGCTTACGTGTTGTGAAGTGGTCTCCCCAGACGCCTACACCCTTCCCAGACGCCGGCTTGTCAGGTTTAACCACCGCTTGGTTCTCCAGCTCGTCCAGCCACTTATAAAGGTCCCTTTCAGCCTGCTCTTCACTGCTGTAGTCTTCCGGGCTGAATATTCTGAAGCGAGGGTTAACCTCTGGAACAACTTCTTGGAATAAGAGGCGCTGCTGAACCTTACTTGCCTCTATGGCGTATTCCTTTGTGGGGCAAATCACCGGTATTCCCGTTCGCTTCTCAACTAGGTTGCGCACGCCCTCTATAATCGGCTTTTCAGGGCCAACTATGCCGAAATCTATCTTTTCCTTGTGGGCTTCCACAAACCTGCATATTAACTCAACGTTAAGATCCGGAATAACCGCATGTTCCACAGCGTTTTTCACGTTGAATGGGTTTTTTTGCTTGTCAGCAACGTAAACTTCTACCTCGTAGTTTAGGCTTCTTTTTAAAGCGTCAACCATGGCAGCTTCGCGTGCCCCATATGAAACCACGAAAACGCCTACCCTCTCAACCAAAGTGTAACCCCCGGCATCTCAACTGCTGTTTTTGCTGCTCGTGATTTCCTCTATAAGCGCATAATCTTCATAAAGCCTTCTGGTTTCCTCCCGCCCCTCAAGGAACCTTTTCTTCATGGTGTCAGCAATCTTCTGAGCTAAAGTTGTAGGGTACTCGCCTGTTACGCATCCAAGGCAGAGCTCATCCCTTCTGAAGCCTGTTGCATTCACGAAGCCTTCGATGGACTGGTAGCGTACCGCGTCAGCGCCTATGATTTTGGCTATCTCCTCAGGAGTGTTTTTTGCGCCTATAAGTTGGCTATATGTTGCCATGTCAATCCCGTAGAAGCACGGTCCAATTATCCGCGGAAATGTTATGAACATGTAAACCTTCTTAGCGCCCATTCTCCGTAGCTTCTCTATGGTGATTTTTGTAGTGTCTCCTCGAACTATGCTGTCATCAATCACTATCACACGTTTATCCCTAACCTTTGAGGCTAAAATGTTAACTTTCTTGTCTATGGTTGCATAACGCTCCCTGCTAAGCATTATAAACGCCCTCTCGGTGACGTATCTATGCCTCCTTGTAGCTCTCTCCCACCTTAACCCCGTCTCTTCATATACTCCAAAAGCCGCGTCATCCCCTGTTTCAGGAAGGGAAACAATTATGTCTGCGTCCCCAGCTATATCCGGGTTCTCCCTTGCAAGATTCCTTCCAAACTCCTCCCTAATCTCGTAAACATGTTTTTCATCAAAGCGTGAGTCTGGCCTTGCAAAATACGCGATTTCAAATGCGCAGAAAGCCTTGCGGCACTTCATTAGCCTTTTTCTTTTTACGCCCTCCTTTGAAATGACCACGAGTTCGCCTGGCTCCAACTCGAAATCTCTTGTGAATCCGTTAATATCTAGACCCACGGTTTCAGATGAGAAAGCGTAGATGTCCATGCTCTCGCTGTGGCCCATGCATAGAGGTCTTATGCCGTGTGGGTCCTTGAACGCGAACAGTTCTCCATTCGCTGTTATTCCGGCAACGGAGTAGGCGCCTTCAACATCTCTCATGCAGGCTTCAACAGCTGAGAAAAGGTCTTTGCTTCTAGAAAACTCGGCTAGTATTTTTATACATAGCAGTTTCGCGTCGCTTCTGCGCCTTCCATCTTTAGTAAGTTCCTTTTTAAGCTGAAGGGTGTTAACGATGTTGCCGTTAAAAGATATTGCAAGCTTGGCGCCTTTTATGCAGGCGGTTGCGGGCTGCGTGTCTTTTAAAATTGATTTTTCATCAGTTTCCCCGAATGTGGTATAGCGGACATTTCCTACTCCTACGTGTCCCGGCAAACGCTCAAGCCACTCGTTTATCGCGCTAGGTCTAATTTTGGGCACAAGGTCCAAAGCCTTGTAAATGTGAAATTTACTTCCATCAAAAGTGAGAAAACCATGAGACTGATGCCCTCTATGGTTCTGGGCTCTAAGTCCCCAATAGACATAGGGGAAAACATTTCCGCGGTTAAGGTGAATGGCGCCGAAAACTCCGCATGCTATCTTTAAATGTTCTCCCATACACCGCAATAACTCAGTAGTTGTTTATCAACTTTTATAACTGATTCAGCTAAACATGCTTTATGATTACGGTGTAAGTCTAAACCTATCCCTGGGATATAGGGTTACCTCCCGGATGTTTTTTTTCCCAGTAAGCATCATTGTGAGTCTTTCTAGGCCTATAGCCCATCCAGCATGGGGCGGCATACCATAATCAAAAGCTTGAAGGTGATGCTTGAATGATTCCGGGTTAAGCCCTTTCTCCTCTAGACGCTTTATGAGAAGTGCTTTTGAGGCTATTCTTGTTCCGCCTGAGGCCAGCTCAATCCAGCTCCACATTAGGTCGAAGCCCTCGCATATTTCGGGGTTTTCATCTTTGGGCTTTATGTAGAAAGCCTTAGATTTCGTCGGCCAGTCAACTATAAAGTAGAAGTATGGGTGGATTCTGCCCAGCTTCCTAAAAGCTGGTGTAGGAATATCCTCGCCCCATGGTATCTCTACGCCTTCACGCTTTAAATCAGCTAGAACCTCGTCATATGTAATGCGCTTGAATGGTAAAGTTGGCACTTCTAGCCTATGATTAAGCAGAGCAAGTTCCCTCTGGCATTTTTCGCTGACAGTTTTACATGTGTGCTGTATTAGCTGCTCCAGCAGCTTCATAACGTCTTTCGCTGATGCAAAAGCCTGCTCAATATCTATTGAAACGAATTCGTTCAGATGGCGTCTTGTGTGGGATTCCTCAGCCCTGAAGAACTTTCCAGCTTCGAAGACCTTTTCAAGACTCATGGTGAGCTGTTCCTTGTAAAGTTGGGGACTCTGGGCAAGGTAGGCCTTCTTTCCAAAATAGTCTACTGGAAAGAGTGCGGCGCCCCCTTCTGTTGCCGAGGCTATTATTCTAGGCGTAAAAACCTCTATGAACCCTTTATCCAAGAGGAATTCCCTTATAGCCTGTAGTGCTGTATGCTGGATTTTGAACACGGCGATGTTCTCTTCGCGGCAGAGATCAAGCGCCCTTGCATCAAGGCGGGCATCAAGGTTTGCGTGGACCTTCCCCACTATGTCTATTGGCAACTGAGAAGTTGCGGTGCTGAAAACTCTTATTTCCTCAGGTATAACCTCTACGCCCCTAGGTGTCATCTGTGTTTTCTTCACAATGCCCCTGACACCGATGCTGAATCTTTTCTGTAAGGCTTCAACCTTACGGAGAAACTCATCTGCAACTTTCCTCTTCGGAACTGTGATCTGAACTGTTCCTTCCCTATCCTGTAATATTATGAAGCTTATTCCGCCTAGGTCCCTAATTTCCTGAATCCAGCCTAGAAGAGTGACCTTCTGCCCGTCAAGCTCTGGTTTAACTTCAGATGAATAGTGGGTTCTTTGCCAGTCGCTGTTGTTGGTGTCCAAATTGGTTCCCCACCATGCCTAATCAGCAAACTCCACACGTAACGTCATACCCCTGACTTCTTGAGCGATATTCTTAAGTGATTCAATGTCGAATGCTCGCATTCTTCCTTTTCTCCGCAAAATAACCCGGGTTTCTGTTGTTCCGTCAGGAAGCCATATGGTGTTTATTGTGACGATGCTGAACGGTGCAAACAGGTCTTCAAGGAACTTTCTATCATCCACCCCATGCTCTAGAACGCGTATATTTTTCCCAGTTTTCTCGCTTAGGGTCTTTATGATCCTGCCTCCCTGGCCGAGTAGGCGGGGGGCATCCCCTTTACCAACTATAATTGCTAATGTTCTACCTGCGTCGACTGCTTTATGGAAATAAACGTTTTGAAGGGAGGGGTATGTTTCCTCAAGTGACAAAAGTAGTTGGGCGATTTTCAGATCTAATTCTGTCACCTCTCCAGATCTAACCTTACTTGAACATTTTTGGCACAATATTCCGCTTTTTAGGCAGAAACTACATAGCGCTGTTCTCACTTAGAAAGCGCCCTCCACAAATAAAGGAGGGGCGGCGGAGCTTTGAATTTTAGGTTGTCTTACCTTTCAAGTGTTATTTCAATTGTGCTGACGTTTGTTGGTGCGCTGCCTTCCACTTTTGCCGTCACTTGCTCTGTACCAATGCCGACCTTCTTGATTTTAACGTCTGGTAGGAATCGGCGCCTAACAACCTCAACAACATCTACAGCGCGGCTTATTGCTCTACCTCTGGCTTTAACGTGGACCTCTTTCGCTCCGCCGTGGAAAAGGGTTATGCAAGCCAGCACGTAGTTCATTATTGGCTTTTTCCCGACTAACACTGAGTTGCTCTCAGACATTTTGCACCGCCTCTCTCCTTATTCTTTGGTAGCTTCTTTACCATCTTTTATACATAAATAAATATGTTGCGGTGATGAATTGGGGAAGAAACATCTACGCTGAAGTGTTAAGTGACAAAAAGTATATTTATAACGCCTTGCATTGCATTTAAAACGCGTTGGAGCTGAATTTGAATGCCAATAACTGACCCGTTTAAGAAGACGTTAGCTCAAAAGCATAGGCTGTATTTTAAAATATGCCGAGAGTGTGGAGTGAGAAATGCTGCAACAGCTGTGAAGTGCAGAAGATGTCGAAGCAATAATCTAAGATGGAAGAAAAGAGAAATCGTAAAGTGATTTAACACCGTTTTTAATATTCTCATTTTAAACCATATTTTCCAAAAGAAGCTTTTTTGTTAGCCTTTAAAATGGAGCGTAAAAATTATAACTGATATGTGCTGCATTTTAAATTGGAGTTTTGGGGTGTAATTGTTGGCTTGCAAGAAAGGAGAAAAGAAGAAAGAGGAAAAGAAAACTGAAAAGAAGGCTGCAAAGTGAACTCTTTACAGATCGGACTGCTTTTAACCCCCATTTTTCTCTAAGATTCTCTGCAAAGTTTCAATGTTGAAGAAAGTGTTTGAACACCCGTTTTTCAGCAGGGGAACAGCTTGTCCAGCTATGTTCATGTTTTCCAAAATTTTTTCAGCAACCCTTAACTCTTCCCCACATGCAACTCCAACGATGCCATCATAGCGTTTAAGCTTCAGAATTTTAGATATACATGATCCCCCTGGGAGAATATAAACGTCGTATCCTGCATTTTTAGCCAACGATGTTGCTTTATTGATTAGACAATCAGGAGAGCATTTGGCGCAGAGATATGTCGGTACATCAGAGTTAAATTCTGCTTTGCATCTGCTGTCCATATACTTCCTAGAGCAGTGCGGGAGGAAAAGCGCCTTTTTGCTTGCTTTTCCGAATCTTTCCATTTCCAGGAGGTTCCTGGCTTCCATATCTATGAGATCTTCCAGAAGTTGAATTGCATCTGATAAGTTTAGACCTGTTGCCTCCTGAATTCTGAACTTTTTGATGACATCTCTAAGTTTTATGCCCATCCTCCTATGTATACCCTTATCATAGCTTATTTTAGTTAATTCTGTAAAGAAAAGCTGCGGAATCCTCGAAAGGTCAAATGTAAACTTGTATGGCATAGTTGTGCTTTTAAATAACCAGGCAGCCCTTTAAAGTTAACTGATCAAAAATATGAACTACTTAAGCTACGTTTTGCCATTTTTATTGTCAGTGCTTCCCAGAAATTCCCTGAACGATTTGACCTCTTCTCGAAGCATGTTTACCTCTGATTCTAATGCACTTATCCTATCCTCAGCTGCCTTTTTCAGATTCTCTATTTCGAGAAGCAGATTAGCGCGTTCCGTTTCTAAAGTCTTTATTCTTTCACGCAGGTTTTTCAGGGTTTGCATAAGCTCACCTGTTATGACTTTTATCTCTTGAGTTATGCTTTTAATGCTTACTGTTTCCCTTTCTTTCATAATAAATCAGCTGTGGCCCCTTTTAACTATAAAAATTGGGGGTTATGCAAGGTTAAATCGTGATGTGAAACATTAGTTTATCAACAAGTTCCTTGTAGCGGTTTCTAATAGTTACCTCGGTTACTTGGGCTATTTCTGCTATTTCTCTTTGTGTTTTTCTCTCCCCGGTAAGTACAGAAGCTATGTAGCTTGCCGCAGCCGCTATTCCTGTGGGTCCTCTGCCTGAAGTGAGCTTCAAATCCTTTGCAACCGCCAGGATTTTGTGGGCTATTTCCTCAACTTTGCCCTGCATGGTTAGCTGGTTGGAGAATTTAGTTATATATTGTCCAGGTTTAAGGGGTGGGATGAAGTAGTTCAGCTCCTTTATTAGAAATCGGTAGCTACGGCCTACTTCTTTTTTGTTCACGTTTGAAGCCTGGGCTATTTCTTCAAGGGTTCGCGGTAAGCCGCATTGTCTACATGCCAGATATATTGCTGCAGACGTTACCCCTTGTATAGATCTGCCCCTTATCAGATGCTCCTTAACAGCCTTCCTGTAGATCAGTGATGCTGTCTCAATTATATTCTTCGGTAGGCTCAGCGCATTTGCAATTTTCGTTATTTCCGAAAGAGCAAATGCAAGGTTACGCTCAGTTGCATCTGAAACTCTTATACGACGTTGCCATTTTCTAAGGCGGTAAATCTGCGCTTTCTGCCCTGGAGACAAGCCTTTTCCGTATATGTCTCTGTCATGCCAATCGATCATCGTTGACAATCCTTTATCATGAATAGTGTATGTGAGCGGAGCCCCCACCCTTGTTCTCTTCGCCCTTTGCTCATCATCAAAGGCCCTCCATTCCGGGCCTCTATCTGCAATCTTAGTAGCCACTACAACGCCGCAATCCATGCAGACTATTTCTGCACATTCATAATCGCGCATGAGTCTTGTACTGCCACATTCCGGGCAGAATTGTATCTTGGACTGTTGGATGGGGGTTTGGGAGCCTGTATCTATTGCTTCTACGTCATCCAGGCTGAATACCCCCGATTTTCTTTTTTCGAGGGGAAATATACAACATTTTATTGACCAGGATTTCAGGATTAGATATTTTGGGCTTAATTGCGGCGTAGGGCGCTGTTACAGGTCCAAAAATGTCGAAAACATCTCCTACGGGCTTAAAGTTTTCATCAACAACAACTTCGCCAATTCTTGGAATTTTTTCGAGCTTAACTATAAGGTTGCGGTTTGCACTGACATGAAGCACTGAACCTAATCTGATCAACGTTTAGGGTTCCCCTCGAAAAACAAAAAGTTTCAACGGAACATGTTATTTAAACCTTTCTACATCGATTCTTGTAGCGTGTTACGCTTTCCGGTCGAAACATTCATAAGTGGGTGTTGTTGATTAAGACTGTGCGTTTGAGGGTGAGGCTAATGTCAAAGCCATTTTACGTGAAGTTTGAGGTTCCGAAAGAAGTTGTAGATGCGGCCTATGAAGCCCTGCAAGTAGCCACAAAAACTGGTAAAGTGAAAAAGGGCGCTAACGAGACGACAAAAGCTGTGGAGAGGGCGCAAGCAAGGCTTGTAGTAATCGCTGAAGATGTTGACCCGCCGGAGGTTGTAGCTCATCTGCCGCTTCTATGCGACGAGAAGAAAATTCCATACATCTACGTTCCCAGCAAAGAGAAGATTGGAAATGCCGTTGGAATAGACGTGCCTGCCTCTGCTGCATGCATCGTGAATGAGGGTGAAGCGGCTGGCCTAGTTAAGGAGATAGTTAAAAGAGTTGAGCAGATCAGGAAAGGAGCCAAATGAGTAAGGAGAAGGAAGTATCATCTGAGGAAGAACTTACCCCTGCAGAAGTTATTCAAATTATTGGGCGAACCGGAGTGACCGGAGAAATAACTCAGGTTAGGGTCCGCATTCTCGAGGGAAGAGACAAAGGGCGTATAATAACACGAAACGTGAAAGGGCCTGTACGTCTTCAGGATATTCTAATGCTCAGAGAAACTGAAAGGGAAGCGAAGAAGATTACGAGATGATGCGCTGAAAATTTTGGAGGGTTCCCACTTTGCCCAAATTCAGAAAATGTTCATTCTGTGGTCATGACTTCCCCATGGGCACAGGTATGATGTATATAAAAAACGACGGCGCCATATTCTGGTTCTGCTCAAGCAAATGCAGAAAAAGCTCGCTAAAACTGGGAAGAGACTCGCGTAAACTTAAATGGACTGCCTATTACGGAAAAGAGGAAAAGGGCAAAGCCTGAAACCCCCACGTCCCCCATTTTCTCACTTCCGCCACGCAGCCCGAAATTAATTTTCGCGTCTAGAAAAGAATGCAGTAGAATAGCTACTTGAAGTTAACAATTTTTCCCATATAGGCTTATTACGTATGCATCCTATATCCGGCGATTTTATGTTCCCATTAAAATAGCTGTATGCTCTTGCTCTACATCCCCCACATATGTACTTGTTTACGCATCCACCGCAACCTACTATTCTCGAGTCTACGATGTAGGTTTCAAGATCCTCCCTTCTCCTAAGCTGCCACAGCAATGGGTGGCTATCCCATATTTCCTCAAAATCATCCTCCAGGATATTTCCAATAACGGTGTCCTCTGCTGTAGGGAGAAACACGCATGGCTTTATCTTTCCATCCGGCTCTATTGCGCAGTACAAACGTCCAGCTCCACAACCGCCTAAGAAGTTGGCCACATTTTCTACACCCTTTTTAGCTGCGTAATGTGCCTCCACTATGAATCTATGTCCCCTCTGCTCGGATAGCTGCTTAGTTACCGGTGCATATTGTGGGCAAGTGCTGAAGAACCTGTCCACTTTAATACTTGTTCTCCCAGTTTTCATCTCCTCCTCTTTTGCTAGAAGATAAAGGCTTATGATCTCCTTGCCTATTGTTTGTAAAACGTGATGCCGCTGATCTGGCGTTAGATCCATCTCCATGTATTTCCTTGCCCTGCCTGTAGGAACAAAGTTGAAGTGCATAAATCTGACGTTCAGATCCTTAGCTAATTGCAAAATTTTCTCAGTCTCCTTCAAGTTGTCTCTGTGCAGAACCGTTGCTATGCAAGTGTCAATTCCCTCTTCAACACAGTTTTTGACTCCTTCTATGGCCTTTTCAAAAGCACCTACGATGCCTCTGAATTCATCATGAGTTTGCGATGATGCCCCGTCTATGCTTATCTCGACGTAGTCCACTCCAGCATCCTTTAGTTTTTTTGCGTTATCCCTCGTTATTAGAGTTCCATTGGATGCCACACTTATGTATGGAATCTTTTTCTTAGCGTAGGCTGCAAGTTCAAAGAGATCCTTCCTCGCGAGCGGTTCACCACCGCTAAATGATAATGCGGGTAACCCAACATGGGCAATATCAGCCAGTATGTCAATGGCTTGTTTGGCTTCACCTGTGCTTAATTCAACCTTGCCGCTGTTACCAGCATTCTCATAGCAGTGTTTACACCTCAGATTGCACTTATATGTAAGATTCCAGACTATCTCAAAGGGTCCAGCGGGCACGAAAGGTACGCGTATACCGTACTTTTCTATACCTTTCATCATCAAACCGAATCCCTTAAACCATGCGTCGCCATAGCGATCCTTGAGAAATTGCCTCTTCATGAATTCTTTATCCACTCTCAGAAGAAGACTGCCAGTTTCATAGAAAGGTCTCGCAATATTACGGCTTATCCGCCTGCAGCTGGGACACAACTCTATGGGCTCGCCGAGGAATTCCCTAAGAGAGTTCAAAAGTAAATTGCCATCCTCAGGGCACTCCCAATCGAAAACGCCAATTATATGCTTGATTAACGGATTAATAGTGACCGTAAACACGACGTTCTCCAGATGACTAAAGTCCATCATGATACCTTCCCCCAATCAGTGATTTATTTCCTTGTTAATTTACCTTCCTTATACGGAACCTTAAAAAGCTTAAATACTTGGGGGGGCGGTCAAACAAGCATGGCGGCTGATAACGTGGCATTTTAGTTTTGCTCATTATCCTACAAGCTCTGCCTTTCCCATCATCAGACCTGACCCAAAATAAGTGTGCGGGGCGGGATTTAGTAGCGGGGGGTCGACTTTCAAGAGGCCAAGACTTGGCCTCTTTTTGAACGACCGATCTCTGGGTTATGAGCCCAGCGGGTTAATCCTGGCTACCCCACCCCGCTATGTTATGCTGAATATAAACTCTCTTAAATCCTTTTAGGATTCTAGAAAGGTTTATTATTGATTTTCCCTCTTATCCGGCTTGGTTTAGAGCATGGATCAACCAGTTATCCGCTACATTTTCAGTCCTACACTTAATAATCCCATATTCGTTCAAGGGCTTCCCGGAATTGGAAACGTCGGTAAAATCGCCGCTAATCTCCTCATAAAGTTCTCAGGAGCTAAGCTTTTTGCAGAATTATACTCGCCATACTTCCCTGATTACGTATCCACCGGGTCTGATGGAATTTGCAGACTGCCTAGGTATGAATTTTATGCTGCATCCATGGAGAACAATGATGTTATAATAATGACTGGCGACACACAACCTTCTTTTGATGATGTTGTCGCCCAATATTACCTATGCAGCGAAATTATCGACTTCACGATTAAAAATAAATGTAGCTTAATTGTGACTTTGGGCGGACTGCCCTCTTCAGAAACTGAGCCCAAGGTTTATGTTGCCGCCACTTCTCCGAGACTTGTCATGGAACTCATAGATAAAGGCGCAGTAATATACACGAAGGGAAGAGTAATTGGAGCTACAGGTCTCGTATTGGGACTTGCTAAAGAGATGAGGGTAGAAGGGGCATGTCTGCTCGGGTCCACAACAGGTTTCCAAGCGGATAAGGGAGCAGCCTTCACCGTTTTCAAGTTCCTTATGAAACTACTTGGTAGTGAAGTTAAAGAAAGCCTTTAAAGGGAAAATATTTAAACAATAATTTAAAGCTAAAAGTTGGGAATGAATTTGGGTGTCGATTTTAATTCAGATGTCTGGAGGATTTTCCTAATAATCCTATCTGCCATTCTAACCTTCACTGGACCTACATACATCGTTACGGCGCTTGTGAGCTTCAATGTTAATTATGGTGCTTCGATGATTCTGGGGTTGTTGCTTTTCATCGTTGGACTGGCCGTAACATTATGGTTGGTTAGAAAGAAGGTTATTTCTTAGGCGCCTCAGATACCCCAGGGGGCATCATCTTATCAGCGAGTAAACTCTTCATCGGCGGATAAATATTAAATAAACCCTGCTTAAAGTGTTTTGTTGCCTCGCTTTGATTTTGGGATAATGCATATAAGATATGTAATTAGATATAGTTGTTATGGCAATATAGTATGGAAGAGAAAGCGGAATTTCCCCGGAAACGCGGTAAAGGTTCAGCTAAGAGGACTACGATAATTCTTGAAGAGGAAGAGCGGAGGTTTATAGACGAACTTATAAAGGAAGGCAAGGAGCCAGGTATAAAGCCATTAATCTCCAAAATGCTTGACATTTACCGGACTATGATGATATATGACTGGCGATATCCAGGTGAGTATTACTGCGGTATAAGCCGAATAGCCTTCATGAACATAGAACTCGTAAACATTCTAATTCAGAATGTCTCTAAGGACAAGCGGAATGAGGTTGGAAGAAAAATGGGTGAGGCAGCAAGGGTTTCGATGGAGACGACGCTCGGCATACAAACCACAAACCCGGAAAGTTGGTCTGAAGTTTTTAACCGTCTTAGAGTTCAAGGCTTCGGGGATTTTTATCTGAAGGACAAGTATATACTAATAAAGGCACCATTCATAAATGAGCCTAACATTTGGGCGGGTTTCCTTGGGGGGCTTCTAGGCGTCGACTTGGACGTTAAAACTCTAACGCCTCCCTTCGTCCTTGAGATAAGGACGCCTGCAAAGGAATAAGCTAGAAGCGTAAAATGGATTCAGCGCTATGCTGATCTAAATAACCTTTAATTAAACCAGTTGATTGGTTTTTTCTTGGTGGTATTATATTGCGCGAGGCGATGCTTTACGAGAAACTAAACGACAAAAAAGTTAGATGTAGCCTGTGTGGTAGAAGGTGTTTGATAAGTGAAGATGAAACAGGGTTCTGTTTAGTGAGGAAGAACAAGGGAGGTGTGCTTTACTCTCTCGTTTATGGGAAAGTAATCTCAGCCTGTGTTGACCCAATAGAGAAGAAGCCTCTTTACCACTTTAACCCCGGGTCATCAGTTTTGTCTATTGCAACTGTAGGTTGCAATTTTCGCTGTCAATTCTGCGATAACTGGATGATAAGCCAAGAGAAAAAAATTTCCGGGCATAATTTTCCCCCTGAAGCTGTAGTAACCGCTGCTAGAGACAATGGGTGCCAGGGGATAAGCTACACGTACACTGAGCCCACGATATTCTTCGAGTACGCTTATGATACAGCGAAACTTGCGCATCAAGTTGGCTTTTTCAACACATTCGTTACAAACGGATATATGTCGCCTGAAGCCGTGAAAACCATTGCGCCATACCTTGACGCAGTAACCGTAGACTTCAAAGGAGGCGGGGATCCTGATTTTTACAGAGCCTTCTCCTCTGTGCCATCCGTTGACCCTATTTTCGAGGCTTTGAAGGAGATGAAGCGTAACGGTATACACATAGAAATCACCAATCTCGTTGTGCCCAAAGAGGGCGACTCTATAGAGCAGATAAGAAAACTTGCAACATGGATAAAGGATAACCTCGGCGAAGACACACCGTTCCATTTACTTCGTTTTCACCCGGACTATAAAATGACAACCACTCCTTCAACGCCCATAGAAACCCTTGAAAAGGCATACGCAGCCGCAAAAAGCATTGGCTTAAATTACGTTTTTATAGGGAATATCCCTGGGCATCCTGCTGAGAACACTTATTGTCCAGAATGCAACACGCTATTGATCAAACGCCACGGCTTCGAAATTGCGAAATGGAACCTTACAAGGAACCTTCACTGTCCAGTCTGCGATAAGGAGATCCCTATAAAGGGCAAACTGCATGCCAGCGGATATGCGTACCCCTTCTCATTGTTCTAACTCTAAAATTGAGGTGCTTGATGGTTCAGATGTGGCGGTTAATACGCCCAGATGCTACAGCTGTCTTAAACGATGAGATGGTGCGGAAAAGCCTCTCAAGGTACTTCGCAGTGATGCAAAACGCAAAGCTGGCAAAGTTCATGTTATGTAAATGTTTCCCCGTAGAGTTTAATGAAGAATCATCCTTAGATGAACTTTGGAAACTGCATGAACAATATACTCAAGCCTTCTATGAGTTTGAAAAAGAAGTTGACTCAAAGGGCAAAGCTGCATTTGAAATAGTTGCTCAGAGAAAATCCTATCTGGACTTGAAAGTTGCCATTGCAAAACAAATAATGAAAAACTGCCACTTCTGCATTCGAAGATGCAACATTAACAGGCATGAAGGTAAACTTGGCTTCTGTAGGTGCGGCAAAACCATCACAGTCTCAAGCATTTTCGAGCACATGGGTGAGGAACCTGAACTTGTCCCCTCTGGAACAGTATTCACCCTGGGCTGTACAATACGGTGTAAGCACTGTCAAAACTGGGCCATATCCCAATGGTTGGAGAACGGCGAAGCCTATTCCCCAGAACGGTTGGCGAAGGAAATTGTTCTTCTCCGCGAGAGCGGCTGCAGAAACGTAAACCTTGTAGGCGGTGAACCCACACCATGGCTTGAACAATGGCTTGAAACTTTCAAGCATGTGACGCTTAACGTACCAGTAGTCTGGAACTCCAACGCCTATTACAGTCCGGAAACCGCTCAACTCCTAGCAGGGTTCGTCGACGTCTATCTTCTGGACTTTAAATATGGTCCAGGAGATTGTTCAAAGAAAATTTCAGAGGCTCCAAATTATTGGGAAGTCTGCACAAGCAATCACCTGCAAGCGAAGAATTATGGTGAACTCATAATCAGAGTGCTGGTTCTGCCCAGTCATCTTGAATGCTGCACAAGGCCCATATTGAACTGGATAGCTGAAAACCTCGGAAGAGAAATCAGAGTGAATGTTATGTTCCAATATCGTCCTGAATGGCGGGCCTACGAAATTCCTGAACTGAGGCGAAGATTAACCAGAAGCGAAATGGAAGCAGCTATAAGAATAGCTAGGGATGCCGGACTGAAAAACTTCATCACTTAAGCTTATGATTCAACGAAAGCTATTTCTTGAGGGCTAATCACTTCTTACACGGAAAGTGTTTAGAATGCCCTACTGTCCAGAGTGCGGCGGACTAATGCTATATATCGCATCAAATAAGCAGTATGTTTGTCAAAGCTGCGGCTTATCCCTCACACAACAAGAACTTGTAGAGCTAAAAGAGAAGCTGAAGCAGCCCTATGAAGAGGAAGACGAGAGGACAAAGCGTAGAAAGGAATACTTAAAATGGTGGCTTAGCAAGAAAAAGTAATTGAAACCTGCCGAAAGTAAACCCGTATTTCTAGTTTATGCTATGTTTATTCATGTTTTCTACAGAACATTCTCTGCTGCAAAAATGTTCAAAATGAGCTTTCGATGTTTGCGTCGCTTGGAACGCTTTCCCTCACTTTCTATGACTTACGGATCTAGCCGGCGGGGCTTTTGGTGGTTTTTGTAGCAATAAAAGGAATGCGGCTTCTGCATGTTGACCAGCAAATAGCATAAATTAATAATTTCCTTAGAGATTTTGGTGAAAGTGGTGAAATGACTTCGTTGGAGATAATCTGTGTTGGCAATGAGCTTTTAATAGGCAAAATCTTGAATACGAACGCCCGATGGCTGGCTAGGCGTGCAACCATAATGGGCATAACTGTCAAGAGGATAATTGTTGTGGGTGACGATCTGGAAGAGGTTGCGTCCGCCATAAGGGAATCGCTTGCAAGGAAACCCCGCTTTATAATTACCACGGGTGGATTAGGCCCAACTTTTGATGACAAAACTTTAGAGGGCATAGCGAAGGCCTTGGGCAGAGAGTTAATCCTCAATGACAAGGCTTTACAGATGATTAAGACGAAATATAGAGCCTATGTTAAGAGTGGGGAAACGGAGATGACTCCTCATAGAACCAAGATGGCCATGCTTCCAGAGGGCTCTGAGCCATTGCCAAATCCTGTAGGCACAGCACCTGGCGTCATGCTTGATGCTGGAAACACCATCATATTCGCACTTCCTGGTGTGCCTGCGGAGATGGAATCCATCTTCGAAGGATCCATTTCAGCTGTTCTAAAGAGGGAATCAGGAGGGATGACTTTTTACGAGACAAGCATGTACGTTGAAGACATGATGGAGTCCACACTCGCGCCGCTGATAGATGCAACTATGCAGGATAACCCCTACATCTACATAAAATCTCATCCATCTGGAAGTGAAGATAACCCACGCATAGAGATTCACTTCTCAACGGTGGCTAAGGATTCCAGCTTGGCTAAGGGCCGCATTGGAAAAGCCATGATTCAACTTTCAGAGCTGATAAATAAGAGGGGCGGGAGGGTTAAGGTTCAAGCTCCTCCCAGAAAGGCTTATTCGCCTAAATGTTCTTAGAAATTATCGGTTGCGATGAGGGACAGGCTAGACGCTGATTTGATGATTGGGCATCCGGGTGTCTTGAGCAACCAATAATCCATTCATCGCCTTTTCATCAAAAGGCTTTTCTCTAAGCCGTAAAAGTAGGTTACTCGGCTCCCGCAACGGTGACCATGATGCGTGTTGTCTTCTTCATAGGAACCGCGGGCTCCGGCAAGTCCTCATTAACTGCGGCCTTTGCTGAATGGTTGAGGTTATCTAAGCAGGACGTTTCGATCATAAACTTGGATCCAGGTGCACTGACGCTTCCGTATACGCCTGATGTGGATGTTCGGGACTATGTGAACGTGGAGGAATTGATGGATGAATATAGCCTCGGCCCAAACGGGGCGCTTGTGATGGCTGCTGATCTTATAGCTGATGAAATAGAAAAAATTTCAATGGATGTTGAAGAGCTAAAATCTGACATAGTTCTTGTTGACACGCCTGGGCAGATGGAGCTTTTCGCTTTTAGGGCAAGTGGACCCTACATAGTTCACGAGTTTACTAAAGAGCCTAAGGCAGCAGTCTACCTCTTTGATGCTGTTTTCTCTTTGAATCCGCTAAATTACGTTTCAAACGTTTTTCTGTCAGCTGCTGTGTACACTCGCTTCTTCATCCCCCAAGTTCACGTGCTTTCAAAGTGCGACTTGCTTCCAGCAGACGACGTGAATCGGATTGTTGACTGGTCTGCGAATCCGAAATCTCTCGAGTACGCGATTGATCAGAAACTTGAAGGGACAAAGCGCCTCCTAAGCCGGAACATGATGAAAGCCATATTTCAGCTGGGACTCCGCTTTCTTCTGATACCTGTTTCTGCGAGAACAAACGATGGGATGATTAATTTTAACATGGCATTGGAACGCATACTCGCTGGCTGTGACAAGTACACATATTAGTCAAGAAGCGTCCACATGGCAGCCATTGCACCGTATTCAGCCCTATACGGGTCATCAGCACCGCCTACTATAATCACATCATTCTCCTCAGGATTCAAAAATCTGACTATCTGTGCTATCAAGCCGGGGTAATCCTTTGAAACATCATCACTGACGGATGGAATAACGAAGCGTTTATCCTTAAAAATTATCGCGGCGGCGCCTTTCGCTCCTAATTTTATTGCGGCATCGCGTTGTTCAATGCCTGTGCTAACTTTATTTCCGCAGTTTTTAACGAGGATCGCAAAATTGTAATCCGCCGGGATAAGCCTATCCTGTTTGATTTCAACCTTCCCGCCGAACACTTTCCTGTATTTATCCCAAACTCTCAATCCTTTGGCTGTAAGCCTACAGCCTTCCTTTGAGGTTGAAATTAGCCCAGCATGCTTCAGCCTCTTAATAATTGTGCGAATGGCTCCCTGCCCGACGTTCAGCTCCTCAGCGAGTTTACCCCGGCCTGCAGGGCCTTCAGCTAAAATTTCTAAAACACGTATTAGGTGAAGCACTGAAAAGGTTGGAGTTGGACCTGGGGCTTTTTCGCCAGCCATCTCCTCAAAAAAACTCTTAATTTTAACTGGCATGTTCTTCACAAACATAGTTTCAGATGAATGGATTATTAAAATTATCTGAAGAGTTGTATTAAGGAATTCCGGGCATCGCAAATAATGCTGGTGTTTCTGCTAGCAGATGGGCACTTTGCCTTCAGCTAGTTCCGTGCAGAACTTATCTATGTTCTCAAGTTCAAACTCAAGCACACTGGCTATTTTGTTCCTCACATTATCTAGAATATCTGAATCTTTTGAAATAACCTGCGCCGCTGCTACAGCAGGCTGGTCAATTGGCTGACCGATTTTGCTCAAAAGCCAAATGTACACTTCTTCAAGTCCCGGCACCTCTTCATAGACATGCTGGGCAATCTTGAAGGTAAGGACGTTGTAGATTTTTCCAACATGGCTGACTGGGTTTTTGCCAGCTGCCGCCTCTGAGCAGAATGGCCGGTTAAGGGATATTAAGCCGTTAACGCGGTTTCCTCTACCTACCTGCCCGGAGTCTCCGCTGTCGGCGCTTGTGCCAAGAACCGTCAGGTACAGCCCGCTTAAACCCCTACCGTGCGTGTCAAGAGTGTTCAGTTGGATATTTACCTTGTCAAAGTCTGTTCTCGAACGTACGAAACGATTTATTTCCTCAAGAATTCTGGCTTTCTTCTCAAAATAGTCATCCTCGCTATATATGTATCTGTCAACGAAGGCCATTGATATTGTGAGGTTTAGGTCGTTATTGTTTCTGTAGCCCATTACCTTAATGTCCTCGCCGGATTCAGGGAACCTATGCTTGAACTCCTTAGAATTCAGGAATCTTTCGGTTTCCAGGACAATTCTCTCGGTTCTTGTCATTGGGGCGTAGCCGACGGCGGCTGAAGTGTCGTTTGCCCCAAGAATTTTTCCTTTCCTCATGAAAATATCCACAAGCCCAGCTGACCCGGGCTTCAGCTCCACTTGGTATTTCACATGTTTTTCCGGGTCGACAAACCTCATGTTCTTCCTGAACCATTCTTTTGCAACATTTATTGCTATGTTTTCAACGTCTATCTCTATTCCGTCGAACTTTGTTGTAGCTCTGTCTCCGAATATGAAGAGAATAGGCTGGATCACTATGCCGCCGCCGAATCTGTTCTCAGATTGTCCAGCTACGAGCAGTGACTTGTCCACGTTATGATGAAGTATTGTGCCTGCTTTCTCCAGGTACTCTCTGCTTAGGCGCAGCGATATCTGCTCCATTACAGTGTCACATATGTAGTCAGGATGTCCCAAACCTTTTCTCTCGACAATTTCAAGTTTCTGTTTTTCAATCGGCGTCTGCCTTAGGCTTTCAACTACTATGTTCCGCACGTTAAGCCTCCACAGAAATTTCAACGTAACGCAAAAACAAATATATGTTTTGCCATTGATGCTTCTTATTGTGGATGTTTTAGGGATTACTCATGGGGCTGTCTCATGTCAACACCTGATTTTAGGCGCTTAGCGGATCAGGCTGTAAACCTTCTTAGAAGTGAAAAATCCAGGGAGCTTCTAGTGGTGCATCATGATGATGCTGATGGCTTATGCTCAGCTGCGATACTGAAAGAAGCTTTAAGGCGGGAGGGCTTCACAGTTACAACGCTATGTCTCGAAAAGGTTTACCCGGAGGTTATAGCTGATTTACACTCTAGAGCTGAAGGTATAATTCTCTACGCCGACATAGGATCTTCGCATGCGGATTTGATATCTGATTTTAATCATGGACGCAGCTTAACCATAATACTTGACCATCATGATCCAAAGCCATCAAGGGATCCAAGGGTTCTGGATTTAAATCTTGAGAATCTGGGATTCAAAGGTGAGACGGATTTTTCCGGAGCTACATGCTGTTACCTCTTCGCCAAGGCCCTTAACACGGAAAATCTGGAATTAGCTTACTTGGCCCTTGTTGGAAGTTTCGAGATTCCTAAAGGATACTTATCCATAAACAAAACCATTCTCGATGAAGCTCTAAAAAATGGCATTATAAAAGTGAAGGGCAAGAACTTCGAGATATCAAAATTAAACTTGAATGTAGATGTCCTCTTTTCTAAACTTCAGATTTTAGGCGCGGTGGGATATTATGTAGGTGGTCCTGATCTCGGGATAGATATCTGCCTGCATGGCGTAAGATCCGATGTTGAAAAGGTTATATCTGATCTTGAAGAAAAGCGTAAAGTGGCTAATAGAAAGCTTCTTGAAAAGCTCTATAGAGAGGGTTTTAATGAGACAGATCATATTCAATGGTTTGAAGCCGGAAAAGTTTATACTGGCATGGGAACTAAAGTTATTGGGCAATTCTGTTCCTTCCTCTCATACCAGACGCGCCTCATAAAACCTAATAAGTATATTCTCGGAATAGTCGATGTGCCGCCTGAAATCCCTAAATGGGGTAGATTGAAGGATAATTTCATTAAAGCATCCGTAAGAGTGCCTGAACATTTGCAGAAACTCATCGATAACGGCAGGCTGCCCGGGGCTGTGAGCATCTTGGAGGCGGCTTCTAAGGGCTTCGGCATGGCTGATGGGCACCAATACGCTGCAAGCGTCATCGTTCCTGCGGGCAAGAAACTGGATCTTATAAATAACGCTGAAAAAGCAGTTTGTGTCAGTAAAGGCTCTTAGAATCCGGCTTTAATAGGGCTTCGCGGTTTCATAATCTCCCTGAGAAGCACTGATGCATAGGATCCTTTGTGAAGCATAAATGTAAGTTTTATTCTCCATTTACGTTGGTCAGTCTCATCTCTTGATATCTCGTTAATCTTGAATCTGTTTAGCAGGGTTATGGCCGGCCTGACTCCTCCCCTCAAGCTAAGCTCAGGGATGCCCCTAACCTTAAAGTCTTTAATTTCAATTCCTTCATCCTCAAGGATTTTCCTACATATTTCTCCTTGTATGCCCTTAGATAACTTATGCTTGAAGCCCACCATTGGAAGAGCTAGTTTTTTCCTACCTGACCTTATTGCTTCATTCAATTCGGATAAGTTTGCATGATCCGCGATTTCATAGATCTTCGGGTTTGCGAGTCCCAGCGAATCTAAGCTTACAACGTAATCTCCAATCTCCGCCATGTTCAAAGATAGCCCAGATAAAATCCTCCCGCTTAGAAACTTGTTAAAAATATAAGCTTGATACGCTTGCGGAAAGAGCCTAAGCAGCTTCTTAGGAAGTCTCCTGAAAGCCCCTATGAAGTCATTTCCCTTTTTAGCTAGGTGCCTAAGCATAACCCGCTCATAATGTAATTTTTCAGGAAAATTCTCCAGCGCCCATTTGAAGTTCCCAGTTTCCCATAAAATTTTCCGCGCTTCCCTTGATTCCGGATGCTCATATGGGCTTGGTTTTGCCAGAAAAATCATGGCAGCCTTCTCAATTTCCCCCTGTATTAGCGCTTTACCTACAAGATGGGTTATTGGTCTGACTGTGCCGAATCTTTGATGTCCAAAAAAGTTTGGAACACCGCCATTTCGCTCCAGTTCCTCTAGGATTTTATGCATCCGCTCCTCTATGGAGGTTTTAGTACGGCCTATCTTCCTTATGGTCACCTGAAAACAATTACCTAGGAGATAGCTGGGTGAAAGCTTAACTCTGGAGTATCCAATAGCGTAAACTTCCACGCCTGGAATTTTCAGCCTTTGAACTGATTCAGCCGATACCCCATCTATAGTTATGTGTTGAGCTGTAACCGCCTTCGTGTCCTTTATTCCTGCGATATGAATGCGATTAGGATTTATACCCATGTTTTCAGCTATAGCCTCTATCGCCAGCAGATTATCCTTATTCCTCTTTACAAGAACACATAGTAGGTAAGACTGTTTTGGCGCTGGAGTCATGCTTAAGACATGACTTTCCTTTCCATGAATTCTCGCTGTGGAACCGTCTACGAGAACTTCCTCGACGATAAAATCCTCCGGATAGCATCTAATAACACCGCCTATTCCCTTGGATTTTGTCGAGTAGACCTCTATGCCGATAAGTTTCTCAACTTTAGGAACTGCCAAGCTCCTCTTCCTTCCTCTTATTATAGAAGCGGAAGACCGCCGGTTAACTTATCTATTTTCTCAACCGGCGCCGGCCCTATTCCAAGGCATGTTATAGTTCCAGGCGGGATCTCCGTTAACCCGCTGTCAACAATTAATGCGTTTGGCAGATCCATTTCGTTCGCCTGCTTTCTAAGCTCCAAAAGCTCTTTTTCGCTTTTAACTTTGACAACAATTTTACACTGCCCCTCTTTAATCCAGCTTTCCCACCAGTCCCTGTTATGTTTTCTAGTTTCTTCCGCAGCTGATACCGCGGCATGTCCTGCCTGAGCAGCTATTTTTCCCCTGCTTAGTTTAAGGTCTGAGCGGAAAACTATAACCTGTTTGAAGCGGAATTCAGACATAACCCTCTAACCGCTTAAAACTCGCAGGTTACACAAATTAACGTTTGCTGAAAAAGTAAACCATGAATAGGTAAACTGCGAAGGCAAGGACACCCGGTTTCGTCGCTTCCCTTATAATAATCCTTCCCTGGAAGTCTATTTCCCTAATGTCTTTCACAGTCTTTTCCAACCTGATTTTTCTGCAGAAGCCCAACAGCCTGTCTAGTCCGCCGTCCGAGATCTGGTTAAGCATTTTTCTCATCGTCAGCATAACTTTCATATCAAATCCGATGAGCTTCATGGTTCGCTTCTGGTACCTGCTTAAGAACTTCGCCGTGTAATCCTCGTTTTCTATTGCTTCGGCGGCGACATCAGCAGCTATTTTCGCGCAGTTTAAACCCAGTATTACGCCTCCTCCTGTGGTAGGCTTAACATGGGAAGCTGCATCGCCGACAATGAGGAACCCGTCTGAATAGGCTTTAGGGATGGGTCCGCCAAGGTTTATTGGGTGTATGCTCTCCCTTAGAATTCTCACTTTTCTCAGCTTAGGCGACGCTGCCGGATGCTTATGCATAAACTTATGCATAAGTTCCCTCAAGTTGCCTTTGCCGGCGGCCAGTCCCACCTTTGCTCTTTGCTCTTTTTTTGGAATTATCCAGGCATAAAAACCAGGGGCATATTCTTTTCCAAGAAACACCTCTACCACGTTTGGGTCAAGATCTTCAACGCCTTCCACTTCCATTTGGAAACCATAAACAAATGCGCCTCTACTCTGAGACTCCAAGTATGTTTGCCTCAGTAGTTTCGCGTTCGCGCCCTCTGCATCCACTATCACAGGAGCCATGAACCTCAATTTTTTTCCATTCTGCTGAACTAAAACTCCATTCACTTTCCCATTTTCAATAATTAGTGACTTCACCGGCGAGTTTAGAAAGTATGTAGCTCCAGCTTTCTTAGCCAAGTTAGCAATGTGTTCGTCAAATTTTTCACGGTTGACGATGCATGTGACCGGCTCGTTAAACTTCACCAAAAATTCTCTGCCGCTTGGAGAGTAGAACTTTGCGCCATAAAAAACGTTTTCAAGGACTTCCTTAGGCAATGGGTAAAGCCCAAGATTTTTCAAGCCTTCTATGCTTAAATGCCCTGCGCAGTGTGTCGGAAGCCCTATTTTTTCGTGTTCTTCAAAAACTGCAACTTTAATGTTTTTTTCTGCGAGATTTAGGGCTGTATAAGAGCCGCATGGGCCGCCTCCGATGATTATGGTTTCTAATTTTTCCATGACTTTACCATGAGATAAATGTGCGTAAGATTCTATGTTACTAGTTCTACCCTCTTTTTCCCTCGAGATAGGGAAGTTGCTCTTATCTTTCCAGCGATTTCAAGCCTTAACAGCATCTCGTTAAATTCTTTAAAGCCTATGTCTTTGAATTCATCGCTAATATACTCAAACAGTTCAGTGTCAGTCATAGCTCCCTTCTTTTTCAGCGTTTCAACTAAAACGTAATGGGCCGGGTGGGTTTTCCAAATCTTCATCGGCATATCCAGTTCTCCTATGCAACTGGCGTGGCTGGCTTCTGGATTTGTCTAACCTGTTGCATGAAACCCTTGTACCACTTTTCCATATCAGGTGTGATGGAGGGGCCTATTCTCTTCAGCGCCTCCTCAAAGTCCTTCATGGTGATCTCTTTTGAGTTCATGTCTCTGCGGAGGGCCTGCATCGCTGCCTCCCTACACACTGCCTCTATATCTGCTCCAGAGTAATACTTGGTCATTGAAGCTATTTGCTCCAGGTTCACATCCTTCGCCAGCGGCATATTCTTAGTGTAAATCTTGAATATTTGTAAACGGCTTTTATCGTCGGGTTCAGGCACGTATATGAGCCTATCAAACCTTCCAGGACGCAGCACCGCTGGGTCAACTATATCTGGTCTGTTAGTGGCTGCCATAACCACGACATCCTCAAGTGTTTGTATTCCATCCATTTCTGTGAGAAGTTGGCTTATCACGCGCTCGGTGACTCCGCTGTCAGCGTATCCTAGTCCCCTACGTGGCACCAGCGAGTCTATCTCATCGAAGAATATTATTGCCGGAGCAGCCATTCTTGCTTTCCTAAAGACTTCTCTTATGGCTTTTTCTGATTCTCCAACCCATTTTGAGAAGACTTCAGGTCCCTTTATCGTTATGAAGTTGGCTTCACACTCTGTTGCAACCGCTTTAGCAAGCAGCGTTTTTCCGCATCCCGGCGGGCCGTATAGTAGCACTCCTTTAGGCGGTCTTATCCCGAACCGCTTGAATACCTCCGGGTTCTTTATAGGCCATTCCACCGCTTCTCTAAGTTCCCGCTTGACTTCCTCCAGCCCGCCTATATCGTCCCAGCGGACTGTTGGAACCTCGACGTAAACTTCACGCATTGCTGTGGGCGTTATTTCCTTGAAGGCGTTTAGGAAATCCTCCATCTTCACTTCCATTTTTTCAAGTATTTCAGGCGGGATTCTTTCTTCTTCGAGGTTTATCTGCGGCAGATATCGCCTTAGAGCCTTCATAGCGGTTTCCCTGCAGAGGGCTGCAAGGTCTGCGCCTGTGTAACCATGAGTCATCTCAGCTAGCTTTTTAAGGTCAACATCCTCGGCTAGAGGCATCCCGCGTGTGTGTATCTGAAGTATCTCTAGCCTACCCTGCTTGTCTGGTACGCCGATCTCTATTTCTCTGTCAAATCTTCCTGGTCTTCGAAGCGCTGGATCAAGAGCGTTAGGTCTGTTTGTCGCGCCGATAACTATGACATTTCCTCTCCCAGAAAGCCCATCCATCAAAGCCAAGAGCTGGGCGACAACTCTTCTTTCCACCTCACCCGTCACTTCCTCTCGTTTAGGTGCGATGGCATCCAACTCATCGATGAATATTATGCTTGGAGCATTCTGTTGCGCCTGCTGAAATATTTCCCTAAGCCGCGCTTCGGATTCTCCGTAGAATTTGCTCATTATTTCCGGTCCATTAATGCTGAAAAAGTTTGCCTCCGCCTCATTAGCTACAGCTCTTGCAAGCAGCGTTTTTCCACAGCCAGGAGGTCCGTGTAGCAGCACCCCCTTTGGCGGTTCAATTCCCAGTCTCTGGAAAAGCTCCGGGTGCCTAAGTGGAAGCTCCACCATCTCTCTAACTCTCTGGATTTCTTCATGTAACCCGCCGATGTCCTCGTATGTTGTTCTCGGCAATCCTTTACCCTCAGGAGCTGGCTCAGATAATATTGTTAGCTTTGTTTCTGGAGTGACCTTAACAATGCCATGAGGCCTGGTTTTCGTGACCACGAAGGGTATAGCGTGGCCCAGCATCATCACAAGCGTTGTGTCCCCCTCAACTAGGGGTCTTTCCATCAGTCGATTTTTAACAAAGTTTGTGAAATCCTCGTCAACGTTAAGCCTCATGTCCACAGGTGCAAGGGTAACGTTCAGCGCCTCCTTGACTTTCGCAGGCCTGACAATGACGTATTCGTTTATGGCTACCCCAGCGTTCTTCCTCGTGAATCCGTCGATCCTTATCATGTCACGGTTCTGATCCTCGCTGTATGCTGGCCAAGCGATAGCGGCTGTTAACCTCTTCCCAACTATTTCAATGACATCACCAGCACTTATCCCAAGCCTCTGCATAGTCCTCTGATCTACTCTAGCGATTCCTCTTCCTACATCTCTCTGTTTTGCGTCTCCCACGCGAAGTTGAACATCGCTCATTTAGGAATTCCTCTGCATTAGCCTACACGCTATTTTTCCCAGATAAATCCACTTCAGATGTATAAGATTCCCCGCTTTCTTTTTAACTTTATGTACTTGTCCTTCTCACCATTACAGGTTGTACTTGACTTATTTCGCTGATCTCTTCAAATTTCTTCTCTATTTCCTCAAGCGTTCCTGATTTATCCTCAGGGATTTTTATTGCGCACAGCAAGGCTTTCAGCCCGAAAGCTATGGGTTCCTCTCCATATCCGTGTACTGAGGCGAATCTAGGTAGAGATGCCTCTATTTTCCTCTTTAAATCTTCAAGGTCAACAGTTATATCAACCGGAAAAATTTTATAAGTGACAACTACGCTTCCCATTTTTCACACCTCACCTATGGCCCTGTAAAGCCGCATTTTGGACACTTATAGGAGCGGCCGAACTTTCTGCATTTTACACATCTGCGTATCGTGATTTCACCGCAGTTTGGGCATTGGAATTTTGTAGCTCCGACTCCGGGAGGTATGGGTTTATTGCAGCTTGTGCATGTCATCAATGGTATTGACAATGTTCCATTCCATCCTTAAATAATATAAAGCTCTAATTGTCAACCCTACTTATATACGTTTCATTTTGGATCATAATGTTCGCAAAATTATTATTGCCCTTTCAATTTAGAATTATTTCGGTGCCCATTTTTGGGTGTAAATCTCAGGGACATTGTTCCAAAAGCCATTATAAAGTTGGAGGATTTGAGTGGAAAGTCCATAGCAATAGATGCTTATAACGCTCTTTATCAGTTTTTAGCGATAATACGTCAGCCAGATGGCACACCACTAATGGATAGCAGGGGGAGAGTGACCAGCCACCTTAGCGGCTTGCTTTATAGGACATGTAACCTTGTTGAGCTTGGAATAAAGCCAATATACGTTTTCGATGGGGTACCTCCAGCCCTTAAAGAGGCTGAGATTAAACGTCGTATGAAAGCCAAGGAAGAAGCCCTGTTAAGGTATGAGCAAGCTGTAAAAGAAGGTCGCATAGAGGAGGCGCGCATGTACGCTCAAGCCACGTCCACGCTTAAGGATTATATGGCTGAGGATAGCAAGCGCTTATTAAGCTTGCTGGGGGTTCCATGGGTTCAAGCCCCAAGCGAAGGAGAAGCTCAGGCTGCCCATATTGTCAAAAGTGGAAATGCGGACTACTGTGCCAGCCAAGATTATGACAGCCTCCTGTTCGGCGCTCCGAGGCTTGTTAGGAATGTAACAATATCGGGGCGGCGGAAGCTTCCGGGGAAAAACGTCTATGTTGAGATTGAACCTGAAACCATTGAGCTTGAGAACGTGTTAAAGGAGTTAGGCGTAACTCATCAGCAACTTATAGACATAGGAATACTGGTTGGAACAGACTATAACCCTAATGGGGTTAAAGGGCTTGGGCCGAAGACAGCGCTAAAGCTTATAAAAGAGTATGGCGGCCTAGAGAAGGTTTTGCCTCATCTTAAAGATGCAGAGTTTCCAGTTGACCCTTTAAAGATAAGAGAGCTATTTACAAACCCAAGAGTTACAGATGACTACAAGATAGAATGGTGTGAGCCGGACATCGAGGGCGTGGTGGATTTCATCTGTGGAGAGCATGATTTTTCAGAGGATCGTGTTCGTAAGGCTATAGAGAGGATGCATAGAGGCATAACTAAATTCAAGGGTAAAACAACACTGGAGAGATGGTTCGGCTAGATCTTGTGTCCGTATTTGCCGGTCAGCGGAACAAAAGCTACTCCTCCAAGGTTCTCCCTGATAATTCCCCTGTCTTTGCTCTTCCTAACTCTTATGAGGCTCTGAAATAGGTCAACGCCTCCAATTGGTATAACCATGGTCCCGCCTGTTTTAAGCTGCTCCAGCAGAGGTGATGGGACCTCTGGAGCGGCGGCCGTAACAAGAATCCTGTCATATGGGGCTTCCTCCGGATAACCCGTGGAACCGTCTCTGCAGATAATTGTAACCCTGTCGGCGTATCCTGCTTTAATTATGTTCTTTTTAGCAAATTCAGCAAGCTCCTCGATGATTTCTATAGTGTACACGTGGCCCCATTCGCTTCTTGAGCCTTCTGTCGGAGCTACGATTTCCGCCACCGTAGCAGCGTGCCATCCTGAACCTGCACCAACCTCAAGCACCTTATTTCCCACCTCCAACTGGAGGGCTTCATTCATTATTGCCACCATGTTTCGCCTAGACCCTGGCTTAGACTGGGTCTATGTGGCGCGGATATTGTCTGCCCAAACCCGATTGGAAGCGGGATGTCCGCTGCGCTGTAGGCTTGCAGGTGGTCTGGAAGGAACTTTGAACGTGGCACCATGCGCATTGCTCTAATTACCTTTGGTGAGCAAAGTATTCCCTCGCTTATTAAGTTGTCAATGAGCTTTTCCCATTCTTTCTCCAAGACCTTTCACCAACTAAATATAATTTGGAAAGAGAAATTTAACATGTTCCTTATAACTCAGTCTATTGTACAGTTACGGATTTCGCGAGGTTTCTCGGCTTGTCAGGGTCGTATCCTTTCTCCACAGCCATGTAGTACGCGAAAAGCTGCAGCGGAATCACGTAGGGTATCGGTGAAAGCACATCTGGGATGCCCTTAGGTAACTCAATATAATCATCTGCAAAACTTTTGATTTCATTATCTCCTTCCTCTACCAGTGTTATTATGGTGGCTCCCCGCGCCTTCATCTCCATGATGTTGCCCAGAATTGCCTTCCGCGTATCATCTTTTGGACATATGAATATCGCCGGAACTCCCTTCTCTATGAGGCTTATTGGGCCATGTTTGCTTTCACCTGCAGGAAAGGCTAACGCGGGTACATAAGCTATTTCCATAAGCTTAAGTCTGCCCTCATAGGCTGTGGCTGTGCTTATTCCTCTGCCGAGGAAAAAGAATAGTTTAGCATCCCTGTACTTTCTGGCTAACAGTCTAACCTTCTCTTCCTGCGTATTTATAACTAAATCTACAACTTCCGGTATTTTCTTCAGTTTAGCTTCTATATAGTCCATCTCATCCTGGGAGATTTTGCCCCTCTTCTTTGCCAGTCGTAGGGCAAGCTGAGCTAGAACCGAAAGTTGGGATGTGAAAGTTTTTGTTGCAGCCACTCCTATTTCAGGTCCAGATTGCTGGCATATGTAAACCCTCGATATTCTTGTCAGCGTAGAGCCAATGACGTTTGTAAGACCGAGGATTGTGGCTGCTCTTAAGCGGGCTGCATTTACAGCTGCAATTGTATCCGCTGTTTCTCCAGACTGGCTTACCGCAAGCACTGTGCTGTCAATGTTCACTGACTTTCCATGCTGTTCAACGAATTCTGAGGCTATCACCGGGTAAGTTGCTAAGTATGCCAGTTTAGAAAACATGTAAGATGCTGCTAGGCATGCATGATAAGATGTGCCGCAGGCTACCAAGAAGACTTCTTTTGAGCGGTCGAGAAATGTTGACATGAGGTCCAGGTAATGCTCCTGAAGCCTCAGCGTGTTTCTTAGGCATGCAGCTTGTTCACGTATCTCTTTCAGCATAAAGTGCGGATACCCCTGCTTGACGGCCATTTCAGGGGTCCAATCGATGATCTTTATCTCCCGAGTAACTATGCTTAAGTCCGCAATTTTTCTAATCTCAAATTCTTCAGCGGTCAGAATCACGAGTTCTCCATCGTCAACGTTTATGATCCTTCTTGTAATGGGTAGAATCGCTGGGATATCTGAAGCGCAGTACAAGCCTTCCTCCGCAAGTCCAAGGATCAGTGGGCTCTCATTTCTTGCGCACACTATCTTATCTGGCTCATTGGTGGAGATCACTGCAATTGCATATGACCCTTCAAGTCTCTTAACAGCTTCAAGAACAGCATCTGCAAGCCTTAGAGACGAATTCTTCTTAAACGCTTCTTCGATAAGGTGGGCAATCACTTCCGTATCCGTCTTAGACTGGAAAGTGTGGCCCTTATTTTCCAATTCAAGTTTTATCTGTGAAAAATTTTCAATCACTCCGTTATGTACTATTGCTATTTGGCCACCGCAGTCCACATGGGGGTGTGCGTTTTCCTTTAGCGGAGCCCCGTGTGTAGCCCATCTGGTGTGCCCTATGCCTATGCTTCCAGGCATATCGTCTAAATTGTGAAGTTTGTGTACTTCATCTATTTTTCCACTATCCTTTTTTATGAAAAGTTTTCCTTCATGTATGGTGGCCTCGCCAACCGAGTCATATCCGCGGTACTCTAGCCTCTTCAAAGCCTGATGTATGATCGGCGCTGCAGTTCCAGTTTTCAAAATGCAGCCAAAAATCCCGCACATACTGTTCTCCTTCACTTTTATTCCACGGATCTCCGTTAAAACATTTTTTAAACAAAATTTCCAATTATTCAAATTTCCATTATACTCCTTTTTCCATTATACTCCTTACTTGATGCGTCTCATCTGATGTTGGAGATTTATGTACTGCAGCCGTAGCAATTTATTGTTCTGTTTTTTATAATGGTTTATTTTATTTTTTAATATAGTAAAAATTTTAATAATAAATGCTGAGTATAATCTCGGTGCGCCTATGGCTGGAACGTTTATTTTACGCGATGACGGGGAAAGGTTAAGGCTGAAGGAAATCAAAATCTTCGATAACCCGCATGGACTTAAGCTGATCCTGGATGATTTAAGCTGGAAAATCCTCTGCATGCTTTACGAAAAGGAGCTCTATCCGCTGGAAATAGCTAAAACTTTGGGTGTGCATGAGCAGAAGGTCTATTATCACATTAAGAAGCTTGTCAAGGCCGGTGTGGTGACTGTTGTCAGGCGGGAGGAACGGAAAGGTGCTATAGCCAAGTATTACCGGACGGCTTTTCCCGCTTTCGGTTTGGAGCTTCCCTATGGATATAGAAGTGTTGATAGGTTTCCTCTGCTTGGTTATGATTTGGTGAAAAGCTTCTTTGCCGAATTTATCGATGAAAACGGCTGCTTTAGTGGAAAAATTGTCGTGGGCAGTCCATTACCCCACGGGCCCTTCAGAACCAGCGCAAGAGATGGGCACTACGCTAGCCATTTAACTTTCTTCATTGGTCAATTCTGTAGAATGCCCAGGGAATTCGCGATAAAGCTTGATGTGGATGTAAAAGCTGAAAAGGAGGAAAAGAATAATCTTGTGCTTGTCGGCGGCCCTGGAACAAACCTCTTAACACAGGAGATTAACAACTATCTTCCAGTAAGATTCAACATAATGCCCTCAGATCAAGGCTTCCTCCTGGGAGGCCTTGCATCCCCGAAAACCGGTCAGGTTTACACGGCTGACACCGTCGGTATCATAGCGAAGGTTGTTAATCCATGGGATTCTGGAAAACGGATCATTGTATTAGCTGGAAACAAGGCAGTAGGCACAAAGGCATGCGTTCTAGCCTTAACCGGTTTCTGGGAAAAAATCTTAGAGGGATATGACTGCAGGGAGTCATTTGTGAGGGTAGTGCAGGGCCTAGACCTAAATGGTGATGGCAAAGTGGATTCCGTCGAGATAATTGAGTAGGCTGATGTGGCAATCGTCAAGGGAATCCTTTTTGGAGATCTCAGAGACCATCAAAGCTAAGGGTCACGAGAACATACTGGCAACTCATCCATCAACATTTGAGATAACTAAAGAACCCTGGTTAACAAAAAGGGGTGACTGTATAATTGCAGTTGATGCTGATAAGGGCTGTTCTGATCTGAGCAGGAGATTCAAGGATGCTTTACGCTCTAGTAATGCGCATTTGACCATTCTGATCGAGGCCGGAGGCATCGTGGATGTTGTAAATGCCTATGGATGCCCCAATCTCATACTTGATCATCCAGAAGATATGGTTGTTCGGAAAAGCAGTTATGTGTGTAGGCGCACATTAGCGATTTATTCAGATAAGGCCGCAGCGGACTTGTCCAGAAGGCTTGTTGCGCAGCTGAGGGTTCCAGGTAAGGAAGTTAATATCACTTTGACTGTTAGATTTTAGCGTATTTCAAAATCTATGACAACTTGCCGTTTGTAAGGGGCGGTTTCACGTACAACCCTTGAGAACAAAACATCCTTCACATGTCTGCCGGCTCTATCAACTTCTTCTCTGAAACGCTTCTGCAGATCCTCAATTGACTCTGAGGTTTTTATGAAACTGTAAAAGTGCACTATCCCTCCATCGGGCTTCAGCGCCAAGCATGCAGCATCTATGAACTCCATAGACTTTTCAGGGAGGTTCATCACCACCCGATCTGCCAGACCCCTCAGCTTTTCCTTTATGATTTGTCTTGCATCCCCAGCGATCGGGTACACTTTATCCATCACCCTGTTAAGTTTAATGTTATTTCTCAGAAGTTCAATGGCATCTGGGTTTATGTCTATGGCATATACCTTAACCTTCTCATGTCTCTTAGCTATTAATACTGAGAAGGGCCCAACCCCTGCAAACATATCTACAACTGTTTCGTTTTCATTCACTTGAGATGCAACGCGGCTGTGCTCATATGATAGACGTGGCGAGAAGTAAGCCTTAGCCAGATCTACATAATATCTGCATCCGTATTCCTTATGAACGGTTATAGTCCTGTTTTCGCCAGCTAATAGGCTGTATTTCCTGAGACGATAAACCCCGTCTACGGCGCTTTCCTTAGTCAGCACCGTTTTTACTCCCTTATGCATCTGCAGGATTGCTTCACCCAGCTCTTTCCTATATGGTTCCAGCTCTGCTGGAACTTCTATTACCGCTATGTCGCCTATAACGTCCATAGCCCTCGGGAGGCTTGCAAGCAGGTGTAGTGGAAGCCTGTCCTCAAGAGCCTCAACGAGGGTTTTCTGTTTTTTCCTTTCATGAAAGGGCTTAACTGAAATCTCTATGTCTGAAATTTCCCTTTTCATGATTTCCAGTTCTTCCCATGTTGGCTCGCGCTCTATCGGTATGTAGATGTAGCTGTTGTCTCTCTGTATTTCTAAATCTCTGTTGATTATTTTCAGCCTATGGGCTATTGCAAGTGTCTTCTCTCCTTTCCTTTTCGGCACTTTAATACAAATAGAATTTCTCGGCATATCGCCTCTACAAATAAGCTAGGTTCTTCTTAATATTATGTTTGAGAGGATTTACCCAACCTCTGTCATGCAGTCCTCGCAGAGGTACTCTCCATTTGCCTCTTTCAGGTTATCTGACCACCCTCCGCATCTGTCGCAGTACCCTGCCAGTCCCATGCCTTCCTCTGTTGCTGTCTGCGCGATGTGCTCGCCTTCTATAAGGGCCTTCTCCTGTATAGCCTCTATTAGCTCCGGCATAACGCTTAGAATATCCTTGCTTGATATCAATCCTACAAGTTGCCCCTTATAAACCACACCAAGCCTTCTGATATTCAGGCGGCTCATTTTCCTAGCAGCTTCGTTTATGGTTGCATCCGGCTCTATTGTTATCAACGGGCTTGTCATAACATCCTTTGCTTTCACAGATTCCGGATTAACGTTTTTAGCCAGAACCCTTGTTACAAGATCCCTTTCAGTTATTATCCCAATGGGTTTTCCATCTTTCTTCGTCACTATCACGCAGCCAAGCTCATGCTTATCCATAAGCTCCGCGATATGGCTTATCGCAGCTTCTTCATCAACTGTTATAACCGGGTTACTCATGACATCCTTAACAAGCAGTCTTGGTCTTATGCCAATTTCAGCCATTCTTCTCCGCCAACTAGCTTATGATATCTCCCTCTGATTTTAATCAGATTGGGAACATGCATTTAAAACTTCTTATTATTAATTTCCCTCTACAGACGGTTCTGTGGAGATCATTTATAAGGATGCGTTTTGTTGTCTTCAGCTATGAGGGGGACCTTGATGATCAGGACGAATGTGGATAGGCTTGTAAAGATCTCGGTTATGGGTGAAGTAGCAAGTCCTGTATACGGTAGAAGCATCTATAATATTTCCGCTCACGGCGTCCCCATGGTTTTGCCTGGAGTCGGCGGGATAACATACAATGTACGTGTTGGTGATCCTGCTTGCGGCTGGGAAGCTGATCATGTCGAGCCCGGCGTGAGCATAGAGAACAAGGAGAATGATCCGCGATACGGCCAGGGAGCCAACACTGCCTTAAACGTGCTTTCATGCATCGGTAACGAGGCCATAGTGGTTTCAGGAGAAGCGAAGGGTGCAAGAGGAGTTGTAATAGGTAAACATGGCGGCATAGAGCATGTGCTTGTAGATTTCCAGCCTGTAATCCTTGAGAAACTAATAATCGGTGATAAGGTGCTTGTGAAGGCCTTCGGCGTAGGCTTGAAGCTGCTGGATTATCCTGACATTAAAGTTATGAATATGGATCCATTATTCCTCAAGGCTTTAGATGTGAAACCCTTAGAGGACAAGCTTGAGATTCCAGTTACACATGTCATTCCAGCTTCGATAATGGGCTCCGGGCTAGGTGCAAATCAAACGTATTCTGGCGATTATGATATCCAGCTTTTCGACGAGCCAACCAGAGAAGAATACGGCCTTGACGACTTAAAGCTTGGTGACCTCGTAGCCATAATAGATGCTGATCACTCCTACGGACGTATTTATAAGAAGGGCGCTGTCACAGTTGGGATTGTAGTTCACACGGACTGCGTCACTTCTGGTCACGGTCCAGGGGTTACAACTATGTTTACCTCATCAACCGGCAAGATTATTCCAAGAATTGATTCTAAGGCCAACATTGCTTATCTGCTCAAGCTAAGGACAGATATATAAGTAAGAGTTTGCTATCTCTGTGTAGAATATTCAGTGAGATGTTAAGATTATGCCATACAAGAGGAAGAGCCGTGGGAGATCTAAAGGCGGTAAGGGCAGAAGTGGCTTCGTTCAGTGCGCCAACTGTGGAGAGCTTGTTCCACGGGACAAGGCTAAGAAAGTCACTAGGCGTTTTTCTCTTGTAGACCCGGTTCTAGCAAGGGAGCTTAAGCAGAAGGGCGCCTACATTTCCGCGCCTGTTGATACAAAATATTACTGTGTTTCCTGCGCTGTTCATTATGGGATTGTTAAGGTAAGAGCTAGAGAGGAGCGTAAATTTCGCCCCGGCAGGAAGCCCCTATAAATTATCCTTGGTTTTTCCCCCTTTCAGCGTCCCGCGTACGTGTAAGCTTCTCTGAAGCACAGTGATGTGTGTAAGTATCGCGATTGCTATAATTGCGGTTTCGATGGCGTTCATCAGATAAATTTCCGCGATGCTTGCAGCTGCAAGTATAATTATTCGTTCAGGCCTCTCCGCCAAGCCGACGGATTCCATTTTTATGTTTGCGGCTTCACCCCTTGCCCTTGCATAGCTCACTAGCAGCGAGCCTATAAGTGCCATGAGCCCCCATGGGATCGTGCAGAATCCGCCTAAAATTATGCCTGTGTAGATGGCTGAGTCTGCATACCTGTCAAGTAACGAGTCTAAAAAACCTCCGAATAATGTTACTTTATGATGCAGCCGCGCTATGGCTCCGTCAAGCATATCGCAGTAACCGGATAAAAGTAGCAGCAAAACGGCCCATGGGAGTTGTTCACGTCCTAGTGTATATGCAAAAGCTGCTAGAAAAGCTTGGGCTGCACCTGTGAAGCTTACCATGTTAGGTGTTAATCCTACTTTATGAGCTATACTCGCTTGAGCTTTTATAGCTGACTGCACTTTAGCCTTAAGTTTTGTAAGCATGTGTTTCCGCATCTTCTGTATCGGCAATTCTTATTTAAGAGTTAACGTGAAATCTCTCTAATTGGAGAGGCGCAAGTTTGATAAGTGTGGACGCAGTGAAGGTTAGTGATAAATTTTGTCTCGGCGTTAAGGTTGAGCTTCCAGAAAGCCCCCCTCTTTTAGTGGTTGTGGCCGAAAAGGGTTTTGTTATGTGCGGTTTCCTGAATCTGGAGGTTGCTGAGCGGCTGAACATCGCAGCGGCAGTGGTTACTGGAGTGCGAAGCTTCGAGGATGTTTTGAACGCTGAGATTAAGGCTGTAACCTCTAAGGCTGAATGCTTTGGTGTAAAACCCGGAATGCTTGTTTCAGATGCTCTGCGGCTGATGCTTTAGGCGTTTCATTAACCTTGAAAGCATCATCTACTTACAGGTGGTGTGAAGGCTTGTTTAAGCTCGGGGTTCTCGAGGAGGTTGCATCAGAAATTAAAACCTGCAAGAAATGTGAGTTATGGAAAACCCGCAGGAGCACCGTGCCAGGTGAAGGCGGTTCAGATGCAAAGATCATGTTCATCGGCGAGGCTCCAGGATACTGGGAGGACATTCAAGGCAAGCCATTTGTCGGAGCTGCTGGTAAGCTTTTAGACCGCCTTCTGACTGAAGCCTGTCTCTCTCGAGACCGCATATTCATCGGCAATGTTCTTAAATGTCGCCCGCCTGGAAATCGCGATCCCCTTCCAAGTGAGCTGATTGCTTGCACGCCATACTTGGATAAGCAGATACAGGCCATAAAACCTAAAATCATAGTAACACTTGGAAACTACTCTACAGCCTATCTGTTTTCAAAGGCTGAATTAAAGTTTAACGGCATATCTAGCCTGAGAGGTAAATTCTATAAGATCAAATTGCTGAACTTGGAAGTCACTGTTTTCCCAACTCTACATCCAGCAGCGGGGCTATACAGCACCAGATACAGGCAGGTGATTATTGAGGACTTTAAGCGTCTTAAAGAATGGCTCACCGTGGAAGGGCTCATCTAGGAAAAGCTTCAATCTGCTTTGCAATTTCCTCTACTAGTTCATCAGGAGTTTTGAAGGACTTAGATGGAAGCTTTTCCAGCAGTTCAACCAACCTAATCTGCTTGCCTTCCTCGATTTCCACAAGCCTCCACCCAACCTTCCTGATGAGTGTACTTTTTGGAATTGGATAGCGTGTTTTCTCCACAACCCTCCTGACGGAATCCAATCCTGCAGATCCAGTAACCTTCGGAAAAACACCGCTTCTAATGTAATGCATAAAACGCACTCCATCCTCAAACATGGACAGGTTATTAAAAAGCAGGTAAACCTTTTTGCCAGCTTCGTGTAGTGGTTCTATGAGCTTCCATAGCCTAGTAAGCTCCTCATCGCTATATTGATAGTAATATAACTTCTCTCCAAGCCCGTGAAGCCTAAAATAGGTAATCTTGCCGGTGAACGCCGGCATGGCAACCAATGGATCTGTAACATGCACCACCTCAAGCTTGCCAAGCACCTTTCGCATTCTATCATAAACATCAGGTCTACACCATTCTGGCCCACGAGTTTCCCAGGCAAGTGCCAAGTCTTCCCGGCTTACGTTTATAAAAAATTTCTCCGCGTCTTCCAGCCTGTCCGGCCTAAATGAGCCTGGCGTTTGGATGAGCAGAACTTTCGAGTTTAGGATTTTACAGATCTGCTTCATATACTCAAAAGCTTGAAGACATGCCTCGTTAAGCTTCATTTTAAGCCTATGACTAATGTCCTGGTGAGCTTTAACTGTGAACTCGAAGTTTTCCGGGGCATTTCTCCGCCATCTCTCAACAGTCTCCAATTTAGGATATTCATAAAATGTACTGTTAATTTCCACAAGTCCATAGTTTTCGAAGTAGCGTTTCATTGAGGTAGGAAAGCCGCAGCATCCAACCTTAATCATGTTAGATCACCCTACGTGCTCACTTTTGGAGGTGGGTGCAAGGATTTCCCAAGCTTCATGCGTAAGGCTACGCGGTAAAGCTTTCTAAGCGACTTTATAAGCTGCTCAACGCTTGGCAGGGATGAATATAGTAAAGGTATGTTGTCATATTCTGCGAGTCTAACGGAGTTATCGTCAGGTCTGGCTCCGTGGAAAATAACTACCTTTGGCTTCAAGCTGCTCATCCTCACAAGCATCATGGGTGAAATTCCATCCTGAATATTCGTGAAGGCAAGCGCTCTTTCCGTTGTGGCACCGAAGAGCTGTGCATACTCGTAACCCGAAAGGGTTTCCACAGCTTTTTCACTATCCACGATTGTATATCCTCGGACATCACGGACATCCGTGCTGCTGCATGCGATAATTTCCCCTCCAATAGCCTTACACAAATACTCCACACGTACTGGTATGGGGAACTCCCGTAGGTCTATGACCGCCATGCTCGGAGAACTTGTTAGCGCCGCGAACTCCCGTATGAAGCGTCCCCCTCTTTCCTCATCTATTCGTAGGAGCGCCCAGACAAACTTCCTGACGAATTTTGTTCCCGGACTTTTCCTTCTACCGCTTTCATAGTCACTTATCACCGACGGTGATAGAAGCATCCTTTCAGAGAGCGTTAACTGCGAAATAGCGAATAGTTCTCTCCATTTACGCATGGCTGCTCCTGGCTTACTAGATAGTATTATTTCGCCGGCAATTCTCCTCGCTAAAACCTCGCGGACGCTGTGTGATACTGACATAAGGCGCTACCCCTCACCCGCCACTTCTCTCCCTATGAAAAGCCATATAAAACTGTACCGCAAAACGGAATGATTGCTTAGATTACGAAGATCATAACGGTCCCTGCTACGACAAGTATTGAGCCGAATACAACCTTCAGAGTGATTTTCTCCCGGAGGAAAATAATGCTGAAAAATGTTGAAAAGAGAGGTGTTGTTGATGATATTGGTACTGCCTGCGATTCAGGGATATAGGTGAAGCTAAGCGTCAGCAGAAACCATCCTAGACCGATGGCGATGATGCCGCCTGATACAAGTGTGGCCGCTGTTTTCCTGTCAATTCCGTAGAATCCTGCCTTTCTATTGGCCATAAATGTGAAGGCCAGCAGGACAACAGCAAGCGCCGCAACCCTTAAAGTGTTAATTGCGAAAGCATGCTCCAAATCAGGTTTTTCTCTAAGCGCTAGGTTGACCATTGAAATGCTTATGGACCATATAGCTGCCGTCAGCAGGGCGAAAGTAACGCCTTTAGCAAGCATTTTTCCATCTGTTTCAGCAATTTTTGAATTGTTTTCCCAACTTAGAAGCCAAATCCCCGCTACGATAGCAATCGCCGCCAAAATAATCTGCAGCGTAATCTCCTCTCCAGCCAACATTAAAGCCCATATGAGGCTGAAAAGCGGGTAAGTGCATGTTAACGGGACTGCGCGGGAAACCCCTAGAATCCTTAAGCTCTGAAGGTAAAGGGTGTCGCCGAGCCCTAAACCTATAAGTCCGCTGGCTGAAGCCAGCAAAACTACATATAGCGATAAGCTCGTTAAGGTCCAAATTTGGCCAGCTATGGTCAAGCATAAGAGCATGATAATGCTTGTGCCTAGGCATCGAACGGTATTCGCGGGAATAGGGCTTGTTCTAGCCAAGGCGCTTTTGTACAGCGCTGCAGAGATTGTCCAGCAGAGAGCAGCTCCAACAGCCGCTAACTCGCCGATCATGATGCATTTCCCATCATATACCCCTGCAGAGGGGTATGCTAAAAGCTGTTAAATATTTAATACTTTACATTTGTTGCTTGGCTGTCTAATATGCAGATTACCGTTCACTGGAGTGCGGAGGTTTCAAGAAGTTTTCCAGAGATATATCTGGTGGCTGGGATAATTAGAGGTGTACAGATTGAAAGGGAGAACTTGAAAATCTCTGAACTGAAGAGGACCGCCTACGAGGAAGCTAGGGCCAAACATGAGATTGAAGCGCTGAAGGATAATCCAGTCATAAGAGCGTATAGAGATTTCTACTGGAAGCTTGACATAGACCCGACTAAGATAAGGCCGTCTGGTGAGGCTTTGCTTAGGAGGGTGCTGCGTGGAAATGAACTTCCAACAATTAACACCGCTGCAGATGCTTACAATTTGGCTTCAATGAAGACGATGATCCCCATAAGCGGCTTCGATCTTGACAGGATAAATCCGCCGTTGAAAGTGCGTTTCGCCCAGAACGGTGAGACATTTCTTGGTATAGGAATGGATAAACCTGTAGTCTTGAACCATAAGATGCTTGTCTTGGCGGACATGACGGGGATTGTATGCATCTACCCCTACAGAGACTCCGATTATACCAAGATAACTGAGAACACGCGTAATATTCTCATCGTGGGATACGGAGCTCCTGGAATTGAGAGGCAGAACGTGGTTGAATCTGTAGAAATGGCTTTAACGTACATTAAAACCGTTTCAGGCGGGAAATGGGATATGATAAAGGTTTTCAGTCCATAAGAATACCAATATGTTGGAGGCTTCAGAGCTGAACTTTAAGGATAAAATGGCGGAAAATGCGAAGGCTAAAGGTTCCAACATTGTTCTGGCCTTGGATTTCCCCTATGAGAAGCCGGAAAACCGCGGCATCCTTTATCGTAGGGCAGAGCGGGTGCTGGAAGCTGTACATCCACATGTATGCGCTGTGAAAATTAATCATCATCTGGTGCTTCCTTTAGGAATATTCCCCAGCGTTAAAAATCTTGTAGATTTAGCGCATGATAGGGGTCTACTTGCGATAATGGACTGCAAAGTTAATGATGTAGGCTCCACAAACCAGGTGATTGCAGATTATTACTTCGCTTCGGGTTTTGACGCTTTGATAGCGAATCCCTTTGTAGGCTGGGACGAGGGGCTTCAACCCATATTTGAAACTGCGAGAAAACTCGGTAGAGGTGTAATACTCCTTGTTTACATGAGCCACAAAGGCGCCGAGGAAGGTTACGGACAAACAGTAATAGATCCCGAGTTCGGAGGGCAAATCCCACAGTATCTGCTTTTTGCAAGGAAGGCTCTTAAATGGAACGCTGATGGCGTTGTGGTTGGAGCCACATATCCCGAAAGAATAAGAGAGGTTTCAAATGTTCTCAATGGAAGGGTTCCCATATACTCGCCTGGAGTGGGTGTTCAAGGAGGCGATATAAAATCTGCATTGGAATCAGGCGCCACTTACCTTATTGTTGGACGTGCAATAACGCTCTCCGATAACCCTGCTGAGTCGGCTGAAAGAATCAAACGCGCTGTAAACGCCATGGTTAAGCTGTGAGCACAAAGCTATCTTTCTCTTCTCTCCCAGAGTTCCTTCTTCAGAAGATCTCTTACAGCAGACCTTATTGCAGCGCTTCTGCTGGGATACATGTTAGCCCTTACCAGCTCATCCAGCCCGTCAAGGTAAGCCTCAGGAAGCAGCACGGTTACAAGCTTCATCCTCTCTCCTCCTAGTATAATATGCTCTTAACATGCCGTAAATATAAAATTTAACGAAGGTTACGGACATTCTCCTCAATAACCCGAAGGTCCTTAATTAAATTCTTGAGAGCCTTTGGCACGTCATCAACGTATAGAGCGCGACGTTGGAGACCTGCCTGAACGGTTCCCGCTGCAACCATAAGCGTGCCGATGAAATCGCTCACGAAAGGCTCTGGGAAAGCTATTAAAGCTAATCCCAGTCTGACAAGCCAAGGTTTCCTTTCACTTCTCAATATGTACCCTTTTGTAGCCTTCATCTCCCTAGCCATTTCCATCATAGATTTTGAGAAATCTGCGTATATGTCGCATAATTCACCTGCAGCTTTAACAGTGTACTTCACAGCTTCTTTACGCTCGTTAATCATTAGGCTGCCCCTTCTATACCGATTTTGCTGACTGATTAGAAAAACTTTAACAGAGTTTTTTCCTTGCTTCGCGGTTCTTCGCGTATGCCAATTGTGTTTTTTAATCAGCTTCGCCAAAACCTAAGGTGCATGTCCTCTCCATTTTTGCTTCTAACTTTAAAATGCCGCTAGGATTTTGAGTTGAATCCAGCCAAAAATGTTATTTTTCGATTCAGCCCACCATTTTGCTGTACGAGCTGGAAGCCTCATTGTTAAGTAGGAACAGGCATAGGTTTCCTGTTGATTCTGGATGAGAAATGGCGTAGTAGACCACGTGATCGAAACGTAAGTTGCACTCAAGCATTCATGTGTAGAGGTTCAGCTGCAACAAATAAACCTCTATTCCATGTTAAGCATCCGATTAAGCAGGTTGTGGTGTGGCAGTTTCGTGGAGCACATAGTAGGCTACGTGAAGGAACGCTGGTACAGATATGAAGCCTATACATGCCCAAAGAATTTCAATAAGTACGCGGCTTTTCTCAGTGGAAAAGAGCAAACAACGTTTATACTTTTCAGCAACCTCCATGAGCTCCACTTGATATTACAAATAGGGTTTTCAGTTCTGCTCAGGGCGGCAAATATATAAACTTCGGATTGTGAATCAGTTAACCGTTTAATAGGGATTATGAATGAAAAAATTTAACCCTGAAAAATTTGTGGATGAGAAGATTCGTGAGATACGCGAGAAAATCGGCGGTGAAAGAGCCCTTGTAGCTGTTTCCGGTGGAGTGGACAGCACTACATGCGCTATTCTAACCCGCATGGCAATAGATGAAAACTTGATCTGCGTCATCCTCGATGATGCCTTCATGAGAGAGGACGAGCCTGAACGTGTTGCAGAAATCCTCTCCAAGGAACCCTTTAACGTTCCCGTTAAAATAATTGATGTTCGTGAACGTTTTCTATCGGCGATGAAAGGCTTAAGAGACGCTGAGGAAAAGCGGAAGAAATTTCGAGAAACCTTCTATAGTGTTCTAGGCGAGACGGCTAAAAAAGAGGGCTGCCGAGTCCTAGTTCAGGGGACAATTAAAGCCGATATTGTGGAGACTGTAGGGGGTGTGAAAACGCAGCATAACGTGCTTGAGCAGATGGGCATAAACCCCATGGAAAAATTCGGATTCAAAGTCGTCGAACCGCTCATAAACTTGTACAAGTGGCAAGTGAGAATCGTCGCAAGACATTTGGGATTACCTGCTGAGATTTCTGAGCGTCAACCTTTCCCAGGGCCTGGTTTATCAGTGCGTGTTGTCGGGGAAATTAATCCAGACAAGCTGGATACGCTGAGGAAAGCAACAGTGATTGTTGAGGAGGAACTAGCACGTCACAAACCAAGCCAATATTTCGCAGCGATAATCGACAATGAGCAGTTCCCTGAACCTTCGGCAGCTCATGTACGTGAAACTGCAGCTAGATTCCTGAATATTCCATCAAGGAGCATTCAGGTTGGATTCTTCAAGGATAGAGCCACCGGCATAAGGTGCGGGAAAAGGCATTACGGGAAAATTGTAGGCATAAAAGCTCAGACTGCAGGTGGCGAAGTTTATAAAGTGGCCGTTCAAAGGCTTGTTTCACTCCAGTCAATAATAACTAATGAAAACCCGGAGATAACTCGGGTTCTTTATGCTGTGAAGGGTCTACAGCAGAATAACCCCTACGTGATAGCTGTACGAGCTGTGCAGACGGAGGACTTCCTTACGGCGCAGGTCTCTGAAATACCCTGGGAAACCCTGGAGAGGGTTGCGGCGGGAATAATTGAAAAATGCCCCTCAGTATCCACCGTGTTCTATGATGTAACCCCGAAGCCACCGGCTACGATAGAAATGGAGTAGAAGCGGCTAAAACCTAAAATATGGTGCTCTGCATTTCTATGCTGGGTGGTTATGTTCCGGGTCCGAGTTAACAAGATAGAATCCATTTATGACGTTGACGGTAACCTTGGGAAGCGAATCGAACTTGTAGAGGAGCGTCCTGCATCCCAGTTCATAATCAGACCTCAAAGCGAGGAAGCCAGAGTTATCCAGGAGGTTTTTCAAGCGCTTCAGCAGCAGTTACCCATATTCCCGGCAAGGGCGCAATTCGCTATTCCAAAGATAATTCTTTTCCTGACTGAGCAGGAGTATGAGGAGCTGGGAATAGACTTTGACGTCAACCAAGTATATGACATAATATTAGAGGGGCAGTGTATAAAATTCAAGAAAACCCCATAATTCTCTCTCTGGCCATATTTAGCGATGTTCTATATCTGGGATGGAAGGATAATACAAACATCATGCCACGAAGGGCTCCGTAAATACGTTCAGCGCTGTCGTTCTGGTTCTTGTCGCAGTAAAGTGGAACAGGCTCTTCGTTTCCATTCTGATAGTAAACGTAAATAGGCGCGTTCTTTCCTTTTAGAGTTATGAATTCAACATCTAAGTTCAAATCCTTAGCTGTCTTCTCTACAGCGGCGCTTACAGTTCTAAACCTTCTACTTCCACATATGGGCCTAGAGAAATAAACCATAAGCCTTCCACGGTTTTTCTCCATCAGATTTCCCGCTGAATCTGCTTTCCTTGCATTGCTTTTAAAGCAGACGGTTAAACAAAAACAGGCATCGTGGAGAGAGTTAAATTAAAGTGAAGCACCGCATAAGTTTCCATTGAGAGGGTGCTTAAACGTTGAAGGTTAGGGCGCATGTTTATATAAGCGGTCTGGTTCAAGGCGTATTCTTCAGGTCAGCAACTAGACGAGAAGCTAGAAAACATGGAGTGACGGGCTGGGTGCGTAATCTCCCCGACGGTAGGGTTGAGGCTGTATTCGAGGGAGAGGAGGCAGCTGTCAAGAACCTTGTGGAATTCTGTAAGCATGGCCCTACGGGCGCTATAGTAAAGAGCGTCGAGGTTAAGTGGACAGACTATAAAGGCGAGTTTGAAAGCTTCGAAATAAGATATTAGAGGATGCTCATTCTAGAATTTCTTTTTCGGTATCCTAAAGTGAGATTCTTTCCCTGCGCTTATGTATTCGCCTCCAACCTCCCTTATTATTGAAGCTATCCTTGCGAAGTTTTCTGAGCCCAGAAACTGGCGGGGCTTTATCATGATGTACTCGCCTTTATCCTCGAAGTTGAGGAGGGGTTCTAAATCTTCTGGGAACACTTTCTTGACGTCGCCTACACTAACTTCCTTTCCCGCCTCAACTTCGCGTGCAGGGGCTGGCAGTGCGGATATAGGTGTGGGTGCAATTTGAGAAACTGCAATGGACTTAAGCGATGTTGAAACGGTTCTTAGATCTTCTGCAACGCTGTTTAAAACCACCAGCAAATCGTCAATTTTTTCAATTAGTTTTTCAAGCCTCTCCCTCTCCAAACTCATACCTAAACAGCCTCTCTTCAAATGCTTTATACCATTTCCATCGTATTTAATTATTGTCCGAGCATCTAAAGCACGTGTTATTGAAGGTGTAACGCCGAAATGATAGAGGTTGATGGAGGTCAGAAAAGCGGAAGCGGCACAATACTGAGGCTTTCAGTTGCATTTGCGGCAATTTCAGGGCAGCCTCTCCACATATATAACATTCGCCATAACCGCCCTAACCCTGGACTCAGGCCGCAGCATCTTGAGGCGGTGCTAACCGCGGCTAAGCTCTGTAATGCACATGTGGAGGGCGCTGCTCTAAATTCTCGAGAGATAATATTTAAGCCAGGGAATATACGCGGCGGATCCTTCGAGGCTGAGATCGGCACCGCTGGAAGCATATCCATGTTAATAATGACAGTGCTGCCGATATGCCTCTTCGCGGAGGACCCCGTGTATATGCGGATATCAAAAGGCGGCACTGACGTTTCAGGAGCGCCAACAATAAACTACATGCGGCATGTTTTTCTGCCAGTTTTGAGGCGTATGGGAGTCAACGCCAACATCATTGTTCAAAGGTACGGCTATTACCCGAAAGGCATGGGTGAGGTAATATTAACGGTTCAGCCCTGTAAAGAGCTGAAGCATTTGCTTCTGGAGAATTTTGGAAATATAAAGGCGATTCAAGGTGTATCCCTATGCACTTTCCTAGCTGATAGGAGAGTTGCAGAGCGTCAAGCTGCTGCCGCTAAAAAACACCTCAGGGAGAACGGTTACACTGTGGATATCCAAACGGTGAACGACATGTCTAATCCGCTGCAGAAAGGCAGCTCCATAGTTCTTTGGGCTGAAACTGACAGCGGCGCCATCTTAGGAGCTGATGCAATTGGCGAGATCAATAAGACCAGCGAGGCAGTTGGAATGGAAGCAGCTGAAAAACTTTTAGCTGAACTTTCCTCGAAAGCAACTGTTGATACGCATCTGGCTGATATGCTTGTACCCTACATTGCCTTGGCAGAGGGAAAATCCGCATATTTAACGAGAAACTTCTCAGATCATCTGGAGACGAACATATGGCTTGCCGAGAAGTTTCTGAACGTCAAATTCAAAGTTGAGAGGAAGAATGAACTTTACAGGGTTGAAAAGGAGGATTAGCTTGAGGGCCCGAATTAGGGGAATATACACAACTGCCCTAACCAAGTTGCTTCTAGAAAAGGGTTTCCAGATAGTTCAGCCTTCACAGTCTATTAAGACGCGTTTTTCCATTCAGGAGAATAATGAACCGCCAGACATAAACATAAGGGATCGCCGTGGCCTCCAAGGGGTTGTTGCATTAGGCACGCCGGACGCGATGCTCCGCTTCAAGTCAGCTCTTCAAAGCACCCTTGAGGATGTACTGATCCGCGAGTGGAGTGTAAGCGTAGACGGAATATATAAGGGCCGCATTGTAAATAGGGATAAAAATAACATTTACGTGGATCTGGGTGGAACTGTTGGCGCTCTCCCTAAACATGAGGATCCCGGGGTAGATCAAAGGGAAGTAGTTGTGCAGGTTAAGCGAAGAGGAATCGGTGGAAAAATCCCTATTTTAACCACTAAAATCAAATTCATCGGAGAATACGCCATCCTAGTTCCAGGGGGAAAGATTGGAGTTAGCTTGAAAATTAGAGACGTAAACAAGCGGACGGAGCTCATAGCTCTCGGTAAATCCCTCCAGATTGATGATTGGGGGATAATTTGGCGTGGAACTGCAGCTCTAAAGCCTAGAGAGGCTCTAGAGCTGGAAGTTTCAAGACTTGCTGAAAAATCTAAGATCTTGAGCGATAGAACTTCATCAGCGTCTGCTCCGACTTTGCTTGTCGATGGCTTAAGATTTGCTGATATAGAGTTTCCCGCTTCATCAAAATATGCCTTGGATAGGCTTAGGTCAACTGTGACTATAACCATGGATGGTCATCACTTCTATAAGAGCTGCGGCGGCCAAGTTTCAGCTGCGTTAGAGATGGCTGAGAAGCTGCTTGAGAAAGGCAAGAATGAGGTTCAAGGGCTTTTCAGAAGATATATCGAAAGCGAGTTCCCAACTGTGGGTTTCACCGTTAATGTGGAGCATGTTAAGCCGGGCGGAGCTGTTTTTAACCTTGGACAAGCCACAATTGAAGCCTTGAACGCTGAAGGAATACGGTACTCGAGAACAATAAGAACTGACGGAGTTTACGACGGTCTAGGTGTGGAGAAGAAGAAAGGTGATAGAGCCGTCAGCGAGGCGAAGTTCGGCGAATGGTACCTTATTACGAGCTATTTTTCAAGTGAAGGCATGTGGAAGGGAGCGTACGTAAACATAAACACTCCTGTTGAGCTGTACCCGAAAGCTATACGTTACGTTGATTTGGAGGTTGACGTTTGCGTACGACCAGACGGTGATGTTACGGTTTTAGATATGGAGAAGCTGGATAAAGCCTACAGCAGGGGAATAATAGGTGATAAGCTTATCGGAAGGATTAAGGAAACCCTTAACACGGTTACCAGCAGGGATTATATCCAGAAGTTGCTGGCTAAATTTATTTAGGATTGTAGACTTAACTTCCTAACAAAACGAGAGAACGAAATTGAGCGTTGACCTACTCCTGAAAGATCTAAAAGCCTATGTAGATGGGCGGATAATCGAGTGCTGCATCGCAATCGACAACGGAAGAATTTTTAAGATAGGAAAGGAGCCTATTATGCCCAGAGCTGCATCTTATACAAGTCTACGCGGGCTTCTAGTCCTGCCTGGAATGATAGATGTCCACGTGCACCTGAGGGATGAGGGTAAAGCCTACAAGGAAGACTTCTACAGCGGCACAGCTGCGGCGGCTACAGGTGGAATAACGACAGTACTGGATATGCCTAACAATAATCCTGTCACGATGAGTGTCGAAACCTTGAAGAATAGGATAAGCGTCGCCGCAGGAAAGATTCTTACAAATGTAGGGTTCTACTCAGAATTTCCTAAAACCCTGGATGAGATTGAGGCTGTAATCCGTGAGGGCTGCGTGGCTTTTAAACTGTTTCTAGGCGATCAGGTTGGAGGGCTCGATATAAACGATGATGAGGCTGTTGCTGAGGCTTTTAGAAGAATCGGCGGAAAGGTTCCCGTTTCAGTTCACGCTGAGGACAATGAGACCTTGGAGAAGTCTATTAAAAAGCTTAAAGAAATGAACCGCAACGACATAGAGGCCTTCCTCATCGCGCATTCGGAAGAAGCTGAAATTAAAGCTGTTCAACGGGTCATCAAAATTTCTAAGCTAACGGGCGTTCACGTGCATTTTTGCCACATAAGCTCCAGTGAAGCCTTAGAATTAATCGCTGAGGCCAAGAGGGCTGGTTTACCAGTAACCTGCGAGGCAACTCCACATCACATGTTCTTATCTGTTGAAGCCCTTCTGCAAATGGGCTCTATAGCCTTAACTTTGCCTCCTCTGCGTGGAAAAAGCCATATGGATGCAGTTTGGTTAGGTGTCCTTTCAGGGCTTGTCGACGTAGTGGCATCAGATCACGCTCCACATACGGTTGAGGAGAAGCGCGCCGGAAGCGTATGGAATGTTAAGGCAGGTATTCCCGGACTTGAAACAACACTTCCGCTTCTTCTTACACAAGTTAACAAGGGATTCATGGCAATAGCCGATGTTGTCCGGCTTATGGCTGAAAACCCCGCCAGGATATTTAGGCTAAAGGATAGGGGTCATGTTAGAAAAGGATACAGGGCTGATCTTGTGGCTGTGGATTTGAGTAAGGAGTGCCGTGTCGACGCTTCCGGATTCAACTCAAAAGCCAAGTATTCACCTTTCGACGGCTGGGAAATTAAAGGTAAGCCGATGAAGACCTTTGTTAACGGCTACCTCGTGATGGATGAAGGTGAGATTGTAGGCAACCCCGGATGCGGCGAAATAATTAGGGGGACAACACTGTGAAGTTTATCGCTGATGGGATGCTTGGAAAACTTACAAGGTGGCTTCGCATACTGGGCTATAACGTTAAATATTCAAACAGTCTAGATGACGCGCAGCTTCTCATGATAGCCAAGAAAGAAAGGAGGGTTCTGCTTACTAGGGATCTGGAGCTTTATCAGCGTGCCGTAGCTCGCGGAATTAAGACTTTTTATGTTAACGGGCAGACTGAAGCTGAGAACTTGGCTAAATTGTCCAAGAGATTTGGAATAAGCTTGGAAGTAGATATGGCCATATCGAGGTGTCCGAAATGCAACGCTAGAGTGCGTCCCATCCAGAAGGAGAAGGTTGCGGGCAGAGTTGAAAGATCCACGTTTTCCCGTTACAGCGAGTTCTGGGAATGTCCGAAATGCGAGCAAATTTACTGGCAAGGCGCCCACTGGATTAGAATAAGAAAAACGCTTGAAGAAGCAAGAGAAATTCAAAATAACAGAAACGAAAGACGGTGAAACAATAAAAAAGTCTGGATTAACCTTTCCTATTCGAGAAGCCATTTGATGGGTATGTCCTGGTAGGTGCCGTCTGGCAGTGTCCTTCTAATAGTTATCGGCAGCACACCCGCCTCAAGTTCATTCAAGGCAATGTCGATTGGGCTTAGCGTTGACCCTTCCGGGACATCGATAAGTATTGGTGCCCCCATTGATATCTGTAAGGCTCTAGCCCCTACTATTCTTGCCTTTTCGAATCGGGTGAGCTTCGGGGGACCTACAAAGATTTTCTTCTCTTTGGACGTATGCCGCTACTCCCCAGCACCATATTCGCCTTCAGGACCTTTAGGAGGCACTGAGGGAGTTTTGGCTTTTCCCGCTGCTATTATATCATCAATTTTCAGTATCATCGTCGCTGCTTCGGTTGCGGACTTTATAACCTGTTTCTTTACAGATAATGGTTCAAAGACTCCAACCTTAGCCATGTCTTCAACTTTTCCTTCGATAACTTCTATTCCAGCCCATATCTCGCCTTTTTCATGTCTTGCTCTCAATTCGGATAATATGTCTATGGGATCCAGTCCAGCATTCTCCGTTAGAGTCGTCGGGATGACCTCCAAGGCTTCAGCGAAGCTTTTAATTGCAAGCTGTTCTTTACCGGGGAAGGACTCTGCATACTTTTTGAGTATTCTGGCTGCTTCAAGTTCCGGTGCTCCTCCGCCAGCTAAAACTTTCGGTTCTTCAAGTATATCCTTGACCACGCATAGGGCGTCATGTATTGAACGTTCAGCCTCATCTACTATGCGTTCTGTTCCACCCCTAATCAGAATTGTTACTGAGCGTGGGTTCTTGCACCCCTCCACGAAGGTCATCTTGTCGTCGCCGATTTTGCGCTCTTCCACGAGGCTTGCGTAGCCGAGATCCACGGGTGTTGCATCATCAAGGTTTGTTATAATCTTTCCCCCAGTAGCCTTTGAGAGTTTTTCCATGTCTGACTTTTTGATTCTCCTAACGGCGAGAATTCCCTTCTTTGCCAAGAAATGCTGGGCCACGTCATCTATGCCTTTCTGGCATAGAACCACATTAGCGCCTATCGAGGCGATCTTCTCAACCATCTCCCTCAGCATTTCCTCTTCCTGCTTCAAGAAGGCCTCCATCTGCTCTGGTGTTTCAATGTTTAGCTTGGCGTCAAACTCGGTTTTCTCAATCTCCAAGGAGGTGTCAAGAAGAGCTATCTTAGCGTTTTCAACACGCTTCGGCATTCCAGGATGTACCACTTCCTTGTCCAACACTATACCATTAATCAGCCTTGTATCCCTTAATGATTCACCCGGCTTCTTCTCAACCTTAACGTCGTCTATATCGACTTTATATCCGCCGTCTTTCTTTTCTGCAACCTGCAAAACGGCTTCCACAGCTATCTCCGCCAGATATTCCTTATGTTCAGCTACTAGCTTGCTTGCCATTGAAGTCATCGCAGCCTTTTTCAGCTGTTCTTTAGAGCTTAAGTTAACCGGAATCGCTATCTTCTCAAGGGTTTCAAGAACTTTCTCCATGGCCTTCTTGTAGCCGTCAATTATCACTGTTGGATGTATGTTCTTTGCAATTAAATCCTCAGCTTTTCCAAGCAGTTCCCCAGCGAAAATCACCGAGGTTGTTGTTCCGTCTCCCGCCTCGTTATCCTGCGTCTTCGCCACTTCAACCATCATTTTTGCTGCCGGATGCTGTACGTCCATTTCATCTAGGATTGTGCGTCCGTCACTTGTTATCGTCACGTCTCCAAAGCTGTCCACGAGCATTTTATCCATGCCCTTCGGCCCAAGGGAACTCTTCACAGCCTCAGCTATCACCCTCGCAGCCATGATGTTTGCATGCTGAGCTTCCCTGCCCTTCGTGCGGCTTGATCCTTCTTTTAATATCAAAACTGGAATTCCCGTTGACGGTGATGACAAACTATCACTCTCCCTAAATGCGTCTCAAACAAAAACGGCATTACAATATAAATTTATCGTTTCTGATAATTGAGTTCGATGATTATGGCTTTCCATTTTCTCATTTTCCGCTGTTTTTGTTCAGATTTTTCCGGACTATTTCCTCAAAATGGTTCTTAGCGATTCTATTAGAGCAGGTACTATCTGGTATATGTCGCCTACGATTATGTAGTCCGCCATTTCAAATATGGGTGCGTTAGGGTCGTTGTTTATCTCAACTATGACTTTCGAGTCTCTAATTCCAGCTATGTGCTGTATCATTCCAGATATTCCGCAGCCAATATATATTTCAGGTTTAATTCTTTTCCCTGAGAGTCCACCCTACTCATGGAACCATTTTCTATCTTCAGCTAAGGGTCTTGTTACGCCAACTTGCCAGCCGAGGATGTTAGCCAACTCCTCAAGCATCTTAAAATCATCCTTCTTAGCGACTCCGCGTCCACCGCAGATTACAACACTGGCCTCTTCAATGCAGGCTTCTGCAGTTCCAACCTTGACAACCTCAGTTTTCGGTTCCTCAAGGTTTTCATACACAATTTCTGCTTTCTTCTCCGAGGGCTTAGGCTTCTCAAAGGTTCTAGGTGGGTATTGTTGCAATATGCGGCTTAATCTCATAGGTGATTAGGGCTATACCGCTGCCGCCATACACGATTCTAGCCGCAGTTATTTTTCCCTCCTCATTTATATTCAACCTGAAAACATCTTGCACAAGCCCTGCCTTTAGTCTCGTTGCAAGTCTCGCGGCGAGCTCTCTACCCTTTTTTAGTGGAGCCTATCAGAATTACTTCAGAGGGCTGTTTAGAAGCTAATTCCGTTAAAGCGCTTGCAACTCGAAAGTCGTAGTTGCGATAAAGTTGCGGCGACAAGGTTAAAATGTACATTGAAAAATGCGGAGAAATGGATGATAGCATACTTTGTCAACTATAGATTTGAAACTGCTAATAAACTGAAACTTTTGCGACGCCCTTCACCTTCAGAAACTCTGGAATAAGCTCTCCTGGAATTTTCCTTTCCACTATTAAGGTTAGTTTTGGCTCTGGAGAAAGCTCAGGATCGTCAACTATAGCTTGTCTTATACTCAGTCCGTTGTTGGCCAATATGGTGGCGGCCTTAGCTAAGATTCCAGGTGTCCTCGCGTCCTCTGGTGTTATTTCCACAACACCGAAATTTAAGTGCCGTGCAACCTCCTTAAGCGAGTGCCCCGCGGATCTTAGACTCTCGAAGATCAGTCGCAGCTCTTGTATCCTCAGTATCGTGGCTACGGTTTCGGTCACCGTCCGCCTATCAACACATGCCACTCTTGCGATGCGCACAGGCGGAATTTCAATATCATTTAAGAAGATTTTTCCATCCCTGACGCTGAGCCCATTCTCCACCAGAACGCGAGCAACCTTAAGCCTTTCAGGGTAACCTTCAAGATGCTTCTTAATGGTGCTCCACATTCCAATTCTCCTTCAAGTATCCCTTCTTCATCGAGTTTAATTAAGCTTGTTTTTAATCCACTTATGTGTGACGCTGATCTTAAATGCACTAAATTATACTCAAAAGACTTAAATATTGCATTTATGCTCGATTTTAGCAATAATGGGCGTGAAGCTATGCCTTCCAAAAGAATAATTCTGGACGAGGATGAAGTGCCAAAACAGTGGTACTGCATCCTTCCCGACCTGCCAAAGCCGCTTCCACCATTCATAGATCCTCAAACAAAGGAGCCTGGAGGAGGGGTGGCTCCTAAGATCTTTCCAAAGCAAATCCTGGCGCAAGAATTCAGCCAAGAAAGGTGGATAGACATCCCGGGTGAAGTGCGGGATGTATATCAGATGTGGCGTCCCACTCCACTGATCCGGGCTGTACGACTTGAGAAGGCTCTCGGCACACCGGCTAAAATATACTACAAGTATGAGGGTGTCAGCCCAACTGGAAGCCACAAGCCGAACACGGCAGTGGCTCAGGCTTACTACAACATGAAGGAAGGCATCAAGAGGCTTGCCACGGAGACTGGAGCTGGCCAATGGGGTTCAGCATTGTCCTTCGGCTGTATGATGTTTGGCCTTAAATGCACAGTCTATATGGTTAAGGTCAGTTACCAGCAGAAGCCCTACCGAAGGATCATGATGGAATCATTTGGGGCTGAGGTATACCCGAGCCCAAGCGACAAAACAGAAGCTGGAAGAAAAATACTCAAAGAAGACCCGGATAACCCTGGCAGCCTCGGCATAGCTATCAGTGAAGCAGTTGAAGATGCTCTGGTCCATGAGGATACTAATTACGGGATAGGAAGCGTCTTCAACCATGTACTTCTTCATCAAACAGTAATAGGTCTTGAATCTAAAAAACAGATGGAGGTAGCTGGAGACTATCCCGATCTGGTTATAGGGTGCATCGGCGGCGGAAGCAGCTTCTCAGGGCTATTCTGGCCTTTCTATCACGACAAGGTTTCTAAGAAGGCTCCTAAAGATGTCAACTTCCTCGCGGTGGAGCCCACCGCCTGTCCATCGGTTACAAAGGGCGAATACACGTTCGACCATGGGGATACGGCGCGGATAACACCTCTTGTCCCAATGCATACGCTCGGGCATGATTATATACCTCCGCCCATACATGCAGGGGGACTGCGCTACCACGGGATAGCGCCAACCATAAGTCTCCTCGCTTCAACAGGGCATTTAAGAACAGTTGCCTATAATCAAGTGGAAGTATTCGAAGCTGCGAAGCTATTCATCCAAACAGAAGGCATTATTCCAGCTCCGGAACCAGCGCATGCCATAAAGGCCGCCGTAGACGAAGCATTAAAGTGCAAAAAAACCGGGGAGAAGAAAGTTATCCTGTTTAATTTATGCGGACATGGACACTTTGATATGCAGGCTTACGCCGACTTTCTAAGCGGCAAACTGCAGCCTTACGAGTACCCGGCTAAAAAAGTTGAAGAAGCCATGCAGCGACTCAGGAAACTGTATCCTTGGCTCGACGAAGTTAAAAAGAAGTATATCGGATAATCTTACTCATTTTTTATCTAGTTGTCCATGCCATATGATGTAAGTGAGACTTTGTTTGAAAGTAGTTCTGCAAGAAAAATGGGATTCATAGTTAATCCTATAGCTGGGATGGGTGGTGCTGTAGGGTTAAAGGGAACAGATGGAATTGAGGTTCTAATGAAGGCCATAGGCATGGGGGCCAAGCCAATTGCCCCCTTGAGAGCTGAAACCTTTCTGTCAGAGCTTATGCCTTATAAAGATAAAATTAGGCTGTTTGTAGGAGCTGGAGCCATGGGGGAAGACGTAGCTAAAAACTGTAATTTTCCATGTGTGGTTATCGGTGAAAGAAAGGAGCTGACCAGCGCTGAGGATACTGTACATATTGCAGGGGAAATCAAGAAAATGGGAGCAGACCTTTTAGTATTCTGTGGCGGAGATGGGACAGCGCGTGATGTATTAAAGGCCGTTAATCTAAGCATTCCAGTTTTAGGTGTTCCCACGGGGGTTAAGATGCACAGCGCCGTCTTCGGGGTGACCCCTGCAGCGGCAGCTAAGATAGCTGTTAGGTTCCTTTTTGAAGGGTTACCGTTGAGGGAAGCGGAGGTTATGGACATTGATGAGGAAGCCTTCAGAAGTGGATGGGTGTCAGCTGAGCTTTATGGATATATGCTTGTGCCATATGAGCCCTTACTTATCCAGGGAGTAAAAATTGCAACACCGGTGGCTGAAAGCGAGCTTCGGAACATGGCGGCTATAGCCATATACATGATAGAAAACATGGAACCTGATGTAGTTTACATTATAGGACCCGGTACGACAACCCGAACAATCGCAGATCTTCTTGATGCCCGTAAAACTCTCTTGGGGGTTGACCTTTTTCTTAATAAGAAAATGATTGTAAAGGATGCGAATGAAAGTCAAATACTTGAGACTATTCGTGGCAAGAAAGCCCATATTATAGTAACTCCAATAGGTGGGCAAGGTTTCATATTCGGAAGGGGAAACCAGCAGATAAGCCCCAGAGTAATTCGTCATGTAGGCTTAGGCAACATAACAGTGATCGCGACAAAGAGCAAGATTGAAAAATTAAGGAGTTTAAGGGTGGATACAGGCGATTCAAATCTCGATGATGAATTCCGAAGACGCAAAATCAAGGTTATAGTTGACTATAAAATGGAGCAGCTTATGCCTGTTGAATAGCAACCCTATTAAGGGCTGTAAACATTTTAGTTAAGTAAGTGATGGATGTTGATCCCTATAAACGTTCCACAGATAGGTGAAGAGGAAATTGAAGCCGCTGTAAAGGTTCTAAAAAGCGGTATTCTCACTCACGCACTGGGGTCCGGGCCAATGGTCAAACGTTTTGAAGAAGAATATGCAAAGTTGGTTGACGCAAAATATGCGCTGGCGGTTAACAGCGGAACCGCAGCTTTACATGCAGCCGTTCTTGCAGCTGGAGTAAGCTTTGGAGATGAGGTGATTCTCCCAAGCTTCACCTTCGTAGCTACGGCTGAGGTTGTAGTGCTGGCTGGAGCCAAACCGATCTTCGTAGACATAGACCCTGTAACATACAATATTTCTCCAGAAAAAGTTGAAGAAGCCATAACAAAGAAAACGAGGGCGATAATCGCTGTTGACCTATACGGCTTACCAGCCGATTTAAAGCCGATTAAGGAAATAGCTGATAGATATGGGCTGACTGTTATTGAGGATGCGGCTCAAGCTCATGGTGCAGTTTATAATGGAAAACCTGCTGGCGCATATGCTGACATGGCATGCTGGAGTTTCTACGCAAGCAAAAATATGACGACCGGCGAAGGCGGGATGGTGACGACTAACAATAAGGAATTCGCTGAAAAGCTGAGACTTTTCAGGTGCCATGGAGAGATGGAAAAGTACAAATCAGTGGTTTTAGGGCATAATTACCGTATGCCTGAAATACAGGCCGCCATAGGACTGGTGCAGCTGGAAAAATTACCAAAATTCCTGGCGAGGAGAAGGGAGAACGCTGAAAGGCTTACTGGAAACCTAACAGATCTTGAAAGCATCTTGCAGCTTCCCATCGAGCCTGAAAACCGCAAAAGCAGCTGGTACCTATATACTGTTAGACTTAAAGAGGCAGATGCGGCCAGGCGAAACGCTTTAGTTGAAAGATTAAGGAGTGAGGGTATAGGCGCTGAAATCTACTATGCATATCCCATACACCTCATGCCCTACTACAGAAAATTCGGCGTGTTTAGACTTTCAGAAACGGAGAAGGCTTCAGAGCAGGTCTTCTCCCTGCCTGTTCACCCCGGAGTAACGCCTGAACAGATAGATTTCATAAGCCATAAGATCCGCGAGACCATATAACCTAACATGCTTTTACATGTGCAGCAACAGTAAAATATGTGCTCAGCATTAATAGGCTTTTCAATCAATGATCCGCTGATTTATTGATTAAGGAGCTGAATTGATGGGAACAGAGGAACCAATTTCTAGGGTGAAGATAAAGTTTATAGTGGAAGGTTTAGGGGAGGCTGAAGGTGAGCTTGTCCGTCACTTGGCGCCGAGAACTGTAGATATGATTCTCCGAAAGCTTCCTATAGAGGGTAGAGCAGCCCTGTGGAAGGAGGAAGTTTATTTTGAGGTTCCCATGCGTATGGGTGAAGAGAAAGCTAAGAACACCGTGGAGAAGGGTACAATAGCATTCTGGCCTATGGGAAGCGCCCTCTGCATATTCTTTGGTGATTCGCAGCCTTACAGCCCGGTTAACGTTGTTGGTAAAATTACTGGAAACCTTGATCTCTTCGGTAAAGTAAAGAGCGGAATGGTAATTAGGGTGGAAAGAGATTATAAATAAACGCTTTCATCCCAGCTTTTCAAGAGCCTTTCACACTCCTCAATCACTTTTCCATTTCGACTCTTATTTTTCAAGGCTTTAAGAAATTCAATGCGCTTTTCTACTGAGCGTCTCTCAGCGTCGCCGCCGTAATAAAGCTTGCCCTCAAGGTACTCTTTCATATGATGCGCCTTTTGTATAAACAAGCTGGCTGCGTCCACCGGATTCTGCACTGCATACTTGTTAGCCCAGATCTTGGCCTCAGCCTCACGAAGTTGAGTGAAACCATCGATCTCCACTATCTCCTTGATATATGCGGTAAGGTACTCATAGAAACCTGCCTCTTTGATGAGTTTGAGGGCATCTCCTACTTTTCCCTTAAATTCTTCGCTTCCGCTAACCCTTAAACGGTGTCTATAACCGCGCTTCAGGAACTCTCCAGCTTTTTGGATTTCCTCGTCTGTAACAAGCCTTTCTGGAAATTTCAAAATCAAACCACCCTTAATGGCCTTTAGGAAGCGTGCTTAAAAATGAATTAAAATAAATTTGAAATTGTCAATTAAGCTGCTCGATATATTTTCAAATCATGGTTTCCTGAAACAAACTGTACTAGCCCCTTATGCTCAAGCTGTTCGAGAAGATCCTTCGCAGCGCTTATCCTAATGTTAAAGCGTGAAGCCACTACGTATGGTGTTAAAACACGCATCTTCCTTAACTCTTCGATAAGCTTTTTCTCATCACCTACATCTGCGAATATTCCTGCAGGTTTCTTCTCCTTTTCCGCTCCTTTCTCCTTCTCTTTTTCTTTCTTCTTTCTCTCTTCCTCCCTCGCCTGCATTTTCTCCATTTGCTTCAAAGATAGCTTTTTCTTTCCACCCAAGACTAGTCATCTCCGTTTCGGTACAGACCTACTATTTTGGGTCATACTTATATTCGTTACGAGAAGGCTGAACCTGAATGAAAAAGAAAAGATGGGTTTTCCTGTAAGGTTACCTGCCCATAACCTTTTTAGCTGCAATTTCAATGTCTTCGGCTTTTAGCGTCTTCCTGCCCGTGTGCATGGCGAAATCCAGGGCTTCTTTAGCTATTTTTATCCCTATTTCTTCTAATGCCTTCGCAAGTTCTCTGGCAGCTGCTTCACTCACCCTCTCGGCACCAGCTTTCTTACATAACCTGTGCATGGGAGCAATTGCTAACTCCAAATCAGCCATAAAGAGTCCTCCGCGGCTTCTTTTAATATTTAAGGCTGTATTTAACGTTTATTGTGTTTTATCTTCAAAAATTCGACGTTCTAGAAATGCCTGTAAGAAGCGGAATTGTTAAAAACAATGAGTGTCCATGCTCTTTCAAAGAGGATCTAGCGATGCCTATCCGTTATGTTGACGCTCACATTCACCTTTCAGACGAGGAATACTCTGATAAAGTGGATGAAATAATTTCTGAGGCTGCAAACTTCAAAGTCACGGCGATGGTTTCCAATTCAATGGACTATGCAACGTGTATTAACAGCCTGCAATTGGCTAGAAAATACCGCGGCCTCGTTTTTGCCGCTTTAGGTGTTCATCCTTGGAGTGTGAATAACTTAAGCGAGGATGATCTTCAAAGAACCTCAGAGTTTATCCTTGAAAACGGAAGAGCCGGCGAAGTCTTGGCTATAGGCGAGGTGGGCTTGGACTATAAGTATAAGGATGTTTGGGACAGGCAGCTTAAGGTTTTTGATGAAATGCTCCACTTGGCTGAGTTGCTTAATTTACCCGTTATACTTCACTCCCGTGGAACTTCGGAGAAAATTGTCGAGTTACTCCCTTCTTACAATGTTAAGATGGTTCTGCTGCATTGGTTCAGTTACCCTATAAGCTTGATTTCAAAGATTGTTGAACGAGGCTACTATGTCAGCGAGGGGCCTCCTGTTGTATACTCAAGTGGAATACAGGCGGTTGTCCAGAACATGCCTATAGAAAACATCCTCACGGAAACCGATGGTCCTGTGCGCTATTTTAAACCTCCATTTAACGGTAAGCTGACGACACCAGCTTTTCTTCCCCATGTTGTTAGGGCTGTGGCTGCAATTAAGAAGATGAATGAAGTTGACGCTGCCGATCAAATAGCGAGAAACTTTGAGAACTTCTTCGGAGCTGCGCCAAAAGGGTAGTCTAGCTTTTATACATTTTCATTAAATCAGGCGGTAAGGTTAAATTGAACCTGCTCTCCTATGAATTGTTCATCATAGTGGTCGGTTAGGGGCTGTGAAGCTGAAACTTTGGAGGCCGCTGGAATTTGGGAAATGTCCGGACAGATCATATTAAACGTGTAGCCAGAGAGCTTATCAGACGTTATCCCAACAAGTTTTCCGGGAATTTTGATGAGAATAAACGTTTAGTTTCTCAGCTTGTTCAAGGCGCCACCTTAAAAGTTCGAAACCAGATTGCCGGTTACATAACTCGCATTTACTCCGGGGTGCAACCTCAAGAAGAGGTTTCTGCTGAGGAAAGCGGGTAACCTTATTAAGAATTGAGAAATCTTTTATTTATGAGTGTGGGCGGAAGCTATGGTTGACCAGTATCGGCGTGGTTGGGCACTACGTTATATTAGAGAGGCGAGAGCTGAGCTTGAAGCTGCAAAACAGATGCCTTACATGGCGCATGGACTAATTCTGGAGGCTATTAGGAAAGCTAGAAACGCCATATATTATAGTCTAGGTGAACCGGCCTTTATAGAAGCCATTGTACGTGAAGCCGCAGAAAACATTGGAAATGAACGTGATCCTATCCTGAAACGTCTAGTAGAAATTGAGGGATTGCTTCAGCAGTTTTCATACATTGAAGAGCTTGATAAGGAAAAAGCAATAAGGCAAGCTGACAGCTTAATCCAATTGGCTTCAGAAATTGTTGAAACTGTGATGGGCGAAAAGGTGACAGGCTAACTACAGTTTTTCTAAGGCTTCAGCCATTTTTTCTAGGGCTTTCTCTATGTTTTCGATGGAGCTGGCGAAGGACAAGCGCAGATAACCTTCACCGGAGGCTCCGAATGCTGTTCCAGGGAGAACCGCTACATCTGCTTCTCTGAGCAGATAATCGGCGAGCTCTTTAGATTTAAATCCGGTTCCTTTTATGTTAGGGAAAACGTAAAAAGTTCCTGCTGGTTTTCTACAATTGAAACCTTTCAGCTTATTCAATCCGGAAACAATTATTTCCCTGCGTTTCTTGAACTCTTCAACCATCTCTTTAACACTGTCCTGCGGTCCATTCAGCGCCTCTATTCCTGCTATCTGCACAAAGGCGCATGTACACGCGTGGCTGTTTATTACTAGCTGTGTGAGTTTCTGAGCTATTTCCTCATTCATGACCGCGTACCCTAGTCTCCATCCCGTCATTGCGTATGCTTTCGAAAATCCATCCAATATTATGGTTTTTTCCTTCATTCCTGGAAGTGAAGCTATGCTTTCATGTTCTCTCTCGTATACTATACGGCTGTAGATTTCATCGGATACTACTATAACATCGTCCCTTTCGGCGATGCAATCGGCTATTAGCTTTAAATCTTCTTTCGTTAGAATGCCGCCTGTTGGGTTTTCAGGGCTGTTTAAGATCACCACCTTGGTTTTTCTCGTTAGTTTTTCCTTTATATGCTCATGATCCATTCTAAAGTCATATTCCTCCATGAGTGGGATGGGCACGGGTTTTGCGCCTACAAAGTTTATTAGAGACTCGTAAGCTGGGTACGCTGGACTCGGGTAAAGCACCTCCTCGCCAGGGTTTATCAGCGCCAACATAGTCAGGAAAAGCAGTTGTTTGCAGCCGGGACCCACTACGACCTCTTCTGGTTTAACGTCAATCATTCTGGTTTTGGATACATAATTGGCTATGGCTTCTCTAAGCTCGTAGATGCCCTCCGCTGGAACATAATGCGTGTTTCCATCATATATGGCCCTTACAGCGGCCTCCTTAATGTTTATCGGCGTGTCAAAATCCGGATCACCTATTTCCAGATGAATTATGTTTTTGCCCTGTCTTTCCAGGGCCTTTGCCTTAGCAAGTGTTTCGAAAGATGCTTCGGTTCCTAGGTGCTTCATTCTGTCAGCGAACGTGTAGACCACCGCGAATCACCAGGGTCTAAAGGCCTACTTTATGTTAAAAATGTGATATTTAACTGTTACACCTGTAAACCGAATTCAAACTAACTGACTAAGTCACCGGCTTTATAACCTCGGGTTTAACTTGGCTATGCATAATGCCGCTTTAAGAGGCAACCTGAGCCCAATTACTTTATTATAAAAGGTTCTGGTTGGATCCATCATGTTAATGAAGAGGTTCATTTCCTGCTTAAAATTAAAGGGATAAACAATATCTTTTACCACTTCACCTTTTAGTAACCGGTTATATATAATGCCTGTGACTTTCAAGTTCATCGGAGGTTTCCGAAGCATTTCCGGAAGAGACATAATGCAGCTGATCATTTCTGGCCCTATGTCCCTTAGAGCGGCTCTTAAAAAAATTGCTGAGGAATTGCCTGTATTGAAAAGTGTGCTTTTCGATCCCGAACTGGATGATCCGAGACCTAATAGTCTAATCCTTGTGAATGGGTGTGAAGTAAGCGTGCTTAATGGTTTGGATACAGTCTTGAATGACGGCGACGAGGTTGTTTTAATTCCTATCCTGCATGGCGGCGCCTCAAATTTAGAGGCAAGTTTCATAAAACTTAAAACGTGCTGAAGGAAAACTTTAGATTGGGAAAAGCAGCGGTCGCGAAGCTACATTATACCTTTCGATAGCATGGATTTTGATGATTAGTTACCAAATGTTCACTCAAAAGCAGTAACTGCTGTTATAGGACCCCATTAATGTGCTATGGCCATTTGTCGGTTTTTGGCCGCTGTCACGGGTGGACATGATCATTTCTGTATCAGCTTTTTCATGGGTTTTTGTTCTTTCATCAGCAATCCCGACCTTTATAATTGGGAAAGAGAGGGGTGTTCTCGTACAGTTTTTGATTTGCCTGATCCTAACATTTATGGCTTCTATAGCGCGTGACATCTTGGAAGCCCATATTGGTTTATCTTTAGATCGCGTGCTCAGTTTGGCTCAAAAAACCTTTACCTGCTTTGCTGTATCTTTCTCCGCCTTACATTATCATGGTTATAATTGATATTCGCGCTAAGAAAATGCGTAAAAAGAGAGAGCCGGAGGCAACGGCAAAATTTTACATGCCGTATAATTTACCGCCAGATAGAAATGCCTAAAGCCTTTAGTTTATTTTGGGAATAATTGAAATGTCTAGCCAGATAATAACTTTGACCACTGATTTCGGGCTTGCAGATCCATACGTTGCCGAGATGAAAGCCGTTATTTTAAGAATAAACCCTAATGTAACAATCGTGGACATAACCCATCAAATAGAGAAATTCAATATAAAAATGGGAGCTTTTATCCTAGCTTCAGCGGCTCCATTTTTCCCTGAGGGCACGATTCACATAGCAGTTGTAGATCCCGGTGTGGGGACGGAGCGTAAACCCATACTTATAGAAGCTGAAAGCGCATTTTTCATAGGTCCCGATAATGGCCTCTTGACTTTAGCGGCTAAGAAGCAGGGCATTAAGCATGTATACGAAATATCAAATCCAAAATTCATGCTTCCAAAAATTTCCACAACGTTCCATGGCAGAGACGTTTTCGCTCCAGCAGCAGCTTATCTGTCAATGGGGGTTCCGCCTTCTGAGTTCGGACTTGAACTGCATGAAATCTCTACCCCTACATTTGCAGGAATCATTGAAAGTGGAGAAACCCTTGTGGGCGAAGTTATCCACATTGATGATTTCGGTAACATAATCACAAACTTCACAGATAAGGAGCTCAACAAATTTATCGCCAACGGAAAAATCCATGTTAAGCTTGGAGAAACCGAGCTTTCACTGAATGTTCGTAAAACCTATGCTGAAGTTGAGCCGCTTAAACCTCTGGCTATAATTGGAAGCCATGACTTCCTTGAGATCTCCATAAACAGGGCGAATGCCGCCAAATTTTTTAATGTAAAAGTCGGAGATAAGGTTACACTTTATCGCTTCTTGCAAGGCTCTTCAACCTATCGACACCGCCTATTTCCTTAATGAACTCAGCCACACTTTTAGGCACAAGTTCCTCCCAATTTCCATCGTTCAGCATACGCTTCCGAATCTCCGTCGCTGAGTATACTTCCCGTTTATGATATTGAACAGACCTAACGTCGTATCCTGCTTCTGCGAAGAGTCTTCGCGTCAACGGTTCGTTAGAGTATACCGCATCAAATTGCGGGGTATACCCCTCCACAACAGAAACCCAAACCATGTGAATGTGAATATCCGGAACAGGCACAATCCATATTCGCCTCAAATCTATCCCAGCTTCCTCTAGGGCGCTGCGTATCATCACGATTCTTTCACCAGTCGTGAATGGATTCTCGATACGATGACTGTACTGAGAACTGCCTACAACTATCACGAGTTCATCAACTTCCCCTAATATATCCTTTATAACGTTAAGGTGTCCAAGATGGAATGGCTGGAACCTTCCTACATAAAGCCCACGTTTAACCATTCCTATTCCTTCATTTATTTTCAACTATTACAGTTCTTCCTTGTATATTTGCTTAAAAGTGATTCTACTGGGAAAGCATGAATGTTTTTCCCATTAAATTGGATCTCCAATTCAGTTTTGCGGCTTCTGCATTCACGGGTTAAAATTTCCATTTTAACATTTAAGCCCTCACCATACCCGCCTAAACTGAGATCTGAATATACAACTCTGTGGCATGGGACAATGAGTATGAAAGGGTTAAGCGCCATAGCTCTTCCAACAGTTCTCGGGGATGCTTCAACAGCCCTAGCCACTGAGCCGTATGTTGTTATATAGCCAATGGGAACCTGCATGACCGCTTCAAGCGCCTTTTTAACATGGCTGCGAAGATGCTTCATTGCAAGAGGGAATAGACTTGCATCTTCTATGCCATAATAAATGTTGTTAAGCGCGTTTATCACTTGACGTGCTAAGCTTGATGTTTCTCTTGAGTGATGGAAGGAGACGTTAAAGGGAATCTTCGCAATCAGCTTACGCAACACATCATTTTCCTCTTTTGCGAATGAAGCAGCGAAAACTTTCTTCTCGTCGCATGCAACTCCGAACCATAAGCCGCCCAGCTGTTCAGCATATAATGTAATCAGCTTGCCCCCTCCGTTTTGCGTACGCTTAAAGAGTTTTTACTAACAGTTATTTATTATTTAGTGAATAATGATGAAGAACATTAAGTTTAATAGTTTGGCTAAATATATCATCTGAAAAGAAGGGTGAAATTCTTGGAAAAGGAAAGCCAAATGTCACAATACTTGTGGATCCCTGGAGCAACAACAGTTGGGCTAGTTTGCGGGGATGGTGTGATTCTAGCCTCTGAGAAGCGTATTTCCTATGGTTACCTCGTTGTCAGCCGCGGCGGCAAGAAAGTTTTCAAGATAACTGATCATATTGGAGCAGCCTGCGCAGGACTTGTTTCTGACATGCAGATCCTGTTAAGAGAAGTGGAAGCCTACGTGAATCTATATAATCTAGACGTTGGCAGATCAATCTCGGTGAGGTCAGCCGCTAAGCTAATGTCAAACTTGCTTTTCGCCAATAGGCTCACGCCGCTAATAACTCAGACAATAGTAGGTGGAATGGATGACGAGGGTGCATCGCTGTATGTGCTTGATTTGCTGGGTTCAGTTATACCTGACAAATACGCTGCTGTAGGCTCTGGAACCGAGATAGCCATGGGTGTGCTTGAAGAGGGATACAGGAATGGCATGAGTCTTGAAGAAGGCCGGAATTTGGTTACTCGGGCAATAAAATCCGCAATTAGTAGGGATATAATGAGCGGCGACGGCATAGATTTCCTAATAATAACCAAGGATGGAACTCGAGAGGAATCAATAAAATTTTAGCGTATTCCATAATTTCCGGAGAAAGAGTCCTTGTCCTTCGATTTAAGCCTTGAGGAAGGCATTTTACTAGTTAAACTCGCCAGATCAGCGGTGGAAGAGTACTTAAAAAATGGAAAACGGATAAAAGCCCCTGATGAAACTCCTGAAAAGCTGCTGCAACCCTGCGGAGTTTTTGTAACTATAAATAAAGTTGTAGATGATGGGAAAGAGTTACGGGGATGTATTGGCTATCCATACCCTTCGTCACCATTAATTGAGGCTGTTATCGACTCCGCAATAAGTTCAGCGACAGGAGACCCGCGCTTCCCGCCGCTTTCAAAGAAAGAGCTTGACAGCATAGTTTTTGAAGTAAGCGTCCTAACCCCGCCTATGATGGTGGAAGTAGAGAAGCCCACGGATTATCCGTCTAAAATCAGGGTTGGAAGAGACGGCTTAATCATTGAAAGAGGCTTCTATAAAGGGCTGCTGCTTCCTCAGGTTCCCGTTGAGTGGGGCTGGAACGAGGAGGAGTTCCTTTGCCAATGCTGCCTTAAAGCCGGGCTTCCGCCGGACTGCTGGCTTATGAAAGGGACAAAAGTATACACCTTTCAAGCTATCATCTTCGAGGAGGAATCTCCAAAGGGCAAGGTAAAGCGCAGAGTTCTAGATGTAAAAACCTAACCGCTAATGCTTTCAATTACTCTCAAAGCGCCGTCTAGGCCTCTAAACTTTTCCGAAATTTTATTAAGCATCCGCACGTTTCTCCTATAGAAGTCCCCTTTATTCATCATTTCCTGTATCGCGTGCGCAAGCTGTTTCTTATTTGCGGCAATTATCGCGCAGTTTAACTCCTGTAGTTTTCTAGCGTTTGCCAGCTGCTCCGGCTGCGTGGGGATACAAATACTTGGCTTCATATACTTTATCACTTCAAAGCAAGTATTATGCCCGCCGCTGAAAATAACAACCTTGGAGTTAGCAATAAAATCGCGTCTTTCTTTCGGCGTTAGCCAACTGTAAATGGTGCAGTTACCAACTTTTATCTTAACCTTCTTTCCAGTCTCTCCGAGGCTCACTATGCTCTGCATTTTCATTTCGCTCAAAACTGGAATAACCGTCTTCATAAGCCTGACTCTTGTGCCTACAGGACCGCTTATTGAGGCGAAAATATGTTTATCTTCTCCTTCCACTGGAGTCATGTCGAAAAAGCTTCCTACAAACTCGACACTATCTTCAATTCCTATGTGTTCCAAGTTACCTAAGTTGTATTCGCATATCGTGTAGGGCATCGGGTTGTCTGGAACTACTATTTTAGAGCAGTTCTTCACATAGCGTTCAGTGAATCTTTCACCAGGTATAAGTAAGGGTAAAAGTCCCACACTTGGTCTTATGAGGTTTGTCACGTATATGGATGGGATCTTCCATCTGCTTGCTAAACGCAGTGAATGCAGGTCGCCATCTGAAATAATCAGGTCAGGCTTGATCTGCAGGATTCTCCTTCGAAGATCATAATACCGATGAACTGTTTCTATACTGCTTGGCTTTTTTATTGCAAATTTTTCTTTCTCATAATCGATGTAGGGCATAGGAAATAGAATATTGAGGATTGACGCTGAGGTTATTATGCCATAAGCATTCTCATACCAAGACACGGGTGTACAATGGAAGACGCTTTTAAATTCTCTCATTAAAAGCTCATAGGCTCCGCCTCCAGAATAGAGAAACAATTCATGCCCCCTTCTTTCAAGCTCCCTTCCGAGGAGCGTAATTCTGGTAACATGTCCCAGCCCAAGCTCAGAACAACTAAGCATTAACCGCATGCTTCAAAAATTTTGCATCCCAGACTTATTTCAGTTATCCTTTTAACCATGGGCTAGAATAGTAAAAAGTATGTTCCTACCGCGTGGAATTTTAGCTGAAAAGCTTCTTTGGGTTCTCGCTGAGGATCTTGGTCAGGGAGATGTCACTACAGCCCTAGTGGTTCCGTCAAGAGCTAAAGCGGAGGCGAGGGTCATAGCGAAAGAAGCAGGGGTTGCGGCTGGAATCGAAGAGGCAGAAGTTTTGCTTGATGCTCTAGAACTGGGATTTAAAGCCTATGTGGGAGACGGCGCTGACGTAATGCCTTGGCAGACGCTTTTAGAAATAAGCGGAGATGCTAGGACAATTCTCTCAGTTGAACGCACACTCCTGAACCTGATATCCCGAATGAGCGGCATAGCCACAGCTACGCGAAGAATTGTTGAAAAGATTAAAAGTTCAGGTTATAAGGCGCGGGTTGCCTGTACGCGGAAAACCGCACCAGGGCTTATGTACTTTGATAAAAAGGCTGTGCTCGTCGGAGGAGGCGACCCTCACAGGCTACACTTAGATGATATGCTGTTGATAAAAGACAACCATGTAGTGTTCGCTGGAGGTGTTGAGAACGCTGTTAAGATTGCAAGGGAAAAAGCTTCTTTTAGCAAGAAGATTGAGGTTGAAGTGTCTAATCTTGGAGATGTCTTAGCTGCAGCTAAGGCTGGAGCTGACATAATAATGTTAGACAACTTCTCACCCAACATGGTTGACGAAGCCATCAATCTTCTGCGGAAGGAGGGTTTTCTAGGCAAGGTTCTTGTTGAAGTTAGCGGAAGAATAACTGCTGAAAATGTTATTGATTTCGCGTCAAGAGGTGTCGATATAATCAGCCTAGGCGAGATAACTCACAGCGTCAAGGCATTCGATGTAAGCTTGGAAATAATTAAACAGTAAATTATTCATATAATGCCTTGGTTATTTGGAGAGCTCTGAAGCCTCATGGTGATCGGATTCAGCATCTCTTTCCACGTTTCTAAGTGCACCTTTTTCATACTATGCGTATCCCATTATATCCTGCTCCTCTGCCTCGGGTGAGTGAACCTGGCGATGTGTAACTTTTACTCTCAAACGGCTTTCAGAGGGTAATCAAACCGGCGGCTCCATTTTTTCCTTTTGCCGCCTTTTTCAGACGCTTAGGGGGAAGGCGTAAGCTGCAGGAGGTAAACTCCGCATTTCCAACAGAAATGATTTACCTATTGTTAACAAATCAACGCCATGATGCTGCCTTATCTCGCCAGCAATTTGGGCAGGACTTTCAGTATTTCGCTTATTTGCTTGAAATTTTCGAAATATCAGTTCCTCAATGGATACGCGCCAGCAGTTATGCGCGCATCTGCCCTAACCCTCTCTAGCATTCTTCTGCAAAAATCAGCCTCTCAGCGTGTCAGATTATGGCTATTTTCAAATATGATGTTGCCAGGCACCTGCCTTGATGCCTATATGAAGGGATCACTAAAAACAGCTGCAACCAATGACTTAAAATTATCGTTAGAATTGCTGGAAAATCAGCGGCGAAAAGTTTCCACATTTAACCCTGAACTTATATGCAATGTTCTCCTCTAAGTCGTAAACCAAGAATAAATATCTCCGAGCTTTTTGCCCTGCTTGCCTTTGGCTTTATAACTTTCACGTCCTCAAAGTACTTTTTAACTTTAAGTATGAAGTCCTCCAGCATGTCGCCTTGAAAAACCTTAAAGAAAATGTTGCCCTGAGGCTTTAGAATTTCAAGAGCTATATCCAATGCTGCCTGGGCGCAGTCAATCTGCCTTGCATGATCAACTTCCCATATTCCTGAAATATTTGGGGATACATCTGAAATTACAACATCAGCCCTTCCCGGAAGCATTTCCAGAATTGCCTGTATTGTTTGTTGATCTGTTATGTCTCCCATTATTGTTTTTATGTTGTGTTCGTAGAAAGGCTCTATTGGCCTTATGTCAACCCCAAGCACGAAGCCCTTTTCTCCAATGATTTTCCTTGCCGCCTGGATCCATCCGCCTGGTGCAGCTCCCAAATCAACAATAACATCGCCCTCTTTAATAAACTGGTATTTTTCCACAGCCTGCAGTAGCTTGTAGGCTGCTCTTGACCGGTAATTCTCCGCTCTGGCTTTCCTATAATAGTAATCTCGCTTTCTCTCCTGAATCCAGTTTTTAGTCAAAACTGTTTTCCACCCAACGTTAGCCCTTATCGCCCTCAACTTCACGCATAAGCCATTCAGTAAGTTTACTGCATGATTGAGGAGTTACCGCGCCCACAGGTCCACATCTCTGACTGTCTGGACAAAGTATGCATGGACAGTCCTCTATGGTGCTTATCGTGGCTGGAAGCCTCTTGGGATAAAGCCTATAGGTCCATCTTCCATCGCATAGTTCCTTTTCCCGTCTTATCAGCCCCTTGCTCTCAAGCTTCAAAGCTATCCTGGAGCCTTCTCTGCTGCTTGCACCAAGTTTCCTCCATAGCTCTGACTGCAGTAGACCCTTGCTTCCGTAGCTGATTATTATTTGCAGTGCCTTCTGTTCCAGATCATTGTGCTTAGGCATGGTGTACTCTTTTCCGTGCAGTAGCTTCTATCATTTAATAGAGCATGCGGATAAATAATGTTTATCGAGAAGCAAAGCAACTTACGCCATGGAGAATTGTGATGAAGCAGAGGATTAAAAATGAGGGATACTGCCTCGGAATTGAAAGCACAGCTGACGATTTCAGCGTTGGAATAGTGAGCTTCAACGGTGAGATATTGGCAAACATCATAAGCGCATATGTGCCGCCTGAGGGCGGCATACACCCAAGAGAGGCGGCAAGGCATCATGCAGAAGTGGCGGACGCGGTTCTAAAGGAAGCTTTCGAAAAAGCCGGAATTAAGCCTCAAGACCTCATGGTGGTGGCTTTTGCACAGGGGCCTGGACTTGGACCATGCCTCAGAACAGGCGCCACTGTAGCCCGGGCACTAGCATCATACCTAAGGGTGCCTCTTGTTGGAGTTAACCATTGCGTGGCCCATATCGAAATTGGGAAGCTTAAAACCGGCGCTAAGGATCCTTTAACGCTCTATGTATCCGGAGGAAACACTATAGTCTCGGCGTTCAACTCTGGACGGTACAGGGTTTTCGGTGAAACTCTTGATATTGCCCTGGGAAACTGTTTAGACGTGTTCGCAAGAGAAGCTGGCCTTAGGCCAAAACCCGGCGAGCCTTTAGGTGCGCTGGTGGAGAAGCTCGCAGCCAAAGCCAAAATTTTCATACCGTTACCTTACACCGTCAAGGGCATGGATTTATCCTTCAGTGGATTGCTGACGGCTGCTGTAAGCTTGCTAAAAAGCGGCAAGTACCATGTTGAAGACATCTGCTATAGCCTTCAGGAGACAGCCTTCGCCATGGTTACAGAGGTTACGGAGAGAGCTTTAGCCCACACGGAAAAGCGGGAAGTTCTGCTTACTGGAGGAGTAGCTGCCAACAGAAGGCTCCAGGAGATGGTTGAGTGTATAGCTAAAGAGCATGAAGCAAGATTCTGTGCTGTACCAAGCGCTTTCGCTATCGATAACGGTGCCATGATAGCTTGGACTGGAACGCTTGCCTTCAATCATGGTTTAACCACTCCCATCGAGGAAAGCTATGTGAAATTAAGGTGGAGGCTTGAAGAGGTCGAGGTGCCATGGGTAGGACGTATGACGCAGTAAATTTGAAGCTGATCAAGAAGGGAGCTGAGGCTTGGATATACCTTGCAGAATGGCATGGACGGGAAGTGGTTATTAAGAGACGTCTACCAAAGAGCTACAGAATACCTGAATTAGACGAGCAGATACGAATCCACAGAACAATACGAGAGCCGCAGCTTATGCATGAAGCCAAAAAAGCAGGGGTTCCAACACCCACGATATACTTCGTAGATGTAAAAGAAGCGACAATAATCATGGAGCGGGTTGAAGGTGAACAGGTTAAGCTGCTTCTAGATTTGATTCCTGATGAGGAAAAACTGAAAATTTGTTATGAAATCGGCATGTTGATCGGTAAACTTCACAGGAACGGAATAATTCACGGAGATTTAACCACATCTAACATGATTCAGAATTTATACGGCAAAATATTCTTCATAGATTTTGGACTTGGCGAAAAAACTCATGAGGTTGAGGCTAGAGGTGTAGATTTGCACCTGATGAGGCGGGCTCTAAACAGTTCCCACTTCAGCTACGCCAAAGAATGTTTCGATGCAATCATAAAGGGATACTCTAACGTTTTAGGAGATGCTGCAGCAGGGGAGGTTATGGAGAAGATCAAGGAGATCGAGCGGAGGGGACGATATGTCACGGAGAGAAAAAGCAAAAACCAAGCATAATAGTTTCTCACATTCTAAGCGTTCAGAAAAGGTTTTAAACATTAGGTATTTGAATTGAAGCCTAAAAGGCGAGCACGTAATGAACTTTCAAACCGGAGGCAGAGTTGTCTTCTTCGCCACAAACAACCTTAACAAGTTCCGGGAAGCCTGCATGGTAATGAGAGAATTCAACCTGGCCATGGGCATGCTTAGAATTAAATCTTTAGAAATTCAAAGTGAAAACCTGGAGGAAATAGCCAAATTCAGCGTTTTAAATGCGTTTGAAAAGTGCTGCATACCCATCATTGTCGAGGATGCAGGCCTATTTATAGAGGCGCTGAACGGATTTCCAGGACCCTATGCATCCTATGTGTACAGGACAATAGGTAATGAAGGGCTGCTCAAACTTATGGAGAACGTGAAGCTTAGAAAAGCCAATTTTCGATCAGTAGTGGCATATTTTTCAGCGGAACTAGCTGCTCCAATATGCTTCAAAGGAGAAGTTGCCGGAGAAATAACTGAAGAGGTTCGGGCTGGAAGCTCCGGGTTTGGGTTTGACCCTATCTTTAGGCCTGAGCGAAGCGATAAAACCTTCGCTGAAATGGACATTAAAGAAAAGAACATGTGCTCACACAGGGCAAAGGCTCTCCGGGAATTCGCCAAATGGTACATAGCCCATAAGCGAATCGTTTAAGTTTATCGAACATCTTAAATATGTGTCTGCCATCGCTCTTAAAATCTGAAATGGGGTACGTATGCCTAAACAGGAAAAGGGGAAATCTCACTCAACAAGGCCAGTAAGCAAGCGGCCTCCAGGCTGGTGCAAGTACCAGCCTGAAGAGGTTGAAGCGCTCGTTATAAAATTGGCAAGAGAAGGGCATCCTCCAAGTCGTATAGGCGCAATTCTTAGGGATCAATACGCAATCCCATTAGTCAAGCCTATAACTGGTAAGACCATAACACGAATACTAAAGGATGCAGGGCTTGCGCCTTCAATACCTGAGGATCTGGGAAACCTCCTCAAGAAGGCTGAGAGGCTGACGGCGCACCTTGAAAAGCATAAGAAGGACATACACAATCACCGGGCGTTACAGCTTGTAGAAGCGAAAATTCACCGTCTAACCGAGTACTACAAGAATGAAGGTGTCCTACCGCCCAATTGGAAGTATGAGCCTAAGCTGGCCTCAATAAAATAGCTTCCATCCACGATTCCTGGGAAACCCTAAAATTATTAAAGGCCAGCAGTCATTTGTGATAGATATGACTTTAGATGACGAGCATACTCGAGGCTTTTTTAATTCAGTCTCCATGGCTTCTGAGGCAATATTAGATTCTGCTAGAAAGGATGAACTTATACATGTTTACTCACATCTTGACGCAGACGGCATAGCTGCAGCTGGAATTATCGCTAAGGCATTAAATAGGCTCGATGCCAGGTTCCGCATAAGAATAACCCAATGGCTTGACGAGAAGTCTTTAGATGAAATAATCGCAGAAAAGCCTCATACAGTGATATTCACAGACCTCGGAACTGAGTATGTTGCCCAGCTGAGGCGGAAAGCCCCTGAAATAAAAGTTATTGCACTTGATCATCATCAAGTTGAGGAAAGACCTGCTGAAGTGTCTGATGGGTCAATATATGTTAATCCTCACCTATTCAGCATAGACGGTTCAAGGGATATCAGCGGCTCCGGCGTCGTCTACTTCGTGGCTAAATCTATGGATCCTGTTAATGTTGACCTTGCTCCCATAGCCATTGTTGGTGCTCTGGGAGACCTACAGGATAAATATGACCAAAGAATGCTAGGCGGGTTAAACCGAAAAATAGTTGATGATGCTGTTGACGCGGGTCTACTCACGGTGGAAAAGGATTTAATCTTCTTCGGCAGGGAAACACGCCCCATACATAAGGCACTTGCCTCTACAACCAGCCCTTATATCCCTGAAATAAGCGGCGCAGAGGACAAAAGCTTAGCTTTCCTCGCCAGCCTGGGAATTAAACCCAAGGAGGATGATAAATGGCGGGCCCTCAGAGACCTTTCAGAGGATGAGAAAAAGAAGCTCTGTTCCGCGTTAGCAAATCATATGCTTGCTAGAGGGCTACATTATGAAATATCCAACCTAATAGGACACGTCTACACTTTAACCCGCGAGGAACCGTGGACTCCTACACGGGACGGAAGGGAGTTTGCGGTGCTGCTTAATGCCGCTGGGCGTATGGGTAAACCTGGACTTGGCATAGCAATATGCACAGGCGATAGAGGTTCAGCTCTGGAGGACGCCATCAGCATCCTTGAAGAGTACCGATGGACAATAAACAAGTACCTCGGATGGATCACGGAGAAACCTGAACGGCTGAAGGAGCTGGAGAACATCTATCTAGTTTACGGCGAGGATTTCATAGATGAGAAGATAATCGGCGCCGTTTCATCCATACTTTCAACAAACCTTCCGAACCCTGAAAAACCTCTAATAGCATACGCCAAAGCTAAAGATGGCGAAATTTTAAAATTCTCAGCAAGAACCACGGATGCAGTGGCAAGTAGAGGCGTCAACCTTGGCAAAATAATGCAGATCGCCGCTGGAAAATGCCTCGGAAAAGGCGGAGGCCATGATGTTGCAGCCGGAGCTCAGGTTCCCGTGGAAAACGTCGACGCGTTTATAAAACTTGTAAACGAGCTTGTGGGCAAAGCCTTGGCCGGTGAAACATTTTGAAGATTATGAAAGCTGAAATACTGATAACCTACAATGATGACCAAAGCGCTGAATGCGCTTTTAAGGCGGCCTCCCCAGACAACCTTAACGTGCCTCCTGGCCTCACAGTGAACACTGCAAGAAGAAACAATGAAGTTTTAACCGTTATAAAGTGTAATAGAAGCTTTAAGACTTTTATAGCAACCATAGATGACCTGCTTTTCTCCATATCTCTAGCTGAAAAAACCTTGAGGACGCTGAGAAAGTTAAATAGAGCTTCTGTCTTCTAGTTTTTGCTGGAATCAATCTGCCCAATTGTGAGGTCAATGTTAGATATCAAATTGATCCGTGACAACCCTGAACTCGTAAGGAGGAACATGGAGAAGCGAGGTAACCCTGAAATTTTGAGGACGCTTGACTTGCTCCTGGAGTATGATCGCGTTTGGAGACAAAAGCTAACAAATTTGAATAATTTGCGTAAGGAAAGAAACCGGGTAACTGCGGAAATAGCCAAGTTGAAAAAGAGAGGCGAAAGCGTAGATGCCCCGCTCTTAGAAGCGCAGAATATAGATGAAGAAATCACAAGGCTGGAGAGAGAAGTAAGCGAATACGAAGAAAAGGTTCGCAATTGCCTGATGATTCTTCCGAATCTTCTTCACGAATCTGTCCCCATGGGAAAAAGCGAGCTGGACAACGTAACCGTGAGGACATGGGGCGAGATTAGAAAATTCAACTTCAGAGTTAGAGACCATATTGAGCTGGGGATAAGCCTAGGCATCATGGACTTGGAAAGGGCTGGAAAGGTTGCCGGCGCAAGATTCTTCTACCTGAAGAGTGTCGGCGTCCTCCTTGACATGGCGCTGATTAACTTCGCAGTTGACATCCTTGCCAAAAAGGGTTACATTCCAATAGAACCCCCGCTTCTAATGAGGCGTAAACCATACGAGGGCGTTATAGCCCTCAGCGATTTTGAGGAGATGCTCTATAAGGTAGAGGGAGAAGATCTCTATCTAATAGCAACCTCCGAGCATCCGATAGCAGCAATGTTCATGGATGAGGTTTTAGGCGAGAGCGATCTTCCACTGAAATTCGTCGGTGTAAGCACTAACTTCAGGAAGGAGGCTGGTGTGCATGGCAGAGACACTAGGGGGATATTCCGCACACATCAATTCAACAAAGTTGAACAGTTCATATTCTGCAAACCTGAGGAATCCTGGAGCCTACATGAGGAATTATTAAGTAATGCTGAGGAAATCTTCCGGAAGCTCGGCCTGCCCTATCGCGTCGTGAACATTTGCTCCAGCGAGATCGGCACCGTAGCCGCCAAGAAATATGACATTGAAGTTTGGATGCCTGCTCAATGCGCCTATCGGGAGGTTGTTTCATGCAGTAACTGCACGGATTTCCAGGCGAGGCGACTTAACATAAAGTATCGCGAAATGGAGGGAAAACCGCCGAAAGGTTATGTACATACATTGAACTCCACAGCCGTAGCCACCGGCAGGACGATCGTCGCCATACTTGAGAATTACCAGCAGGAAGACGGGTCAGTTGTAATCCCTGAAGTTCTCAGAAAATACATGGGCGGCATAGAAAAAATTGAACCGAAAGGTAAAGCTTAATATTCCTCATGCTAGTTTTCTTCGCTATCCAGATGGAGGGTTCACGTGTCATCTAAGAAGATAAGGGACAAGTGGCGTAGTAAGCAATGGTACACTGTGTTTGCTCCACCATACTTTGGAAACGTGGAGCTGGGTACCATGCCATCAGAAGAAGCTGAAAAACTCATAGGCCGAGTTATCGAGGTAACACTGTATGATATTACTGGCGACTTCACTCATCAGTACATGAAATTGCTCTTTCAAATAGTGCGCGTCGAAGGCAAAACAGCCTACACCATGTTCAAAGGCCACGAGTATTCAAGAGACTACCTTAGAAGCCTTGTGCGAAGAAGAACAACGAAAATCGAAGGAATCTTCAACACCACGGTGAAGGATGGATACCGATTCAGGCTTTCAGTCGTGGCCTTCACCCTTTCAAGGATCAAAACTTCACAGGAAAAAATCGTTAGGAAAATAATGGAGAAAATAATAGCTGAAAAAAGTGCGACGTTAACCATGGATCAGTTCGTGCAGGAAATGGTGCTGGGCAAGATAGCCTCAGACATTTATAATGAGGCGAAGAAGATAGTTCCGCTGCGCCATGTCGGCGTCAGAAAATCCAAGCTTCTAACAGAATTGGCGAAGCTGCAGGTTCAACAGGTAACCAGCTGAACACGCTAGATTTCCTTAATAATTTATTTTTCCATGTATTAGTTTAGCCATTTCGATTCAGCGTTAAGCGCGTCAGGCATGTGGAGGTGCATTGTGTGGACGAAATTAGGGTTATTCTATGCGGTGTTGGCGATATTGGAAGCGCCATAGCCAAACATATTCTTAATAAAAAAGGTTTAGCAATCGTAGGCGCTGTTGATGTTGCAAGGGAAAAAGTTGGCAAAGATCTCGGCGAGATTTTGAATTTGGATGGCAGAATAGGCGTTGCGGTTCAAAAGGATATGGAGTCAGTTTTATCCGAAGCCGAGGCGGATGTGGCTATTCACTCAACCACGTCCTATCTCAGAGATGCATACCCGCAACTATGCAAGCTTGTGGAGAACCACGTGAATGTGATATCCACATGTGAAGAGCTTGTCTATCCATATTACGTGGAGCCGGAGCTGTCGGAAAAGCTTGACGCGCTCGCCAGAAAATGTGACGTTACAGTTCTCGGCGCAGGCATAAATCCCGGATTTCTCATGGACACCCTTATCATAGCCTTAACTGCAGTATGCCAGAGAATAGAGCACATAGAAGCTGTAAGGGTTGTAGATCCGGCAAAGCGGAGGTTGTCATTTCAGAGAAAGGTGGGAGTTGGCTTAACCGTAGATGAGTTTAAATCGAAGATTGCCAGTGGACACATCACCGGACACGTGGGCCTCGTGCAGTCTTTAACCATGATTGCTGATGCTCTATGTTGGAGTATTGAGAGTGTTGTAGCTGATGAAGTTAAGCCGGTGGTGGCTGAGGAGGACTTGGGAAGCGGAGGCGTCAGGGTTAAGGCTGGGAGGGTTGCTGGGATAAGCCAGCGGGCCTCAGCCATAATTAATGGAGAGGAGGTGATATCCCTGATTTTCCAAGCGTACGTTGGAGCAGAGGAGTATGATGCGGTAACCATCCGCGGGGTTCCTGCAATTCAGCAGAGAATACAGCCCTGTATAAATGGAGACTTAGGCACAGTAGGTATAATCACAAACCTTATACCGCGGGTGCTGTATGCGCCTGCCGGGTTGTTGTCGATGAAGGACATTCCGATCCCGTCAGCCACACCTGAGAACCTCCGTGAATGCCTATCGCCTAGTGTTCGTGTAACTGCACGTTAAAGTATTTAGGCATGGAATGGCTGATCTTGCCATGTGAGGCTAACACATGATTCATGGCCACGTGCACATTAAGGGCGCCTTCAACATCCAGAAACTCGTCGATTTAGTTAAGAAAAGTGAAGGCTTCGAAAAGGCTGGGGCTTTGGCTATTTTTATAGGTGTAGTCCGCGGGGAAACATCAGCAGGTGAGAAAGTGCAAGGGCTGGAAATAGAAGCCTACGAAGAGAAAGCTAACGAGATGCTTTCAAGAATATGCAGCGACCTTAAGAAGCGAGAGGGCATAGTTGACGTTCAAATCCACCACTTTGTCGGCGACTTCAACGTGGGTGAGGATCTGGTGTATGTTGTAGTTGCAGGCTCTCATCGTGAGAACGTCTTCCCCGTCCTGGCGGAGGCTGTTGAAAGGTACAAGAAAGAGGCTCCGCTTTTTAAAAAGGAGCTCACAGTAGGCGAAAATGGCCAGGTTAGAGGCGTATGGGTCGCGGAGAAGGAAAGCTAATCCTTATTATGCTGCAAAGTATTATTAAGCAACAACTGAATCTATAATTTGGAGATGGAGAAGTTGGAGAAGCGAAGCTACATATGGTTTGAGAGGCGAAGAAGAACTAGAGCTTTAGAGCTTGCCCAGGAGCAGATAAGCAAGGCCCTTGACACGGTGAACTTCCTGAAAAATGCGGCGCGGGAGCTTGTTGAAGGCGACAAGAAGGAGGCTATGCGTCAGGTTGAAAATATTTTTAAGGTTGAGAAGGAAGTTGACACCCTTCGAACAGAGGTTTTCAAGGAGCTTTCCAAGGGAGTAGCGCTTTTCGCAGAGTATCGTGAGGATCTTATGCACCTTGTTAAGAGGCTTGACACCTTCGCGGATCACGTAAAGGACGCTGGCAGATGCATTATGATGCTTGAAGAGGCAAATATTCCTGAAGCGCTCTGGGAAAAAGTTGCATTTATGACCTTGGTTCTCGTCGACTGTGCTCAAGCCCTACGCGAAAGCATTGAAAAAATTGCTGATGACCCTGCCGGAGCCATAAAAGGCGCAAAGAGAGTTGAGGATGTGGAGAAGAAACTTGACGATGAATATCTGAACGCTAAAAAACTTTTCATAAAGTACGGTGGCGAAGTTAACAGCGGCGCTCTAGTCATATTCAACAATCTCGTGGAATTCATTGAACATGCTGCCGACATGTGCGCTGACACAGCTGATTACATAGTGATCCTTTCAAGCAGAGAGTAAAAAGTTACCGCTTTTTCATATTTAGAGTTTTTCCCAAAGCAAATGAGGCGGCTGCAACCATTACTGCACCGATGAATCCGGCAAGCACCGTTGAGGCGTAGGGGTTCTCAATTATTGGTAACGTATAGTCCGGCATCAGCCCGCCCCAAACAGGTTCAGGCTCCTCAACCCCTATGGTCTCGGCAACTCTCTCTAACCCGTCTGGATATGTAGAGGCAAAGGGTGTGAGAACCGCAAAGCTCAAAAGCACAAGCATCAGAGCCTTAGCTGCTTCCTGCATGTAATCCCCTCCTCATATAGGCTAGGCCGCCTAAAACCGTAGGTTTCAACCTGTAAAGCTGCGTTAAGATGGTTGTTGTTATGGCTGCTTCGCCGAGCCCTATCAGTGCATGCCAGAAAAGCATCGCTGGAACAGTTACAGCTACACCTCCTGCACTGGAGAAGACTGGAGAAAGCCCTATCTCCAAGCCGCATGCAAGAGCCCCCAGCACCACAGAAAGCCATGAGGCTGCAGATAAACCGAAATAGAATTTCACGCCTCTTTCATTTCCGCCGGATATCAGTTTGAAGATGAAAAAGCTTAGTCCGCCGATAATTGCCATGTTGAAGATGTTTGCCCCCATGGCCAATATTCCCCCATCCGCAAAGAACAGCGCCTGCATTAGAAGCACAATTGTCATGCTTAAAATTGCCGCATACGGGCCTAAAACAACCGCCAGGAAGGTGCCGCCGACAAGATGCCCGCTTGTTCCATACGCTATGGGGAAGTTCAACATCTGCGCTACAAATATGAAGGCGCTTGAGACCGCCAGCGTAGGCGTTAAAGATTGGTTATATGTGGACTTGGCTTTTCTCCACGCCACTGCAAGGAACATTATGGATATTATCCACATTAACGCGGTGATTTCGAAGCTTAGGAACCCGTCAGGTATATGCATCCAGATCCCGTATTACTTTTATAAAGAATAGTATTACCTTATAAGTTTTCCGTAAGCCAGCAAAACACATTAACCATCTTTATCCTCAAGTCTCGCCAACTTAATTCGGTAATAGCCCCTTTGCCTCTCCCAAATTTTCTCCGCTTCAAGAATCGCAATCCTCTTTTTGAATATGGGTCCATCAACAACGAGGGTTTCGTATTCTCCGCCCTCCCCTACCAGTGAAACCCCATATAGGCTGTTAAGCCTCTGCAGGTCGCTAACGGTTTCCTCATCTACTCTTCTGCCAAGCCAATCCGCGCTGAAGCCATACGCGTAAACCCCTGTTATGATAACTTTAAACTTGAGGTTTAGGATCTCCCTCAGTATGCCTATAGGTGAATTCTGCCAGAGCGGCATCAGACATTCAAGCCCGAGTTGGCTGCAAACGCGTTCTATCCTTGTTTTTTGATAGGTGGAAGCTATTGTGCCGGAGACAACACCCTCAACATCCAGAGGGGCTATTAAACGTTTTAAATCCTCCAATTCCGCCTCCTTAAGCCCTAAGGTTTCGGCCTTCACAAGGGGGATTCCTACAGCCTCAGCGTACATGTCCATGAGATGCATGTTTGGATAATGGAACATCCAGCTGTTCTCGCTTCGCGGAATCATTGAGACGAGGTGTTTAACCTCGTGTCCCTCAATCAGAACCTTGTAGAGGGCGAGGGTGGAATCCTTACCCCCTGTGGATAAAACTGCAAGGCGCATGGCTTACTCTGCCATAAGCTTTGACTTGGCCTCTCTGAACAGCGCCAGGGTTCCCATTTGCCATTCTCCAAATTCGCTGGGAGAAGCTGGATAGCTTCTGTAGTGGGCTTTAACCCTCCTCATGAGGTTCACTGCAACCCTCAGCCTATTTAGGAAGCGCACCCTCCTGATTCCACGGAAAACCCTTCGGGTGGTTTCAGTTATATTCAGCCGGAATTCCTCGCCGAGTCCAGCTTTAAGGACATCCTCTTCTGTTAGAAGCTTATATTTCATCCCATAGTTTAAGTCCTCATCTTTGCATGTTAGAAGCAGCATCCTGAAAACGTCAAGGCTTGCCTGCTTTGCTCCATACTGCTCCATGTATCTGATGTTGTATTGCCAAAGTGCATTTTGACTAACGTCTCCCTCCTCAACAGCCTCAATTATGGTCTTACCGGCTAGGTAGCCGCTCAGCATTGATGGGCCTATCCCGCCGCCATGTATTGGATTAACGAGGCATGCGGCATCCCCCACTATGATCACCCCGTTTCCCACCATGTTGTCTAGGGGTCTACGGGTCGGATCATACCATGCGCCGCCGTCAACCAATGTTGATCCTTCAAAAACCGGGCGGGTTAGGACATGCCTGTAAAGTTGATCTTTCGGATTCGGGAATTCTTCTCGCATGCAAACTCCAAGTCCCACGTTCACTTTTGCCCCGCTTTTCGGAAATATCCATGTGTACCCGCCTGGTGTTACTTTCTGGTTTAGGTAGATTTCGCAGTACTCAGCCTCATCATTCTCCTCTTTCAGCTGTCTAATCTCCCTGTAGCAGGCTTCCACATCCCCGTTGGAAATGCTGTTTTCTATGTTCATTTCAGGCGGAAGTTTCCTTCTTATTACGCCTAGGAAGCCGCTGGCGTCAACGATGACTTTCCCATAAACATGAAATTTCCCCCCAGTCTTCATGTTCTTCACTAGGACGCCTTTCACGCAGCTGCCATCTATTATGGGTTCTAAGCATTGTGTGGAATCCATTAGATCTACTCCCCTGTCAAGGCACATGTTCAGAAGCCACTGTCCAAAAGAATGCCTGTTCAGCATATAGCCCGAAAAGTCCTCATGCTCCACGGTGAAGGCTGTTTCAAGATCAGGAGAGTAAATCCTGACGCCCTCAATTCTTGTCTCCAGCTCGCCGTGCTGCGGCTTTTCCAGGCCGACGTTTCTGAGGTGATGTTCGCCAAGGGCGTCTCCGCATATCTTACGCCCAACATCCCCGCGCCTCTTTCTCTCGATTAAACATACTTTCAGCCCTGCCTCAGCTGTTGTTTTCGCGGCTAGGCATCCTGCTGTTCCGGCGCCGACCACGATTACGTCATATTCCACGGACATCTCTCCAGTGTATTTTTCATACTATGTTGTATAAATAAACCTTTATAAGTGTTGAAGCATCCTACTCCACACTTGGTGTGCCATGTCAAACCGCGGGTTACCCCTCAGCGGGGAGCTTCGCAGGCTTGTGGAAAGGCGAATAGAGCACACGTTAATGGGTATAGAGGACACTTTGAAAAGCATCTTGTCAAACCAAAACCTAACATTTGAGGATCTGAAGAAGGATCTTAAGAGTCTGGAGGAAAGTTTCAACATGCTTTCCCAGAAGTGGAACCTTGAAGTAATCTATACGCTGCTGCTGAGGAATGCTGTCTCCTTCAGCGAGCTCAAGAGGCTCCTTGGGGTAAATTCTAGAACGCTGTCTGATAAGCTGAAGAACCTGAAAAAGCACGGGTTTATCGATAGAACGGTTGAGTCTGGGCCGCCTCTGCGCGTGAGGTATACCTTGACTCAGAAGGGGAGAAACACAGCCCTCATGGCGCTTCCGCTGCTATATTACCTGAGCTTAGCATCGTAACGCTTAATCTTTAATAGGCTTCTTCACAGCAAGCGGCAGAATGGTTGTTTCTTTTGGGCTGTCAAATGCTATGCATGTTAATGTTTTCTCTATGCCCTTAACTGTTCGAAGCTTATCCACAACGAACCTTCCGACGCTGTCTACGTTCCTGTCCTTAACCTTAATTAGTATGTCCCAATCCCCCGATATGATGTGGACCTCTTGGACCTCTGGGAACTTCGCTATCTGCTCAGCTATGAATCTCTGAGACAGCGCCTCACCGCCCTTTTCATCTCTGTAAGAGAATGATGCAAGTATGAATGCTGTCACTCCGAAGTCCAGCTTTTTAGCGTCCAACACAGCCCGGTACTCCTTGATTATGCCCAGCTGCTCCATCCTCTTTATCTTGGCGAAGACTGTTGTTATCGGCGCATCAACTTTGTCAGCTACCTCCCTGGCGGTTAGTTTGCAGTCTCTCTGCAGGATGTGCAGGATGGCTATGTCTTTTTCATCAAGTTTCGGAGACATATTGTAAAAATAACAATTTTTATACTTAAAAACTTTGCTTTTTCGGACAAAATGCGAAATGCTTCATAAAAAATTTATAATGTAGCCTGCTCATGATAATCTCACAAGTCAACCCTGCAGAGAAGGTGAGCTGAAAAATTGGAGACTGTTGAGGATTTGGCGCTTCACAAGCTTCCCATCAGAAACCTGCCAAGGCCACTTTATGAAGCTCCAGAAAGCGAAGTAGCGGTTAGAAGGATCATGGGAAGAGTAACCACTTACGTGCTGAAATTCCTATCCGACAAGTATGTTGAGCAGGGATTTGAATGGCTTCTTCCAGTGGTTTTCTCAAAATCAACTGACCCGCTGTGGCCTGATCCGGGAGCATCCATCGAGAAGAGAATTCGCTGTGAAATATATGGAGAAGTCGTCAACACCATGACAAGCATGATAGTCCATAAGATGATAGCCTGCTCCATAGCCTTTCCGAAACTATTCACCTACTCGCCTAACATCCGAATAGAAAAAAGGGAAAGGGCATACAGCGGAGTACATGCGTACGAGTTCACCCAGCTGGATTTTGAGGTTAGAGATGCATCTTCAAAAGACATACGTAGCTTCGTGGAGAAGGTGATATGCGAGCTAATCCGGTGCCTCAGAAGGGATATGCGGGAAGAACTCTTAAAACTCGGCCGCTACGAGGATCTAGCCGAGTTCGAGCCGCCTTTCGAGGTTTATGATAGGGCGGCGTTGTTGAAAAGTTACGGCGACCAGTGGGAAGACAAGATTAAGCTTTCAAACAGGCCTTTGTGGATAACCAACATTCCACGGGAATTCTATGATTTCGAGGATTTTGAAAGCGGCTTCTGGGACAACTACGATCTTATCCTCCCCGGTTATGGTGAGGTGCTTTCAGGCGCAAGAAGGGAGTGGGAATACGACAAACTTGTAAGAAAGATGAGGCGGGACGGGGTGAGCGAAAGGGACTATGCATTACTTCTCAAGCTTGCAAAGGAAGGAAAGCTGAAGCCCACAGCCGGCGCAGGTATAGGTGTTGAAAGGTTAATCCAATGGATTGTTGGCGCAAAGCACATAGGCGAAGTGCAGCCGTTCCCAAAGATTCCGGGCGTCGTCTACGACCTCTAATTCTGGATCCATATCTCGGATTCATAAATATTAATTTACATTTACGGGCACTGTTGGAAGCGTACATGGCGATGAGGCGAACCTAAATGATGAATGAGGTTGTAGCCAAAAAGAGCATGGTGTACACGATTGACCTAACTAAGATAGACGGCGACGGCTCCTTTCCATGCCCAAAATGCGGGGTAACAATATCTCCGGATGATGAATCTGATGAGGTCTACCATATTGTGGAAACAAAGGTTGTGGGTGAGGAGCTTTCTGAACTGACTCTGCAATGCAACAGGTGCGGAAGCAAAATAAGGCTTGTAGGCTTTCTGGCCGCTATATAAGTGTTTTCAGGTTTACATTTTCAGCTTAGGAATGGAAACGAGAGTATGAAAACCACACACAACATCAAAGCCATAATTTTGCGTCCTTTTGAAATCTCAGATACGTCGTCAAGGGCGCCTGGATGTTTCTGAAAGGATAAGAAGAGTACAAAAAAGGCCATCAGCCAAAAACCAGTTATAGCAAGCAGCAAAAGCGATATCGCCGCCAAAATAGATCTTGCGCGGTCTCCAAACATCGCCCTTGCAATGTGGCCGCCGTCCAAGGTTGCAGCCGGCAGAAGGTTAATCGCCGTAACCAGCATGCCCACCCAGCCTGCAAGTTCAATGGGATGCATGTATAGAACATACCCTGGCGGCGGAGATGGGGCAACCCCTAAATTGTGTAACGCAGATGTTATCAGCACGATAATTGGGGGTGCAGGCAGATAGGCAGCTTCCTCAGTTGGCAGCGCCGGCACCGAGATGATGGATCCTATAATTGACACGATGGTTGCCGCTGCGAAACCGATGATAGGCCCGCTTACCCCGATATCGAAGAGTGCATCTCTATTACGTGGAAGGGATTTTTGAATTATCACTGCGCCGAAGGTTCCAATCCATATGGGCAATGGGGGTCCTGGAATAAAGTATGGTGCTGTAGCCTCTATCCTGTTTTTGTTTGCAGTAAGCTTGTGTCCCATTTCATGCATGCCGAAAATAGCCATAATAGCCATTGTGAATGAAATTCCCCCAATTATGGGATCTATGGATCCGCCTATGCTTGCCAGGTTCGAAGCCATTATGAATCCTGTGATGAATGTTGTCGCCACCGTTGCCAGAAGAAGCAGCCAGTTAATTAGAGTGTTGCTGGGCTTATGAGGCGGTTTAGGGAAAACCTTGAGAACCAGTTTTCCGTTGATTCTTCGCAGGAAGGCAACCATACCCATTTCATCAAGCCTGTCAAGCAACCGTATAAATGGCTGCTTCGTTTCCTGTGGCTGTTTAAGGTAGAAGGTGGCTACTCCATACTCTATAAGCGCCTCATCCACTTGGAAATGTTCCTGCACCAGGCTGCTTAAGGTTTCGAAGCCCGGTTGGCTGATTGATTCGCCGTATCCATCCACAGCGTTAACCTCAAACGTATCTGGGTAGAAGCATCTATCCCTGCTTATTTCTGTTTTGCCCATCATTAACCGTATAGCCCTTACATATGCTAGGCGGCTGAGTGTTAGTTTTAAATGGGCTGGTGCAGATTAAATAGCGGAGCGCATAAGCCTTGCCGCAAAGCATAATTCTTCCATTCATAGTTTCAGCTGCCGGGAAAAGCTTAGGCTCAGATGTGGAGTCAGCGGTGTCCCTGCTTCTCGCTGAAGCTGAGCGGAAAAGAGCATGGTTAAGTTCAGGAAGTGAAATAGCGTTCCTCTCCAAGTTTTATTATCCCCTATGGCTTGCCCCTGTGGATGGTTTTTCCCTGGTGTTGGACGGCTTAGATGCTTTTTCAACATCCTTCACCATCCATAAATTGCCCGACATAACATTATTCATCGAGGACGTTGAAAAAGGAGCCTTCGACAGGGGGCAATTCTGGGCTTCAATGGAAAACCATAAAAAAACATTTTCAGGGTTTGCTGAGAAAATCGATGTCAGATTTGGCTGTTTAATATCAGGTAAGGAATTATTATCAGAAATCCATAAGCATCTTCAGGACGCGTTTCAACCTGGTGAATCATTCTCTGTCGTTTTAGCGCCTCCAAGATTGGATGTTAAGGCTGCCTTGGAGCGGGCTGAGGAATTCGCCAGTTTATATGCGCAGGCCCGCTCGGACTTGAACGCTCTTGCTTATTGCCTGAACCTGCTGAAGGAAACAGCAGCCCGTCATGAGAAGATGATTATTAAGGAAATCGAGTTCACGGTTGATTTCTATGAAAAGGAGTTTTCCAAGCTTAAGCCTGAAGTGGAGGCCAGGGTGAACCAGCTTATGGAGGAACTGGAGGCTGATATCGCCAAGATAGAGAAAGCGTTTGGAAAAGAGGCTGAGGCAAAGGAAAAGCAGATGGCTCAGCTGGAGAAGAGACTTCAGCAGCTGGAAACCCGGAGAGCCAGCATCATCGATAGGCTGGATAAGCTGAGACGTAAAGCAGGCGCAGCCCCTTTGGAACGTGCATTAAGCATGTGCGAGGACAGAATCGGAGAACTAAAGAAGAGAATAGACTCGTTGAAGAGCAGCCTTGAAAAGAGTAGGCGGCAAAAGGAATCTGAAATCAGTAAACTGCGGAGAAACCGTGAGGAAATGGTTGAAAAGGAGAAAAGCAGACTTCAGCAGCTGGAATCGCTGCGGGATGAAAAAACCAGGAATAAAAAGAGGGAGATTGAAAATCTAAAAGCCGCAGTCAGCCAGATTGCAGATCAAATTGGAAAGCTCATGGAGGTTAAGCGGGAAACAACCCGGAGGCTTAGTGAGATGCTTATACCGTGGCATGTCGATGAGTTATCCCTCGCCTGCTTACCATTCTGCCTCGTGGGACACCGGGAGGGGGATAAAATTGAAACCCAAATCATACAGCCCATGAGGGCTGCGGCCGTGAAGGGCTTCACGTATGCTTTTAAGGAGAAAATAATGGGCTTCAGGGCTTCGAAGCTAAAGCTGCACCTACAGCCCAGGTCTAAGGCTGTAGGCGATATGTTGCGCTTCGCCCTGGAAAGGGCCAGATTAGATAAATCATTTGAGGAAAACCTCATGCGAACCGCAGCTTCAAACAACCTTCTAAGGCTGCGCAGCTTCAGAGAAGCCGCCTCTAAGGGTTTAGAGAAGCTTAAAGCCCTAGGCTGGATTGGACAGAAAGAGATAAGCACTCTGCATCAAAGGTACCTCAAGGGGGCGCCTTAGTGTCAGCGGACGACAGGGTAATTGAGAGGAAACTTATACTAAAAAGGGCCTATCCCCGGCATCAGCTGTTCAAGATTGGAAGGCAGCTCGGCATCCCATATTTTGCACGTGTGGAAGACCCGTGGAGCATGGATGAGGAGCAGGCGGCTCTGGAAATAGCCTCCGCAATAAGCGACTCTCAGCTTAAAGAAGTCTTCACACAGCATAAGCCTCGGAAATGGGCTTTTTTCAGAGGAAAATACTACACTTTAGAGGATGGAGCCTTCACGCTTAAGGGCTCATGGGAAAACATGGCGGCAGGGCTCCGCGAGGTAAAAGACAAGTATGGGCGAAGCGGCGCAGAAGTCCTCAAGATTCTTCTTCAATCCGGTGGAAGCTGCAGCTTAAAGGACATAGCGGATCAGCTTAAAAAGCCAGTGAACCCTGCGCCGATCATCACGGATCTTGAAAGGCTAAAAATAGTTGAGGTATCCTACAGGGGCGAAAATTACCTGGAATGGAAAATACCTGACGAGGTTTATCCGCTTATCCAGGCTGAGCTTGGCGCACCGGCGAAAACACGTGTTTCCCCCCAGGCTGCTGAAGTAGCCGCTGGAGAAGGCGAAGTGGACTATGTGGAGCTGGAGCGGCAGGAAATAGCTAAAATGGATAATATGCTTAACGATTACCTTGCGGATCTGCTGAAGCACCGTTTAGATGCAACCGTAAAATTTGGAAAGACCTTCTCCGTGAGGGCGCTGGCAGACTACCTCATCAACCTCTTCGGCCCAGTGCTGTACTTTGACAGTTTCCTAAGCATAATCCAGCAGTACGGCCTGGCTGAGGTGGAGATAGTTCATGAAAAGGGAAAAACCGGCATGCGAACCGGATATAACCTGGCGCTGTTCGGCGAGCCAGGCACGGGTAAAAGCTTCTCCACAAGGGACATGATCCTGGGCAAGGTCGACGCGAAAATATATCCACATGGCATACCGGGACGCAACCGCTACGCAGCCGGCATGACTCCTGCCCGCTTCATCCGGATAGGACAGGCCTACGCGGGAAGAACCTTCAACTTCATAGTTCCCGAATTCAACGACTGGTTCAAGTATAAGGGCATGGTTGAGCCGCTTAAACTCGCCATGGAAAGAGGCATAATAAAGTATGAGCTTCACAGGGAAGTCATAGGCCCATACCGGTTCAACAGCTTCTTCAGCGTAAACTATAATGTGGCAACTTATGGAAGAGGCTACGAAGTCACCGTTTCAGATCCGAACTTCAACGCCGTTGAGGATCGTATGCTTTGCAGGCTGCATAGGCTTACCAAGAAGCGTTTCGTCGAGATTGCGCAGAGCCAGAGGCGTTTAGCCTTCGGCGAAATTGACACGGAGAAAGGCGCACGGAAGATAAGGGATCATGTCACGCTGGTTTATGCTATTGAAACTGGGCATCCGCTGGTTAGGGATCGCTTCCCAATAAAGCCCATACTGATAACGCCGAAGGTTTATGAGGCTATAGAAAGGGCGCGGAACGCCATTCTGGAATGTATACCGCGGGAAAGCGTGGCCTTCTCAGCCAGGCTGGAGGATAGGGCAATTCGCTTCGCATGTACAGCTTCAACGCTTAATTACTTCGGATCCAGCGTGGATTACATTCCAGTAAGCGATGAAGCCCTCAAGTATGCAGTTCAGCTTTATGTGGAGGAGGCTTCTGTACGCTCTAGACAGGAGTTCACGCCTGAAGAGGTTCTGGACAGGATCAATGTTTAGATCAATGTTTAGGGATCAGGGTTTAGGTGGCAAGCGCTTCTTTGCCTTCTTGAATAGGCCTGCAATATTGCTTTCAAGCTCTTCTTCCTTTTCGATTTTATCCATAGGCGTTTCTTCCGGCTTCTGTACTGCAATAGCCGGTTGGGCTGCGTGGCTCAGCATGCTTGAGGCTTTGCTGTGTAGGTTTTCTATCGCGGCCACCAGCTCCTTGAGGGCTAGGGTCCTCTCAGTGAGCCCTACGACTTTTATGCCTTCAGGGTTCACGGTTACGTATACTGGGGGTATGCCGAATTTAAGCTCCCTTTTGAGGAATGATACTATGGCCGGGTATCTGGCGCCTTCTCTGAACCTGAAGAACACTTCCTCTTCAACGTTTTCAACAAGTCCATCTGTCTCAACTGGCATGACGACCCTGCTTAGGCCAGCAAGTATTTCGTTGCGGAGCTTAGCTTTCTCAGACTGCAGCCCTTCAAGCTGCTCCTGAAGGGTTTTAACCTTCTGCTCCAGCTCAGGGGTTAGATCCCTGAAGGGGGCGCCTGTGAGTTCGCTGAAGCGTTTCTCAAGCTGGCTTTTGCTTTTAAACTGCTTAAGTTCCTCCTCAGCGTCTGCAAGTTTGGCTTTAAACTCCTCGATGAGCTTCTCCACCTCCATAAGCCTAGAAGCCTGCTTCTCAAGCCTCGCCATGTCTGCAGCTTTCTCCTCGCCCTTTTCAGGTTCTTCTACAAGTGTAACCTTGATCTTCTCGCTCATCCAGCATTACACCTTCATAAAAGGGTTTCTGGTTAAATCAAGCCTATAACCCTTCTTAACATGTAGGTATATCTCATGCAATTAATTCAAAGCCCAGAGGCTTTATGATCCTGCCTTCAATTTTACATTTACATGTTTATACTGGCCATAACTAATGTTCATGTTAAGGGCGACCTTGAGGAGAATGCTTGCTCACACTCAGCCCCTTGAGGGACATTTGCATAAACAAATGATTGGACTAACAGCGGCGGGCTCTCTTTACGCAAGATTGGAATGGTTACCCTGCGCATCTGGTGCTTTTCAGCGTCTACTGCCCAGCAGCCTGCATGCTTGCCCTGCGTAGGGTATGACGCTGTTTTTCCCCTGCCTCTATATGGATCAAGCGATGCTCCATGCTGCATATTGGGCATTTCAGAATTTGTCCCGTGTCTATTTCTCTTTTCAGAGGCTTCTCCTCAAAGGCCTCTGGCGGTTTAGTTTCCGGCGGAGGCGCTATGGGCCATGCCCTTTCAAGCAGGAACAGCTTTATCATTGCTTCTTCATCTTCGCTCCTGCAGAGGGTTACCATGTGCTTTCCGGGAATCTGCCTTCCAGTGGCTTCCTCATAGGTTTTAACCTGATAGTTCTCTTTTATGTAGGCGGGGATTTCCTCCAGGGTTGAGGGGATTTTTCTCGAGATTTTCTCATCTTCGCCTATCTGGGTTATGGATATGACGTCGTACATCATGCCTTCAACGATGCTTTCCTGAAAAAGCATGCTGTTTCCCTCAAGCTGGGCGTAGCGCACGCCGCCAGGGCACTTCAAGGCTTTAACTATAACCTTTTTGGCTTCAGCGTCGCGGCAAACCTTGAAAAGCCACTCGCCCGTAACGGGGTCTTTGACGCTGTAGAAGTTGACAGGCCCCTTCCTCATCTGGCGGGCGCTGAGGTCAAACCACGCGTCCTCCAGCCGCGACTCCACCCGCCTAATGCGAAGCTGCAATCCATCTCGCTGCTGCATGTTTCCAGCTTAATAAACAAGCTGCATATATAACCTGTATGGTTATGGTGAAGCTTGGCAATGACGATCATGGTGCCGCTTTTTTATTTCGCTGATTATTCCCTCGTCGCCCTTCAGCAGTATTCCATGCTCGGCTATTTCCCTTATGATTCTAGCTTTGTTCCTGATCATCTCGCGAATTTCCCCCATGGTGTATACTCTTGGCTCAATGTCTATTGAAGCTTTAGGCTGCAGGTGCCTTGTTATTCTATCAATGGGCCTTTCAGGCGACTCTTTGACTATTATGATGATGTCCGCGTCCGAGTACGCTGTATAGTTCCCTCTGGCTAGTGATCCAATAAGTATGACTGCTAAGGCCCCTTCTGCAACGGCTTTTTCAGCGTATTCCTCCAGCTCCCTCATTACTGCTTGGCGGTTAAGCCTGAATAATCTTATTTCTGGCGAACTCAATTATCTCACCTGCCTGCCTAATGGCCCTTTCAGCATCCGCCTCAGCGTAATAGTTGAATGGCGCCCCCTCCGGGTGGAAGTTCAGGTATCCTGATGGGATATAATGCCTATCTAACTCCTTAGCCCCCTCCACAAGCTCCTTGGGAGCTCCATGGATTTCAGGAAGGTTTGCCAGCATCCTGCTTATGGAGTGGCCCCATGTCTCAACGCCTAAAACCTGATATAGCGCTTTAACAGCCTTCTCCGCCGCCTGATGGGCTGCGAAACATGCCCACTCGTAATCTCCGAGCTCAGCGGATTTTCTAGCATGCTCATAATCCCTCAAAGCCTGCTTAAACCAGTCTTCAGCCCTAGACACCATGAGAAACTCTAATATTATGTTTACTGCAATTTAAGCGTGCTCTTCAATGGTTCCTGTTTTCAGCCCGTTTAGGCGTAACTATCGCTTGTTCACGTCTTAACAGCCTCCTTGTTTAGCCGTATAGCTTTGCCGTTGTGCCCGCAGGTTAGGCAACTGCCCCTTTTCATGTGGAACAAAATGTAATCTTTTAAGAAGGCATATTGCCTAAATGTTGCCCTTTTCGGCTTTTCCAGAGTATCTGTTAGGAAACTTTTGGTTTGTGGATTTAGTTGTTGGCTGAAACA
>JANXET010000054.1 GCA_025058315.1 Candidatus Bathyarchaeota archaeon | reverse complement strand
TGACGTCCAAGCCGAGGATTTCACCTTTCAATTCCCTTTATTGGGATTTTTAAACTGCATCGACATGAATCTTCACCCATCAACGGGTTTTCGAAGTTCCTTTCAATTCCCTTTATTGGGATTTTTAAACTGCATCGGAGGAAACGGATAAGCACGACGTCTGGGGCAATTATGTGCGCCCTTTCAATTCCCTTTATTGGGATTTTTAAACTGCATCCAGCGGCGTAACGGAGAGGGTGCTACCCGGCGGTTTAGTCTTTCAATTCCCTTTATTGGGATTTTTAAACTGCATCGAAGCATTAGGAATGTCGCAACCATGGGTTTCAAAATACTTTCAATTCCCTTTATTGGGATTTTTAAACTGCATCAACCCGAAAGCCATGCAGAAAGGCGACCCTTGGGACAGAACTTTCAATTCCCTTTATTGGGATTTTTAAACTGCATCTAGCATACTTCAACTAAGGAGGACTGAAGAAATGTCATACTTTCAATTCCCGTGATTG
>JANXET010000053.1 GCA_025058315.1 Candidatus Bathyarchaeota archaeon | reverse complement strand
TGGGGCGCCATTAATCTGTGTTGATGTGGACACTGGTCGAGAGGTTTGGAAAATCTCGTTCCGAGAAACCTACTGGGGATGTGATCCCGCCATAGCAGACGGCATACTTGTAATACTTAACACCTACGACAATTGCATCTACGCATTTGCAAAAGGCCCAACAGCCACAACAGTTGCCGTGGATGACGATTCAGTAAAACTAGGCGAAGCCGTAGTAATCAAGGGAACGGTGGTAGATATATCGCCTGGAACAAGAGACTACCGCATAGCCCTAAGATTCCCGGGAGGCGTACCTGCGATTGCCGACGAAGACATGAGCCGCTGGATGGAATATGTTTACATGCAATTCCCGCCTAGACCAACGGACATATCAGGCGTCTGGGTTAAGCTTGACGCCGTAAACGTCTACACTGGAGAGTATATCGATATTGGCGGTACACACACGGATCCATACTCTGGCATGTTTACGGTTTCATGGCAGCCTCCTAAGGAGGGCCTATGGTGGATAATA
>JANXET010000052.1 GCA_025058315.1 Candidatus Bathyarchaeota archaeon | reverse complement strand
GCCTCAGCCCTAACCTCATCACCCATAACCACAACCCTGTAGCCCATATCTCGGGCAACATTGACGACGAAGGTTTTACCAGCTCCAGGCATTCCAGTAACTCCGACAACAAGTTTTTCGCTCATCGTCTAATGCTCCAGCCTAACCTTAAGAGTAGGCCTTAAATGTTAAAAGCATTTATGAATGATGCAGCCAAATTATGCCATGCGAAGGAATGTTTAATGCACGAGTCAATAAGAAGCTTCATAGCGTTTGACATTGAGAATCCCCAAATCGTCGAGAGAATAACCTTCATACAGCGCTTATTAGCCGGGACAGGCGCGGATATTAAGCTTGTGGAGCCTGAAAACATACATATAACGCTTCGTTTCCTAGGCAACATAAGCCCCCGCATGGTTGAAAATATATACGAGGGCATGAGGAGGGTTGTTTTCGCGCCCTTTGACGTAAAAATCCATGGACTTGGAGCTTTTCCAAACACGCATTATCCTCGTGTTATATGGGCTGGAAT
>JANXET010000051.1 GCA_025058315.1 Candidatus Bathyarchaeota archaeon | reverse complement strand
ATTAGGGCTTCGAGAAGCTGGGTGGACCTTTCGCTGAGGGTGTGCTCCATCCTTTCGGCCTCTATCTCTGCATCTAATTCGTTGAGCCCGAGGGTTTGGAATAGCTTCGAAACCGTATCATGGCGATGTTTGAGTTGTCTGACCTTTGCGAGACCTTCCGGAGTGAGCTCTAGGCGTTTGTACCGTTCATAACGCAAGTATCCTTTCTCGCAAAGTCCATCGACGACTTTTTTTACAGTACTAGGGGCTACGTTCAAAGTTCTTGCCACGTCTACGGGCCTTACCTTGCCACCCCTTTGCTGGAAAATTTCATAAACCGCTTCGAGATACTCTTCGGCAAGCTTCACGCTCCCCCGTTCCCGTTTATGAGCCCTCATCAATGCCTCCATCCTAGCCGTAGAGCCAACCAAACCCGTCCAATCAGGAAGAAGATGCCATTTATTAAACGAAAACACAAACAACCAAAGTGGACGCGCCGGGGGTGGGATTTGAACCCACGCGGCCCGTGAAAGGCCACAGGCTCT
>JANXET010000050.1 GCA_025058315.1 Candidatus Bathyarchaeota archaeon | reverse complement strand
TAGGTTCAAAACAGAAAAACTATTCCAAAACCTAATAAAACATCATTAAACATGGCGCTTAAACCAGCAAAATAGAGCCTTAATAACAGAGCTAATTTCAAGCCCCATTCTAAAAGCAGAAAAATCTTTGGTGCTCCGGGCGGGATTTGAACCCGCGTCTCCGGCTCGAAAGGCCGGAATACTTGACCGGTCTATACTACCGGAGCCTCTATGTTATCTTATTATTGTTTGTATGCTTGCTTTTTAGTCTTCCTCTATGCTTCACCCATGAGGAAGCGCATCTGTGCTAGCCTATCCATCACTTCACCTCGTGCCCTCTCAATATCATGCCTCTTAGCCTTATATGTCTCCTCGTCTATTCTGCCTTTCTTATAGTTCTCTTCGAGGTTTTTGAGCTCCTTGAGCAGCTGATCCCGCTGCTTCTCTAGGTTTTTCGCCATAGCGCCTATCTCGTCATACAATTTTTCATCACAATCTCTCAATAATATTTCAGAGATAATTAAGGTTTACTTAATATATTTGGCT
>JANXET010000004.1 GCA_025058315.1 Candidatus Bathyarchaeota archaeon | reverse complement strand
GGAAAGCCAAGAACTGCATATGGAGTATGTACGCAAAGAACTGAGGCGAAAAGATGCAGTTTACTATTCGCCTGAATTTGTCGGCGCCGAGAAGCTTCTTTTCGTTCCCCTTGTTTCAAAGGCTTTGCAGCTTCAGGGCGTGGTGGACTGCATAATAAGGACTGTTAAGGGCGAATATGTTCCAGTTGAATATAAGAACATGAACTCTGACAGGGGAAAAGCCTACATGGACCATAAGTATCAGCTTGTGGCCTATGCTTTGCTTATAGAGGAAATCTTTGGAACAGTTGTTAAGCGAGGTTTTATAAATTATATTCCTGAAGAATTAGTTTTAAAGTCCGAGATAACGCCTACTATGAAGAGTTACGTAAAGAGGGTTGTTGGGCACATTAAACGGATAATCAGGGAGGAAAAGCTGCCGCCCATAAGAGTAGCTCCACACAAATGCCAAGGAGGATGCGGACACAAACAAACATGCCAAAGGCTATAAACGCCTGTAGACGGTGCAATTTTTTTCCTTCTTAACCACCTCTAATGGAAAAAAGTATGGTTTTTGCAGGAGTTCGCCTTTTTTCAATTTTTTGTCCGAGAATAGGTTCACAGATTCAAATGTTGCCTTTTCAGTGAAGTCTGTCAGTAAGAAAACTACTCCTTTTGTGCCGAATACTTCACTTTCAGAATCAACTGGTCTGATGCACTTTTGTAAATCAGGTTTAGAGATATTTGCCTCAAGACACGTGCATAATGAGTCCGATGATCCAAAATATTGAACCAACTTAAAGCTTTTTAACACATCTTGCGCAGAATCTTCTGACGTATCTATGTAAACACTTATAGGTCCGTCATAGATGACGTATTCTCTTATCCCAAAAGTAGACTCAAACCGCTCAACCAACTCGCCAGAAGATGTTATTAGCATTGTTTCCTGCCCTTTCCTTTTTTGTTTAAGCCTTTTCATAAAGGTCTTCAAAGTGGTTATTCTTTCAGGTAATTCGATGGTGATCGTGGAACCACGAATTTTTTCAAAAAGCTTCTTTCCAGCTTCCACGTTTCCGTTTCTATTTATTACCGAAGCTACTAAGGCCAACTTTACAGTTGACGGGCTTGGCACGGGAGCAGATAAGGCATAGCTTGAAGAAAAATATGGAATCCTATAGGAGAATGTGCTTGCGAATGCATATTTTGCGCAAGTCCATACCATGATTTAGTGTGCTCCGAGTTTGTATGGCGAAGCATTCTTTAGCTTGTCTATAGCTTGCAATAACGAAGTCAATGAATCAAACTTGTGTATGTTTTCAGGTTTTACGATGGTTTCGATCTGTTGCGCATAGTCATCCTTTAATGGGCTTATTACTGGGACTGGAAAGGCGCTTGTTGCTTTGACGATTATGCCTGTAAAATCTCCAAAATGTGGTAATCGAGTTGTGGTCATAGCCCCCTCGAGGCGAGTCATCATAGCCTTATAAGCCTCCAGCGTCAGGTCATAACGCGTCTTTCTTGCGATATCACTAATACTGTATGTGTAGTTCACTTCATTAAGTCCTATACGCCATGGTTGAAAAACTGAAACGAAGGCATAAACACCTGAACGAGTAGGTCTATTGTAAATCATTTGTTCACTAACGCGTGCTTCCTCTCCTCCTTCTTTCACCTTTTCAGCTACGGCTACTCTTGTATGAACATGTATCTCTCGAAAATATTTGTCAGGTATTGCTATTGCCCATCCAAACTCGACAGTAGATTTCCTACTGAGCGTTGGTTCTTGAATCAAGAATCCGTGTAAGTCGCATATCGTGCATTGTAATGCTTCATTAACTGCATTGTTGATTTCTTGGCTTATTTGTTTTGTAATTTCCTCTTTTTTATTTCTCTCTTCAGCATTCTTGCGTTGGTTTGCCAAATTTTTTATTTTTTTGTTTATCTCAGCAATTTTAGGATTCACATCCGCTTTCATAGGACTTAGGATGTGACAAGCTGGACAAAGGTTGTTTGGTGTCTTCTCTTTCACTAACTGCCAAAGTGCCTCGGCATGTATGTGTTTAAGCATTTCTCCACTAATTCCGTCGGTTTTTTGCCCATCGGCTAGGATAATTGTTCTTGGTTCTGTAACGTTGCCCACTGTTCCTTCGTTATTTAATGAATGGGCATCTATGCGAATTCTTCCCATAAAGCCAATTTCGTAAATTTTTTCACTCACCCCTTTTCTTCCTCCTTTTCAGCTCTTACAAGAGCATGAGATATTATTGCAGCACAGACTAAACGTGTTCCATGCTGCTCTGCCAAGCATATAACTTCGTCAAGATCCCTCTCGTTGGGTTTAAACGCGGCCTTCCCGGGATGTTCACGTTCATATCGTCTTGCGTTTGCATCTAATCTCCGGAGAAACTTCTTTAAAGCAAGGACAAGTTCCTCCTTTCTTTCGGAATAATCTAACTCCACTAGCGATGCATAATCTTCGTTTACTCCAACAGCAATTCGCAGAGCTTTACCAAAATTTTCGATGGCAGGATGCCTAAACAAATCATGCAAATTCGACATATTTTAATAGTTCCTCCAACTGCGATTTTTCCCAAGGAAACAATTCTCTGTTAATCTCTCCACGTATATATAAGCTTTCAAATCTTCGGAAGTTGTCTAAAGTTGGGCGCAGTAGAAAATCTGACAGAGCCAGCGCAATATCTTGCCTTATTCCCTTCACGTTAGGATTTATTGGTAGAAGATATTTATCAATATAATCAAGAACTTGAGGGCCCATATTGGTTTGCACCAACTCATTCAAAAATGTGAGGCTATACTTGCCGCCTCCTCCCGGTTTTGGTTGCTGTCCAGTTTTTTGCATAACGTTAAAGATCACCTCGTCATAATTTACCTCGTCAGATTTTCTAAGGGCTTTATTTACAAGTTTTATTGAATAATGAACAATAGCTGTATTTGCTGATATTGGACAAAGCTGTTTTTCAACATTTTCATGAACTTCCCTATGGGTTATTAGCAGAACTCTCTCAGGGTTTGGAACTATGCAAACCGAAAAGCCCACATCCCTTCTCATTAAGTTCCTAGGCCAAACCCCAAACCAGGCAGCACCAATAGCGGCGATGCACCAAGAGAACTTATCCACTTGAAGTTGACTACCTTCATGGTAAGTCAACCTTTTTTCTTCCCTATACCCTTTAGCCGCTGATACATCAATTGTTTGATATAGCGTCTTCCCATCCTTAACTTTAGTGCTTATTTCAGGCACAAAATCACGTCGCTTATACAAATCAAGTATTTTACTGTAGTTCTGTATGGCTATATCTCTCACATCCTCTAACGGAAGCTTTCTCTTCAAATCTTTTCGTTCTTTAAACGTTCGAAAAACCAAAAGCCATGAGTTACTTTCCGTTTTCTCAAAGATCTTGGGATCCGTATTTCGAGGGAGATCGCCTTTAACATCAATTACATAAGTCGGACCAAAGTCATGGATGCGTGTTTCTACATCACTTCCAAGACCATTTATTAGTAAAGCTAGACCATACGCTCTGAAGCAGTCAAACATTTCAAATCCAGTTTTGTTAACGAATAACTTCTGACTACTCATGGTATTATCTTATCAATTAAAATTTTTAAATAAGTTTCCATCGTCCAAGGTGAAGGATTCTCTGTCGCTTAAACGTAGTGTCCTCGATATTATGCAGTATGCCGTATAGGGCTTTAACGATTCTAAGTTAAACATGCATGCCTCTAGCTTTTTATATGCCTTTTCTGATGTCCGTATTTCTGTTAGATTCACGTCTATTGAATATTCTCTACATACATCTTTGATTACATCTTCATATCGACTTTTCCATCCTAGGGTATATGGCGATATTTCTTCCGCTCTAGTGTGGTGATGGTGGGCTATGGCAAATTTAAAAGCTAGCGCATAATATGTGTTGGGAAGTAAGGTCTTTAAAACAGGGTAAAGTGCGTCCGCAGATATCGTTGCATGTGATGGAACTTTATGTTGGTAAGCCGTATGAGCGAGTGGAATGTCATCCTCTCTGACTCCTATACTTTTTTGCCATTTGATGTTAAGCTTCCCCAAATCGTGAAGAGCAACACTTATTGCTAGCAAACCTTCTGTTGTATGTTGGTCAAGGCCAATAATATTTGACAACATGCGAATGGGCTGGGCCTCTTTTTCCTTAAGCCTTTTAAATGCTTGGAGACACTTCCTTGAATGCTCAACCCATGTTTCCTCTTTATAAGCATAGCGTAAAGCTGTCGAATCCCGCACCCTGTCCTCTACTGGATTAAGGGAGGAACCTTTCTCGCCTAAAATCAACCCCATTTCAGTATCATACCTTACGTAATCAGGATGTATAACGTAAAATCCATATGGGTATATTCTTCCATAAATTTTTGGGGTAAACGATGGTTTTCCATACTCGTCATGCATAAAGATAATTTCCCAATATTTTGCTCCACTCAAATATCGTTCTAAAATTCTGACATCAACATTGAGCCAGGGCATACATAAAAGCTTTTCATATTCTAGTGTTTCAGGATTATCCCATATAGTTACATTCGCCCCTAAAATTTCACGGACATTCTTTTCTATACCATGCCTATCCCCTTTAAATGAAGCATCACTTAAACTCAATAATACTCTGTATCTACGCCGATCGTCATATATTATTGTCTTGAAATTTTCGTTCAAGACGCTGTTCACGAACTCAAGTTCTTCTTTCCAGCGGATTATTTTACCGTCAAGATTTTCCATAATATACTTTCTGCTTTTTTCGATATCTGTTTCACTGTAAGGAGCAGGGAATTCCACATCGTACACTGCTACCTCGCCATTTCCTCCCTCACGGGCACAACGACCAATTCTCTGCACGAGTGCATCGGGAGGCGCAATTTCTGTCAGTAATAAATCACAAGAAATATCCAGCCCAACCTCGCATACCTGGGTAGTTATTACAAGTGATTTAACATCTTTGTCTCTAAGGGATGCCTTCATACTCTTCTCAATTCTCTCTCTGTCTTTATCTAAAAATCTGGAATGCAGCAAATAGACACTAAAACCTTGAGCCTTAAGCTGTCTTTCCACAGTTTCATAAATACTCTGTGCATGATCTACGGTGTTACAAACAACCATGATCTTGTTGCGGGTTTCTGCAGCATCCATGATATCTTTTGCCTCCAGAAGTTTGTTGCACCATCTCAAAACGACATGCCGGTCTCTTCTCTTAGGTATATCACTTTCCTTTCCCTCGACCACCTCAATTTTATCACCAAAAGCGGGGTTATCCTTAAACCACTCTACAAATGATTCTGGTAATGTAGCGGACATAATTAGGAAGGGCAATCTCAACCTTACCGCATTCTCTAAAAGAACAAGCATGCTCTGGAGACCTAGCTCATAATCATAAACATGCACTTCATCAAAACATAGAAAAGAGGAAACCGCTGCTCCTGCAGGAATATTCCCAAGATGTACTGGTAAACTTAATGGAGTGCAACAGTAGGCCCCCACAGTCTGGTCGATGGTAGCAATTATGATATCACTCCTAAAAAATGGATCTTTAGAGTTTGCTCCGTGTTGAGGTGAAACCATATACTTGCTTTCGGTTTTAGTTACGCCTCTAATTATACGTTCAGCAACATCTTCTACTAAAGCACGCGTTGGAAGCGAATAAACTAATCTATTTGGAAAGACATCCTTCAAACCAAGAAGCATGGGCGCATAGGCAGCTTCAGTTTTTCCAGACCCACAGGGGGCTCGTAATACAACTGACTTCCCGTCAATTAGATTTTCAGCAGTCTTCAACTGGTGAGGATAAGGCTCTTTACCATCAAGAATTTTTAAGAAAACATCTTTCAATAAACTTACCATATGATGTCACCTAAGATTCCAGCGTTGTTTTTGTTACTCCGTATCCTGCTGTTTTGTTTCCTCCTATGTTTGAGTATTCTGCGTATTTTGCCAACATAACCGTCAACTTATTCCATTCGCTCTCCAAATCCCCCATTTCATAGGCGCACCATCCAGTGAACCCCAAAGCCTTCTTGTCCCGCATAACCGCCAACCGTGTCCCAAGCCTGTACCCGCAAACCCCAACATTTTTCGCTAACCACTCTTTATAAGCCAAAAACTCCTCCTTGCTGAAACGTCTGCCGTCGCTGAACTTGTTCCAAACCCGCAGAAGCCCCGAAAAAATCCTAACCGCGTCGGGAAACATCCAGCGGTAACTGCTGCCCAGGCACGGCAGATAAGTAGGCGTTTTAAAAACAAGCCTGAAACGCTTAACGGCTTCAGATTCCCGCTCCAAATCTCCATAACTCTTACTCTTAATGCTTAAAGAGGCTATGCGAAAAACCGTGTCAAAAATCATGACGCTGTTCTGCCTTTCAAAAAACCTCAACACGTAACCCGCCAAGTCATCCCGCAAAAACCTAAAACCTGCACTACAGGGATAAGCTGGATCCAAAACATAGCCATTATTGCTCCGTGAAGCACTTCGGAAACGCAGTGGCGTGACGCTGTAGGGCTTAGAAACATTCAGCTCGTGCAAGACGTTAGCCGCGCTTGGATCCACATGCCTTACGACATGCAGCAGTAAACCCCTAGCCACGTGCCCGGTGAAAAAAGGTAGCGCAACGCTTTTTTCGCCGTAAAGCTCCAAAGTAACCTCAACAGGCAACCCCGTCCAGTCCCCTATGCCTTAGGCTCAACACTTAAAACTATGCTTGGTTAAACGTTTAAATGTGCTTGTTGCACTTTCTTTTTAAGCGTAAAGTTTAAAGGTTTTATGGATGGTTATGGTTTCAACGCTGAGGGTTAGTTGTGAGTGCTGAAGAGGAAACGCTTGAGGAGCGTAAAGTTAACGTTCTAGCCAAGCTCAGGGGTTACACCATTATAAGCCGCGAGAAGTCTAAGGATGCCGTGGCTTACGTGGCTGAGGATCCTGATGGGAAAAAGCGGATCCTCATATGGTGCTTGTCCGCTGAAACAGTAGGCATCCCCGCGATAAACAAGATGGCTAAGGCTATGAAGGATGCCGGTGTGGATTCAGGCATAATTGTTTCAAGCGGCCGCTACACAAACGCGGCTAAGCAGGCTGCCAAGAAGAAGCATATAGAGCTGCTGCCTAAAACTTTCCCGTCATTCAACATTTTCAGCCACGTGCTTGTGCCTAAGCATGAAATTCTAACCCCTGAGGAGCGGGAGAAGATCCTTGCCCAATACAGGGTTCAGCCCCATCAGCTTCCCCAGATAAAGGCTTCAGACCCCGCGGTTAAGGCGATAGGAGCCAAGCCTGGGGATATACTGCGCATCACACGGCAGAGCCCCACAGCCGGAGTTCACGTAGCCTACAGATACGTGGTTGAGGGCTAAACCTAGCTTGGAACGCTGACGTAAACCTCAACGGGTTCTCCAGCCTTCAACCCCAGCTCTTTAGCCCTATCTCTTGAAAGCACCATTGTCAGCTGAGCCGGCGCCTCCAGCTCCACCGTGAACTTAACAGCTGCATCCTCCTCTTCAACCATCTTCACCCTGCCCCTTAAAATGCATCCGGCCCTAACTTTGGAGAGCAACCCCTCCATGCGTTTCCCCACAAGCCTGTACTCTTCAAGTAGGCTTTTCCCGGCGGCTGTAAGCCTTGCCCCTCCGCCGCCGGCTCTTCCGCCTCTGAAAGTCTCAATTATGCTGGCGCCAAGGGTTTTCTCCATCTTCCGCACATAGCTCCACACGTAACGATAGGACATGCCGAGCCTTTTAGCAGCCTTAGAAATGGACTGCTGCCGCTCTATCTCTTCAAGGATTTCAGCTCCGCCCCTTCCGATCAGGGGCTTACCTCCATATTCCAGCCAAACCTTGCATGATGGCTTATGCTGCATGGCCACCCGCTTCAGTAGGGTATCCTGCGTAATGCTTATAAATTTAACCGATATGAATATTCAAACATAACGGTGTCCGGCGTGGAAGCATGGGTAAAAATGCTTACAGCCGCAGTCGCCATAACCCTGCTCCTCATAGCCGTAAACGCTCTGCACATGCGTTCCTCTGGAAGGCTTATTGTGGCTACAACCACAAGCCTCCATGACGCGGGGCTGCTGGACGCGGTTGAAAGGGCTTATGAAAGCCAAACCCATGTAGACCTCATATTTATACCTGCTGGAACAGGCCAGGCTGTGGAGAACGCCAAGAGAGGCGACGTGGACCTTGTGCTTGTGCACTCCCCTGAGCTTGAAAAAATCCTGCTGGAAGGCGGCTTCGGAGTTTCAAGGAAAATATTCGCCTACAACTTCTTCGCCATAATAGGGCCTGAAGCTGATCCTGCAGGTTTAAGGGGGCTAAACGCGACGCAGGCGCTTAAGCGAATAGCGGCCTACGGCGATTCTAAACCCTTCAAGGTTTGGATTTCAAGAGGCGACAATTCAGGAACATATGTCAGGGAAAAAAACCTGTGGGTTCAGGCAGGATTCAATTATGATGAAATAGCGCTTAAGCCATGGTATGACAGTGCAGGCGCGGGAATGGGCGCCGTCATAATGAAGGCTGAGGAGTTTTCAGCCTACACGCTTGTGGACATGGGAACATACCTGAAATACGCCTTAGACGGGCGGACATCCCTAAAAGTGCTGGTGACGGAGACCCGGGAGCTTCTCAACGTTTACAGCGCCATAGCAGTAAACCCGGCCTGCCGCGGAGAAGCCAACTATGAAGCCGCCATAGCATTCATCAGCTTCCTAGTTTCAGAAAAGGGACAGCAACTAATAGAGAACTATGGGCGAAGCATCTACGGCCGAAGCCTCTTCAAGGGTGCGGTGAAGCTTCTGCGCGAAAGCCCAGAATCCCAGATAGCCATGTGGATCAGGGAGCAAGCCTATATCAATGGATACGAATGTCCACCTGAGTATAGGGGTCCTGGGCATCCTGAACTGTATGGTTAGCATGTGATGCATATGGCTGATTTTTGGCAAATACTCGGCGAAGCCTTTAGGCTCATATTAACCGGAGACCGAACAGTCTACCAGACAACATTGCTTTCCCTGCTAGTCTCAGGCACAGCCACGCTTCTCGCCTTCCTCTGGGGAGTTCCAATCGCCGCCCTCATAGCGCTTAAAAGCTTCAGGGGTAAACTCCTCATCAAAAGCATGTTCAACGCGCTTGTAGGCATACCCACAGTGGCTTTAGGCTTAATCCTGTACATGCTTCTCTCAAGAAGCGGACCCCTAGGTTTTCTAGGCCTACTCTACACGCCTACAGCCATAATCATCGGAGAGGCTGTGCTGGTCACGCCGTTAATAATCAGCCTAGCATCATCCGCAATAGAGGCTGTAGACCCTGAAATAATCAGCCTAGCCAAAACCCTCGGCGCTTCAGAATCACAGGCTTCAACGGCTGTCCTGAGAGAAGCAGCCAACGGGCTTATGGTAGCCGGCATAATGGGCTTCAACAGGGCCATATCCGAGCTCGGCGTGGCGCTTATGGTGGGCGGCAACATGGTGCTAACAACACGGATAGCCGCCCAGATTAACTATGACATAGCCCTAAGCCTATCACTCACCATAATACTGCTTCTAGTGGTTTTCGCCGCCAACATCCTCGCCTACATAATCCGGAGGAGAAAGGCGTGAACTGCATAGTGGAGCTGGATAACGTTTCAAAATCCTTCAGCGGCCTGACGGCGCTTCAGGGCATAAGCTTAAGAATATGGGAAGGCGAAATCCTCACATTCCTAGGTCCGAACGGCTCAGGCAAAACCACCCTTCTAAAGATTCTGGCCTTCATAGAAAAGCCTTCAGAGGGCAGCATGTACTATCGCGGGGGAAAGGTTACAGACGAAAACATGGCCTGGCTGAGGAGAAAAGCCACCATGGTGTTTCAGAGGCCTGTCCTGCTGAACGCCACAGTTTACGATAACGTTGCCTATGGGCTTAAAATAAGGGGTTTTCCAAAAGGCGAAATCAGCCGGGCCGTTAAGGAGGCCCTTGGGCTTGTACATCTTGAGGGGTATGAGAAGAGGCCTGCAAGGAAGCTTTCAGGCGGGGAGCAGCAGCGTGTTTCCCTTGCAAGGGCCCTTGCACTGAAAACTGAGCTTCTACTTCTAGACGAGCCTACAGCCAGTCTGGACCCGAAAAGCGCGGCGATAATAGAGGACGCCATAGTCACGGTGAACCGGAAACATGGAAGCACCATTGTGATGGCTACTCATAATGTTTTCCAGGCTAAGGCCATGCCGAACCGGGTAGCCCTGATGGAGGCTGGGCGCATACGCGAGGTAGGCACACCTCATGAGGTTTTCAGCGTCCTTTCGAAAACCCTGGTAAGCTTCGCCGCGCTGGATAACACCCTGATTGGAGAGGCGAAGGTGGTGGGCGACGGCGTATCCCTCATCGACCTGGGAAACAACTTTAAGATAGTGGCTGCCAAAAAGGCTGAGGGTAAAGTTTCAGTTTTCATAAGCCCTGAGGACATAATCCTCTCGAGAACCCGCTTCGAATCCAGCGCCCGAAACCTCTTCAAGGGCAGAATCACGGAAATCTCCGACATGGGATCCGTGGTGAGGCTTAGGGTGGATGTGGGAAAACCCTTCACGGTTCAAATAACAAAGCGCTCCTTCGAGGAGATGAAGCTGAACCTCAACAGCGAAGTCTACATTGCATTTAAGGCTTCAAGTGTCCACATTCTGTGATGGCGGACGCCACTTGCCCTCGTTCCAAAGCTCAAACAGTATCACTAAAGCTTCGCCTAAGGGTATGCTGAGCCTGGCTGCAAGCTCTTCAGGAGTTACGTTGGGGTTCTCATGGAGAATCCTGTCCCGGGTGTAGGCTTTATGATGCGGATACATAACCATGGCGTGAACAGTCTCCACGAGGATGGGCCATAACTTTTCCCTAACGTAATCCTCCATAGCATGTCACCAATTTAAGGCATCCTCCACTTCCATTTTCCCTTTTCGCCTCATGGCTTCTGAGCAGAAAGTTTATTTCCCTCCCGCGGGTTAGGCTTAAGAAATCAGTTAAACCGAGGATGAGTAATGATCCGCGCTGTAGTGTTTGACCTTGACGGTACAATTGTAACCTTCAGCCTTAACTATAAAGCTCTAAGGGCTGAGGTGAGAGGCCTCCTAATAAAACAGGGGGTTCCAGCTTCAGTTCTCTCCCTCAGCGAGAGCATATTTGAAATGTTAGATAAAACCGAAATCTTTATGAGAAATAGCGGTAAACAAGAGGCGCTTGGAAAGATCAGGGATCAGGTTTTCAAAATCGCGGAAATATACGAGTTTGAGGCGGCTAAATCCGTAAGCCTCTCGAAAGGCGTTGTAGAGGTTCTTAAAACCCTGCGAGACATGAACCTTAAAATAGGCCTGTGCACGGTGAGCGGCCAAAAAACTGTGAATTACATCCTTGAAAAGTTCAGGATAAAGGATTTCTTCGACGCTGTAACCTCAAGGGAAATGGTTGGGAAGGTTAAGCCGCATGGAGAGCATCTTCAGGCTACGCTTAAGGCGTTGAATGTTAAGGCTGAAGAAGCCTTAGTCGTCGGAGACAGCGTGGCTGACGTGAGATGTGCCAGGGATGTCGGCGCTATAGCCGTGGGTTTCCCAGCTGGAATATCCACTGATGAGGAGCTGATTAAGGCAGGGGCAAACTACATAGTAACATCAATAACGGATGTTCCCGTACTTGCTGAGCGGCTGAAAGCCTCCTCTTCATAAGCTCCGCCTACTGAGAGTTTAAACTTCATGACAAAATGGGGTGTAGGGCTTCAGGCAGGGACGGGTTTAAAGTAATATCTGGGCCATTGGGGCCACTGGTGTCCAGTGGAGGCAGCTTCGTAATCAATCGTTAATTGCATGCCTACCCTTATCTGTTCAAAGGGCACTTCCCTTATTATGCCTGGAATCTTAACGCCGTTTTCCAGTTGAATTATGCCTACAGCGTAGGGTGCCATGCTTTGGAATTGAGGCGGCGCCACATGTATAACCGTGTACGTTAGCAGCTTTCCAGTTCCAGCCAGTTCCACCCACTCGAACTCCTTTGAGAGGCAGCTGTCGCATAGGCTTCTGGGCGGCACGTGGATTTTACCGCATTTCAAGCATTTTCCGCCTGTCAGCTTCTTTTGGGCAATGTTCCTGTAGAACTGCTCTATCGTGAAGGGCTGCTGCATGCTCACCTTCTAACCTCTCCTGTAAATGTGAACAGTGGCCGTTACTCCTGCCCCTCCTACGTTATGCGATAAGCCTATCTCCGCATCCGCCACCTGTCTCCTTCCAGCCTGCCCTGTGAGTTGAAGGTAAATCTCGTAGGCCTGCGCTGTCCCGGTGGCTCCGACAGGATGCCCCTTAGCCTTAAGTCCGCCGCTTGTGTTTACGGGAATGTTTCCTTTAAGGCTTGTTTCGCCGCTCTCCGCAAGCCTCCCACCCTCTCCTGGATTGCAGAAGCCTAGGTCTTCGTAGGCTATGATTTCGGCTATTGTGAAGCAGTCGTGAACTTCAGCCACATCCACATCCCCAGGCTCCACACCAGCCATCTCATAAGCCTCCCTAGCAGCTATCCTTGCAGCCCTTATTGAGGTGAATTCCTCCCGTTCATAGACGCCTATGGTGTCGCATGCATGTCCGCTTCCAATTATGTGGACAGGCGTATCAGTGTACTTTCGTGCAAGCTCCGGCCTTGTCAGTATCACGCAGCTCGCGCCGTCAGTTATGAGGGAGCAGTCGAAGAGTTTAAGCGGCCAAGCAATAACCCGTGATGTTAAAGCCTGCTCCAGTGTTATTTCCTTCTGCATGTGCGCCTTAGGATTCAAGCTTCCGTTATAGTGGTTTTTAACGGCTACGTGTGCAAGCTGCGTCTCGGTTGTGCCGTACTTGTGCATGTGAGCCGTAGCCATCCACGCGTAAAGCCCTGGAAACGTCATCCCGTTCCACTGTTCAAATGGGAAGTCCGAGGCCATGGCTAGAAACTCCGTAACCTCCGGCGTGCTTCTATGGGTCATCTTCTCCACGCCGCCAACCATAACCACGTCACATAAGCCTGAAAGCACAGAGTAAATTCCCATTCGCAGGGCAACTCCTGAGGAGCTGCATGCAGCCTCCACCCTTGCTGCGGGTATAGGGATTAATCCAGCCCAGTCCGCGGCGACGGCTCCCGTGTGCCCCTGATGTTCATAGGATTCTCCCATGTGCCCAACAAACAATGCATCCAGATCCCTCTTAGGGTCAAGGTTTGGGCACCGTTCAAAGGCTTCTTTTGCTGCTTCTGCAAAAAGCTCCCGTCCATACATGCCCTCAATCTTTCCGAACTTTGAAAGCCCTGCGGAAACAATTGAAACTAATGGTTTACCCCTCAAACATCCCCCTCCGCATCGTCAGTAAAGAAGTGATAACATTTAAGAACAAGTATTTTAAGCTTCTCCGCATTTCATGCTTTAGGCCTGCATTATAAGGGAAGGCTGGTGCAGAATTGGGTGAAATGCGCATGCTGGGTAGGCTTTCAGAGGCCCTAAGCGTTCCCTGGGTAAGGTCATCCCTGATTCTGGGCGGGGTGCTTGCGGCCATAGGTGTAGTTTTGGTTCTGATTTTTAAGTTTTTTAACCTTGCAGGCTCACCCTTATTCATGGATGCCAAAGCCTTCATTATGGAGTATGGGCTTGTAGGCATATTCTTGGCTACAATTCTTGCCGGCACCGTCGTGCCTGTTGGAAGCCCGGCGCTTGTTGTGGCAGCCGCATCCTTCGGCGTCCACCCATTGCTTTTGGCAATAGTCGCCACAGCCGGCTTCACAGTAGGTATGACGATAAACTACGCGTTGGCCTACGGGCTTGGAAGACCCTTCGTGTTGAAGAAGCTGGGGATGGAAAGGCTTGAGGAAATATCTGCCTTATGGAACCATTGGGGCTGGGTCATATACACGCTTTTCGGAATTATACCTGTGCTTCCAGTTGAGTTCCTGGCGTTGTTCTGCGGGCTGATTAAAGCGCGGTTCAGCCGCTTCCTAATTTTAAGCTTTATTCCACGCCTAATAGTTTTCGCCCTTCTAGCCTACTTCGGTGTTCAGCTTGGCTGGTGGCTTGGAATAATGTGATGCTATTCTCTTATGGGACGCGGCACAGCGATTAATGTCTGAATTCGGCGTACGCCCCTGATGGCCTGTATCTCATCAACTATCCCTGCAAGCTCCTCCATATTTGAGAATTCCGCGAATACAATGTTGTCGAACTGTCCTGTCACGGCGTGGGCCATCTTAACCCCCTTAACCTTCAGTGCCGCATCAGCGATTTTCCAGATCAAGCTGGGGTTAGAGTTTATCAGGATAAATGCTTCCGCCGGAACCCAGCCCATCATGTAATTATGGGTTGAACTTAATTAGTTTAACCCTGCATGGTTTACGGGGCGTATGCTACGCTGTTTTCTTCAGGAGGTTTCTGAGGGCGCGCCTTATGTCCCTGATCATGGGCATCTGCGGATGATATTCCGGCCTGTAGTGGTGAGTCTCCAGAAGCTCCTTTAGCTGGCGGTAAGAGTTTTCAAACTCCTCCGGAGTGTTGCTTATAAACTTGAAAACCGCCACGTTGCCTCTTGGATTTTCCCAGCGTTTTTCATACGCGGCTATTGGGTGGACGCTTCCAAACTTCTGCAAGCTTCTCTCTACAAGAATGTTTTTATCAACGTTTAAAATCACCAGGAGTTTGCTGGCTTCCTCAACCCTTGTGGTTAAGAGGAAATCGCGTGTGACGTTGTCGGGCGCCGTGGAGTCAATGACCACGCTGTAGCCCTTCTGTAAAAGCGCATCCCGCAGCTCAGCTATAAGTGAGTAAACCAGATACTCGTCCCGGCATGGAAACGTTTCATAGAAGAGCATACACCTTAAATCGTCAACGTTGACCCTTGCAAAGTAGGGGTAATCCGAAACCAGCCTTTTAGCAAGTGTGGTCTTTCCGGAGCGGGGGTAACCGCTCAGAACCACGTTCCATAAACCCTTAACTGACAATTTTCCCCGTGTGAGGCTTCCACTTTGGAGGCTTTAAGCTTTGCCATGCACACAGGCCCCTTTTCAACAATAAAACTGTGACATTCGATTGTGTTACTGCGTAAAAGTGTAGGCTTTTACCCCTCCGCCTCTCGGTAATCATTATACGCTGTAGGAGGCCGTCTTCATGTTTCCTCAGAACCCTTAGTTTTCAATGCATATATGGATCCTGCTTATGGTTTCAGCACAGCGGATGCAGACTTGTTCTACACTTAAGAATCACCATGGCCCTATCCGCCGTTAGGGAGCTGTTCCTAGCCCGGCAACCTTTATGTTGTCAGATGTGGTTCCCATGCCTTGCAGTTATGGAAGCGCTGCTTATGGTGGATCTGTGGAATATTCTGTAGAATACTTTTTGAGCCGCTGCGCCCCTTTGGTATAGGTTATCGCGGTTGCTGACGCGGTTATCAGCCGCGTCAGAATGGAAAAGCCATAAACACCACATCCAATCGCTTTATTCCATACGCTGTTCTAAACTCTTATGGAGGCTAGATGGAGCTTACTCCGTCTTAAGTATTAGCGGGTAGATTTCATCCTCCACATACTGCAGATACTTCTCCTTGTCTGTGATGTTGAATATGGTTACTGAGGCATCTCTGGTTACGCCTACCACGTAACCGTACTCCCGCGCTCTAGCAACTATGTACCATAAGTCTCCGCGCCTACAGTACTCCTCGAACAGCGATGTACCCATGAGGTCTACGCCGTAAAGCGAAAGCTTATCCACGTTCGGAATGTCCACGTTATCGAAAAATGTGATCTTCGTGTCCTCAGGATTCCTAAGATGGAACTCTTTGAGAACCTCAGGGGCTATGCGGGCCTCAACTATGCCTCCGACTCTTTTGAAGAGTATCTCGCTAAGCCTATTAGCCACGAAATTCGCTAATCGCTTCTTCTCAGCAACCGTTAAAAAGATCCGGCCTTCCTTATTGGCGAAGCTGAATAGGGCTTCAACCGTGCGCGGAGTTGCCACGGATTTACCCCTATGAAAGACATGAATAACGTAATCATGGGAGTAGATGCCGCGCAGCCTTTCAGCCTTCGCCGTAAGCCCTGCAACCTCCCTCACCAGGGTAAACTTGAATCCATCCTCCTCATATGGCTCCTCAAAACGGTACCCTTCAAGCTCTGAGGCTATTTCAGCCATGGAAACCGCTTCAGAAACTCTGAAAACCTTTCCAGCCACAACCATAACACATCCGCCTCAGGCGCAATAATATGCCCTAATGGAGACTAAAGGTTTGCGCAGAACACCTAAAAAAGAGCCGTCAGGGATAAACTAGATAATATAATGCTTATGTCTTAGTGTTGCTGTTTAAATTTGGAAGGGGGAAGGAATGGATAAGATTTCTGTAATTTTAGCAGTAATTAACATACTGGTCGCCGTTGGACCCGTAGTCGGCATGGTTGCTGTACATGTGAACAATCCTGTTGAGGTGATAATTCCGCCGGAGGTTCAGGAATTAACTGAAGCGCTTGGATCCTTCGGGGATACGCTGCAAACTGTGGAGCTTATCAACGTAACATATAACCGGGACGTTACATATAACCGGGACACGTTTACTCTAACCTTCAGCATCATAAACAAGTTGAACATCGATTTAGAGGTTAATAATTTGGAGGCGGACATCGTCTGCGTTGGGCATGATTATCGGCTGGGCCGCGCCTACCTCAGCAGCCCGGTAAATGTTGAGTCTGGGAGAAGATCCTACTTAACAGTTAAGTCTTATTGGACAGCTGACGCTGAGCAGCACATAAGAAGCCAGCATGGAGGAACCGTTGACGTTAATCTGGTGAACTTCACAGTGGACATTAAGGGCATGGTGGTGCAGACAGGCCAGCCGATAACGCTGACGAACATTCCCGTAGGCTCTCATGGAGGATGATTATGCGGGCGATTAACTGGTTTGGAATTGCAGGGGGCGCCGCAGCAATCATCCTGATAGCCGTGTCCCTTTACACGCCATGGTGGCAGCTTACAATGGGCGAGGACTTCTTTAATGTTAACGTTTCACCCTTCAACCTTAACTTCAGCTTTCTAGGCATAGCATTCGTGATACCGCTTATTCTAGCCTTAAATCTGTCAAGTCTTCTAATGCTTCTAATCGGCGGCATAATCATGATCATATACTCTTTTAACCCATCTAAAACCTACTCAAAGAAGCTTCTATGCTTCGCATATAAGAAGCCACTTTACGCTGTGATCTTCTTCCTCGTGGGAATAATCGCTGTAACCCTGATCCTTAATTTAATGTTCAGCGTTAACATGCCAATTCATGGAACAGCCCAGGCAAGGCTGTCCAATCCCTCTCAGAGCGCAACCATAGACGTCGCCATGAAAACAAGCTTCCAGTGGCCCTTCTGGTTTGCAATCGTGACAGCTGCACTATGCGTTGCGGCAAGATTATACCATAAAAAGCTCTCCGCAATCTAACGCGCAGGCAAAAGGCTTTCAGGATGAATTAAGCCGCCGTAAAAGTAGGTAACAAACCGCAGGGCTAAGCCGTAATTGTTTTAATAAAGCTGCTCCACCTCTATTTACCACGCGTATAATGGCCCTAAAGGTCAAGATAACCGATGCTGATACAGGAAGTTATCCTTGAAAACTTCATGAGCTACGAATACGCTAGGGTACCTCTTAAACCAGGAGTGAACGTGATATGCGGGCCTAACGGCGCCGGCAAATCCTCGATTCTGCTTGCAATTTCCGTTGCTCTGGGCCAGTCCTACACGGAGCGGTCGAGGAGGCTGAGCGACCTGATACGCTGGGGCCGAGATCATGCCAGGGTTACCCTTATTTTAGATAACACTCGGCGCGGCGGAAGACGGCCTGTTCCCAAGTTCAATAAGGATCAGATTTTCCTCACAAGAGTCCTTAGAAAGGACGGTAAGTACTGGTTTGAACTTGACAATAAAGCCGTCGGCAAGCAGGATGTGGAGAGGCTTCTTTCAAGGCTAGGTGTGGATCCGAACAACATGCTTATCATAATGCATCAGAACATGGTGGAGCAGTTCATAGTGCTTTCCCCTCAGGAGAAGCTGCGGATGGTTGAAGCTGCTGTGGGGCTTGAATCCTACAGGGAAAATGTGCTTCAAGCCCGCAGGAAACTCGTCCAGATGCTCAGCCAGGAAGACTCTATAGGTAAACTTCTGGAATCCGCTGAGCAGACGCTTAACTACTGGCGTGAGCAGTATGACCGGCTGCAGGAGAAAAGGCAGCTTCTAAACAAGCGGCGTTTCCTTGAGCGGGAGCTTGCATGGGCGGAGGTGAGCCGTAAAGAATTGTTCATCAGCGAGTTGGAGGCAAAGCGTAGGGGAGAATTAGCCCTCCTAGAGCAGATTGAAATGGAGTTTAAGGATGCTTCAGAGATGCTTAAAAGCAGTCAGGAACAGCTTGAAAGGCTTCGGGAGGAATGGAGGAACACTCTAAACGAGAGGATAAACATTGAAAGGGAAAGGGCTGCAAGCCAGGCGATAATCCACCTATGCGGGCAGCTTCTAAGGGAAATATCCCTTGAGAACAATCCGGCCGCTGGGCTAAGCCTTCTGAAAGCTGACAGCCTCAAGGAGCTTATGGAGAATCATGAACAGAGACTCTCCAAGCTGGAGGTTGAAGGAATCAAGGCGAAAACCAGCATGCTTGAGGAGAGCATGGAGAAGATGGGCAACCGAATCTTAGACGCCAGGATCAACATGGCTCTTCTAAATTATCGCAGCGCAAACGTCAAGGAAAGCCTCAGGGAGGTGGAGCGGGAGCTCAGAGAAGCCAAAGCCCAGCTTGACTCCTTGATAAAGAGGGCTGAATCGGCAGGTCCAAGAATAGCCACGGCAAGAAGTGCAGGCGAAATACTGGAGGAGATACGCGTGACAGATGGGCATCTTGCTGCGCTGGCGAATGTTTCAGACGACGTGGAGCGCATGTATGAATCCTATTCGAGGCTGTATCTGGAACTTAAGGGGAAGGCGCAGCTGGCGGCGGAAAACCGTGAAAAGGCCCTTGAGGAAGTTAAAACCAGGATGCAGTCATGGCGAAACGTGATGCAGAGCCTGCTGGACCGGGTGAACATTGCATACCAGAAGATTCTGGCTCAGCTGCAGGCGGCCGGCGAAGTTAGGCTGGTTAACGCTCATGATATTGAGGCTGCTGGGCTGGAGATCCTCGTCGGATTTAAGGGCGGAACCCCTGTCACCCTTAACGCCTACACTCAGAGCGGTGGGGAAAGAACCACGGCCACCATGAGCTTTCTTTTGGCGTTACAGCAGCATGTGCGTTCACCTCTCCGCGCCGTGGACGAGTACGACGTGCACATGGACCCGAAGAACCGTGAGCTAATAGCTCAAACCCTGATCTCCGCCATCAAGGACACTGACGTCCAGTACGTGGTGATAACCCCAAGCCAGATAACATTCGCAAAGGACGACGTAAACGTGATAACGGTTCAGAATGTGGAGGGCAAATCCATAATCAGAGAGGTTGCCTAATGCAGTCCGGGAAAAGGCTGACAAGCATTGGAAGGGAAAAGCTTCAACAGATAATTGAACTGTGCAGATCTGTGGAGGAGAGATCCGTAGACCCCTTCACGGTGGATGTGGATGATATAATACGGGTAATCCGCGAATACTTCCCATTATGGGATAAGCCGGAGGACCTGTGCCTCGACGCTGAGGCAATTCATAGCGTAGCCTCTGTTGTAAGGCTTCAAAGCGAATGGGTTAAACGCCGCTCCACATCCCTATGCGCTGACCCTTTCCTCATAGAGGAGAAGGTTCGAAGCATGGGGAAGGAGGATGTTCTGAACGTCTTCCTAAAGGCTTGGCATCCTATCGTTGAGCTGGAGCAACTGTCCCTTCACAGCCTTTCAGAGGCCATTGAATACTGGAAGAGCCTCCGGCCTCTGAAAGACAGGTGGATGGAGTTCCCTATGCCTGAATTGGAGGTGGAGCCAGCTACTAGGGAGGAGCTTATAAGCCAGAGAATTCTAAGGGATAAAGCCTTCGCGGAGGAGCTGGAGAGCTTCTGGGGGCAGCTTAAGGAGAAGGTTAAGGCTGGAGGTGCAGATGGCAAAATTGGCTATTGGAATTTCATATGCGCGGAAACCTATGAGGAAACCGTCCACAGGGCCTTTCTGGCAAGTTTCCTAGTGACCTATGGCTATGCCACCCTTGAGATACATCCCCTTGAAGGCGAAATTTACATAAAACCCTTCGAGAGGCAGGTTAAGCCTTCAACTGGAAGGCAGCTTGTTTCCATCCCCATACTGATCTCAAAAGAAGAGTGGGAGAAGAGGCGAAGAGGAGCCTGAACGTCTTGAGTAAAAGGAAAGCCTACTATGCAGGTAAGCTTAAGCGGGCAGTTCATCTGCTCTTCTTCAGAAGGCATAAGAAACCCGGAGTTAAGGGATGGGAGCTTCGCAGGGCGCTGGGCTCAGACTATCCGAAGGTGCTGAAGATTCTGGACGAGTACCTTAAGCCCCTTGACCTGCAGGTTAAAACCGTTTTCGAGGAAGGGGTTATGGAGAATCCAAGCGCTGAGCAGCTTGATCAGGCAAGGTTCTACATCGCCCTGCGCGGGGAATTAACTCCTAAAGAGGCTAAAATGATCGGGTGGCGCATAGATGATCTTGCAGGGCTGGCGGTGACATTAGCGTATCTCGTGTCAAAGGGCGGTAAGGCGCCGCGTAGGGAGGTTGAAGCGCTTCTGCAGGAGAAACTTCCAGGATGGCGGGCATCCCTCAACATAGACAGGTACATAAGATATGGATACTTGGCTGAGGATGAGGGTGAACAGTTATACTTGGACTGGAGAGCAAGGGCTGAAGTGGATTTAAAAGCACTTGCAGATCTTCTTCTAAGTGCACAATCCAGAAATGATTCTTTAATAAAAAGCTGAAATTTTAGCCTCTAAAGTATGCTTACGTTTTGAATTTGGAAGTATCTCTTCGCCAGCATGCGTAGGCGTTCAGCGTTTTTTCCGTTCTTACCTATGGCGACGCCTTTGGTTTTCGGGTCAACTGTGACTACGGCTATCGTTTTCCCGTCAGGCCTCTCCGTTATTCTAACCTCTTTGACGTCAGCCGGCTTTAGGGCGTTCTTAATGAACTTCACCGGGTCCTCTGAGTACTCCACCATTTCCCACTTTTTGCCCGTCATCTTCTCCAGAAGCCTAATGTTTCTTCCGCCCTTACCTATGGCTATTCCGAGGCCGCCTTCATTCACCACGAAGATTACTCTTCCCTGCTCCTCATCAACTATGCAGTCCTTAACGCTTATACGCTCCCTCGCAGTGGGCTCAGTTATGTCCTGGAACAGGTTAATGTACTTCATTTCGACGTCTGTAAGTTTTATTCCGCCCTTGCTCATCCCTGCCTTAAGCCTCCTCCGCCTCTTGCGGCTCTGCAAGTTTCAGGATTTCTGAGTCGCCTGGCTCTCTTATGGTTAAGGCTGATATTATGAATGGTTTTCCACATGCTGCAGACAGATCCATTGAGGTTCCCTCATAAACCATGAGCGGGATGTTTGACAGTTTACAGTAGTATTCAATGTCTTCATGTATATGCCTTGGGCAGTTGGAAGCTACAATTATCATTTTAGCCCTTCCAGTCTTAGCGCTTTTTATCGCTGATTTTGCTCCAAATAAAACTTTTCCCGTTCTAACAGCTGTTGTTATGGCCTTATTCACATCCATTTACTTGCTCCTCTCCAGGTTAGGGTTTGTCATGTACAGTTCTACAAGCCCTGTTCCTACAGGTATCGACTGTCCAACGATAACGTTTTCCGTGACTCCCCTCAGCGGGTCACGGTCTCCCCTCACAGCCGCTTCCACAATGTTCGGAACGGTTATTTCGAATGCAGCCCTGGCCAGTACGCTTTCCTTTTTGCCGCTTATGCCGTGTCTCCCAATCTGCTGTATGTCGCCTGAAGCAGTCATGATGTCCGCAACCAGCATCACGTGGCGCACGTCCACGTCAAGTCCCTGCTCTTCCAGAACGCTTTTAGATTCATGAATTAAAGCGTTTCTGGCTGCTTCTATTCCAAGTGTTCTTGCTATTTCATGAATGTTATTCGTCGTGGTTCTCGCAGTGTCTACTCCGGGAACCTCCAGCACCCTCGGCAGGTTTGAGCCGTCGGTTCTAATAACCCACTCACCCTTCTCCTCAGTTACTAGCACACGCCTTATGCCCGGTATGCCCTTAATGTGCAACGCTGAAACCTTGTGGAGGAGCTTTTTAAGGGCTTCAACCTTTTTAGGCTTTATGTGCACGGTGTCCTCAGTTACCTTCACTGTGCAGTTGGCTATTTTGACGTTTTCCTCAAGGTCCCCTATTGTCACTCCCCTATCTTCCATCATGGTCTTGTTAAGTTCAACAACGATTTCTCCATTAACTGGATCCTGGTAAATTGCCTTCGCAAGATCCTCCAGGGTTGTGTACACGAGTTTTTGAGCTATTTTTACGGCTGTTTCCCTGCTTTTCCTGTTCTTTTCATCCAGATACACGACCATTATTGGAGTTGAGGGTATTCTCCTGGCATCAACAATCTCTATGAGCCTTGGCAGTCCAAGGGTTACGTTCTGCTCCCTGACACCTGCATAGTGGAAGGTTCTAAGGGTCATCTGTGTTCCAGGCTCACCTATGGATTGTGCAGAAACTACTCCAACAGCCTCGCCTGGCTCCATCTGAGCCCGCTTGTAATGCTCCACTGTGAGTTTTATGGCTCTGTCAACTCCTTCCCTGCTGAGTTTAGCCTCCCTTAGTCCCTGTCTAAGCTCATCTATTAGGAGCTGTGTAAGCTGATCTTCAGCTTCCCTAAGTCTTTCTTCAATATAGCTTTCCGGGGCCGGAGTCCCCTTCTCAAGCGCAATTTTTATCTGCTCAATGAGGCGGCTGACGTTGACGGCTTTTCCATGGTCGCTTTTAGCCGGGTCAACACCGTCCTCTCCATACCTGAACTGGATTATGTCCCCTGTAGAGTTTCTCACGGTGCCGTCGTATTCAAGCCTAAGGTGCTCAAGGGCGTTTATGAGGCGCCGCTGCATGTAGCCGCTTTGCTGTGTTCTCACGGCTGTGTCTACAAGTCCCTCCCGTCCACCCATGGCGTGGAAGAAAAATTCAACAGCGTCTAAACCCTTCTTGTAGGATGCGTACACGAACCCCCTGGCTTTGGGGGTGGGGTCTCCAGCCTTGAAGTGGGGCAGCGCCCTCTCAAGATAGCCTCTTATGATGCGTTTTCCACGCACTGACTGCTGGCCGACGCATGCGCTCATCTGTCCAATGTTGAGGCTTGAGCCTCTGGCTCCTGTGCGCGTCATTATTATGCCCGAGTTTTCCAGCGTGAAGTATTCATCTGCAACTTTGCCTGCTTCGTCTCTAGCCTTCGCCAGCTCGTTCATGACGTAAATTTCAAAGGTGTCCTCAAGGGTTTGGCCAGGCAGAGGTACAAGTGTACCGTTGCGGTAGCTTTCTATAAGCTCCTGTATCCTCTTCTCAGCCCTTTCCATGATGCTTCTGATTTTGCTTTCAGCCTTAGGGGAAAGCTCAAGCTCCTCGTAGGAGTAAGAGAACCCCCTCATTGATATGAAGAGCTTAAGCATCCTTGTAACCTTGTTGAGGAATTCGCTTCCAGCGTTGCTTCCATAATCCTTCACTATCCTGTGGAGTAGACTCTCAGACTGTTCAGCGCCTATTGCCTTCCTATCGATAACTCCACATATCAGCTCTCCATTCTTGACTACGACATAAGCGTCATATGGGCAATCTTCCTTCAGGCATTTAGCGCATCCGCGGCATATGTTAGCCTTCAAAACGTAGTTAAGATCTTTTGGGAGGAAAAGGCTGAAGATTTGCTTGCCCGTCCAAAGCGGCTGCGGCTCTTTAACCTTGGGCTCAGGAAGTGGGCCTTCATAACCGGCTGCGACGAGTAGCCTGCAGACTTCATCCTTCGTTAGATAGTTAGATTTTCTGGTGAAGATGTATGCGGCTGTTATGAAGTCTCTGATGGCTCCAATTATTGGTCCTCCAAATCTGGGGGAAAGTATCTGGTCTTGAACCTGCATTAGGAGGCATGCCTCTGCCTGCGCCTCCTCGCTTTGGGGCACATGGAGGTTCATTTCGTCTCCATCGAAGTCAGCGTTGTAGGGTGGGCATACGCATAGGTGGAGGCGGAAGGTTTTATATGGGAGAACGCGGGCGCGGTGCGCCATTATGGACATTCTGTGTAGGGATGGTTGCCTGTTGAAGATGGCTAGGTCGCCGTTTCTAAGGTGTCTCTCAACTATGAATCCCGGTTCAATGGCTTCGGCGACCTTCTCCCTGTCGGTTACGAATTCAAGCCTAACTCTTCTTCCATCCGGGCGTATTACGTAGATGGCTCCAGGATACTTTTCAGGGCCGTTGATTATTAGCTTACGCATCTCCTCAATGTTCCACGGCGTCACCTTCTCAGGCACCGTCAGCCTCATGGCAACGTCTATTGGAACGCCGACCTCGTTGATGTCGAGGTTGGGGTCGGGAGATATCACGGTGCGCGCTGAGAAGTCAACTCTCTTTCCGGAGAGGTTGCTTCTGAACCTGCCTTCTTTACCCTTCAGCCTCTGGGAAAGCGTTTTCAGGGCTCTTCCTGATCGGTGTCTCGCCGGAGGTATTCCTGAGGCTTCGTTGTTGAAGTATGTGGTTACGTGGTACTGTAGAAGCTCGGAAAGGTCCTGAATGATCAGCGTGGGTGCTCCTGCATCCATGTTCTCCTTAAGTCTCTGGTTAATGCGAATTATGTCCACAAGCTTATGTGTTAAGTCATCTTCAGAGCGTATTCCGGATTCCAACGTGATTGAGGGCCGCACATATACCGGCGGGACTGGAAGAACCTGTAGAACCATCCATTCCGGCCTGGCAACAGTGGGGTCGAATCCTAAAAGCCTCAGGTCATCGTCTGTTATGCGTTCCAGCCTCTCCCTTATCATGCTTGGGGTTAGCGTCTGAGCTCCGCTTTCAGGAAGCTCCTCGCTGAACTTGGTGGGTTTCTCGAATGTTATCTTGTACTGGGGGGCATTACAGTGGGGGCATGTTTTAGCCTTAATTTCCTGAATAATTTTTTTGAAGAACGCGTCTGGAACTTGTCCAAATATTTGACGTGCCTTCTCAATTCTTGCTTTATGCTTCTTTATGGCTTCGTCTGAAAGTAGAATTCTCCCGCAGTTTCTACATGTAACCCTTAGGAGGTCGTATATTATCCTTGCGAATTCCACATGTATAACTGGAACCGCTAACTCAATGTGGCCGAAGTGTCCTGGACAGCGTGCTGCAGTGTTTCCGCATGTTTTGCATCTCTGTCCAGGCTCAAGTGTTCCAAGTCTTCCATCCATAAGTCCTGAAGTTATTGGGGCTCCGTCCTCGTCGTAGGTGTCAGGCGTCTGGATTTCCGCAACTGAAAGTTTGCGGATTTCCTGCGGCGAGAATATTCCGAACCTTATTTCATCAATAACTTCATGAGCAACTTCTTCAACCGCCATTTTACGCTCTCTCCCTAAGTTTCAATCTAGGCGCTATGCATAAGCTCATCATTTCCTGAAGAAGCAGCTTAAAGGCGTATGAAACTGTGACGGGAGCTATTTTCGCCTTATCCTCGCATACTCTGCATACGTATTTTCTCTGCTTCATGTCGTAGTACGCTATGTAACCGCAGTTCTTACAAACGTATAGGGTGTACTTGTCTGACTCCTCAAGTAGCCTGTCATGTAGAAGCATGGCTGCTCCATGTCCTATGAGGCAGTCTCGCTCCATCTCTCCGAACCTTAGCCCTCCGCCCCTGGCTCTGCCCTCCGTAGGCTGCCTGGTAAGCATCTGCACCTGGCCCCTTGCCCTGGCATGCATCTTGTCAGCAACCATGTGATGCAGTTTCTGGTAGTACACGACTCCCACAAAAACGTCTGCAACGAACTTTTCACCCGTTATTCCGCTGTAGAAAACTTCGCGTCCCGTGTGGCTGAAGCCCAGCTCTACCAGCGCCTTTTTTAAGTCTTCAGGCTTCTCGCTTGAGAAGGGTGTTCCATCCACTGGGCTGCCTCTTAGGGCTGCAACTTTTCCAGCTACCGATTCGATGAACTGTCCAATGGTCATTCTTGAGGGTATGGCATGCGGGTTTATTATTATGTCCGGGACGATCCCGTCCTCCGTGAACGGCATATCCTCCTGTGGGATAATGATCCCTATGACTCCCTTCTGGCCGTGGCGGGATGCAAATTTGTCGCCGAGTTCAGGTATCCTCTGATCTCTAACTCTGACCTTCACAAGCCTGCTTCCTTCACCTGACTCTGTTATGAATATGGCGTCAACCATGCCTGTCTCGGATGGACGCATTTCAACTGAGGTGTCCCGCTCCGATGGCCCCTTCACCTCGAATTCCTTATATTCTTCAAGGAACCTTGGAGGGCTCACTCTGCCGATGAGCACGTCTCCGCCTGCTACTTCAGCCTCCAGCCTAATTATCCCGTCGGGTTCAAGGAGCCTATAATACTGTTCTCCCCTGAAACCTCTGATGCCGGGTTCAGGCACCATGAACTTGTCCTTTAGTCCTCCCATGTACTGGCGGCATTCCGCCTCATATATCCTGTAGAAGGTTGAGCGGGCTAATCCTCTCTCAATTGAGGCTTTGTTAAATATGAGGGCGTCCTCCATATTGTAGCCTTCGAAGGATAAAACGGCCACTATGCAGTTTTGGCCGGAAGGCCTAAGCTTGTAGCCTATTGTCTCCATAAGCTTCGTTTCCACGATGGGCACTTGCGGGTAATGGAGAAGATGCGCCCTTGAATCTACACGCATCGGAAAGTTTGTGGCATATATTCCCAGGGCCTGCTTCGCCATGGCGGCCTGATAGGAGTTGCGCGGCGACTGATTATGCTCAGCGTATGGGATTGTTGATGCGCAGATTCCCAGGATTGTGTGGGCTGCAATTTCTGCGTGAGTGTGCTCAGAAGCGACCTCGTCAAGGCTTATGGCGATGTACGCGTTCTCCTCTTCTTCAGCGTCTAAATATTCTATGATGCCGTTTTTGACAAGATCTTCCCATGTCCATTCTCCGTTAGCAACCCTTTCTATATGATCATGCTTAAGCTTTGGGGATCCGTTTTCAACAATTATTAATGGGCGTCTAACCCTGCCCTCATCACAGTTAACATGGATCTCGTCTCTTTCGCCATTAAGCTTCGGATAGTATGCAATGTTGACTTCTGAGGATATTTCGCCCTTTCTCCGCCTCTGCCTGAACTCCTCCACCACCTTCTCTGGGGATGTGCAGTATCCTATGAGGTTTCCGTCAACGAAAACCTTGGCGCCTAAACGTTTTACGGCTTCGTTTGCCTCGTAAACGGATGCAACGCCCATGCTGTAAAGTATCTGTTTAACTCTTTCAGGATTCACTCCCACGGATATGCAGGCTGAAAGCGCCAAGTTCTTAACCAGTCCACAGTTGGATCCCTCAGGTGTTTCGTTGGGGCATAGCCTTCCCCAATGGGTTGGATGGAGGTCTCTGGCTTCAAAGTTGGGCTGGCTTCTGCTAAGCGGAGATTGAAGCCTCCTGAGATGGCTGAGCGTTGAAAGGTAATTGGTTCTGTCAAGAAGCTGTGTTACGCCTACTTTGCCTCTTCCCCAGTTTCCAGTTGCAAGCGCATGTTGGAGCCTCTCAGTGATTATCCCTGGGCGGACAGCTGCTGAAACCGTTATTATAGGTCCCTTAACGCCTATCCTCTCAAGCTGATATTTTATGTCCCGTACAAGGTTTCTGAATGCAACCCTGAACAGGTCCGCCAGCAATGGGCCTGCAAGCCTTAAACGCTTATTTTTGAAATGATCCTTATCGTCAGGCTTTCTTCTTCCAAGCTTAAGCTCAATTATTCTGCACGCCATCTCTCCGAGGAATATGGCCTTCTCCTTCCGACTCTGGCTTGTCCTGCCTAGATGTGGCAGCAGATTCTTATCTATGGCTGTTTCAGCCTTCTGTATTCGATATTCCTCAACCTGGCCGTGGGCTACACGGTTTCCAATGAATAAAATGGCTTCCTTGGAGGTGTCGACGCCTACAGCCTTCTCGAATGATGGCTCCAGCTCGCCCTGTATTTCCCCATCAAGCGAAACTGCCTCTGCGATTTCCCTGTCCGACTCAAGTCCTAGGGCGCGCATGAGGATTACGAAGGGTATCTCCGTGGGCACTCCAGGCATTGAAACGTACAAAACTCCGTCGGATTTCAGCTTCATCTCTATTCTTGCCCTGAAGCCGACTGTTGACGAGAAAACCCTTGCCTGATAAACTGGGGTTGTGCCTTTGTCATCCACATCCACGATGATCCTGTTTGGAGCCAGATCCTCCATGGCGACTATTACTCTTTCAGAGCCGTTTACGATGAAGTAGCCTCCTGGATCGTCAGGATCCTCTCCGCATGCGATAAGCTCCTCTCTGGAGAGCTGTGAGAGATAACATAACTTTGACTTAAGCATCACTGGAATGTTGCCGATGTACACGAGCTCAGTGTCCTGTTCCCTTCCATCCACTACAGGGGTCATTTCAAGAGCTACTGGCGCAGCATATGTCAGGTTGCGGAGCCTAGCCTCCATAGGATAGATTTCATGCTTGGTTCCGTCAACCTCCGTTGTGTATGGTCCGCTTATGCGCGTCTGCGGATCTATCACCCAAACCTGTCCAAGCTTAACCTTATATGGCATTTCAGGAACTTCGATGGGGATTTCGCCGACCTCATCCACGATTTCCTGCAAGCCGTGGTCTATAAACTCGTTATAGGAGTCAAGGTGTTGGCGGACAAGTGCTTTCTCTTTGAAGAACGCCTTAAGCAGTAGATCTGCATCCTCATTCAAATACTCAGCCAAATTCAAACCCACCTGTATCCGCTATAAATCCCGATTAAACCGCATAGCTTCACTTTCAACTTCACCATTCTCAAACCCTTAATTTTCCTCCAGCTCTTCTGGATCATCCTGTTAAAAAGGGTCTCCAACACACAGAGCTAAACCCAGAGACTACACAACTCACTAATAAACTTTTTTCTAAGGTCTTTTAATATCCAAGCTTAATTTAACATCAAATTCAAAAACTGCAGAAAAGAATTCTCCTACAAATTTTAATCGACAAAAGCTAATAAGAAAATTTTGAAGACACTCTAACGAGCGCAGCAGCCAAGCTGGGGCAAAACTTGTATACCGTTGCTAATGATGAAGAGAGCGTATACAAACGAGAGGCCAGCAGAGCTACACAGCCATGTAAGAGAAGTTTCAGGCATTAAAGCCCTGTAAATTCAAAAAAGGCTGACCAGGGGCGAGCAAACTCTTCAGAGGGTATAGTTTTTAGCGTGCAATTCTTGAATCCGTCAACAGGGCAGTGTTCTTGTGTGGCCTGTTAAAGCGAGAGAGATGCTATTTACCGGGTAGGCTTGGCTTCTCATTCCACACTTATCCGCCTAAAGGAAAGCACCCGGTAAATGTTGCCTATACTGTAGGATGAAGCAGGTGGCCAAGAAATGCTCAATGAAAGAACCACATCTGCAAAGACTGGAAAAAGATAATAGAAACAAGAAGAAGTTAAGAAAATGAGCTTTGCCGACCGGTGCAGGGGTGGCAGAGCATGGTCAAACCTTCAATAAGGGGCTAAATGCGCGGGACTCAAGATCCCGTCCCGTAGGGGTTCGTGGGTTCAAATCCCACCCCCTGCACCATCTATAAGTCATCGATTTTTGCTCAAATTTCAAATATTTTGAGAACATGGCAAAGTCGACTACAAATTGAAGGTAGCTTTTGATTCCGCTTAAGCATTTAAAAACGTCGCCAATGCAATCTTTATTTCTCAGTAAATACATATAAGTCGCTGTGCTCATCTTAAAGGGTTTAATGGCGTGTGCTGAAGGCTTGTTGAATGGACATCGTGAATGAGATATTGCGGATTAAGAAAGAGAAAAAGGCAATAATTCTTGCCCATAATTATCAGAGGCCTGAGGTTCAGGATATTGCGGACTATGTTGGAGACAGCATAGAGTTAAGTCGAAAGGCCATGGAGGAGAAAGATGCCGAAATAATAGTGTTCGCAGCTGTGGACTTTATGGCGGAGTCCGCAGCCATACTGAACCCTGACAAGAAGGTTCTGCTTCCGTCCCTCGGAGCCCGTTGCCCCATGGCGCAGATGCTGACTGTGGAGGAGATAAAGAGGTGGAGAACTCTTTACCCGCTTGTTCCGCTGGTGCTGTATGTGAACACTTTAGCCGCAGCTAAGGCCTACTGTGACATATGCTGTACATCAGCCAACGCTGTGGAGGTTATAGAATCCATTGAAGCTGAAACCGTGCTCTTCGGCCCTGATCGTAACTTGGCAGAATATGTTCAGGAGAAGACGGGTAAAACCATAATCCCGATACCTGAGCGGGGTTTCTGCCCCACACACTTGCTTTTTCATCCTGAGGACGTACATGTCCTCAGGGCACAGCATCCTGATGCACTACTTATGGTTCATCCTGAATGCACGGCGGAAATGCGTAGAATAGCGGATTTCGTTGGAAGCACTTCTCAAATGTGTAAGTATGCTAGTTCAAGCCCTGCAAAAAGCTTCATTGTAGCCACTGAAGAGGGGCTTCTACATAGGCTTAAAAAAGATAACCCTGACAAGCATTTCTACATCGCCTATGAGGGTGCTGTTTGTCCGAACATGAAGTTAAACACGCTTGAGCGAATTTACATATCCCTCAAAGAGGAAAAGCATGCGGTTAAGGTTCCTGACCCTATAGCAAGTAAGGCGCGCAAAGCCCTGGAAAGAATGTTTGAGATCAAAAATCCTGTAGGAACGTAATTCTAAAGGGGAACAATCATGGCCTTAAGCAGCTTCACACCCCTTTTCGAGGCTAACTCGTCGCTGAGTTTACGGATTTCCTCGCTGTCTCCCTTAACGGCAATAGCCTCAAGGCAATCCCTGCCAGTTAAATGTATATGCATTGTTGAGGATATCACATTAAAGTGATGGTGCTGTATGTCTGTAAGGGATTCCTCTAACCCTCTAACTTCATGATCATAAAGCAACATTAAGACCCCTGCCTGCTTACCCTCCCCCTCATGCAGCCACTTGCGCTCAGATATAAATAGTCTAACAGCGTCCTGAACTGCCTTAGAACGATTCTCATATCCTGCCTTCCTTATAACTTCGTCAAACTCCCTAAGCAAGTCAGGCGGAAAAGTAACACTTACCCTTACAATTTTATCCATGTTCCCACAAAATTAAGCTATTACACATTTCTCCATAAAGTCTTTGTCCTATACACCTTCTTTAGGATGGATTCAGCTAAACTATTTAAGCGGTTACTGCCTGGCTGTATTAGGTGTTATATGTGGAGCAGGTTGAACACTGCATGGAAGATGTAGAGGTGGCTAAAAAATTTCTTTACTGTGAAAATCTATCATTATGCATCGTAAAAAGCGGGAGGGTGCTCTTCAAAAGCAGGGCGAAGGGTTTATCTGCATTTTTAAGCGCCATAGACGCCTTTGGAGCAAAACTTGCAGGCACCTCAGTTGCAGATAGAATTGTCGGTAAGGCCCTAGCGCTGCTGTTCATCTATGTGGGCGTTAAAGCCGTGTATGCGCAAACACTAAGCTTGAAAGCGAAAATGGCGCTTGAAAATGGCGGAGTTAAATTTGAAGCAGCTGAACTTGTTGAGACGATCACCTGCCCGGAGGGCGGAACCTGTCCCTTCGAAGTGGCTGTAGCGGAGATTTCAAACCCCAGTGAGGCGTATGTAAAAATCAAGGAAATCCAGAATATTCTAAAGGAAGCATCCCTTAAAGGTGGCAACCGGGTTCTTGAAGAAAAAGAATAAAGGCCGGCGCGTATCCATTACTTTGGGAAAACGTTAAATTTGGAGCATGATGAAAATGGTTGGGAATGTTCTGCAAATCACCGACTTAAGTTTTGACGAAGTAACCAAAAAGAATCCGCTTGTCGTTGTGGATTTCTGGGCGGGATGGTGCATGCCCTGTAGAATGCTGGCTCCGATAATTGAGGAACTGGCAAACGAGTATGCCGGTAAAATCCTGTTCGGAAAGGTTAATGTAGATGAAAACCCGAGAACAGCTCAACGCTTCAAAATATACAGTATCCCCACGTTGGTGATAATGAGGAACGGTGAGGAAGTCGATAGATTAGTGGGGTATATGCCTAAGCATCAAATTAAAGCAGTCCTAGAGAAGCATTTAACATGATGAATCTGGACTTACCCATGTTTTTCGCACATCTTTTCAAGAGTCCATTTGATGCTTGATTTGAGGTCTCTCAGGCGCTCCGCATCAAAGTTTCTGATGGATATTTCCTTCAAGACGTCGCCGTCCACAATTATGCTATAGCTGAAAACTTCATCAGGTTTAAGCTTCCCAGCCTTCAGCAGGTCATTATCTTTTTCCTGCATTTTTGCAAACACCCTTTCTATAAGGAACTGATTGAATGGCGGCGTGTTGACGTTTAGGGCTATCTTCTGGTCTAAAACCACCCGCATATGTTTTTCTCCAACGTAGATTTTCGCTATTTCCTCTCCGTCAGGTAACCTTAAAGGAATGATTTCCTTAAATCCTTCAGGCGGCGCCGTGGGGGGCTTAGCTTCTTCAGTCGGAGCCTCTTTGGCTGCTGGCTGCTTTACGATTTCTGCGCGCTTAAATCCCTTCGAAAGCAGGATTGAATTTAAAGTTTCAAGCATCAACTGGGTTTCCTTAAGCTCTGATTGAAGTTTCTCGATTCTTTTCTCCATTCTCTTCTTGAAGGCTAGAAGCCTCTTAATTTCCTCAGCTTCCTCGGACATTTCAGGCACAGTAATATTGTTGGCGCTTTACATTTATCAATTCTTTGCCTGCACGATATGCTAAACTGCACTTTCCACCACTTTACATCCGCCTGATTTTCTGATGCCTGTTTTAAGTTTAACATCAAGTTCCCTTCTCAAGTAATTCTCAAATTCCCGGAAAACACAGCTTTCTGTTTTGTTAAACTTCATGCAGACTCTTCTCCCCTCCATCAGTGGGCTCAGGTCGTATATTGCAACTCTCTTTGAAAGCTCGATGTCTTCAAGAACGAGGTCGATTAGGCTGCGAGATGGAGCTTCAGAGAATACCCAAGCCGTATATTTAGCTTCCACAACCCTGTAGTATGGGCCATCCCTAACCACGCATTTCATGCTGTTAACTATGTTTTTGAAGGATGAGGGATGAACGTTCCTGGTTAAGACAAAACTGTGATACTCGTTATCTATCTTGATCCAATCTTCAGAATCAGAAGTCTTCCAGCCCAGCATTTCACATAGCTCTTTAAACTTCTTCAGTATATTCCATGCCCTGAGGTTTTTCGTACTGTGAACGCTGGAAACTGTAGATCCTACTGCTAAGCCCCCCGATGGGTATCATCTGAGCACACAAATTTAAACTTAATTGCGTTTTTATCCGAAAAAATGTATAACAAAAATTTTAAAATTGAAAAAATGAAGGAAAAAATGAGCTGCATCTCAGCGTTAAGTTTACGCGTAAAATCCGATGATTCCGTTAAACGCGTACTGGGGGCAATCCGTTTTTATGATTTTTTGTCATTTATCCGGCTTTCACCCTACTTTTCTAACATTTTTTCGGCAACAAACGATAAATAATAAACCCAAGCTACAGGCTTCGGATGGCTCACTTTGAAAATAAAGAATAACTCTGTGGTTTTGGATCCTGTTGACGTCAAGATTCTTGAGGCCCTGATTGAGGATTCTAGACAGACATATGTGACGATTGGGAAACGTCTAGGGGTTGCCCACTCCACAGTCTATGATAGAATAAGAAAACTGGAGAGTCATGGCGTTATAAAGAGGTACACCGCCATAATTGATGAAGAAAAAGCTGGTGTAAAAAGTGTTATGGCTTTAATGACGGTCTACACGGATCCTAAAGAAAGCGAAAGCATCGTTGAGAAGCTCTGTAAAGCCCCCCAGGTTCTTGAAGTCTACACATGTCTTTCCGAAGAGCTTCAAATAATAGCTAAAGTCATGGCTGAAAACCAGGAAAAACTCCACGATTTCATCGCAAAGTCCATAGCGCCCCTCAAAGGTGTACTTCGAATACGCACCTCCATAATTATAAGAAAATGCAAACAAGCCTATTCTACATTGTTAAACAACTTCAAGGAACCTGACAATAGTGGAGATGGGTAGACTTGCCGGAAGAAATAAAACCTAAAGCCGCAAAGGTTCCAAGAGATAAAGCCTTTTACTTTTTCACATCCATCGGGAATTACACCGGTAAAAGCGCCTCCTCCCTGGAGGAGTTCAGGAATGTAATACGCGAGATCACCGCTAAATCCCTTGAGTTCCACTTTTACCGCGGCGACTTCGAAAGGTGGTTTATGGACGTGTTAGAGGATCAGGAGCTTGTTGAGGAGTTAAGAAAGTTTTATCCGCTGAACCTTACTGGGGAAGTGCTGCGCGAGCACCTTCACAGACTTGTTGAGTCCCGCTTAAGAGGCAGCTAGACCTCAGCTATTTTCTTAAGCTGCCTCTGGTACATCTCAGCTATCTCATTCACGGTGGTGGCGTCTTCCGCTGCCTTGTCAAGCCTATAATTGCCTGTGAACCTTGGAAACCTGATGGCTAGGCCGCAACCTTTTCGAACAAGATCCATGGCGCAGGTGTGAATTGGGCTGAGAGTTATCTCCGCCCCTAAAACCTCTATCACGACCGCGGGCTCAAACCAAACGTCAGCTTCGATGAGAGAATTCACCCTTGCATGCTTATGCTCTACAACATGCTTCTTCATCAACTCAGGAAGCTTCATCAAGTCCTCATCCGTGAAGCCGGTGCCGCATTTCGTCACAGTTTCAAACGTGTCGTTTTCAGGATTATATGCTGCCAGAAGGAGAGATCCGTAAGTGCCTGCCCTTTTTCCCCTGCCATAGAAAGCTCCCACGACGGCAAGGTCAACGGTGTCCGTCATCTCACTTTTGTAGTCGCGCTTATACTTTATCCAGAGCCAGCCCCGTGCTCCAGCCTGGTAAACGGAGTCTCCATGGATAGATTTGCATACAAGCCCTTCACATCCATCCTCTATGGCCTCTAGGAAGAAAGTTTCCAGTTCCTTCACGTCGCCAGTAATTATTGACTTGGCTATTTTGATCCTCTCACTTTCCTCTATCACTTCCTCGAGGAACCTGCGCCTCACAGGGTAGGGTTCAAGGGTTAGATCCTTTCCATCAACATAGAGCGCGTCGAACATGAAAAGCGAGACTGGATAATCCTCCATAGCCTTTTCAACACCGTACTTTCGCCTTCTATGCATAAGTTCTTGAAAGGGTTGCATTTCTCCAGTCTCAGGATCTATGGCTACACATTCCCCCTCCAAAATTGCCTCCTCAGCTTTTACATGTGTCCTTAACAGTTTCACAGCATCTGGATATTGATCAGTTATATTTTCCAGCCTTCTTGAGAAAAGCGTGACTTCATCACCCTTCTTATGAGCCTGTACTCTTTCGCCGTCATACTTGTACTCAGCTATGCATTTTCCCCCAAGTTTTTCAAGAATCTCCTCAGGTGATGAAAGCCTCTCAGCAAGCATAGGCCTAATGGGGTTGCCGACGATAACATGGAACCTTTTAATTCCTTCAATCCCTTCGTAAGCTAGAACCCTGGCAACCCTCCCCAGGTCTGAGGATATATTATAGGCTCTTTCTATGAGTTCTCGCGCTTCTTTACTGCCGCCGTAGGCTATGGCCAGAGCGTCTAGAACAGTCATGTCAGCCACACCTAAGCGGAGACTTCCAGTCACCGTCCGCATGATGTACTTTGCCTCTTTCGGCTTGGCATCTGATAGGAGCCCGGCGAGAAGCGCGGTTTTCATGTCCACAGCGCCAGAGCCTGTAGCCCTAGCCATTTTATCAAGAGTATCGTAAACTCGATTGACTGTTAGTGGCTGTTGAAAGAAGGTGATCTGCCTCTTCATCTCAATGAATTTTTGAGCTGTTTCTCCAATGTCGCCGCTCTGTTTTATGTTCTCCTCAATCTTTTCTTCAGGCCACCCTGAAGCTCTGGCGAGAGCCCTGATTGCAAGTCTCTCAGCGACTCCTATTTCGAGATTCACAAAGTCCGGGTAGAGCTTCCCCTGCGTCAAGTAAACAACCCTGTCGATGAGGTCCCTCGGGGTTTTCTTGACAAGTTGAACTAGGAGATCAGTCATTTCAAGCCTCTTAGTTGTAGCCTCAATCTTCTCGTAGATGTCTGCGATTTCTGCGTAATGCAAAAATTAGCCCCTCACGTGATTAGGAGGCTCCCGCGATATATTAATTTTAACGAATTAATAGAGGCGTGTTAATAGAATCCTTCATAATGAATTATCTGTTTAGTGGATCTCCTTATAGGCGGCGTAGGTGTCTCAGCCGGGTACCCGATTGGTATTATGGCTACTGGTCTAACCCCGTCAGGCACTTTGAGAACCCTTTTAGCCTCCTCCTCCCTGAAGGCTCCAACCCAGCATGTACCCAGCCCCATCGCGTATGCAGCTAACATAAGGTTCTGTGTGGCTGCAGCTGTATCCTGCAGGCAGTACAGGCTTTTACCTCGCATGCCGTAGCCCTGTGCCGAACGAACCTCATTAGCGCATACCACAATTACTACAGGGGCTTCCTCGATAAAATACTGGCCTAGAGCTGCCTCAGCTAGTCTCCTCCTTGTTTCAGGATTTCTAACCACTATGAACTCCCAAGGCTGAATATTGCCCGCTGAGGGCGCCCATCTTGCGGCTTCAATCAATTTCTCAACAACTTCAGCCGGCACATCTTTATCCTTGTAAGCTCTTATGCTGCGTCTACCCTTAATAGCCTCGAAGACATCCATAATTCAGCCCTCTCCTAATTCCTATTACGCCATGTGAAGATTAGCTTTACCTTTCATGTAGCATCATGACTCATGGGAAGCCTTAAGAACCTGTTATAGAATCATAGATTTGGATGATGAATCGGAGAGTCAATAGAGCGCTGCAGCGATGATGTGACTCACGACGGGCGAACTGACAAACAGGTCACCTGTCAAATACGCCGGTAGCTCCACACGATAGGCTTCTAGTTATGCGGAAAACTTATCAGCTGAAGCGATAATGGAAGAACGAAAAAACAGGCCTAAAAAATAGGCTGAAAACTTTGCGTTGGAAAAAATTAACAATAGCCGTTGACAGGCTTTCCTCAAGATCTTCTGTGAGACATGGAATCTACGTGTCTGCGTTGATCGCCTTTTTCACGTTGATATTGCTGCCTCCACTTCTCGGCGTGGTGATAAAAAGCGGAGCCATGTATGGGGTTCTGGGCAAAAGTGAAATTGTATCCCGCGCCCTTACCGCAATAGCCAACTCCCTAATAATAGCGCTAATTGTTTCAGTCCTTAATTTGGTTGCAGGGCTCCCTATGGCTTGGCTTATTGCAAGAGGAAAGTCTAAATGGTTAAATGTGCTTGACACCATTGCAGATTTACCCTTCATCGTGCCTACGGCAGTGCTTGGATACTCGCTTCTCCTTTTTTGGAGTGAACCTGCGGGTCTATCCGCCTTTTTTGATGGATCCGTTATTCCTCCAGGCATACTTCTTGTGGCTCTTCTCCATTTCGCGTTCTCCTTCCCCGTGGTGGTGAGAGTGCTTGTAGGTGCACTTTTAGACTATAAGATGGAGTATGAACTTGCTTCCAGAACATTAGGTGCACCGCCGATCACCGCTGTTAGGACGGTTACTCTTGAAATAATCAAACCCTCCATCATAGCTGCTTTCACACTGGCGTTCGCAAGATCCCTTTCGGAAACTGGGGCAACCATGATGGTTGCGGGGAAAGCCTTCGAGAACGGCGCCGTCTTCATACAGAACATGAAAAACGCCTACTCCGCCAGTCCGCCGCTTGTCAGCCAAGCAGAATATGAGGGCGCGGCAGCATTCGCAAGCATCCTGCTCATAGCCCTTTCATGCATCATATTCGCTGCGATACGTTTCATGGGAACTAGGTTCAGGTTGTCTTTTCAAAGAACGTGGCCAACTACTGAAAGAAAGCTCAGCTATTCCAAAGCCGTCATAACGAGAAACGCTATAACCCTCGCTATATTCTTTCTAATTGTAATTATACCGTCCCTGTTTGTGGCGCTTCCGGCTGTGGAAGCATTATTCACAGAAAGTTTTCCAAAGGCTTTAACTGGGGCGCCGCCATGGAATGATTACTGGGAAAGCATTGCCCGATCCTATTCTGTGGGAGTTATTGTGACGATTCTTGATATTATAATAGGTCTGCCCATGGCTGTTGTTGTCGCCCGGAAGAGGCTGGGCAAGTCCTCATCCATCCTCAACATTCTCGTTGACATTCCAATAATAATCCCGTCAGTGGCCTTAGGAGCTTCTCTCAGATTCTTCTGGAAGGAGACTTTAGCCTATGTGCCGGAGATTTGGCTTCTAATTTTTGCCCACATGGCAATAACATATCCCTATTTCGTGCGTTCCATGGCCGCGGCCATAGAAAGGATATCCGTAGAGCTTGAGGAAGCTTCACGAACTTTAGGCGCTAAGCCCTTCGGGGTTTTCAGGACAATAATATTCCCGTTAACAAAGTATTCGCTTTTCTCCGGCGCAATAATAGTCTTCACCAGAAGCGTGAGTGAAACTGGAGCCACATTGGCCGTTACAGACCTTAAAACTGCCCCAGTGGTGCTTGTGAACTGGGTTAAGGGGGGAATCCCCGTTTCACCTGCAGAAGTAGGATTAGGCTGCGGTTTCCTAATAGTTATTTCCTTCGTAATCCTGTTGACCCTGAGACTTATCGTTAGAGGTAAAGGAAGATATTAGCATGATGGAGCTTAAAGTGCAGGGCCAAACAATGGAGGTGTGCACGCTTCATGCCTGATGTCCGCCTAGTCAACGTCACTAAGAAGTTCGGCAATGTTGTGGCAGTGGACAACATCAGCCTCCACATACGCGATAGGGAATACTTCTCCCTGCTTGGGCCAAGTGGATGTGGTAAAACCACCCTTCTAAGGCTTATTGCGGGTCTAATCAAGCCGGACAGCGGGGAAATCTACATCGGCGACAAACTTGTAAATGACGCTCCCCCGGAAGACAGGGACATTGGATTTGTATTCCAAACTTTCGCGCTTTTTCCACATATGAATGTCTGGGAAAACGTGATTTATGGACCTAGGATAAAGGGTTACGACATGACAAGGGCGAATAGAATAGGACATGAGGTTCTAGAGATGGTTAGGCTGCATGAGCGTTTAGACGCCTATCCTAACGAGCTAAGCGGAGGCATGATGCAGAGGCTTGCCGTCGCCAGGGCGCTGGCAGCAGGAGCGAAGATTCTGCTTCTCGACGAGCCCCTTGGACAGTTAGACGCCAAGGTTAGAAACGAGTTAAGATATGAAATTAGGAGGATGGCGAAAGATCTGGAGTTAACAGCCATACATGTAACTCATGACCAGGCGGAGGCTATGGCGATGTCCGATAGAATAGCGGTGATGCGGAAAGGTAAAATACTGCAAGTAGGCACACCGCAAGAGCTTTACACTAACCCAAAGAACCTCTTCGTTGCCAACTTCATAGGAGGGTCAAACTTCCTCGAGGGCTATATTATTGAGGCTAAAGGTGAAGCAGCCGTGATTGAGCTGCGCGGAGGATTAAGGTTTAAAGCGATAAATAGAGGCATGAACGTGGGAGATAGGGTTGTTCTAGCTATAAAACCCGAAACGTTAACCATGCAGAGGCATGGAAGATCAGGCGAAGCCAACCTATTTAATGGAATAATAAAGAGGGTCACTTTTGAGGGCACAACAATAAGATACGAAGTTGAACTTGAAAATCAGGACACCGTTTTAGTAGTCACACCATCGTTGACATGCGAATGGTTCACTACAGGAGAAAAGGTTATAGTGAGCTTTCGCCCCGAAAATGCCCATGTATTCCCGTATCCTGAGGCCGGGTTGAGAGCAGAGATATCCGTAGAATAAAGGGGAAGATGTAAAATGATGGAAATAGACATATCTGAACTAAAATCTGAAGGTGAAGACATCATAAAGGAGCTTGAAGACTTCCTGAAGCAGAGGTTAGGCGTTGAGGTTGAGAAATCCGCGGATAACATAGTGGTGAAGAGCGATGAAACCCCAAAGAGGTACCTGCGAGTACTATTGCGCAAGTTCTTGCATAAAAGCGGGTTGAAAGAGTACTTCAGAATCATAAGCAAAGAGGAAAATGTGTTAAAGATTAAAGAGCGTAAACTCTTAGTTGAAGAAGAATAGCTGCTCTATCCTTCTTGTTTTTTACGTTTTTTCTTAGAGAATTCTTCTTGAAGCGAGAATACCTGGTATCTTGCAGCGTAAGCTTCCTTATAGGCGTCTAGAAGCTTCCCCTTGGATAGCGCATCAACAGACTGCTTTAGCAATTCGTAAACCAAGGTAAGCGTTTCACGTATCTCCCTCTTCCGCGGAATATTTGACCTCCATTTCGCTGGATCATTATCCTCAAAATTTAATGAAAATAACAAGAGAGCGTGTTCAAGCTCTGATGCAACATGCCAAACATCATTCTCCAGAGCGTCTACATCACTTTTATCCGCTGATAATGCCCTTTCAAGATGCTGCATGGCTGCTGACAGAGCCCTTGATATTCTTTCCTGAATTGACATTTAATCAGCCTTGGGCTCAATATAATGTCCCGTTTTTTATTCGTTTCGCTGAATCTTCAATAATGATGAAAGGCCTTGCAGATTACCCCCTGTCAGATCTTTCTTAACCCGTCGCGATGCCTCCGCATTTACCGAGTAATCCTTATAGATCAGACGCTTTAAAAAGAGGACTAAAAAAGGGGCTATCATGAGGCTTGTCCGTTATCTGCATGAAAACCGCGAGGAGTATGGTGTATTATCCGATGAAGGCATGATCATCAGTTTAACCGCTATTGCCGATAACATAAAACGTCCATTTCCTAAAACCCTTGAGGGTTTCATAAAGAAAAGTGGGGGAAAGATGGCGAAGCTTGAAGCGGCGCTTAATAGTCTGCCTGAAAAGGTCATCAAGCAGGCCTCTATGCCGATCGGAGATGTAAAGATGCTGGCCCCGCTTATAAGACCTCCTAAAATCATTTGTTTAGGGTTGAACTACTTTGACCATATTGAAGAGGACATAACAAAGAGAGGAAAAACCGTTCCGGACGAGCCTGTAATATTTCTAAAGCCCAGCACAACTATCATTGGCCCTGGGGAGCCGATAGTTAAGCCAAGTTTCGTCAAGCAACTAGATTATGAGGCGGAACTAGCCATAATTATCGGTGCATATGCAAGGAATGTGCCTGTAGAAGAAGCCGGGGCCCACATATTTGGGTACACCATACTTAATGATGTTTCAGCAAGGGATGTTCAGCTTAAGGATGGGCAGTGGACAAGAGGCAAAAGCTTTGACACGTTCGCCCCCATTGGTCCATGCATTGTAACGGGAAACCAGCTTACAAATCCGATGAATCTTCGCATTCGCACATGGGTTAATGGGGAACTGCGGCAGAATTCCAGCACGAAGAACATGGTTTTCAACGTCTATGAGGTTGTTCACCATTTGAGCAGGGTGATGACGCTGGAGCCATGCGACATAATAGCAACAGGCACTCCTTCCGGGGTTGGAATCGCCCTTAAGCCTGAACCCAAATTCCTGAAGAAGGGCGACGTTGTAACGATCGAAATTGAAGGGATAGGTGTATTAGAGAACTTCGTCGAGGAAGAGGCAGCCTAGAATTATTTTTCAATTGAAATCCTGCTCTGCCCGTTCTCCTTCTCAACCCTTATCACATGCTCCGCTTTTTCAGCAAAGGCCTCGCTGTGCGTCACCGATATTATCTGCTCTACGGATTTAAGACGCGATACAGCCTCAGCTAAGCGGTCTATCGAACCATCTTCCCTTCCAAGACTTTCTGTGGGCTCGTCAAGCAGTAGAAGACTTAATCCGCGTCCCATTTTAGTCTGCATAATCAAGTGGCCTAATCCGAGTCTATAGGCAAAGGCCACCAGAGTTCGTTCGCCGCCTGAGAGGTTTGAAACTTCTCTCTCAACTCCACTTTCGCTTATTACATATGGCGTATAGGTTTCATCTATCGTTATGTTTATTGGAGACCCCTCTCCGCCTGCGAGGCTGTCTAGGGTCTGCTGGACAAAACTCCTCAGCACCTTCACGATTTCGCTTCGCAGTTTGGGTTGTATGCTTCTGTAGGAATCTCGAATGTCTCCAAGAATTTCTATAGCCTTATTTATTTTTTCAACTTGTTCAAGCTTCTTCTGGGCATTGTCGATTCGCTCCTTAATTTCCCCTATGCGATTTGCAAGATCCCTTTTGCGGCTTTCCATGGTTTTAAATTCTGAATCAAGCATGTAATATTGTTTGAAGGCTTGCTCCCTGTTTTTTCTAGCATTTTCAAGCTCAGAGAGGTTAAATTTGCTTATTTGGATCCGCAGGTTTTCAAGCTGAGTTCTTAAGGAATTTTCCAGCCTCTGCTTCTCCTCAAATTCCCTCTGCAACTCAGTTAAAGTCTTATATTCTTCATCTATTCGGGCTTTAAGTTCCTCCATTCTCGGTATAAGCGCTTGGATGTTTGATATGGCTTCGCTGGCTTTCTCCTTCAATTTCTGAAGCTCTTCAACCTCGATCTGAAGATGGCTTATTGTCTTCTGCCTCTCCATATTTTCTCTTTGTATCGTCTGCTTTAGCCTGTTCTTGTAATCATTGTTTAGGGTTTGGAGACATAGGGGACAGCGGCTTTCAAGCGAAAGTGAGATGATTCTCCTCTCATCCGCCTGTAGATTACGAAGCAGCGCCTCCTGTTCAGCTTTTAGGCTTGACATCTGCTCGTCGAATGTTAGTAAATAACGCCTTAATTCCTCAATCGGCTTGTCAGCTGGAATCCCGATCTCGTTAAGCTTTTCTTTATAGGCTTTAATCTGCGCCTCAACCGTGTTGAGACGCTGTGTTAAACCCTCAAAGGACAGCTTCTTCGCGTTTATTTTTTCAGCTATAGAAGCCAAAGTATCCTCCAGATTTACCAGTTTAGCCTTAAGCTCAGACTCCCTCCTTTTTAGTTCGTCGACGGTTGTCTTCAGCTCCTCCAAGGCTTTTAGTCTACGTTCAGCATCCTCAAATGTTCTTTTGGTTTCACTCAGCTTCTTAGTGAGATTCTGTATTTCAAGCTCCAATAAGGAAAACTCTTCCACCGTCCTGTTATATTCCCTGCTCAGTTTATCTAATGCAGCGACATCCGGGTCTTTTTCGTAAACTTTCTTTTCAGCCTCATACTCCTTCTGATATGCTGCAATGTTGCTCCATGCGATTTCATAATCTGAGAGCCCGAATAGCTCATCTAGACGCCTTTGTCTCTCTCTTGGAGCTATGTCTAAAAGCTCTTTTAGATGCTCCTGTCTAACCCATACTATCTCACGGAAAATGTCCTTTTCAAGTCCAGTTATGGATTTCAGCTGCTCCTCAACAGCTTCGCTTTTCACGCTTGCAATTAGTTTTTCTCCTTCTAGAAGCTTTAACTCGTCGAAGTCCTGGCCAATACCTTTGCCTCGCCTCTTTAATCCCCGGCTTATGGTGTACGTCTTACCATCTTGGGTGAATTGGAGAATAACCCTCCCGCTTTCAGCACCGTCCCTTAAAAGGTAATCGAAGCTTCTTCCCAGCGGGTCGCCGAAAAGAGCGAAGTCTATGGCATAAAGTATGCTGGATTTTCCGCATCCAAGGCCGCCTACGAGACAGTTGAAACCTCTTACGAAGGGCACTGTTGTCTTCACGTGGGAACGTATGTTCTCCAGCTGGACAATCTCAATTTTCATTTAATAAGTTCCTCCAGTATCTGCCTAACCTTCTGATCCTGCTTCTTTACTAGCGGTTCAATGATGTTTACAGCTGCATGAGCTATCTTTTCAGCCTCTTCGCGGCTGTAGCGCTCGGAAAATATCTGTAGGAAGTATTCGAAACTCTTCGTTTTCAAATCTTTGATTTCGCTCTCAAATATTGAGCGAACAACTGCTTCAGGGATTCCGCTTTCTCGGAGCAGAATAACTGGATGTACAAGTAATGCCTTTTCAGCTGCGCCCCTAATTTGGGCAATGTCAACATCGCCGCGGCTGGCCTCCGATGGCAGAACCCCCCTCAGCACCGGAACTATTATGGCGCCTTCTTTATCTGCGCCTTTTACAAGCTGAACTGCAAGTTCCGTGATTTTCGAAGCTGTAAAACCTGTAAAATCATGCTCAAAAACAATAAATTCACGGGTTGAATTCAACTTTATAAAATGCGGTGAGGCTTCCTTTTTCTCATTCACCTCAACGTAATAAAAGCCTTTTTCGTCATGTGCCTCATCATAGTTCACTGTCTCGGTGCTTCCAGGATAAACCAGCAGGCTGCCTCCAAGCTTGCCCTCATAGCGTTTATGCACATGCCCCGCAGCATAATAATCGAAGCCCATGGGGAGAAGCTCTGGTGAAGCTTCAGCCTCAACAAAGGGTGGAGTTAGTTCCGGGAGATCTAGAGCCATGTGAAATACAAATATGTTGAATAGGCTGGGCTCTGGATTTGGCTTATTCTGCTGCATGAATCCTGTAAGGTTCTCCTCGGTTTTACGGCGCGTCCTGAAGTTTGGCACTCCGTAAACGTAGCAGCAATCCCGCTTACGCCAGAATGCCCCATCATGCCTTGGAAGGTAATAAATGAGTCCAGCGCTGTCAAGAGGGTTAAGAATTGTTCCAGTCACGGAGTTCGGAGCCGAATCATGTGAGCCATCAACAACTAGAACAGGTATCCCTGCATCTCTAAGTTGGCTGAATTTTTTGACGGCATGCTCCAGTGTCACGTTTGATGGGCGCGGTGTATGAAAGAGATCTCCTGCGATAATTATGAAGTCAGGCTTTAGCTCTAATGTTCTGTCAACAAGCTCCTGAAATACCCTGTCAAAGTCTTCTCGACGAGCTTCAAGCCCATACTGGGAGTAGCCTAAATGCAGATCAGCCGCGTGGACGAAGCTGAAGGCTTTCAATCGACGCTCCTCCAGAACTTAATCAAACTCGAATCTGCTATATATTTAACCTATTTAACAAGCTCCATAGAACATATAAGGCTCCAAGCAGCACCTTTAAACCGGAAAGGAGTAGAACATGCAGTGTCGAAAATGCGGAAATGAAGTTGTTTTACCCTTTAAGTGTCCCTACTGTGAAGAATACTTCTGCTCAGAGCATCGTCTTCCAGAAAATCATGATTGCTCACAGCTGAAGCTTGCTCGGGCGCCTAGAAGGGAAGAAACAGCTTTAACCAGAGAACCATACGGGGCATATGGCTACTCAGTTACATATATGCCTGCAGGAACTGTTAGAAATTTTCATTTTAGCCGAAAAGAGATAAGTCATCTGGGCTTGTCTGCATTGCTTGTTTTCGGGATAGGGCTTTCTTGGGGACTTCATCGGGTAAGCAGCTTTTCAATGCTGCTGCTCTTCGCAACTTTTGTGATGTTTTCCTTTCTCCTCCATGAGTTGGCTCATAAGTTTGCCGCTCAAAGAGCAGGCTTATGGGCTGAATTCAGGATAGTGCTTATGGGATTTATTCTGACAGCTATATCCCTGATATCTCCATTTTTCAAAATTGTGTCTCCGGGAGCAGTTATGATATCAGGCTTCACAAGCAGGGCAAATGTTGGGAAAATATCCATTGTCGGCCCATCTGCAAACTTGGCATTAACTTTTGTGCTTATCGCTTTATGGCTTTTAATGCCTCTTCCCTTACTCATGTATCTAGCAGCCATTAACGCTTGGATAGCGCTTTTCAACCTTATCCCATTTGGAGTGCTTGACGGCTTCAAGGTGTTCTTATGGAGCAAAAGGGCGTGGGCAACGGCTTTCTCGCTAAGCCTGATTCTCACAATATCAACATTCTTCTATTTCTAACAGGATTTTCCCCTTTTTCAAAATCGTTTGACCGGTTTAAACAAGTTCTATAGTAACGTGAACTTCCTCAGGCACTCTTATCCGCATTATTCGCCTCATAGCCCGTTCATCGGCGTCGATGTCTATAAGACGCTTATGAATGCGGAGTTCCCATTTATCCCATGTTGATGTGCCTTCGCCGCAGGGTGACTTCAATACTGGAACGCGTAGTCTTTTTGTGGGAAGAGGCACCGGCCCAACTATTTTGACACCTGTCTTTTCAGCGATACTCTTAAGTTCCGCACAGACTTCCTCAAGCTTCTTGTAGTCCGTGCTTGTTAGTCGTATTCTTGCCTTTCTCATAGTTTATTACTCTCGCTCAACTCAATTATCCTTCCGTTGGCTTACCTTTAGACGATTAAGCAAAAATAAAAACTTATCGAAAAGCTAATGCGAGATATACGCATACATGAAGCCGAAACGGGAGTGTAATGAAGCTTAAGGTCACAGGAGTAATCATGGATTTGGATGGGACACTTGTAGATTCCAGGCAAGCCTACAGAGAGGCATTAAGAAGGGCTTTCGCTGCTTTTGGCTTTTCAGATTTTGACGCTAAATTGGTTTTTGAGATTCCGAGAAGGCTTGAGCAAGGCATGTCAATTAATGATTTATTGCCATTCAGGGATGTGGAAAAGTTTCTCAGCTTATATTTAGACACGTATTATGCGCTTACAGAGGAATTATCGAAACCCATGTCAGGTGTGGATGAAACTCTTAAGAAGCTTCGCGGAAAAGTTAAGCTTGCGTTGCTTACCATGCGTCATACATCTAGAAATAACGTGAAGAGGGAGCTTGAAAAATTCAGGTTGGCTAAGTACTTTAGATGCATAGTAACTGCTTTAGACACATCTTCCCCGAAACCTTCTCCTGAACCAATTTTGGCATGTGCGCAGCTTTTAGGAGTTAATATAAATGACTGCGCCGTCGTTGGGGATTCAATATCAGATGTGAGGGCTGGGAAGGCTGCCGGCGCAAGAACTATCGCACTCCTATCAGGAATTTTCACAAGAAACGAATTAGAGAGGGAGAAACCTGACCTGGTAATCGAAAACATAAACGCTCTGCCCGACTTTATCCTGTAAGTGCCGGCATATGACGCATAGAACTTAGTATAAATAAAGCTTATTAAAGCAGCTCTTCTAGTATAGATTGGAGAAGGCTCGAAAACGGGGAAATAATGAACTTCCTTGAGACGTTGTTATCTGAAAAGTTAAAGAATAGAAATCCGATGCTGGACATTTGGGGCGTTGACCGAAAGGTTTTGCAGATAGCCTGTCAAGACATAATTAACTATGTCAAAGTCCACTGGGGACTTATAGGTAAAGAAGCAAACGATTATGAAATTACATACAGGCTGGAGGAACTTTATCGGAACGAAAAGAAAGAGCTGGAAGAGTTCATAGACTTGTGGGCTGGAATATGGCTTAAAAAATGGGGTGAAAGGGTTAAACTTCTCATAGGAAGCGAGGATCATAAAAAGTGGAGTAGACTCGCAAAGATATTGAATAATGCAGAGCCTATTTGGAGAAACCTGCCAAACAGAAAGGAGATGCAGGAGCTGGTTATATCTGCCCTTGTGAGGAATGGAGAAATCTGCGGTACATCAATTCTCTCGGAGAACCTTCTGAAGATGGAGCTCGGTGAAGGCGGAAGTGAGCTTGCCGATGAGAAGGAAAGGCTGCTGAATGTTGCTTGCAGGGCGGTACGCAAAGCGAAGGAACTGTCTAGAAGTAAGGGGCCACTTATCTTCGTCAAAATCGATAAGGGTTATTATGGAGAAGAGTTTTAGCTCAGCCTTTCCCTGTTAAGGGTTTTAGTCTGCCAACAATATCGCCTGATTCTTTTAGTCCTTCCATAGCCGCAAGCTGCACATCTCTTCTTCCTAACATGATAAGCTCTTCTTCCACACCTTCTGCATCTTATATGTACGGTTTTGCCAGCATGTTTACCGAAAGAGGGTGTACCCTTCCCCATTTCTCATCACCTTGAAGGAGGCGGCGATATGAGCACCACATTGTCTCCACGGACAATTATCAAACCGAGCTTTCGGGTATTCTCAGCTTCCGTAGTGTCTTCAGTTTCCTCTAAAACAAGGTTCAGATGCTGATCAAAACCTTTAAGTTTACCTCTCAGGCTTTTTCCACCCTTCAACTTTACGAGCACAATCTTACCGAGGTTTTGCTCAAGGATTTCAGTTGTCATCTCGCTCATCTATAACCCTCATCCATTCCCCTGTCGTTTCACCGTTTCTATACTTAAGCTTTTATAATTTAAACCTATCTAAGAGAAAATATGTCCATGTTCAAAAGATATAGACGTTACCCATTAAAATCCAAAGAGGCGACGGTTCTTCTCAAAGAAGCGTCTGATAAACTAAAGATGGATCTTTGCAAGGTTTTCGGCGCTGATGTGAAGGTTGAACATGTAGATGTGGATTTTGGAGAAATATTCCTGGTAAACGGTGTTCCTGCACTCTTCAGAAGTGAAGGAAGGGTTTTTCCAACACTATTTTTCGGGGAGTTTGTTGCATCTGCACCGAAAGTTGTTGTGGATATGGGGGCTGTCCCCCGCATATGCAACGGCGCCGATGTTATGGCTCCTGGAATTGTCCGCTTTGAAGGAACCTTTGACAGGGGCGACCTGACAGTTGTGGTTGATGAAAGACACGGTAAACCCATCGCCGTCGGCGAGACTGCTTACAGCAGCGATGAAGCATCTAGAATAAAGCGTGGAGTTATAGTTAAGAACGTTCACTTCGTGGGAGATAAGTTGTGGAACGCTTTGAAAACTCTGAGAGTTTAATGGATTAAGTCTACACGGCTGGTGAAAAATAAACAAAAATTGCAAAATATGCTGAATAAAAATTTTAGATTCATAAATTCTTAACGATGGCTGGTTAAGTGTCTGATTCAAGAAAAGCGTCTGAAAAGAAAGGCTTAACTCTTTGGAGGTTAAAATAAAGAATATATCAAGAGAGGAGCTGCTTTGCCCAATCTGATAAACCCCTTCCGAAGGGGTAAAAGGGAGGATGTAAAGCCAGTTAGGGATGATGTTAAGGCGGCTGAATTAAAGATTTTCTTAAGGGCTATGCCTCTACGGGATCTTGCCGATGTTGAAGTTGTCAAGAATGAAGTGCGCTCCGGCAAAATAGTGATCCTAAAGATTACCCCGCTAGCCAACAAAAACATTGATGATGTTAAGCGGGCTGTTAATGAGCTTTGCGAGTTTGTTGAGGCCATCGGCGGAGATATTGCGCGCCTCGGAGAGGAGCGGGTAGTAGTCTGTCCATCAAACGTTAGAATTTGGAGGGAAAAGGTTTCCTCTGTAAGTGAGCCTATACCTACAACAGCCTAATGGTCTCCATAACTGACGGGAAAAGCGTCGGTATTCTAAGCTTCTTCTCGATGAAGCTTGCCATGCTTGCAATTTTCGCCTTTTCACCATGGCAAACTATTATCCGTTCCGGTCTCGGTTTAAGATTGCTAAGGTAATTGATTATCTGTCTCCTGTCAGAGTGCCCTGAGAACCCTTCTATGGATTCCACGCGCATTTTAACCTTCACGACGGCAAGCTTACCATCACTTTCAATTAGTGTAACCTCGTTTATACCCTTCTGCACTCTTCTTCCAAGGGTGCCCTCAATCTGGTAGCTCACGAATATTATCGTGTTCCTTTCGTCCTCCGCGAAATTCTTAAAGTATTCCATGACTGGGCCGCCTTCAAGCATGCCTGATGTGGCTAAAACAATGCAGGGCTCGCCTCCGATAATGTTCTGCCTCTCGCTTGGATGCTCAACTATTGTGAAGTATTCTGATTCGAATGGGTTGACTCCATCATGTAGGATGCTGTTACGCACTTCCTTGCCTAAATATTCCGGGTAGGCCGTATGTATGGCAGTGGCTTCTGAAATCATTCCTTCTATAAATACCGGCGCCTCTTTAATCAATCCCTGCTTCATGTAATCGTTTAAAATGAGCATTATCTCCTGCGCTCTGCCTACAGCCGGTACAGGTATCAAAATCTTCCCACGCTTCTCCAAAGTTTCGTTTATTATCCTTGCCAGCCGCTCCTCCGCTTCGTTTCTAGTGGGCATAATATCCTCTGCGCCTCCATAAGTGCTCTCAGTGATGAAGGTTTCAACCCTTGGGAAGGTTAAAACTGCTGGTTCAAGAAGCATTGTCCGCACGCTTTTATAATCGCCGGAGTAGACAATGTTATGCAGTCCCTCACCTACGTGTAGGTGAACTAATGCTGACCCAAGTATGTGTCCAGCGTTATGCAGCGTTAAGCGAATGTCCGGAGCTATATCCGTAACAACACCATATCTTAATGGTATTGTGTGTAAGACGCATTCACGTACATCCTTCTGATCGTAAGGCGGTATTATTCCCTGTTTGCTTGCCACATCCAAATAGTCAAGTTGAAGCAGGGTCATGAGGCTTGAGGTTGGGGCGGAACAATATACAGGTCCATCATAGCCATATTTGAACAGGAATGGAACAAGCCCGCAGTGGTCTAAATGTGCATGGCTTATTACCACAGCATCTAATGAGTCGATTTCAAACGCTGGATGATCCAGTCTTGGAAAAGCTTCGAAGGGCTTAGATGATCCTGGGTTTATGCCGCAATCCAAGAGTACACTGCTTTCTCTTGTTTGAACCAGGAATGCAGATCTACCGACTTCCTGGACTCCGCCCAACGTCGTTATTCTTATGTCGCCGATTTCAAACACTCTTGGCCTGAAGATTCTTTCGCCGAATGTACGGAGGATTCTCTCCCTTTCTTTGCTTTCGGCATGTAGAAAATGACGCATATGCGCTATGATCTTGGAGCGTAGAGGTGGACTTCTAAGCACATTCGGCCGCCATTTAGTTCTCTTTATAATCTCTTGGAGGATTGCGCCGTTTTTACCTATAACAAGCCCCGGCTTCTTAGCTTCAATTATGATTTCGCCAAGGCTAGGGTCAAAGTTTATATCCGTCACTTCAGCTTCCTGCGGTATAAGTTCTCGCGCTATTTTTTCAGCTTCCTTTTCAAGCAGCCTTACGGATGGGTCTGAACGTACAACGATCCTCTTTCTTATCACGTTAACTATATCGGCGATTAAACTGCTCTGTTCAATCATGACCTCAGGTCTTTTTGCGTATATCGCGAGCATTGGCCCTTCATATTCTACTCTGGTTACCTCTGCCTCTTTGGGCACGTTCTCAAGTATGTATTGGCTTATTTCTATCTTGTCTCTTTCAGAATTTACAGGCAACTCCTAAACTCCCTAATCTTCTAGAAGACGCCTTTTCTCCTCTTCCGTCAACTCCCTGTACCCTTTACCGTCGATTACTGCTACGTTAAAGTTGTCACCGCTTGCCGTGTCCCGTTTCATAGCTGAATTCACCGCCCTAACAATGATTGGCAAAGCCTCATCAACAGTCATGCCTTCCTTAAATTTGTCCTCAAGAACACCGTAGGCTATTGGAGAACCAGATCCAGTGGCGACGCATTTCTCCTCAGTTAGGCTTCCGAAGGGATCTATAGAGAACACATGAGGACCAGTGTCATCAACTCCTCCGACTAGAACCTGAGTTAGAAGCGGCACATACCTTGTTGAAAACAGAAGATTTGCAACAAGCCTCGCCGCTGAGTTGATCGGCATAGGTCTCCCCTTGCTTATTCTATAGAGTTGCGCATTCGCCGTCAATATGTCTACGGTTCTCTGGGCATCGGCAACTGTTCCAGCAATAGTCATGGCTATGTGGTCGTCGATCTTGTATATCTTTTTCCCATGCTTATGAGCGACGAAATAGCCCATGGTTACCCGCGTGTCCGAAGCCAGGATTACCCCGTCCTTACAGACGACGCCTACGGTAGTTGTTCCCTTTAAGGCATATTGGTTAATCATGTCCTTTGTCGCCATGTCGCATTTCTCCCAAAACCTAAACGTTCCATTAATTATGCAAGAGTAAAGCAGCACCATGTAATCTTAGCCATGGCTCTTATTAAGTTTATGGTGTTAATTAATGGTGGTTGGTGATGCTGAATAGAAAAGTGAGGTGCTACCGTGACAGTTATGGATACACAAATGTTCCTTCAACGTGTACTCCGAAAAACCTTTGATATATTTCAGCCATAACTTTCGCAGGATCCACATCCTCAAAGAGTTCAGGCTGAACCCATTTTGCGAAGTACAAGTAACCCACCACGCTGCAAATGCCATTTCTAAGTTTCCAGTCGCAGATATACACCCTCCCTTTTTTGATGGCATCTACGTTTTGAAGCTCAGGGCGGTTCATTATTTCATTCCAAAGCTCCTTGAATTCCTTTAAATCATGCGATGGACTGCTAATCATTCGAATAATTACTTGAGGGTTCTGCTCCACCACGAACTCAGGGCTCATAATAGGCGCGTAAACCGTCATGTTTTCAGCGATGTTTACCCCGCCAGCATGATATATCGCCGGTGAAATGAATGTATAGTAGGGCCTGTACCATTCCCACATAACTTTCGGCCTTTTGCAGTCAGGTAAGTTGGCTAAGCGTTGCTTAACGAGGTTGTTGTAGTGCTGGGCGAATTGGGTATACTCTTCTGCTTTTTCCTCACCGCCCACAATCACAGCCATTTTCATTAACAAACTGCATGTAAAGTCTACGACAGTAATGTTGGATCTTGGGGTGGGTGTCGGGTCTGTCGGGTCTGATATGAATATGGGTACGCCTGCACTTTCAAGTTGCTGCATGGCTACTTTGTTGTACACAAGCATAGAATCAGCGAATATTATGTCAGGTTTCAATTCCAGGATTACCTCAACATTTGGTTGATAGGAATTCTCAGCCACTACAGGCACACTCCGTATGGACGGCGGCATTGTCGATGTAGCGTCTCTGCCTATAATTTTGTTCTGGGCTCCAAGGGCGCATAGCATTTCAGTTAAACCATTATTCAGAACGACGATGCGTTGGACTGGAACGGTCACCGTTATGTTTCTTCCAGCATTATCTAAAAGGGTGATAGTTCTGAGCTCTCCCATTTCTTGAAGAATCGGCATGTTGATTGACTGTGGACTTGAAATGTTGATTAATGGTTGGTTTGGAGGTTTTTCTCCTGTGCTTTCGTTTGCATGGCTGCTTACTGGTGGGCTTTCATGTTCCACTCCTAATTCTCCCGTTTCCTCTTCTGGTTGTATGTAGAAGTAATGGACGGCTAGGGAGGCGGCGACTGCAACTAGAATTAGAAGTATTGTGATTGCTGCTACCGTTGTTTTATCCATGAAGCTCACAGGATGGATTAACCATCCATTAAATTAATAAATTTTTTGCAATCTAAGTTTAATCAAAGTTTAATATCTTCGCCTCGTAGAATGTGCAGGTCATGTCTGAAAAAGAAATTTTAAGGGGTCTATACTAGTAGAATGTAATAAGCAAGCGATAGTGGGTTGTGTTTGCCTTTAAAGCATCATTGGATGCAGCTTCCCCGCGAGGTTATCGTGGGTGAAGGCGTTATAGAGCAGGTTACAAAGGTCTCTTATAGGCTTGGATTCACGGATTCCGCCCTAATAATAACTGGCTCCAGAACATTTGATGTTGCAGGGAAGGTTGTTAAGGATTATCTTGAGGATGGGGGTATTTCTGCTGAAACCTTTATCGTTGAATCTGCAACCATGAAGGACGTTGAAATGGTTGAGGAGAAAATTAAGCTTCTCAAGCCTCAGATTGTTTTCGGCGTAGGCGGCGGAACCAAGATTGATGTTGCCAAGTTGAGCTCTGCAAGGTTGGGTATACCATTCATCAGCATTCCAACAACAGCGTCTCATGATGGAATCTCAAGCCCACTGTCGTCTGTTAAGGGTTTAAAAGAGCCCTTTTCAGTTAAGGCTCAAGCTCCAATAGCCATAATCGCCGATACGGAAATCATAAGGCGTGCACCACGCCGTTTGATAGCAAGCGGATGCGGAGACGTCATCGCAAAGTTCACCGCCGTCAGGGATTGGAGATTATCCCATATAGACAATAACGAGTATTATGGAGAGTATGCAGCCAGCCTCGCCTTAATGAGCGCAAAGCTCGTAATGCAGAACGCAAAACTGATAGGTTCTGGAAGCGAGGAGGGGCTGCGTGTGCTTTTAGAGGCGTTAATAAGCTGTGGAGTAGCCATGAGTATTGCTGGCAGTAGCCGCCCATGCAGCGGGTCTGAGCACCTCTTCGGCCACGCCTTAGACATGATGAAGCCGAATTGCGCCCTTCACGGTGAAAGTGTTGGCATAGGAACGATAATGATGGCTTATTTACATGGGGCAAAATGGAAACACATAAGAGCAGTGTTGGAAACTCTCAGGGTGCCTACCACAGCTCAGGAGCTCGGGTTGACGGGGGAAGAGGTTGTTAAGGCCCTGTTCACGGCGTCTTCCATAAGGCCGGAACGGTACACGATTCTCAATAAGTTAAACCTAAGCCTTGAGGACTGCAAAAGAGTTGCAGAGACTACAGGGGTTATTTAGCGGTTCTCACTTGGTTTTAGGTTCAGGGGCTTTGAAGGTTTCCATGAATTTGACTGCAGTGATTTCCGGGAAGAACTTTTGGATGTCAATGGCTATGCCTCTTTTCGCAACCTGGATTCCTTCTAGGTAAAAGGCTTCCTCAGGCACTTCAATTGTAAGGGTGTTGTTCTCCACTTTGAATTTGAATTTCTCAGCTTCAATGCTTGGGATTCTGCGGTGTATGAGCGCAGCTATTTTATCTTCTTGCGTCTCAAGCTTTTTCTTGACTGTGACTTCATATAGCAGCGTCTTTCCAGCTAATGGTGGGTTAAAGTCGAGTAGGACGCGCCCAGCTCCTATGGATCTAACTATTGCTATTTTTCCATCATACTCCAGACGCATTCCAATAGCTGGGGTTATCCCCCTCGATGTTAGCTGCTTCAATGGAACTCTCTTGACTTTTTCCGGGTCTCTGGGTCCAAAGGCTTTTTCAGGCGGTATCTCAACGGTGGTCGGTTTTCCCACATCCATTGTTGTTAGAGCTTCGTCTAGAGCCTTTAGAACCCATCCTTCTCCCACTATAACCAGTTTTGGCTCAAATATTTCGCCTTCCTTGTATAGACGCTCTTTTTTGGCTACATCTTCTAATGTAGTGTCGAAAACCTCCTCAGTCTCTTTAACCTTTGCAACGTAGTCTATGAGTATGAAATCGCCCTTCTGCAAGGCCAATTTAAATCCTCTTTCGAATTGTTGCCAAAGTAAACTTAACGCCATAAATAAAAGCTTTATCCATTAAAGCCTCGCTTTATTCTTCATCATTCAGCTAGCTTGGTTAAGGTTAACTTCAAGCTTATATAGCGGTTCTCAGTGGTTAGGTGTTTACTGGAGCCCTGTTATGAAAAGCTATACACCTAAAGCTGGAAAGGCCTATATTGCTATAATCCTTCTGGGCATTGTAAGCTTAATGGGTGATGTGGTATATGAGGGCTCTAAAGGTCTCGTGCCCGGGTATCTTGCCTTTCTAGGGGCATCAGCCTTTGTGGTGGTGTTTGCAGGTCAGCTCGGAGAATTTTTAGGCTATGCCCTCCGACTTATAAGTGGAGTATTATCAGACGCCACGCGGGCATACTGGTTCTTTATGCTTCTCGGGTATGGTTTAATAATATCCATCCCTTTGCTGGGTTTTTCATATGCTTGGGAATCCGCAATAATACTGATCCTGCTTGAGAGGATGGGAAAAGCCTTAAGGGCCCCATCTAGAGATGCCATAATCTCCGTTATAGGCATGGATTTAGGCGGCGCCGGTAAAGCCTTTGGAATACATGAATTCTTAGACCAGATAGGCGCGGTCTTAGGGCCTCTTCTCGTCACCAGCGTAATGTTCTATAGTGGAGGGGATTACCGCCTGACCTTTCATGTTTTATTCTTTCCCTTCATTGTTCTCCTAATAGTTTTAGGACTTGCCTACGCTAGAATTGGAAAGTCTTCAGAGCCTGGGGAAACGCGTATTGGCAAAATTAAGAATGTAAGGTTTGAAAAGCCCTTTTACATATACACGTTGGCTGTTGTTCTAAACACCATAGGTTTAATTCCATACGGGCTAATTCTGTACAAGGTTAACGCTATAGTCCCGCTTGAGAGCCGTTGGATTCCGCCTCTAATCTACACTGTAATGATGCTTGTTGATGCTCCAGCAGCGCTGCTCTCAGGTTACGCCTATGATAGGCTTAGAATAAAGATTCTGATTTTACCTTTTGCCCTGTCGGTTATTGCGCCTTTGCTTGCAATGGCAGACGCAAGCCTTGCCATGCTTACAGCTGCTGCAGTATTTCTCGGCATAGTCGTTGGGATGCAGGAGTCAGTTTATCGTGCTGCGGTCTCAGAGTTTACTTACTCCTCTACAAGGGGGACAGCTTATGGCATATTCAACACGGCTTATGGAGTGGGGCTGTTGGCAAGCGGAGTGGTTTATGGGCTTATGGCGACGCTTGATGTGCCCTATTACGCGGTGGTCATGTATGTTCTTACCACGCAGATGGTTGCAGTTGCCTTGCTTCTTAACGCTCACTTTAAAAGGCAAAAAGCAGAAGACATTAGTGTTTAGCAATTATGATGTAGAGGTGTAACCGTTTGAGCTATAAAGATGAAGAAGTTTTGAATGTCATTGAAAGAGTAAGCAAATGCGTTGTGAACGTTAGCACTGTGAGGCTTGTCCACGGCCTCTTTTATCAAATTCTCCCAGTTAAGGGTATGGGTTCAGGGACAATAATTGACGGTGAAGGTTACATTCTAACAAACAATCATGTGATTGAAGGTGCTGAACAAATAACTGTAACCCTCTGGAATGGTGAGGTGCTGGATGGCCGCATCGTAGGCGCCTGCTCAGTCCACGACATGGCGGTGGTGAAGGTTGACCGGAAGGGTTTACCATACGCTGAGCTCGGAGATTCCGATAAGCTTAGGATTGGACAACGGGTTTACGCAATAGGTAATCCATTCGGCCTAGCAGGCGGCCCCACAGTGACCTCTGGTGTAGTAAGCGCTCTGAACAGGACGATTGAGTCTCAAAATATACTCCTAGAGAACCTTATTCAGACGGACGCTGCCATAAACCCTGGCAACAGCGGCGGCCCACTTGTGGACACCAGTGGCTATGTTGTAGCTATAAACACTGCCATAATACCCTATGCGCATGGCATTGGGTTCGCGATACCCATAAACCTTGCAAGGACCTGCGCAAACGAAATAATGGCCATAGGTTTCCACACGAGACCTTGGCTTGGCATAATGGGATTGAACCTTTCACGGGGAATCTCGAACTATTATGGTATTCCCGTTGATGAGGGTGTCCTAGTAACAAGGGTCGTGGATGGAAGCCCAGCTCAGGAGGCGGGAATAGAGCCGGGCGATGTGATTGTGGCAATAGATGATGTTCCAGTGGCCAAAATTGAGAAGCTTCTAAGCGAAATATACAGAAGAAAGGCTGGTGAAAAGGTTCAAATAACAATTTACCGGAGAGGCGTACGGTACACGTTGACGGTGCTGTTGGCGAAGAGTCCTTAGGAAATGATTCTGATGGATTATTCTACATCCCCATGTTCCCTCATCTTCGATTCCTCGTATGGGGCTATCCATCTCCTATAAAATTCATGCTGTATACATTCCAGCAAGCCCATAACCCGCTCGTAGTTAAGGTACGAAGGCCTGTAGATGGCTTTCAAAGTCTTAGTAAACAAGTAGTTTAGGCACCCGTCCCTGTCCTTGTCTGGAAGCTTCTCCATCAAAGCCGAAATCTGATCTGCGATTTTATCCAACTCAGCCCTCTCATCCTTTTTAATGTACGGCATAACCATTCACCAATAATGACTAGATGCCGGTAAATTTCATTTTTCTTTAATGTAGTTATTCGTAAACTATCCTTCAGAGCCGTGTCTTGTAACATGATTGTTAAGCTAATTGAATGTTAAAAACTCTCAAGCTATGCCACCAGGGTGCCTTCGGACTTAAGCTTCCGATGACAAAGCACCTCCAGATGTGGCGCCTCAGGAAATGGTAGGTTCGCTCAAGGGTGCACTCATCCATAGATCGGAACCAGCGTGTTAAGGCTTCTTTGGTTAGGTTTCTTCTGGGTTTAATCCACAAGCGCGAATTATTTCTTTAAGTGCGTCGATCCTGCTTACTCGCGTTTTGGGTTTAATGCTTAGCTGGAAGCTGCGTAGATGCCTCGAAGGTGCCTTGATGCCCTTCATCTGTGCGAGGTCTTCGGCTTGGAGTTCGCCTACGAAGTCGTCGAGGAGTCAGGTTGTATTTGGCTATGGATTTGAGGTTGGCGTCTCCTCTAGGCCTCTTTATTTGCTTACTTTTTTGTAGATTTGCTTAAGTGGTTGAGGGCTTTCTTTGGCGAGGACTTCAAATATGGCGCTTAAATATTTCAAAAGTCTGTGAAAAAGCAATTATGCAAGAATTAAGGCTTAAAAAATAGAAATTGAAAACGAGGGAGGTATCGGAACCGTAGGTTCTGATTATATGGTAGCCCGGGGGAGATTCGAACTCCCGTCAGCGGGTCCAAAGCCCGCTATGCTTGTCCGCTACACCACCGGGCTTCACCGTAGAGGATTGCCTCAGCTCTTAGATATATGTGGTTTTTGATTAAATTTTCCCCTCAGTCATTATCTCCATAGAAGTTTTCTAACCTTTTTAACGGTTTCAGCAGCTTTCTACTTTCCAAGGTGGCTAATAATTCTATAATGTTCTTCAGCGGATCCATGAGTATCCTGGGCTTCACTTTTCGGCTCCTTTGACCTTCAAACAAGCCTTATGCCGTAAATCTACCCAGCAGCTATTTCCTTAATCAAAGATTTTTCAGCTATTTACACGCGTGTTTAATTGATAAATTAATTGTTTCGGTTTATTTTTCAAAATCTGGATGGTGATATTAAGATTTGTTTTACTTAAAACTGGACCGTAAAGCTTAAATATTAGTAGGCTGCATCTGGTTAAAGCACGCGGGCCGGATGGCGTCTTCTATTCCGAAATGAGGAAAATGAAAAGGTGACGGTTCTCCGCGAATATAGAGGAGGGTATAGTAGGAATGAGTGTTAAGGAAAGCGGCGTTCGACAACGCCTAGCTGATCGATGCCCTGAATGCGGTAGCGTAAACCTTATTCATGACTATGACACAGGCGAAACCGTATGCGGGCAATGCGGCCTTGTAGTTCATGAGCAAATGATGGATAAGGGGCCGGAATGGCGTGCCTTCACCCAGGAGGAGAAGGCATCGAGAAGCCGTGTCGGCGTTCCCACATCCTATTCAGTCCATGACAAGGGCTTGTCAACAGCCATAAGCCAGGTGGACCGCGATGCCTTCGGCAGGAAACTTCCACTATCCACGCGGCTTCAAATGTGGCGTCTAAGGAAATGGCAGATCCGCTCCAGAGTGCACTCGTCAATAGATAGGAATCTTGCGCAAGCCATGGCAGAGCTTGACAGGCTATCTGATAAGGTGTATATTCCCCCATCTATAAAGGAAAAAGCAGCCGTCATATACCGCAAAGCTTTGGAAAAGGGGCTGGTTAGAGGCAGATCAATCGCGGCTATAGCTGCAGCGGCGCTTTATGCAGCTTGCCGTGGAAGCGGCACACCGAGAACTTTAAGGGAAATCGCTGAGGCCAGCCTGGTTGATAAAAAGGATGTTGCAAGATGCTACAGGCTTTTGTTAAGGGAACTTGAGGTTCAGATGCCGATAGCTGATCCATTAGGGTACGTGTCCAAGATAGCTGAGAGGATAGGAATTTCCGGTAAGACTCAAGGGCTTGCTATCCAAATCCTGAGGGATGCCAAAACTAAGCGGGCTGTGGCAGGTAAAGACCCAATGGGCTTAGCTGCGGCTGCACTTTATATTGCCTGTCTAATCAACAATGAGAAGAAAACCCAGAAGGACATCGCTGAAGCTGCAGGAGTAACTGAGGTTACTGTTAGAAATCGCTACAAAACTTTGAAGAGACAACTAAACCTGGAGCTTCCTGACTAGACATTTTCCTTATCTTCTTCAAGTTCCATAATTATCGGTCCAACATACCCGCATTTTTCACAAACATACTTCCCCGGCGTTAACCAAGAGTCCAAGCTGCTGGATAGCTGAAGCTCCGGATTTCCACATCTTGGACAGTAAATTTTTTCGGGTTTACTATGCTTTAGTCTCCCGAATAACTCGCGCATGTTCCGCAGTATCCCCATGGGTCTCCGCCTTCCAGCGGCGCTACTGCACTTCTATGTTTTCCGCTGGATATCCAAGCTTTATTAGGAAGCGATGAACTTTTTCACGATGATCTCCTTGGAGGATTATCTGCCCGTTTTTAGCTGTTCCTCCACATGCACAGAAGCTTTTAAGTTTCTGAGCTAGAGATGGGAGATCCGTTGTCTTGTCGTCTAAGCCCTCCACTATCGTTGTTGGCCTGCCGAACTTCCTTGTTTCAAACCTTATACGGATCCTTTGTTGCTCCTTCTCTATCTCGCCGCATATACACAAATCTTTAGGAAGCCCGCATACTGAACAGATATTCGCCATGACACTCAATCTTTACAGTGATAAACGAGGTATATAAAACTTTCAAATCTTTCCCGTCGAGAAATTCAGCTTTCTTCTGAAAACCATTAAAAGTTAATTTTTCTGCTCTTTCAAAGCTTATATCTATAATTCGCTCATTTTTAAATGAAAGTAAATGGTTATCGCAAAAATAAGGAAAAGAGATGGAAAAATAGTCAACTTCAACCCTGCAATGATTAAAAACGCTGTTCACAGAGCTTTTTTAGCTGTGGAGCTGGGCGATGGAGAAAAAGCTGAGGAAATAACGCGTGGGGTGGTTAAGCTTTTAGAGGAACGCTTCAGAAATATTATTCCATCAGTTGAGGATGCACAGGATGCCATTATAGAGGTTCTGATTAATAAGGGCTATGAGAAAGTAGCCGTAGAGTATAAAGCTTACCGGGAAAAGAAAGCTGAGATAAGAAGACTTAGAGAGAGGCTTGGAATAGAGGAGCCCAAACTCACCGTTAACGCGCTTGAAGTTTTGAGGAAACGTTACCTTCTTAGGGATAGCAGCGGACGCGTAATTGAGGATCCAGCGAAAATGTTCAGGCGGGTGGCGCGGGCTATAGCCCAGGTTGACCGCCAATATGGCGAAGATCCTGTAGAAAGCGAAGAAATATTCTACAAAATGATGGCTAGACTTGAGTTTCTTCCCAACTCGCCTACACTTTTCAATGCTGGAACACGGCTTGGGCAACTTTCAGCCTGCTTCGTCCTGCCTGTTGAAGACTCATTAGAAAGCATTTTCACAGCAGTTAAGTATATGGCGTTGATTGAAAAGAGCGGCGGCGGAGTGGGATTTAACTTCTCGAAGCTTAGGCCGAAGGGAGACCTTGTCATGTCAACCATGGGCGTAGCCTCCGGCCCGGTGAGCTTCATGCGGGTTTTCGACGTGACCACCGAGGTAATAAAGGCCGGCGGTAGAAGGCGCGGCGCCATGATGGGTATTCTAAACGTTAACCATCCTGACATAATAGAGTTCATAACTTCAAAGCAGACGCCCGGCTTCCTGTCCAACTTTAACATTTCAGTAGCCATAACAGACGAGTTCATGAAAGCCGCTGAGAGAAACGAGGAATATTGGCTAATAAATCCGAGAAACATGGAAAAAACCGTAAAGCTGAGAGCTGGAGAAGTTTGGGATCTAATAGCGAAATGTGCCTGGGCAAGCGGTGACCCTGGAGTAATATTCATAGATGAGATAAATAGGCATAATCCCACGCCTGAGCTTGGAAAGATAGAGGCCACAAACCCCTGTGCGGAACAGCCGCTGCTTCCCTATGAATCATGCAATTTGGGTTCAATTAATCTTTCAAGAATGATTGTTGATGGCAAAATTGACTGGGAGAAGCTGAGAGAAACTGTTTGGAGCGCTGTACATTTTCTGGATAATGTTATAGACGCGAATAAGTATCCGCTTAGGGAAATCGAACGCGTGACTAAGGCTAACCGGAAGATCGGATTAGGCGTCATGGGATTCGCAGACATGCTCATAAAACTCAGGGTTCCATACAACTCTGAAACGGGCTTAAGCATAGCTGAGAAGGTGATGCGCTTCATTGATGAGGAGGCCCATAGGGCATCTGAGGAGCTGGCTGAAAGGCGAGGTTCCTTTCCGAACCTTGACAAGAGCATCTGGAAGGACAGGTATAGGGCTATGCGTAACGCCACAGTTACCACAATAGCCCCAACAGGAAGCATAAGCATAATAGCCGGCTGCTCCTCAGGGATAGAGCCTCTCTTTGCAGTTTCATTTGTAAGGAATGTGCTTGATGGAACCAGGCTTTTTGAAGTAAATCCGCTGTTCGAGTTGATAGCGAAGGATAGGGGGTTTTATGATGCTAAACTTCTGGAGGAGGTTGCCAGAACAGGGTCAGTGCAGAAGATTGACCTGGTGCCTGAAGATGTTAGAAGAATCTTCGTCACAGCATTAGACATCTCGCCTGAATGGCACGTGAGAATGCAGGCGGCTTTCCAGAAGTACACGGATAACGCTGTTTCCAAAACTGTGAACATGCCCTACGAGGTTACGGTTGAGGATGTTAAGGAAGTCTTTGAACTAGCATACCGCCTTAAATGTAAAGGTGTAACAGTATTCAGATATGGATGTAAACCTGAACAGGTATTGTACATAGGTGAGGTGCGAAAGGAGGAAAAGAAATTCGTTGCTGCTGAATCAGAGTATGCGGGAGGTTGCCCCGCGAAAACTTGCCCGTTTCCTTAGCTTAGAAAAGATGTAAGCGAGGTGTAACGTCATGAACGGCGATTTGGGTTTCAGGGAAGAAGATCTCTGCCTGCTGATGGATCTGTACGAGCTCACCATGTGCGCCAGCTACTTTGAAAATAAAAGGTTTGAACCGGCAACCTTCGACCTCTTCGTGAGGAAGCTCCCTCCAAACCGCTCCTACCTGCTCCTCGCAGGGCTGGAGCATGTTTTACGTTTCATTGAAAAGTTCAGGTTCAGAGATGAGCATCTTGAATATTTAAGAAGACAAGGCTTCAGAGAGGATTTCCTAAACTACCTGAGAAACTTCAAATTCACAGGTGACGTCTGGGCGATCCCTGAGGGAACAGTGGTCTTCCCCAACGAGCCTCTAATCAGGGTGACAGCTCCCATAATAGAAGCGCAGCTTCTTGAAACCTTCATCCTTAACACCATAAATCTCCAGACGACAATAGCTACAAAGGCTTCGAGAATAGTGTACGCAGCGAAGGGTCGACCCGTAATTGAGTTCGGCCTGAGGCGCGAGCATGGAATTGACGCTGGAATGAAGGTGGCAAGAGCCAGCTATATAGCTGGATGCATAGGAACCTCCAACGTGCTCGCCGGCATGAAGTACGGCATACCCATATTCGGAACAATGGCCCACTCATTTATAATGTTCTTCGGCGACGAAGTCGCCTCTTTCAAGGCCTTTGCAAGAACATTCCCTGACAAGTCAATATTCCTCATAGACACATTCGACACTTTAAAGGGTGCAGAAAACGCCATAAAAGCTGCTAAGGAACTTGAGAAGAATGGCTTTAAACTTCAGGGGGTTAGACTTGACAGCGGCGACCTTGCGGGGCTCAGCAAAAAGGTCAGACGAATGCTTAATGAAAATGGACTTAACTACGTTAAGATTCTTGCAAGTGGAGACCTTGACGAGTACCGGATTGATGAACTGCTTAACAGCGGCGCCGAAATAGATTCCTTCGGAGTGGGCACCAAGCTTGGAACATCCGCTGACAGGCCATACGTGGACATAATTTACAAGCTAAGCGAAAAAATGAATGATAAGGGCGAGTTTCAGCCAATAATGAAACTTAGCGAGGGCAAGGCGACACTTCCAGGCAGAAAGCAGGTCTTCAGATTTAAGGATGAACATGGCAAATTCATGAGGGATGTCATCGCCCTGGAGGATGAAGAGGTAGATGGGGAACCGCTGCTTGTTAAGGTGATTGAAAAAGGAAACATCATATATGATTATCCATCCATTGAGGATATAAGGAAAAGGGCCTTAGAGAACCTTTCAAGGCTGCCTGACAAGTATAAGAAACTGGTTAGACCTGCCGAATACCCTGTTCAGATAAGCCTGAAACTTAAAAAGCTGATGAACGATCTGGAAAGGAGGCTGAAAGGGGTCTAAGCTAATGACAGAGTGAACCATTCAAGCGCACCATAAAGCACTCCCAGAAACAAGGCCATCAGGAATAAGATGGCTATGAAGATCATTATGGCCAGTATGCCTACAGCCAAAGCGCCAAGCCAGCTGGTTTCATACAACCTCTTAATCAGTAAAAGCCATACTAGGATGCTGAGTAATACTGCAATTAAGCCATAGGGGATAAATATGGTGAACAAGCTTGACAGCACAGTTCCCAACAAAGCCACTATAAAGGCATCAGAAATTTTTGCGCGTTTCTCGCCTACCACGGCTCTGCCGGCAATATAAAGAACAAGCGTTAGGATTAGAAGTTCAATAATAAACCATAAAACTCCAAACATAACGTTGCCTGCAATTCTAATCCAAAACTCTTGTCTCAGTCTACCTAGAGTCTGAATTAGGGAGGCATACATCAAACCGGCAATCACCTAACCGCATAGATATCTCCAACTTTTGGATTTAGATTTTTCTTCTTCTTATCCTGAAAAGCACCGTCCCTCCATGAGTGTAAGGCTCTCCAGGATCTAGACACTGGAAAAATCCATTTTCACCTTCCTTCGCCAAGCCAAGATCCTTAAAGTTTACCCCGCGGCTAAGGGGCACAATCATGGATAGTATGCAGCCGAGAGCATGAATACAAATATTGTCAGTCTGATCCAGAATGATCCTAGGCGGTTCTATTGTAATTCTGTCACCTGCCTTGAAAACTGGACATCGACCCCTAATGTCCTCAACAGTTATTATAAGGCGATATCTCTCCTCAGAATCCATCTATCCTATTTTAAAGGATGGAAGCCTATTTATAATTGTTGGAATCATAAGCCCTCGGAGGCGCTGTAGGTTTGACCGGCAAAATAGCCATGGACAACCCAATTGTAGAAATAGACGGCGACGAAATGGCTCGAGTTATGTGGGCATGGGTTAAGGAGCGGCTTATCCTTCCCTACGTAGATCTGAAGACTGAATATTATGACCTTCATATTAAAAGGCGAGATGAAACCCATGATCATGTGACGATTCAGGCCGCTGAATCCATAAAACGCTGGAAGGTCGGGGTTAAATGTGCAACAATAACACCTAACGCGGAGCGTGTGAAGGAGTACAATCTTAAAAAAGAGTGGAAAAGCCCCAACGCCACCATAAGAAGTGCTCTTGACGGCACAATATTCAGGGCGCCCATCATCCTAAGCAACGTCCAGCCTGCCGTCAGATTCTGGAAGAAACCCATTGTAGTGGCGAGGCATGCTTTCGGAGATATATATGACGGCGTGGGCCTAAGATTTGAAGGCCCGGCTGAATGTGAAGTGATGATTAGACAGCATGATGGCAGAGAGGTTAAAGCCAAATTCCCAAGCTTCAAGTGCTCCGGTGTACTTCAAGGAATCTACAACCTGGATTCTTCCATTGAAAGTTTCGCCAGGGCATCTTTCATGTACGCGCTGGAGAACCGTTTAGACCTTTGGTTTGCAGCCAAGGATACCATTTCAAAGGTTTACGATGGCCGATTTAAGGAGATCTTCAGCAGAATTTACAGGGAGGAGTTTAATGAGAAATTCACAGAAGCCGGCTTAAACTACCACTATTACCTCATTGATGACGCTGTTGCGAGGGCTGTACGTTCTGAAGGTGGATTTGTATGGGCATGTAAAAACTTCGACGGCGATGTTCTTTCGGATTTTGTGGCCGCAGCATACGTGGGAAGCCTAGCCTTAATGACCTCTGCGCTTTTCTCGCCTGAGGGACACTTTCTATCTGAAGCTGCCCATGGCACTGTGCAGAAGCACTACTATAAGCACTTAAAAGGTGAAAAAACCTCAACCAATCCTACAGCAATAATCTTCGCATGGACTGCCGCGCTTAGAAGGCGAGGTGAACTTGACGGTAATAGCGCTCTAGTTGAATTCGCCTGCAAACTTGAAAACGCGGTTAGGCTCACCATAGAGCGAGATAGGGTGATGACTGCCGACGTGGCTAATGTTTCCGAGCCTCCGGTGCATGCGGTTGTATGTACAGAAGACTTCATAGAAGCGGTGAAGCGCAACCTTAACAGGCTTATAGACCCGTAGATGTTTGTTGCCAGCCCTGTTTTCCAACGAACTATCCCTTTCAAGCTTCAGCAATCTAACTGATGAGCTTTTGGAAACATTTTGAGGTGCTTGAAGAATCAATCAGAGAGGTTGAGGAAAGCGTCAAATCTGGAGAAATATGGGCTAAAGTTACCGGAGGACTATATGATGAAATGTATGGGGCTGCTTTTTAGGGTAAAAGTTTCGGATCGAAATTGAAGCCGCCGGGGACTAACGGTAATGAACCCTTATTTATCGGTGTACACAGTAATTTCTAGAAGGGGGTGAAAAGAATGGTTGATGAGGTGAAGAAAGAGGAGGCTGCCAGAATGCCCGTTTTAGGAGAGCAGGCGCCGGATTTCGAGGCTTTGACAACCCATGGCGTCTTAAGGCTTTCAGATTTTAAGGGGATGTGGCTTGTCCTATTCTCCCATCCAGCAGACTTCACACCTGTTTGCACCACAGAGTTCATCGCCTTCGCACAGCTGTATGACGAGTTTAAGAAAAGAAACGTGGAGCTTCTCGGTCTAAGCGTTGATAGTGTTTCCTCCCATATCGCATGGGTGAGAAACATTGAGGAAAAGATGGGTGTCAAGATTCCTTTTCCAATAATCGCAGACCTGAACAAGGAAGTAGCGATGAAGTATGGGATGATACATCCTGGACAGAGTAAAACGGAGACTGTTCGATGCGTCTTCATAATAGATCCTGAGGGTAAAATCCGGGCGATACTGTATTATCCGCTGACCACCGGAAGAAACATGCATGAAATCTTAAGGCTGATAGATGCTCTACAAACTTCTGATAAATATAAAGTGGCAACTCCAGCTAATTGGAAGCCAGGTGACCCGGTGGTTATTCCACCACCTCAGACAGTGGAGGATGCTGAAGAAAGGCTTAAGCAAGGCTACGAATGCAAAGACTGGTACCTATGCATGAAGAGGCTTCCGGAGAGCTGAGCATATGCCCTGCATTTCACCCGACGGGAAGCCTACATCAAGCGGAATGGCGCTTCTTAAGGCTGTTGGAGAAGGTGCATTATCACCGGAGGAAGTGTCTCAGAAAACAGGGCGTCCGCTTTATCTCGTCAGAAGCGGGCTCCGCGAACTAAAGACGGCTGGACTACTAGAGGAAGTGGAAGGCAGATACAAACTTGCAGAAAAAGCCAAGTTGTTACTGAAATAGTTTCCGCCTTTTTGTGTTTATCGTTTTTGGCAAATGTTTAAAAGCATATGGATAATTGCAATTGATGAGAGGCTAATCTGATGCCCCCCCGTCCCGTAATAGTTGGCGCCGGAAGAACAAAGTTCGGTGAACATTACGAGAAACAGCCTGAAAGGCTGATTGAGGAAGCGTGGCTTAGAGCCTCTGAAGATGCTGGTTTAGAGCGTAAAGACCTTGAAGCATGCTACTTATCAGACTATTTCCTACTTTTAACAAACAAGCTCGGATTGGAGGAGGGTTTCCTCTCAGAGTTGACGGAGCTGCATGTCCCGATGAGCTTCACACGCTCCTTCAGCTCAGCATTCGCCGACGCCTGTAATGCTATACAGGCTGGAAAATATGACGTGATTCTGGTTGGCGGAATAGAAAAAATGACTGACAGATGGGACAAGATACGCGACGATCTCATGCTCCTGGGGGATCCGTGGAGCTACTACGCTGGAGGAACCCCTGAATCCAGCCATGAGCTTATGCTGAGAGCCTACATCAAGCAGCATGGAATAACCGGAGACAACCTGGAAAAGTTGAATGTAGCCCTAGCCCAGATCTCAGTTAAAAATCACCTGCACGCCCTGAAAAACGAGTACGCCCAGTTCCAGAGAAAAATAACCGTGGAGCAGGTTCTTGAGGCTAGAAGAAGCGCAAGAAGGCCGTTAGGGCTATACGACTTCGCCCCGATATCCGATGGAGCAGCCGCTGTGATCATTGCAAGTGAAGAGGTAGGCCGGAAACTTACTGACAAACCTGTTTACGTGCTTGCTTCAGCCTCGGCGACAGATTATCTTTCATACCACGCTAGGGAGGATCTGACTGGGTTTGTTGCGACGCGCTTAGCCATGCAGAGGGCTCTGGAAACCGCGGGAATCCGCCTCTGGGACATTCAACTACTAGAGGTTTATGACCAGTCCACGCTTATGGAAATGATCTCCCTGGAGGACCTCGGGTTCTGTAAACGTGGAGAGGCCTGGAAAGCCATATTCATGAGCTGCCGGGACTATAAGGGCTATTATGAGATAAATGGACGAAAGCTTTTCGTGAACATGAACGGCGGGTTAAAAGCTGACGGCAACCCTCTCGGCGCAACGGGCGGCGCCCAAATATATGAGGTCTATAAGCAGCTCAGAGGCGAAGCGGGAGATAGGCAGGTTAAGGGCGACGGAGAAATCAGATTCGGCGGTGTGGTTGAGCTTGAGGGATTCGGCACTAAAAGCCACGTTCACATTCTTGGAGGGTTCAGATGAGCAGCGAACCAGTGGAGCGAAGAGTATCATACATGGGTGACAGGCTCAGAGGTAGAAGATGCCAGATATGTGGGAAGGAATACTTCGAAATCCGGGATTACTGTGGAAACTGCGGTAGAAAAAGCTTCGGCAAAATGGAGAACATAGACTTTTTCTATGAGAAGGGCAGGCTTGAACTATGCACCCTCGTTAATGAACCGACAAATAAGTTTGTCAAGTTTGGAAACTACATATATGGCGTGGTTTCGTTCCATAATGGGAAGATAAAGGTTCCGGGAAGATTAACTGATAGGATAATCGGGGACAAGGAGGCTGTTGATTTTTCGGCATTGGAGGGACGCGAGGTTGTTCCAAGATTCAGGAGGCGCTACTCAGTTGGACGTAGCGAAATAATACCTACAATTTCTCTGGCGTTCACATTTGCCGACGAATATTATCCCCATCAGGAGTACAGGGTTGTCGCTCCAAAGAAGGAGTACGATAAACCTGGGATAGTGGGCTACGGCGTATACACTTCAAGGTTCAGAATAAGGGAGAATAATATGGAGCGCGCGGTTCCATTCATAGATGAGGATGCCATAACCGCAGCGGTTGAGGCTGGTAAGCTTGCCCTGATACATTCAGGTGTAGACAGCATGCTGATAGGCAAGATCTACGTGGGCTCAGAGTCCAATCCATACGCTGTAAAGCCCATAGCCTCAAAGGTTGCGCAGGTTTTAAGGTTAGGCGAAGAGGACGAAGATGTGCAGTGTGTAGACGCTGTTGACACGGAGTTCGCGTGTAAGGCTGCGACAAGCATGTTTAAGGATGCTGCCGCGCTTGTCAGCCATCCAAAGTTCAGCATACCCTACGCCATGGTTATAGGCGCAGACAATTCTCAAGCTGCCCCTAGAGACTGCCCAGGCGGCGAGCTGGACTTGTTCGTAGGCTTCGGCGGCTGCGCATTTATTTTTGGAAAAAATGATGTCGTCGCCGAAATTGAGGGATGGTGCTCCTGCACCTCAGATACACCTGACTTCTGGCGGAGGGATGGAGAACCCTATCCAATGCATGGAGGCAGGTACACGGGTGACCCTGCCTACTTTAAGCACGTACGTAAGGCTGCAAGAAAACTTATGGAACAACTGAATTTGAAGCCAGGCGACATAAACTATTTTGTTGCACATCAGCCGAACGCCTACTTCCCAGTGAGAATCGCTAAAGAATTAGGCTTCAGCGAGGAGCAGTATTTGCCTTCACTTCAAGTTGCAAAGTTCGGCAACACATATTCCGGCTCCTCACCGATCGGGCTAGCTGCGGTTCTTGACATTGCAAAGCCGGATGAGCGCATACTCATGGTTAGCTATGGATCTGGAGCAGGAAGCGATGCTTACTCCTTCATAACGACAAGTCAGATTATTGAAAAAAGGGGATGTCAGAAAATTTCCGTGAAATACCTGGCTGAAAATCCGTTCTTGGAATATGTGGACTATCAGACTTACAGGCGGCTTAAGGCGGGACTCTAACAATGCTTAATAGCCGCCAGCGATAACCATAAGGCGGAGCCTAAATTGCCAATAAAAAATCTGCTAAGAGTTATTTACGCCCCGCACAGGGCTTTCCAGGAGGCAATGCAGAACCCGAAGGTTATAGGGCCGCTGCTGGTGATGATTCTATTCGTCGCAGCCAGCACAAGCGCAGCCTATATTCTCCTATCTAAAACATACGTTGAGTCTCTGATGCCTGACGTAGCCAAACCAGGCACACGCGATTTATGGACTGAAAGCGCATCCTTCTGGAGCTCTGAAAGCGGCGTTTCAATCAAAGAAAACAGCATGGATTATGTAGCTGGGGCTATTTACGGTAACAGAAGCATAGAATTTTCAGCTGAAGACAGCGCGGAAATTGCGGTGCAGCTGGACGGCATAGGCCAATTAGACTGCTCACATCCAGACGGGTATAATAGGCTATATTTCAGAGTTAAGTGGACAAGCCCTGAGGTCAAGCCCATAAGCGCCATCATATACCTTTACTCAGGCTCAACATCAAATTACTTTATGCATGATTTATCTCCGGAACTTGCCACGGCGGGCGTCTGGAATAACATAACCTTGACGCTTGAGGATGATGGATGGATTTCCGGCGGCGCCAGATGGACTGAGATCACCGGCTTAAAACTTGAACTGCGTTGGGCTGAACCCTCACGTGCAACTGTTCTCATCGACGGAGTTTTCTTCGGCGGAGTTTTCAAGCCTCCCGCTGAAGTTAGCATGTACTTGGTGAACTATGCGATGCTCTACTTCATGCAGTTCGTCTTCAGATGGATTCTGCTTTCCGGAATAATTTACGTTATGACCAGGGCTTTCAAAGCGAACGCGGTTTTCAGAATCACACTTATCCTAGTAGGCTTCGCCCTGATAACCCTGTTCATACAGGCCATAATAAACGCCGCAGCATTCTCAGCTGTTTCAACGCTTAAGTATCCATTCGAGTATATCGGCGGCGTGAAAGGCGAAAGTGAAGCTGCATACCTGCAGATATCCGGCGTCTGGTTTATTAATCAAGTTTACCGTTACACCCAGATGGCCATAATCATATGGACTGTTGTCCTATGTGCCTTAATTGTGCGTCAAACAGCAGGTTTCTCATGGTCCATGTGCTTCCTCATCGCTGTTGTGGCCTATTTCGCTGCGGTAACCGTTGAGGGCTTTTTGATAGGCATATAATGCGTTTACTCGTATCTTAGGGCAACAACAGGCGGGATCTTCGACGCCCTATATGCTGGCAGCAACCCGCCGACTAAACCTATAAGCATGGTGAAGCCTAGCGTTTGAGCTATTAACTGCGGGGTGATCATTGGGCTTAATTGAAGAACCAGCCCGCCTTCACCTATTCCTCCTATTGTGAACCCTCTTGATGCGAGAATATAAGCGCCGACCACGCCGATTGATATGCCTATAGAGGCGCCTACAAGGCTCATCATTATTGATTCAAGAAGCACCAGCATCAGCACCTGCGAGTTCGTGTACCCAATGGCCTTCATAACGCCTATCTCTCTTGTGCGCTCCATAACCGATGTTATCATCGTCGCCGCCACACCCATTATCGCAACGGCGAATGCTGAGAGGCTTGTTGAGAAGTTTATGAAGTCTATCGCTCCTGTAACGCTTGAAATAGCCTCGGCTATCGAGCTGAAGGCTATAACCTGAACTTTATCCTCATAATGCTGTCGAAGCGTTGAAACTGTAGATTTGACATATGCCGGATCGTTAACTAGGATGAATATTCCGGACCAATTATCTAACCCCAGCATCCTTTTGCCTGCGTCAAAACACATGAAAACCGTTGAATCCGGGTCAACTATCAGGGCGCCGCCGTACTCCTCAAGTATGGCGCCTACAACTACATTGACGTTTTTCTTACCAGCTATCCTCCCGCCCTCAATCTTCGGAACAGTAACCGTTAAGACATCCTCTAAACTGAAGAATTTCTCATCATCCTTATAGGCTATTTTCCTCCCGATTATAGTGTAAATTACGCTGGCCTCTGAGGGTACGCTTCCTTCATCTATCTTTAAGCTTCCTATTGCCTCAAAAAGGAGATTATAGTCCACGGCGAATATGGATATCTTAAGCTCTTCAGCCCCCCTCTTCAGCAGTCCCTGTGTGGTGTAGAACGGCTCAGCTCTTTTAATTGTTTGTATCGACCTTATAAAGTTCAAGTCTTCCTCATTAAGCTGGTAGTTCTCAGATGGGAAAACCACGATAGCGTTCTGTCCGAGAGATGTTATTCTATCAACGATGTAGGTGGAATAGCTTCCCACTACGGAGCTCATCATCACCAGTACAAGCGGGCCTATAGCTATGCCTGCAATGGTTAACGATGCCCTAATTCTCCTTTCACTTAAAGCCTTTAAAGCAAGCCTCATAAAGTCTAACAGCATCGTTAAGGCGCCCCTAGGTTCTGGCAGCATTTCTCGATTTCTTCATCATCCTGTAAATTATGAGTGCTGCGCAGAACAGGAAAACAAGCACGCCGGCGATGATGATCCACCTCTCAACCTGGGGTTGTTCCGGCTTAATCACGGGTGCAGCTTCCTCTTTAAGGTACACTTTGATCGGCACCTGCATTACTTCAAGCTCATTGAAAACGTTATAGTACTTTATCTTCAAGGTGGCTGTTGCATTATATCTGTCTACGTCAACTCTGAACGCAACTTCTGAGCCAGGATCTATGTCTCCGATGAATGAGGTTTGAACTGTTTCACCCATGATAACCTCAGCTTCGGCGCGGTAAGCTGTTGAGGAGCCGTAATTTAGAATTATGCCCGTTACGGTTGTAGACGTGTTGGAACCCGCCGCCCTAAGGTTTCTTATTGTAAGTTCTATGAATGGCTCAACGACCACTGTTACAGAATTGTTGAATGTGCGGAGATATCCCGCTGCATCCCTATATACTAGAGATATCATCAGCGGAACTGGGCCATAGGTTATTGTGGTGGCTCCGCCAATTTGCCCGTAAAAGCCTAGAGGATTATAGGCCAAGGTTATTGGAACTTTAACTGTGCCTTTTGGATCCACCTTCTCAACATAGTTAACGGCGGGGGATGCTATCAGGATAGGCGTACCTTGATAGGGTAAAACCGCCACGTAAGCGTCGTAAATAGGTGAGGTTCCATGATTCTTTATCGTCAAGGAAGCATTTACCATGCGGCTTCTAACTTTTATGCTTCCGTCAATTGTTGCCTCAACGTAGCCAGCCCTTCCAAGAATGGTTATGGGTACAGTTATCAGAGTTTCCCTTTTGCCTCCCCATGCATCAATATAGGATAGTTTTCCCTTGGCTTCATGCTGTCCCAGGCTTGCATCGAAAATGTTAAGGGTGAAGGTGAAGGCTAGTGTATCGCCCCTATTAAATACTTGAGCCGGGCTTACCTGCGGAGCGCTTAAGATGGTGGACAGCGCCTCCATAATGTTCTGGGGTTGAATGGTCTGCGGAAGCTGAACAGAGGTTGGAGCAGCCTTGGCACGGTTTGAGTTGTCAGCGGAATTGCAGATGCCGCGGGGCAAGTCAAGCTCCAGCACTGCGCCCCTAAGCCCATCAACATAAACGTTCCTTATGAGCACAACCAGGTGGGCTCCATAAGTATCCGGGCCAACAGCCCCTTCATACCAACGTGAATCCACAACCTCAAGCGCCACACTATCATCACTTATGCTGATTGTTAAATTAAATTTTTCAGCGAGTCTAACTCCCGGACCACCTGAAGCCGCTATACAATCTACAGTTAAATTCGCCGCATAGCTGCCGGGCGGCACATCCCCTATACTTATGGTGAATGTGGCTGTGAACGTTCCCAAGCTTCTAATCGGCCCTTCAACGTATGCTGTAGCTTTGTCTGAACCCTTTGATTTCAATCCTTCTGGAAGCCTAAGTTCCAGGCTTATGCCTGAAATGGGGCAGGATGCCCTGTTGGCTAATGTAACCTGATAGGTTGCGTTTTGCGTTCTTGGGAATACTTTCACGTTGTTCTGCCACCCAGCGCTCACAAGCATAAGAATGCTTTCCTCAGCGGGATATTTCTCAATGGGAAGTGTAACATTGAATGTTCTGCGGGCCTCTAAGTGTGTTCCGAACTCTGTAAATTTGTAATGCACGTTTATTGTAACTGGAATTTCCAATGCGTTCGTGTTTATGTCAAAGTAGAGGACTGCTGTGCATGAGTCCCCTGGAGCTAGTACTGTTGCGCATGCTTCTGAATCCTTAATCGGCTTGAGATGCTCCGAGTAGGCGTTAACAACAACTTCGCGGACACTGTACCTTCCATCATTGGTAAGCCTGATCGTTAATGGGGTATATTTTGAGGCGTGGTAGGCTGGAGTGGGGTTCTCTGGGGTGCCCCAGTAGGCTTCTATAAATGAGATATCCGGAATATAGCTGTGTGCGCTCTCAACACTTATTTGGAAAGAAATGTTCTGCCTCATCATGAAGGACGCGCTTGAGATAGTTTTAACATATGTGATATGTAAAATGCCTCTATGTCTACCTAATGAGGGGTAACCGCTGTCAACTGTTATGTCAATATAGCATGTGCCTCCAGGGGTCATACCGCCAACATATGTTCCGGCGATTGCCTTCGCATATATCCCGCTTGGCAACGTAACATCTATGGACATGGCGTTTATGCTCTCTGCAAACTTGTTAATTAGATAAACTCTCAAAACCACATTTTTTGCGTATTGAAGAAGAGGAGCCGGATTTCCTTCGTAAAGCGTGTTAACGGTTGCAAGCATAATTGATTCTTCCAGCGGTTGAGCTCCCACGCTTACTTGAGTATAAAAAGTCGTTTGGCTCCATTGGCCGCTTCCGTCAGTTGCATTAACATAAATGATTACGGGGTAATTGCCCATTGCATTTGATGGAATACATATTCCTGAAAATGTCAGAGTGAATCTCTCGCGTGCCGCTATATTTTGCGCGCGGGTCTTCGGGTTCCTTATTGTAAAATTATCAGGTAATCTTATGCTGAAGACTGCGTATGTAATGCGGTTACCTGTATTGTTCAGAACTATGTAGAGGTTTGTGTTGGCTGCGCCTGGATATGAAACTGGGCTGAAGTATGCCTCCCAAACCTCAAATGACAGATTTGGGCCAGCTTGAAGACTCTGCGGGATTAAAGCGGCGAATTGATGTACCGTTAAAACTGTGATCATGGCCATTATAAGTGTTGTCTCAAGCTTTTTCATACCTTTCTTCCCTTCATTATGCTCTTAAGATCACTCTTTATTGATCAAAGCTTCCGCCTTGTCAGGTTTAAATTCTCCTATAATCTCCCCATCCCTGATCACATATATCTTTTCCATGCAGTTGGCCACTTCAGGATCATGTGTTACGACGATCACCGTGTGTCCCGCCTTGTTTAGGCTTAAGAAGGTTTCAACGACCGTTTTAGCTGATGCCCTGTCAAGATTTCCGGTGGGCTCGTCTGCAAGAAGCACGGCAGGGCTTCCCACAATGGCCCTTGCGATGGCGACTCGCTGCTGCTGTCCACCTGAAAGCTGGTTCGGCTTCTTGTAAAGCCAGCTTTCGCCGCCTCCAGCCTTCATAAGCGCCTCCCTAGCCATGTCAACTCTGATTTTTCTAGGGATCCCCTTAGGTATTAGCGGCAGCTCTATGTTCTCCAGCACGGTTAGGCGGTTAATGAGGTTGAAGGTTTGGAATACGAACCCAAGTTTATTATTTCTAAGGTTAGCAAGCTCCTTATCGTCAAGTTTAGCGATGTCAAGTCCCTCGAAGTATATTTGGCCTTTTGTAGGTCTATCCAGGAGCCCAAGCATGTTCAGCAATGTGGTTTTCCCAGATCCAGACGGCCCCATTATCGCTATAAGTTCGCCTTTCTGAATCTGCAGGCTAACACCTTTCAGGGCCTGTGTTGAAACGTTTGCCGATGAATACTCCTTGTAGACATCGACAAGTTTGATTATGGGCTCCGTGTTTCAAACCTCATTTTTCTTTTAATAGTTTAAGCCTTATTCTATGCAGATAAGACGGGTAATATATACTGTTTTCTCATTGCTTTCATGTTCAGGAATTCGCGGCTAATTGTATACTGCCGCTTAGCAAGATTTATATCTGAGTATGATGTTGTGTTCTTCAAGCCTTACCAAAGCTCAGTGTCCAGGAGACGCTTGAGTTTCTGGTTAAGGCGTGTTCCGCGTTGAGGACGAAAAAGCAGTATGCCGCGAAGGCTCCCGGAAAAAACAAGGAAAGTTGAAAGGAAACCTAGAAGGTTTGGAAGTAGATACTTCAGCCCTGACAAGGCGCTTTTCCAAACAGTTCCCGTGAAGGAGAATCAGGAGCTGGAGGTCGTTATAGACGACATTGGAAGCAGAGGAGACGGTATAGCGAGGATTCAAGGGTACCTGATTTTTGTTCCAAACTGCCGGATCGGCGAGCGCATAAAGGTGCGTATACTTTCAGTTGGCGGGAAATTCGCTGTCGCGGAGAGACTGGCTTAAAGAAGATGGTTAAATGAAGATTAGAGATCTGCGAAATGGGATGAAGCAGGTTTACGTTGAGGGTAAAGTTATAGAGAAGTCTGAAACCCGCGAGGTTCTTGCAAGATTCAGTGATACAGTGCACAGGGTGGCCACCGTGGTTATCGCTGACGAGACCGGCAAGGTGAAGTTGACGCTTTGGAATGATCAGATAAGCCAAGTTGAAGTCAACGATCTGGTAAAGGTGGAAAAGGGCTACGTGTCCAGCTTCAGGGGCGAGATACAGTTGAACGTCGGAAAGTATGGGAAACTCACAGTTGAAAAGCCCGCGGGACACTTGTAAAACGATTGAGAGGTGAAACGTATGGAAAGAAGAGGTTATGGCGAAAGAAGGGGTCCAAGAAGGGAAAGGCGGTTCTCGCCGAAACCAGTGGAGCTGGGGAAAGAATATGAAGTTGACGTTAAAGAGACAAGCCGAAGAGGCGAAGGCATAGCCCGAATCCAGGGACTTGTAACATTCATACCCAACACCAAACCAGGAGACCATGTGAAGATAAGGATAACCCGTATAAGCAGAAGATTCGCCGAAGCAGAAGTTGTGGAAGGTGCATCCGAGGGAGCCTTTGAGGAGTAGCTCCTATGATAATTTCCCCCTTATTCATTCTCCACCATTGATTTTTAGGTAATAATATTTTTATCAGAAAGAGGAATACATGCATTTTCAGTGCCGTAGTAGAGGATTTTATTGGAGCAGGCATCTAATGCCCTGTACTGATGAAAATACATATGCTGAACCATGCGAATCAAATCCGTCGAGGATCCCCACTCGTTTATCATGGATAAGCGCAGTTTTCCCCTTCTACATAGCATTAGGTCCTGTTGGAACATTTGTCCAGCTTTACATCCTTGAGCTGGGCGGCTCTGTTGTTGACGTTAGCTTAGCGGTTACCTTGTATAATCTCGTAAGTATTCCATCTTTAATGCTTTGGGGCTTCGTTACTGATAGAATTTATAAGAGGCGCCCAATGATCATAGCAAGTTTCCTTTCAACTTCTATACTTCTAACTTTATTCCTTGCTGCAAGAACAATCACTTCTGTTTCGCTTCTTTACGCATTACTCTCATTAACCACCTCAGCTTCCACGACGCCTCTTAACCTGCTCATAATGGAAACTGAAAAGCGAAAAAGGTGGGCCTCAGCATTTGCAAGATTTTCAATGAGTGCAAGCGCCGGGCAGACTATAGGGCTATTCTTAGGCGTTGCCTTGTCATTTCACCTACCTTTAACATACATCGTGATTCCCCTTTCATTTTTCTCGTTTGCATCTACCTGTCTAACGTTTGTTGCGGTAAAGGAGCCTCCTATAACTTTTGAGCGACATGCAATTGTGATGGACCTGCACAGCTTCACTGAACGGCTTAAGGCGGCTCCATACATTTTCCTGAAAACTCCAAGGTTAACCGACTTCAAAAGGATGTTCAGAACATTAAAGTATGAATTAACCGGCTATGCAACCATTCTGTACCTATCAATTTTCCTTTTCTACATATCCTCAGGACTTTTTAACACGTCCATTGTTCCAGCTTTGCAGTCGAAGAACTATTCAAACCTAATAATATTCTTTGTCACAGCAGTCGTAATGATTGCCCAGATACTTTCCTTCAAATACGCTGGACATTACGTGGGAAAGAAACATCCGTTAAAAGCCGCTATCGCCAGTTTAATTCTAAGATCCGCCTGCTACGGGCTGATGGGGGTTATCATTTATCTAACCTCAGGACTACCCCTCTTAATGCTTACATTAATCCTCTATCCTCTTGCAGGTGGACTAGCATATGCAATATACTATACGGCATCAAACATCACCGTGTTCCATGTGCTTGACGACAGACATCAAGGCTCCTCGTTAGGAGTATACAGCGCACTTGTGGGCTTCGCCATGGTTGCAGGCTCATTCATTTCAGGGTTCACATCATTCTACCTTGGATTTCACACAACATTCATAATTGCATCACTATTCCTAGTCTTCTCAGCCATGCTGATCCGCAGACTAATCAACCACCTACCGCCAACACTCTGGTGATAACAAATTAAAAAATGACAAAACATGGAGCTGGGTTCAGAGATCCCTACTGATGATGGGCTTTGCGCGGCTCAATTATTTATATTGCATATTACCCGCTTTTTCACAGGATATCAAGATAAGGGACAAACAGAAAACTGTAATAGGGGCTGGTGGGGCCGGCCGGATTTGAACCGACGACCTTTCCCCGGAGCCAGCGTGTTTGCTGCTCCTACGGGTTTCTCTAGGACCGCTCCAGAACTTCTTCATCCCGGCCTTCGCGGTCCGCAAACCCGTGTGTTTGCGTTCTGGAGCCCGTCGTCATACCGTGCTAGACTACGGCCCCTTTCTCGGCATTAGAATTTTCTGATGGCAGCAAATATATACGTTATTCTAATCTCTCCAGTGTTTGCTTACGTTTTAGCCGTGTCTGAGTGTCGGCGGGCGCAATGTTTATTTTTAGGGTATGGGGTATTGTTGGGTCTGGTAAATTGGCTGGAGAATCTTGGGTTTAAGGTTTAATCCTGCTGATGAGGGTGGGAGTAACGGTTCAGTGAACGTGCAGGGGCGATTTGTGTTATACCGGGATCTCGACGGGAAATCTTACGAAGTGGAGCTGCCGCTGAGCTCAAATGTGGATCCGTATAGGCTTAGGGAGGAGCTTGGGATACCCTGCTACGTGGATCTGAAGTATTACCCTCTGCGAAGCGCGGTTGTCACGCTCTGGGCAGCCATAAACGCTGATAGGCTTCATGAGCTTTACCCGCAGGCGTTTGAGAAGCAAATCAGCAAGAAGCCAATTCCAGTGTTGCTTTTCGGCGGCGCCGCCGTTAAATTTCACTGCAGAAGCGCTAACTCCGGCGGCCCGTTAGATAGGGTGATAAAGGACACTGACTATATTATTCCGAAAAAGTTGGGATTCGAGTTTTACCGGCTTCTGCTGGAGATGGATAAGGCTTTAGGCACCCAGTACAAGTCCTTCGCCACGGCTAACGATAGGCGCTTCAACGCTTGGAGGCATGGCGAAAGATATAGGGTGACCACGATTAGTGGCATTACAGGCGATGGGATACCTACAATAACAGTTCTGGATATCTTCTGCGATCGGATAGAACTGCGGCATAAGGTTGAAGTTACAGAGGAGTTTAAGCGGTATAAAGAGAACACTTACACAATAGGCCTAGAATACCTAATCCTTTCGAAAGCTCAGTTCATCTTCGACGCGCCTAAGGAAGTTGCGGAAGAGCTGAAGCAGCATGATCAGGACTATAGAATACTGACATATCCCTACTATAACAAGGACATGGTGATCCTCGGGATGGAGGAGAAGGACATTAAGGACATATGCGCCATATTCCTAGACCATGACATTGGAGAAGGTCCTGAGGCGATTAACCCTGAAAAGATGAGGAGGATCCTTGAGAGGGATAAAAGGCTAACCTTAACTGTAACCCTGAACCTTAAAAACCTGGTGGACAGGGCTGAAATGCTTGGACGCTGGCTTCCAAAGGGTGATGTGGCGAAGATCGCCGACAGAATTGAGCGGTTGTTAAGCGCGTTTCCCAATGTTGATAAGAAATGGGACAGGCCATGGTGGAATACTGGAGTGGAGACTCCGCAGATATTCTAATGCTCAGCGTTTCCGCCCTTCATCAGCCGCGTTATAGCTTGGTACATTTCCTTTCTGGACAGTCCAGTTCTGGAAATAGGTAAATCAACGCTTTCTTTGTGGGAGTAAAGCCTTATGCACGTTTCACGTTTCGGCGTTATGTAAATTATTGCATCATCATAGTTGGACCATTTCCCCTCAACAAGCCTCTGTCCTTCTCTAAGCTGGAATCCGCTGCTGCTCAGCGTCAGCGTCACATGATACCTTGTCTTGTAGATTTTATGGCCTGCAACGAGAGAGAAAGCAACGATCAGAAGAAGCGTTATTGGGTTAACTGCCTGCGGAAACCCAATTATTGCTAGGAAACTTAGGAAGAGTACGCCTAGAAATAGTGCTATGGTGAAGCTTTTAAGATAGTTAGGCAGGTCGAAAGCTTCAAACTTTGCCTCTGTAAGTTTAAGCTGCCTTAAAAGTCCTTTTCCAAGCACGTTCTGCGAGGAAACCTCCTCTTTAGCTGATAGGCTGAAGGCAACCACGCCTATGTTTCTTTCATCCAATTCCGCAATGGCGTTTCTCACGTCATTCGCTAAAGGTTGGCTTTGAACTATGCTTAGAAGGATCCATTCCTCCTTGTCGAAATTATTCTTCAATGTTAATATCAGCTTCCTCAGAAGTTTAGCGTCAACCTTCTGTGAAGTATAAAGCAGCAGGTGAATCCTGTACTTTGGAGTTACAAGGGCGGAGAATATCCTTGAAAGGAAGAAGCCTTTCTCCTGAAGGCCTCCTGAGGCATAAACAGGAAAAACCAGGTCGCCTATAACGTGGTTTCTGCGGATTTCATTAAAGTTGGCGAGCCATCTAAGATTTCCCCGAACAATCTGCTCTTCAACAGAATCAGCTACGAAATCCAATTCATGCATAGAATCACCCTAATCTTCAAAGTCCTAACAAAAAATGGGGAGGGATATTATTTAAGGCTACTCAGGCGGTATGCTGAGGTAGAGCGTTCGCATGTCGACGCCGCGGGTCACGTTTCTGTACATGTAATAGACATATAGCAGTATTCCCACAATGATGCAGCCGAAGAAGCCGCATGCACTAACCATGTCCTCTATTGCCGCGCCGGTTGTGAACAGCGACCATATCCAAGGTGACTCTTTAACGAAGAAGTACAGGCAGAGAGCTCCTCCGAGCGTTGCGAAGAAGCCTAGCGCTACAACCGTGCCTATTGAGTGTTTAACAGCTGCCCTTTCGAATATGTCTCTTCTTTCCAGCGGAAGCAACATGCATGATACACAGAACATTGTTAGGAAGAACGCGTCGAATATGTCTGTGCCCACTACCCCAGCGAATGCTAAGTAACTCGCCGCCCCCTCCGGGAAGTTAGCTTCAGCCATGCATGCTGGAATGGTGAACACTGCAGTCGCGATTATTGCCCAAACCGGAGAATGCCACTTCTCGCTGACATATGAGAACTTCTCAGGCATCATCCTGTCAAAGGACATGGCGAAGAACGTCCTGGAGCACACAAGCAGGAACGGCGGTATGTCGTTAGCCACCCATAGAACGCCGCCTAAGGCGATAAGCCATGACAGCCACCCCATGTTAAGCCCCCTCGCAATCATGGAGGCGATTCCTGTGCTCCATGCACTTTGGAAGTTCGGAATAGTGGCTGCAGCTGCTTTCGCTGCTTTGGGGCCATAGCTTAACCAGGCGTATGCCTGGAAAAGACTCCATTGATGCCCAGCAGGGTCAGTGTATTTCTCAACAGCCATTGCCGCAAGCGCTGAAAGCGATGAAGCCAGCAGATAAACTATCATTATAGCGAAACCTGCTGTTGCAACGATCTTCGGAAGGTTCCTGTTGGCTTCCTTAACTTCGCCGGCTACGAATGTAGTTGCGTACCATCCCATGTACGCCCAGAATGCTCCTGCAAGGGCGAAGGAGAATGCGTCAAAGAATCCTGTCACGTTAGCCGGGTCAGTCATTCCTGTCTGGACAGCTAACTGCATGATCTTTGAGGCTGGTGCACCCATAACTTCCTCAATTCCCGCCGCCAGCGCTCCCGGGTTCATTATCCCGGCAATCCACATTGCAAAGAATATGACGGTTATGGCTGCTGGTATATAGAAGAGCACTTCCATAAGGCGGCCATAAAGCTTTGTTCCGAGCAAGCCAACCAACGCGAAAATCCAAACTATCGCCAACCCGCCTATGAACAGCTCAAGAGCGCCGAAGGCTAATGTTGTAGGTGCCAGTGCAATGTTAAAGAATATCATCATAGCTTCAAAAACGGCTACTCCAATGAGTCCATAGGAGAACGCCTCTGCAAGGAACATTAGCCATCCAGCAATATACCCAACGAATGGATGGATGATTCTGGATATGGTTACGTAGCCGCCTCCTGACCGCGGCATTGCAGCGGTTACATAACCTGCAGCATATCCTGTTATCAGCACTATAATTCCCACTGTTAGGAATGCCCAGAACATCGCCGGAAGCCCAAGGGGCATAATGTCCGTAGGCATGGGCTTTGGCCCTGTGAACTGGAAGACTCGTTTCTGCCACCCTAGCCCTATGACGTGGCTCATTATTATAATGATGCCGACGGTGAAGCTGATCTCCCTCACAAGCCCTGTTGCTTCTCTAGCAAAAAGTTCAGGTTTTCCAGAACTCATTCTATTACAGCACCCAATTCTCAACGTTTTACATGCTAAGTGAATTTAAGCTTTTCCTTTTAGCATAATTTTAAATAACCCCGCTGTATTTGTTCATGTAAATTGAAAGGTGAAGTCGGAAGTGAGTTTTATATTCAGGCGAGAGAAGGACAAGCAGACAACTAGGATACTGTTCGCCACAGACATGCATGGGTCAGAAGGCACATGGCGGAAGTTCCTGAACGCTGCGGCCATGCTTAAGGTTAATGTAGCCGTATGCGGCGGGGACCTGACAGGTAAAATGGTGGTGCCAATAGTGGAGAATAAGAGCGGTGCATACACGTACTATCACCTTAAAAAAACCCACACCATAGGCGCAGATGAGCTTGAAAGGGCAATTAGGGAGATTAAGGGGATAGGATACTACCCCTACGTGACAAGCGAAAGCGAGTATAAGGAAATGTGCAGCAACCCGAAAAAAGTCGACGAGGCTTTCCATAAAGTTATGATTTCAACACTTAAGGAATGGTTTGACCTCATCCCGCAGAAGCTGCCAGGCGAAACGAAGGTTGTTGTATGCCCTGGAAACGATGACAGGTTTGAAATAGATGAGTTGGTGAACAGCCACAGGCACGTGATAAATGGGGAAGGCCGAGTGATAGAGGTCGACGACAAGCATGAAATGATCAGCTGCGGCTGGGTTAACCCTACACCGTGGAAAACCGCCAGGGAAGAGGAAGATGAAAAGCTTGAGGAGAGACTTGAAAAGTACATATCTCAACTGAAGAATCCTGAAACAGCAATATTCAACTTTCACGCGCCGCCATACCAGTCAATGATCGATGAGGCGCCGCTGCTGGATAAAGATTTAAACCCTGTTATCCAGCATGGAAGAGTCGTGATGGTTCCCGTGGGCTCAAAGGCCGTTAAGAAGATGATTGAAAAATATCAGCCGTTCCTTGGGCTTCATGGACACATACATGAGTCGCCGGGCTGCATGAAAATAGGAAAAACATACTGCGTGAACCCTGGAAGCGAGTACGCAGAGGGGATACTTAGAGCATTCCTAATAGAGTTTAAAGGAAACGAAATCACAAAACTACAGCGGATAGAAGGGTGACCGCTGGAGGCTAATGCATGGCTTGGCTTCTTGAAAAAGAGATAAAGCGCGAATTACCCGCTGAATGGGGCGGAATAGTTCCCACCGAGATCTTCTTTCAAGAAGCCCAAGGCATAGTTGAAAATGCCAAAAACGAAGGAGTAACCCTTAGAATCCTCGGAGGACTGGCAATAGCCATCCACAGCCCTGAACACAGGGAATTCGCTCGAAAGCTTGGCAGGACAGGTACAGGCATGATTAAGGGTCAAGAATACAGCGACCTTGACTTTATAGGCTACAGTGGCCAGAGAAACCGTGTAAAGGAGTTTTTTGATAAGCTGGGCTACGTCAAGAGGAGGGCAACCCTCTCCACAGCTGCATCTGAAAGGCAAATATACTATCATCCGAAAGGCTGGTTTTACGTGGACATATTCTTTGACAAGCTGCTGGTTGCAAACCATCCCATAGACTTCAGGGGAAGGCTCGAGCTGGATTACCCCACAATAACAGTTACGGATATGCTGCTTGAGAAGATACAGATGTGGGAAGCCTTCAGCATAAAGGACCTTAAAGACTGTTTACTCCTACTCAAAGCTCATGGCGTAAGCGAGGGACACGGAAGAGAGCAGATTGACACTGCATACATAGCCAGGCTTCTTGCACAGGACTGGGGATTCTGGTACACGGCAACGACAAATCTTAAAAAACTCCGAAAATTCGTATCCGAACTGGACAGGCTTGGCAAGGAAGCAGAAATAAATCCCGCCGACATCAACGGAGAGGAAAGGGAAGAAATAATAGAGAAAATCGACGTGCTGCTTGAAAGGGTGGAAAAAGAGCCTAAAACCCTAGGATGGAAGATGAGGGCGAAGGTGGGAACGAAGAAGAAGTGGTACAATCCGGTGGAGCGTCCTGATACTGTAGGCGGGTTCGGAATTTGGGAAGCAATGCTTAACAGTGAAAATAAAGCATCCTCCGCCTAATGAGGGATAATGCTGAAAAGTCTGAAAGGATGATGCAGGGAGACTTATGCAGGCCTGAAGCGAAAAGTTAATGAGGGATTCTTTAACGTGTATCATGGGGTTTGCCGGCCATAGGGCGCGGGACCCACCCGATCCCATTCCGAACTCGGAAGTTAAACCGCGCTCCGTTCCCGGCAGTAGTGTGGTCTTCGGCCACGTGAACCCGGGAAAGCCGGCAGCCCCGCTTCAATTCTGAAGAGCCAGCCGACGATCCAAACTTGGTCTTGAAATTTAGGGCGCTACCTCATCTTCATTTCTGTGAAGCAATTATCAATGCATGCATCAAATCTGTTTTAGTCACTAAGCCAACAACCTTGTCCGGGTCTTCTGGAGAAACAATCAATACACGTCCCGTTTCATGAGCGCTCATTTTCCTGAAAACATCAAGAGCGGTTTCTCCAACTTTTGCAGTTACAAGCGTTTTTCTAGCTATGGTGCCCACAGCAGTATTACTGCGCTTCTCCTTCGGCACATTCGACGCCTCCTCAATTGTAACTATTCCTATTGGTTTCCCGCTGCTGTTGATCACAGGATAAGCCACATGCCTTTCCTTAGCCATCAGACTCAGCAGCTGTTTAACGCTCATTTCTGCTGGGACACTCTTCACATATCTAGTCATTATGTCCTCAACCTTAACAATTGCAAGCTCTTCGGTTTCCCTAAGCATTAGAACTGGAAGATACCCGTAGGCTTGCTGGATTCTTTCAGCCTCCTTCAAGGCGTTAAATCTCTTGTTAAGAGCCGCAATCATTACACGTTCAAGAACCAGCGGCTCATATTCTATCACTCCAGTGTTAAGCACTCCGTCCTCCACTGCCCTGTAAAAGAATTCTTCGCCAGCTTTAGTTCGAATTATAACCACAGACCAGTCATGGAGGGGATAGGCGCTTCCGACAGATATGTCTGCAAGCTCAGCTGTAAAGTCCACGCATGTTTTACAGCTGGGAAGAAGATGCTTAACTATATCATGCATTGGAATACGTATCTTCTCTTTTTCTGTTTGAACAGTGAATTCCTTAGACAAGCTCATATGCTTAATTTCCGATGGATTAACGCCGTAAGCTTCCTTTATGCGATTTAGCACAGAGCTTAATGAAAATGTGCCGAAACAGAATAATCCAATAACTATGCTGAGGCTCTGGATTATTTTATGCTGCCATGCCTCCATTTTTCGAAGTGCAAGCACATGACATGGGACTCCTGCGAAGGCCACTTTCCTCCGTCCATACTCGTGAACCGCGCTTCCGTATGCTTTGGCGACGGCTGATGGAAAGAATTTGCTTCCTACAGCGGATAGTATATCATCTTGGACGATGGCGACTGAAGGTTTCGGTTTTGCAGGGATTTCAGCCTCAGCCTTAGACACTATTGCGGCGTCGAAAACCCCATTTTTAACGCCATACGTAAGGAGGGATGTTACTACAGCGCCCCCGCGGCATAGCTCTCTCAATTTCGAGTCAACAGCCTGTGCAAGAATTATTTTCCTATAATACCCTAATGCTTCACTTCTTCCAGGCGCATCTGCAACAAAGCTTAGGCTTCTTAGAAGAAGCGCCTCAGAATGGGGACAAATCTCGTAGCATATGGGGCATAAATCCAGGAAATCTGAGCAGTTATGAAGCCGCTTAATGGTTTCACCATCAACCTTAAGAGCGTTTGTGGGACATGCAGCCTCGCATGCTCCGCAGAGTGTGCAGAAACCAGCCTTCACAATCTTCTCTTCTAAAACATTGTAAGCAATTAAGGCTTCATTTCTATGTCTCACGGATTCCCCTAAAAGTATTATGCAGAATGTAGCTTAAATAGTAAATGTTGCCATTTCAGTCTTAAAGGGCTATTTTGCCGCTTTAATGCCATAATTGTTCATCAACTTTTTTAGTGCCCATCTGAACTTTTTCCTCAAATTTTTAGGGTAAAGCTTTTCAAGGTTGAATTCAACCTTTGCAGCCCACTCAACATAGACTCTGGGGTCAATGTAAGATTTAAGCGAAGTTGCAAGGTTCCATTCCTTTGTTTCTAATGTTAAAGCTATGTCAAGTTTTGCTTTTTCAATTCTGGCAAGAAGAGAATCTATTTTCTTCCCCTTTGCGCGGTTTTCCTCCAGCCGACGCATAAGCTCCTTCAATCTTAATTCTTTCTTCGCCAGCCTTTCTTCAAAATTATCCGGAACCTTCCTCTTGTGATTGGCTATTTTAGCTCCTTCAAGGTTCGCCATTTTAGCATGGAACTGTTTCAAGTATTCAGCATCCTCTCTTTTAACCCCGCATTTTTCTAAATACTCCTTCACCGCGCCTGTGGTTCTCCATGTCCTGAAAACTTTAGCGGTTAAGCCCTTCATTTTCTCAGACAGGAACCTGGAAACTTTTTTAGAGTTTATCCCCTCAAACAAGTATTCTCTACATGTTTTCGCGTAGTGCTCAATGTTCTTTATCACTGTTTGGGGTGCTTTGACGGATTTCATCCATCTTACAGAGTCTTTCCCAAGGAAGTCGAAATGAAGCGTTTCGCCATCTATCCTTATATGCTCAGGCCTAAGCGTTATGGCGCCAACTGTGTCCGCTTCTCCAGGATCCTTTTCGTCGCCCACCCTCATATTTAAAGCTAAAATAAGCCAGCATACTGTGGCTATTTTCCTTCTCTCATCATCGTCAGCTTCAAGATTCTTGAAGATGTGTTCTTCAATTTTAGGGATCAGCTTGCCAAGCTTTTCAGCCTTCTTAAATTTTTCATATTCCCGCCTCTGCTTTAGGAATGCTGAGTCGGAAAACCAGACGTACTTCATTTTTCCCGTAAGTTTGTCCCGCCACTTTGCAATGTACATTTTATCCGGTTCCCAAACAATAGCCTTCCAGTTACCCGGCGGTTTAGGCGCATCGGGCGACAGGTTTAGAATTATATCCTCCTCCTTCGGCCCCTCCTTCCATCTGCCCCTCTTCGGATGGTTTCCTCTTCCAAGAAAAAGGCATGAAGGCTCCGCTGTCCAGTTTGCTATCTCTATCCTTCTCCCGTTAACTATGGCGTAGCCGAACTTTTTCTTTAACGCTTCTCTCTGAATTTTCCTCTCTTTTGCAAGCTTTTTCTTCTCAGCTTTCGTCAAGCTCTGCTTCTGCATTTTATCCTTCTCCAGGTAGGCTGAAACTTCTGAGAAGTCAATTTCAGAATTAACAATGGCTTCAGGTTCAAAATTGTCAATATTCTCCAAATATTCAGCTTGGAATTGACCTAAAAAATCCAGCTGCGGATTTTCGTTTCGTAGTTGCTGTAAAAAATCCTGCATGAAGTTTTTGTAGAAAACCTTGTCAGGCGGGGATGACGATTGCACTTTTTTGATGAACGCTACAGCCATCTGCTCAGTTTTCTGGCTAAGCTTTATGGTTTTTCCCCTGATTTTTATTGATAATCCCTTATAATCGTATTGAGGGACGTATACGCCGTTATGCCATAAACTTTTCAGTTCATGTTTTGCCGTGCAGCATCCCCTGATCTGAATTTTTCAGATCCATTCTTTTTGTTGCTTAAAAATTTCACTGCGCTGTTTCCGATTTTGCTTCAGCTCCGCGTATAGCTGCTCCACTTTTTTGCGGGTTACGTAACCCCTGTGCGGTCTGAATCCGCCTGAGAATCCCTTGGGGATATGTAGGAGTTCATGGATTAGGGTTTTATATTTTTCCTCTTCTGGCAGTTTGTCATAACGTTCAGAAATGACCTCTATTATGTATGCTGGTGGAAGGTTAAGGGTTTCCTGCCAGATTTTCCCTAAACCATGGATGCGCGCGATTATGCGTCTTGATTTTGAGCCTCTGCTTCTAACGCAGAAAACATGCTGAGGCATCACGTGGAACAGGTCTAGGTTTGCAAGTATCTCGTCAACACGCTTCTTCACGTCTAAGGCTTCATAATACTTTATCGGCATAGGCGTCCGCTTATCACTAGACGCTTTTTTTTAAATAATTGGTTCCATTTAAACTAGGCGCTCAGAATTCTAAATAAAGCCCCATCAGCTTCGTGGAATAACCTAAAACTTATAACTAAGTATCTATAGTTTTTCTCGAAAGGTGAGTTTGTGAACCTAAACGTGTCTTTGCCGCTTTTGCAGGCGGAGCCCTTAGGCGAGTACTCTTGGATACTGAACATGCTAATTTGGGTCATATTCTTCTTTGCAGTCATGTTTTATGGACAGAAGATTCAGATATACTCCACGTTAAGGGAGATTGAGGGTTCACTTCTCAAGCTTAAGTATATTCGGGATGAAGGCCGCAAGGTAGCGATTGAAACGATAAAAGAGTTAGGCAAGCCTCAAGTGGATCCTGCGCCACGGGTTGACAGGTTTCTGGAGTATTTCACCATATCCCCCATCAGCCTGGACCCTGCCGGCATAGTTTGGAAGCTTGAACACATCTTGGATGTTAGAGATGAACGCTTTAAGGATGAAGTGCGGATGCTCGCGCCTGAGGCTGATGAGACTCAAGCAAACAACCTTGAGAACACGCTTGAAGCAGCTATGGCGTTGAACTACATCTACAAAGTTATTCGGCACTATTACTTGCTTGGTAAGAAGACACTAAGCCTCTATGTGATAATGCAGATACAGATGATTCTGCCCCTTGTAATGAGGGAGGCTGAGGCCTACGCAAGCGCTTTGAAGGCCTTCGCTTATGGGCAGCCCATCGGAGACGGCGTTGGCGCCCTTGTAGCGGCGAAGCTTATGCATGGATACGAGCTGAGAAAGGTTCCGAAGGACTGTGTTGTTGCCGCCGTACCCATAGAGGGCCGCCTGGCTTATGTCATAAAAGCATATGGTCCAGGTGGAAATGTAGGTAAGCCGGGAGACGCTGTGAAGACGATTATAGAGGAGAATGAGGGCAAAATATCAAGCATAATCATGATAGACGCTGCCCTCAAGCTTGAGGGCGAAGAAGTCGGCGAAGTAGCTGAGGGAGTGGGAGCAGCGATAGGCGGGCCAGGCGTTGACCAATTCAAAATAGAGGAAACCGCGGTTAAGTATAAGATTCCATTAAATGCGATTGTGATCAGGGAGGACATCGGCGACGCGGTTTCACCCATGCGCAGGGAAATATTTGAATCCGTTGACAGAGCCATTGAACGCATTAAGCAGGTTATACTTGAGAGAACAAAGGAAGGCGACAGGGTGATTATAGTGGGAGTAGGCAACACGATAGGCATAGGACAGTGACGGAGGAATAGGTGATGGGAAAGGAGCCTACGCCGGCAAGCAAGGTTTCAATGCTTGTTCTGCTGGTTATATTCGTGGTCATGGCGGCGGCTGCAGCCGCTTTGATTCTTGCTTTTCAAGCACACGTCTACGGTAACGATTTTGCAGCAACCTATCTGGCGCTTCTGGGGATTCTCGCCCTGGCGATGTCTGCATATGTGCTTCTGCAAACGCGGAGAACTATGATGAAGTTGAGGATTGAGATCCCGCCAGTAACAACAACAATTGAATGTCTGAAATGCGGTTTCAAGATTGTAAGGGAGTTCCAGCGCGGCGACTACGTGTTCAAAGAGGTTGAACCCTGCCAGAAATGTAACGAGAAAATGCTTATAACCGCCATATACAGGGAAGTCCGCGAGAAAAAGCCTGAAATCTTCCCCTTCTAAGTTAAAACTATGCATTCATCCTCAGCTATGAGCACCGTGTGTTCAGCCTGCGCTACCGGTTTTCGACTTACCTCAACGAAAACAGGGTAGCCCATAATGACCTTCGAAGATAGTAGCTCATGGAAAGCCTCTTTATAGTTTTCATCCGGAACTACGCCCATAAGCCAGCGCTCCGTGAATGGCAGCGTTCTAAAGTTTTCCTCAATGTACTTCGCAAGTTTCTTAGCGTGGAGGCTTTTAAGGGATTTAGGTTTTAGAAAACGGAATATTGTGGCCTCAGCGCTGTCCTCAACCCTCCCTGCAGCATCAGGCAGCGTTACGAAGGGTTCAACAGCGTAGGCCCCGCCGACCCTGAGTTTCTCCAGAGAAATATGCGCGATGTTCGGCAGAGATGTCCCAGCATGTATAAGGTATCTGCCAACCTGATGTCCAGTCAAGTTCGATATGGGCTTAAAGCCTCTGGACTTTATAGTTTTCTCAATAAGGGCTCCAAGCTTCGAAGTCGGCATGTTAGGCGTGATTGATTCTATAGCTGTCTCGAGAGCTTGCTCAGCAGTCTTAACAAGCTCTAGATACTCTGAATTGAAGCATATGGTTATCGCCGTATCAGTAACATATCCATCCACATGGGCGCCTATGTCCACCTTAACAAGCGAACCCTCAGGTATTACGCGTGTGTCCCGAGGAGGCGATGTGTAATGGGCTGCAATTTCGTTTATAGATACGTTACATGGAAACGCGGGTTCTGCGCCCTTCCCCCTTATGAGGTTTTCAGCCTTCTCGCATAGCTCGATTATAGGCATGTTCTCTCTAACATAACTTTTAATTTCCTCCCTGACCTCTCTGAGAATTCTGCCTGCGAGAATAAACTTCCTATACGCCTCCTCATCAACTTCATCTGTTTTAGCCACTTTAAACCCTTAATTTTATCAATTTCCAGCTGCTAATTAATATGTTTGATGGGTGAATGTGTTGGCTAAGGTTACCTGGCTTGGACATGCCTCATTCAGGATTGAGATGGACGGCAGGGTGGTTCTGATTGATCCATGGCTCGACGGCAACCCTGCATCATCCGTGAAGGCTTCAGAAATTAAGTCAGCTGATATCGTTTACGTGACTCATGACCACGGCGACCACATGGGGCAGGCTGTTGAATTATGCAAGCGGACAGGCGCTGTTTTCGCGGCAACTTACGAGCTTGGAAGCTATGCCGCTGAACTCGGCGTAAAAAATGTCGAGGGACTAAACATCGGGGGAAGCGTGGAAATAGCCGGCATCAAAATCCATGTAGTTCAAGCCTTCCACACCTCATCCAGGGGTGCACCCACAGGAGTTGTGGTTGAAGGGGAAGGGAAAAGGGTTTATCACGCTGGGGACACAGGGCTCTTCGGCGATATGCAGCTCATAGGCGAATTATACAAGCCTGATCTGGCTTTAATCCCCATCGGCGGATACTACACCATGGGCGCCGCTGAGGCGGCTGAAGCTGTTAGGCTGATAAGGCCTAAGGCTGCTGTACCAATGCATTATGGAACATTCCCAGTGCTGGCAAGGTCGGCTGACATGTTTGTGGACGCTGTGAGGAAAAAGACGCCTGAAGTTAAGATTATAGTTTTGAAGCCTGGAGAAAGCTGTCTCCTATAGGCTACGGCGTTACAACCTTCGGGTGAAGCGTTGCAAAATAGGCCCCGCCAACATGATATATCATTTTAGCCTTTTCAATGTTGTATACTTCGCCGTCGAAGATTCCCTTATCCGCGTATGCCTCAACAACCTCCCCGACGAATATGGTGTGGTCGCCTGTGGGAAGCTTACTGTGGAGTTTACATTCTAAATGTGCTATGCACTCCTTTATCGCCGGAGGCTTAACTTTCCTCGACGGAAGCGGCGTCAGACAGGCTTCCTCAAATTTGTTTCTGTTTCTCCCGCTGATGCTTCCACAGTAAAACGTCTCCTTAAGTATATCAAATGTTGGAATGTTAACTGTAAACTCGCCTGTTTCCTCGATGAGCGCATGAGAGTGTCTGGCTGGTCCAACGCTTATGGCGACCATGGGCGGCCTAATAGATGTAGGCATAACCCAGGCGAGGGTTATTATGTTGGGTTTCCCATCTTTTCCAACACATGAAATTAACGCTACATGCATGGGGTGCAGTAGCCTATAAGCTACTGATAAGCTCACAGTTTCCTTTTCACTCAACTCCTTCTCCTCCATCCGGATGGTTCTCAAGTTATTAGGCGGGGCTCCTATTAAATACTTCCCCCAAAAGGCTTAAGCACGACATGTTCAAAATTATGCTGGGGTTGAAAGCTGGACTGGCATTAGGCTCCAAGTATAATTCAGCTTTCAAGCCGATGGACTTAAAAGGTTTCTTATCACGTATATGTTGCATCAAATTCAGCGGAGGGCAAATGTGAAGTTGCATCCTGATGGACACGAGAAAACAGTTATTGACCCATTCGGAACAAGTTATGTAGCTGATTATGAGCGGCTATATAGGGAGTTCGGAATCGAACCCTTCCAGCCTCTGCTTCCAAGTCTCCCGAACCCTTCGCTGTACATGCGGCGTGGAATAGTCTTCGGGCACAGGGATTTTAAAGTGATCTTGGAGGCTATGACCCGGAATGAGAAGTTCGCCGTTCTCAGCGGCATAAAGCCTACAGGCGAATTTCACCTTGGCACGTTGATGACCGCCAAAGAGATCATATACTTCCAAAAGCAGGGCGCTCAGGCCTTCTACTGCATAGCCGACATAGAAGCCTATGAGGATAACAAGATCCCCTTCGAGAAAAGCGAGAAAATAGCCATAAATAATGTGGCAGATCTGCTTGCGTTAGGCTTCGACCCGGACAGGGGATATATATACCGCCAGTCAAAGGAGAACCGGGTGAAGGACTTGGCCATAATCTTCGGGCGGGCTGTAACCCTCGCCACCATGAAGGCGATTTACGGAGAGCGCAGCATAGGGCTTTATCTTGCAGCCCTAATACAGGCAGGGGACATCCTTCTACCTCAGCTTGAGGATTTCGGAGGGCCGAAACCCACAGTTATCCCCGTAGGCATTGACCAGGATCCTCACATCCGCTTAACGAGAGATCTTGCCCAGGTATTCCATAACAAATTCGGATTTATCCCGCCATCATCCACGTACCATAAGCTCATGAAGGGTTTGGATGGCTCGCCGAAAATGAGCAAACGCCTCATGAACTACTTCACGCTGGATGACAGCCCTGAAACCATAACTCAGAGAATCTCCAACGCCTTCACAGGAGGCAGACCCACTATAAAAGAGCAGAGGGAGCTAGGCGGCGTTCCAGAGATATGCCCTGTCTACGAGATCTGCCTGTTCCACTTTGTCGAGGACGATGAGGATATAAAACGCATTTACTGCGAATGTAAAACTGGCAAGCTTCTCTGCGGGGAGCATAAGAAGCAGACCATAGACCTGGTTCTAAAGTTTGTGGAGGAGCATAAGCGTAGAAAAAATAAATTACTCGACAAGGCAAGGGAGATAATACTCAATAAGCCATAAATATCTCCCGCCGCGGATTCTTTCAGTGCGGTGAGGGAATGACCAGCCAATTTACATGATTAACCGCCGTTTTCTCCTGCCCAGAGGATATGCTTTAAAAACTTCAAGGGTTTTATGTAGTCATTTAACATGCGCGTGTCCTTTATGGCGGAGGATGTTGGAGGCTGCAGATGTTGGGTGAACTGCGAATAAATGATCGAAAAACGCTGGTAGCCCTTAAGGAGCTGGGCGGCAGGGCTTCAGTTGAGGATATTGCACGGAAAAGCGGCTTAGCCCATTCGGCGGTGATGCGTTCTGCGCTGGTGCTTTCCTCTGAAGAAATCGTTATGATCCATGAGAGGAAGCATCTTGCAGCATCCCTTAACAGCGAGGGTAAAGGTTATGCTGAAATGGGACTTCCGGAGCGCCGCATAGTACGGTGTCTGCTTAAGCTCGGCGGCGAGGCCGATATTGGACGATTAGCTGAAGAGGCTAAAATGGATCCTGAAATTGTACCCATAGCCCTCGGCTGGCTTAAGAGTAAGGGATGGGCTGAGATAAAGGGTAAAAGGTGCATATTAACATTAAATTGTGAACCGCCGAAGGGCGTAGATGAGGAGCTTCTAGAGCTAATCAACGAGAAGGGCAAAGTTGTTGTTGATGAGTTAAGCCCTGAACTGAAAAGAGCGCTTGAAGTTATTAAGAAGCGTAAGCTTGTTGAGGTTGAGGAAACGGTTCACCGCGAGCTGGAGCTCACCGCCAAAGGATGGAACCTGGTTAATAAGGGCATTAAAATCGTTGAGGAAGTCACCCAGCTGACGCCGGAGCTGATTATTTCTGGAAAGTGGCGAAGCGTCAAACTTACAAGGTTTGATGTAAAGGCCTCTGCCCCCGTGGTTTATCCGGGCAAGGAGCATCCGCTTCAGCAGATAATAAAGCGCGCCAGGGAGATATTCCTTGAAATGGGCTTCACCGAAATACGCGGCCCCATAGTGGAAACGGCATTCTGGAACTTCGACGCGCTGTTCCAGCCTCAGGATCATCCTGCCCGTGAGATGGCTGACACCTTTTATATGGCTAATCCAAGAATTGGAAGGCTTCCTGGAAGGAAGATAGTTGATGGCGTAGCAATGGTTCATGAGAACGGGTGGATAACAGGATCTAAGGGCTGGGGATACAGGTGGAGCAGCGAAGAAGCTATGAAGCTTGTGCTTAGAACCCACACAACCGCTGAGACAATAAAGTACCTGGCTACGCATAAGCGCCCACCGATAAAGGTGTTCTCAGTGGATCGCGTCTACAGGAACGAGCAGGTTACATACAAAAACATCGCCGAATTCCATCAGATAGAGGGCATAGTTGTTGACAAGAAGGTAACCCTGCGGGATTTAATGGGCACGCTGAAAACCTTCTACAAAAAGTTTGGACTTGAGAAGATAGAGTTCTGGCCCTCCTACTTCCCCTACACTGAACCTTCAGCTCAGGCAATGGTGTTCCATCCTAAGCTTAACCGATGGATTGAGCTGTGCGGTATGGGCATGTTTAGGCCGGAGGTTCTGGCTCCGATGGGCATAAAGTGTCCAGTGCTTGCATGGGGCGGTGGACTTGAGCGTCTCGCCATGATCGAGCTGGGGTTAAATGATATCAGGCTGCTTTACGCCAACAACCTAGGCTGGCTTAGGAGGACCCCGCTATGCCAGTGATAACACTGTATAGAGAGCGCTTCTCAAAGTTTCTAGGCAGAGACGTAACCGTTGAGGATATGGCTAAGACCCTGCCATGGATAGGATTCGACATTGAGGAACGCGGCGAAGACTACCTCAAGGTGGAGTTTAACCCCAACCGAATAGACCTGTGCAGCTACGCTGGAGTAGCCCGAGCCTACAAGGGCTTCACAGAATGGGAAGTTGGGCTTCCAAAATATGAGGCTAAGGAGCCTAAAGCCACGTTGACGATTGATAAGGCCGTGGCTGATGTTAGGCCATTCATGCTTGCAGCTATTGTGCGAGACATAAGGCTTGACGATGAGGCTGTCGCGGAGCTTATGGAGATGCAGGAGGACCTTCACTGGGGCATAGGTAGAGACCGGAAAAAGGCTTCCATAGGCATTCACAACCTGGACGTTATAAACCCGCCCTTCACCTACACGGCAGTCAAGCCGGAAAGCGTGAAGTTCGTGCCGCTCGGCAAGACTGAGGAAATGACGCCTAAGGAAATCCTTGAGAAGCACGAGAAAGGCGTAGCCTACAGGCATCTTGTGGACTGGGCGCCCAGATACCCGTTACTTGTAGACAGGGACGGCCAAGTGCTTTCAATGCCGCCGATAATAAACGGGGAACTCACCAGAGTCACAGCTGACACTAGAAACCTGTTTCTGGACATCACAGGTCCAAGCTATGATGCTGTCGAGAAAAGCCTTAAGGTTTTGGCCACCGCACTGGCGGATATGGGTGGAACCCTGGAAAAGGTCATTGTAAAGTACCCTGATCGAACGGTGACCTCCCCAAGCCTTGAACCTGAGAGAATGAGGCTCCGGGTTAAGTACGCCAATAGGCTTCTAGGTTTAAGGCTTAATGATGATGAGGCCGCTAGATGCTTGATGAAATGCAGGCTGGGCGCAGAGAAAATAGGCAATGGCCTGCTGGAAGCTTCAATCCCGCCGTACCGCATCGACATACTCCATGAGATAGACCTTGTAGAGGAAGTGGCCATAGGCTATGGCTACTATAGGCTTGAACCCACAATGCCTAAGGCTGTAACAGTCGGCGAAAAGCATCCGGTGTACGCGTTCGCGGATAAGGTGCGCCAACTAATGATTGGTCTTGGCTTTATGGAAGTGATGAACTTCACCCTCACAAACGAACGCATCCACTATGATTACATGCTGGTTAAACCTAAAAACCCTGTGAGGATCGCCAACCCAGTATCGCTGGAGTACACAATAGTTAGGCAGACGCTGCTTCCATGTTTGATGAGGAACCTGGCTGAGAACAAACATGAAAGCTACCCGCAACGCATATTCGAGGTTTCAGACGTAGCCAGAATAAATAGGCGATTAGAAACCATGGTGGAAAGGCGGCTGCATGTGGCGGCAGTTACCTGCCACTCCACAGCAAACTATACGGAGGTAAAAGCTTACTGTGAAGCCCTCCTGGCTAATCTAAGCGTTGAGGGCTGGCATGTTAGGGAGGCGAAGCATCCAAGCTTCTTAAGCGGCAGAACCTCCACCATAGCCTACAGAAATAGGCCAATAGGCATAATCGGCGAGATAAACCCGCAGGTTCTAAATAATTTCCAAATAGAGAACCCTGCAGCAGCTTTCGAAATAGATCTGGAGCCGCTGATAAGGATAAAATCCCAATAGAACAGCAATGTTTAATTTGCCGCATCTAGATAGACTATCCGGCAATGACCCGCTTCTGAGCCATCTAATCCCGCCGGCAAATCCATGCTGACGGACCCAACAGAGTGGTAAGCGCAGGCTTGCCGCGGTGAGGAAGGGTTTACCCAAGCATGGGACACGGCGGGCGCGGGCGCTAATGTCCCACGCCGGAGAGAGCTTAACCTAGGGGAGCGCATGGCTCCGCGATGAAGTTAAGTGATAGGTTACGTGGGAGACAATGGCGCCCGCGAAACAACTTTTAAGTTCACCTTACTCATATTCCAGAAGCCAAAGGGCGCAGTACATGCTGGCTGATGGATTTGGATATAGAAACGAAGCTTGAACTAATTAAGAAGCCGCCTACCGAGGAGATTCTTGTAGAAAGCGAGTTACGGGAGCTTCTGGAAACCAACGATCGCCCCGGCCACTATATAGGCTTCGAGATATCGGGGCTGCTGCATCTGGGAAACCTTCTAATTTCAGGCTTCAAGATAAATGACCTGCTTAAAGCTGGAGTCAGATGCCAAGTCTACCTGGCGGATTGGCACAGCTTCATAAACAATAAGTTCGGCGGCCACTGGGACAAGATACTTGCAGCCGCAAAGTACTATGAGAAGGCTTTTCGCTTCTTCTGTCCAGGAGCGAAAATCGTTGTGGGCTCAGAGCTGTACCATCATAATGATGAGTATTGGCGCGATCTGCTGAGGTTCTCCAAGCATATGACCCTTAGTCGAACACTACGCTGCCTAACAATAATGGGAAGAAACCAAAGTGAAAAGCTGGATCTATCCCAGTACTTCTATCCTCCTATGCAGGCTGTAGATGTGAAGTTCATAGGCGCAGATATACCTCACGGCGGCATGGATCAGCGAAAAGCCCACGTGCTTGCAAGGGAAATTTTCCCAAAAATGGGATGGAAAAAGCCTGTTGCCCTTCACCATCACCTGCTGATGGGTCTAGCGGAGCCGGCGAAGCTTGAGACTAAGGATAAGCTGGAGCAGGTTATAGCCAGCAAAATGAGCAAATCCAAGCCTTGGACAGCAATATTCATCCACGACACTGGGGAGCAGATAAGAGCCAAGCTTAGGAGAGCCTGGTGTCCAGAAAAGCAAACAGAGATGAACCCTGTGCTTGAGATAGCTCAACACATCATATTCCACGAGTGCAGCTGCTTCACGGTGGAGCGTCCATCAAAGTACGGTGGGCCTGTAACCTTCGAAAGCTACATGGAGCTTGAGAAAGCCTACAGAAGCGGACAAATTCACCCGCTTGACCTTAAGGATGCTGTGGCAATGGAGCTTGATAAAATCCTCCAGCCTATAAGGGATTACTTCGAAAAGGATAAAGAGGCTGCTGAATGCTTGAGAACCGTGAGAGAGGCTGAAGTTACAAGGTGAAAGCGCCATGTCCAACAGTTTAGAGGAGAAGGAGGAGAAAATCAGAATGTTCATGGAGTGCTTAGCTGAGGAATCCGCTAAAGGAGTACCCATAGTTGTTGAGGGAAGGCGGGACATAGAAGCCCTAAAGGCCATGGGGGTTAATGGCCAAATAATATCCGCTAAAGCCTATGGGAAACCCCTTATCGAGGTGGTTTCTACGCTTGAGGCCTACGGGTTCTCCGAGGTTATTCTGCTTCTGGACTTTGACAGAAGGGGCAGAGAGCTTACAAGACGCTTGGAAGAGCAGCTTGAAAGGGCGGGGATAAGGCCGAACCTGCACTTCTGGAACGGGCTTCTAGAGCTTGCACATAGGGATGTAAAGGACATTGAAGGGTTAGCTTCATACATGGAAACCCTCCGGTGCAAGATAGCTAAGCCACCGCATCAAGCCTCATCTTATAGGAAGCGCCAAGGCTGAAATGTTAAAGCACTGCCTAATCTCCTTCGCTAATGCTTCAGCATATCCTGCTCGAAAGTTATCCGTTATCACAAGCTTAGGCCTTGACAGCCTAACGTACTCCATAAGTCCATCAAAATCTGAATGATCACTTAACGCTACAATACACTTGCTTTCAGCCATCACTCTGCAAGGCGAATTAAACTCCCAACCGCTAACCTATATGCACGCGCCCTTTCGCTCAACCTTGCTTCTTGAACCTATATGATGGCAGCCAACATACTCGCCGCTCTTAAGGGCATCTTCCGCCTCATCTGGAAGCATTATCCCCCCAAGGCGCATTCCATGCCTCTCGCAGCCTTTGAGATGTGGAAAACCTTCTAAGGCATCATGAACGGGCGCATCAACTCCGGCTTGCGAAGTATCTGCATAACCATGAAGAACAGGCCCATGCTTAAGGCTCTTTCATTCAGATTAACTCCATAAGCCCCCTTATCATGTGGTTTTAGGCGCAAGCCAATCAATCAGCTTCCTGGGGTCCTCACACTTTATCTGAACCTTTATGGGCCCCAGCGGGGATTCCGCCACAGCCTTCGAGAATGAAACGTGCCCTGCGAAGGCCACTTGCTTATTCAGGTAGAAGCATATGGTGTTATCGCTTAGGCTCTCAAATAGGACAGCGCGTGCGGCGTCGCGGATCCGTTCTCTCCTGAAAAGATTATAAAGCTTGGTTAGAGATTCAATTCCCCTAAGCTCAGCCACCAGTAAACCGCCTCTTGGAAGAGGCTTTAACTCCATCTGTATGCTTCCGAAGATGTTCTCCACAGCCCTCTTGACCTTCTCAACGGATTCGGTTGGGTTAACTTCAACCTCTACGCGGACTTCCACACTATTCATTCTTTTCAATCCTCGCCAGCAAAAGCCTGAATTCCCTTTCAGCTTCCTCCTTAGGCCCTTCATTAACGAACATGTACTTGGCCATGGCTATTGCCCCGCCGAGCCCAACTCTGAGCTCCCTCATATCCCTTTCATGAAACTCCCTCCAGCTCTTCGGGTCGTCACTTCTGCAGCGATGATAAAGCCTCTGAAAACGTGTTTCAGGAGATGCATGCACCGCCAAGAGAACAAAACGCTTAAACTTACTCTTAAACTCTTCAACCTCTGCGAGGCTTCTAATGCCATCAATAATAACTTTGAAGCTGGTTTCATCACAAATCTTCCTGACGCATCTTTTAGCTATAGCCGTCTCGCCTTCAATCTGCCTAAGCTCAAGCATGAGGCGCCCTATATTTTCAGGAGTGGGCTCAATATTTCTTCTCTCAGCCTCAGCCCTAACCTCATCACCCATAACCACAACCCTGTAGCCCATATCTCGGGCAACATTGACGACGAAGGTTTT
>JANXET010000049.1 GCA_025058315.1 Candidatus Bathyarchaeota archaeon | reverse complement strand
GACCCCATCATATCGGAGTGGTCGCCGTGAATATTAAGCGGTGCTGAAAGCGCCCTGTTTGCAACACCCATAACTATGGGGCACCTTAAGCCGGAAGCAATATAGAGCATCTCGTGCATTAGGGCTAAACCTTGGCTTGCTGTCGCCGTGAAGACTCTTGCGCCAGCTAGGCTTGCGCCGATGCATGCGGATAAGGCGGAGTGCTCTGATTCAACACACACGAACTCCGCGTCTATTTCGCCGTTGTAAACGTATTCGCTTATCACTTCAACAATTATGGTCTGCGGGGTAATCGGGTAGGCTGCCACCACATCGACATTACACTGCTTAACGGCGTAGGCTATTGCCTCGTTGCCAGTTAAACCCATAACTCTGCCCATATGCTGATCACTTCTCCTCTTCAACCATGGTTATACATTTCACCGGGCACTCATTTGCGCAAATACCGCAACCCTTACAGTAATTGTAGTTTACGTCAACATATTTTTCGAGCCTAATTATCGCGGAGTCCGGGCAGTAAATCCAGCATAGGAGA
>JANXET010000048.1 GCA_025058315.1 Candidatus Bathyarchaeota archaeon | reverse complement strand
GATATAGTTGAATGTCCGTCGTGTGGAGTATCATTATCAATAGAACAAATGGGCCGCAGATGGAGTTTAAAAGTTGTGGAAGAGGAAGAAGAGGAAGAATGGGAAGAAGAAGAGGAAGAATTAGAAGAGGAAGAATGGGAAGAAGAGGAAGAATGGGAAGAAGAAGAGGAAGAGGAAGAAGAGGAGTGGTAATGTCCGATTTATATTAGGGGGTGAAGGTATGGTCGCCAAGAAGAAGCCTGAGGAAAAGAAGCCAGAAAAGAAGAAGAAGTAGATCTACAGTGCAACTAAATTTCACTCCCTTTCTTTTTTAATTATTAAAGTTTATGGATATAATAATAGTTATATTATAGCATAAAGCTTTTATCTAAATATAGTTAGTTCATTTTGAAGATAATGCCTTTCTATATAATTTTATATGATGAAAACATGCTTAATGAGATCATAGGAGATTCTAAAACAACACCCCTCAAAATCAAAAAGCATTTATTCATATCTAATGGTATAAGCAGAATGTTCTATGAGAATTTAGGGGA
>JANXET010000047.1 GCA_025058315.1 Candidatus Bathyarchaeota archaeon | reverse complement strand
TTTTGGCGAGCGGCTTCAGCGGCGGCCAGATTCTGGAGATGCAGTTTAAAAATCCCAATAAAGGGAATTGAAAGAGCAACTTTCAACCTAACAACCATCCATCCACCCAAGCAGATGCAGTTTAAAAATCCCAATAAAGGGAATTGAAAGTGAACATCTCCTCTCTCTGCTTCTTTAGACTTCTTTTTGATGCAGTTTAAAAATCCCAATAAAGGGAATTGAAAGTATATGTGTAAACAACGGGGTTGGAGGGTTTGATTTCTGCTGTGAAGTCTGAGGAAAGTGTTAAACTGGTCGTAGGAAATTTTGTTGTAGTTTAAATAGTTGTTCGACTGAAATGGAGCTGATCTGTCTTGTTTGTTAGGTTGCGGTATTCCAGGGGAACCATCGTTTTGGAGGGGGATTTGCCTACTCCTTATGGCCAATGGGATGGACGTTTAGGCGCGTATAGGGCTCCTGGCTATTGTTACAGGGATATTGTACGTTATTTGGAGAGAAGCTGCATACCATTTGAGGATTATGTTTTGGATCCTCCTCCTGCTCAGCCGTT
>JANXET010000046.1 GCA_025058315.1 Candidatus Bathyarchaeota archaeon | reverse complement strand
GTTAGCTCTTAAAATGTCAAGTAGATTTATGGCTTCGACCGGCACACCGGCGATGGTCATCCCAACATTACGGGTTATCTGATAAACCTTCTTCACCCTCTTGTGGGCAACAAATCCAGGTAGAACCGTTGCCCTGGTGTCAGTAGCCATAACCACCCCATCAACACATTTAAATGCCACCGTAGTTGTACCCTTCAGCCTCCACTCGCCTAAACCAATATTAAACATTGTGTTAGCACCAGATGAAACAAGATGGAAACCGCATAAATAAACTTTTACTGAGAAAAGGAAAAATTCTTAAGAGGGGATACATGAAAAGAATATTGCGGATAAGAGGGCCGGTAGCTCAGCTTGGTTAGAGCGTTCGGCTGATAGAGACGCAGACACTTTAGAGACCGAAAGGTCGAGAGTTCAAGTCTCTCCCGGCCCACCATTAATTTTCTAATTTATAAATGGTTGGGAATAATAAGGAGCAGGAGTCCCGCTTCTTTTAATGTTCCTTTTACCGGATCTACTTCTAGTCCGAATGATTCTAGGGCTGTTACGCCTAATACGGCTTGGTC
>JANXET010000045.1 GCA_025058315.1 Candidatus Bathyarchaeota archaeon | reverse complement strand
GTCCACAAGTCAAAAAATGAACATTCCCAAATAATTCCGCTGCTCAGGACAGGCTTAGCCTTCAACCTGGCAACATGCCTCATCATGTTTATAATAGGCTTTACCTTTGCGGAGCCCCTCACAAACCTGCTGACGAGCAGGCCGGAAATGGCACCCATGGTGAGGATAACCCTGATACTAGTGCTAATTTATCCGCTCTCCACGGCTGCTGGGTGTGCCCTTCTAGGCTTCGGAGACATGAAGGGCTACGCCATGATAGATGTCGCCCGCCAAGCCTTCAGGGCTATAATGAGTCCGCTTCTAGTAGCCTTGGGCTTCAGCGTACTGGGCGCTATAGCAGGGTACGTGGCTGCTTTCGCCGTCGGCTTCGCCGCAAGCCTAATCCTAGTATATAGGCACTACATGCAAGTTAAATATTCAAGTCCCAGAGGCAGCTCCAGCAGAGTCCTAGCCCCCATGATAGCCTACGGCTTGCCCCTTTATCTGTCTAACACTTTGAACAGTTTCGTGACAGTGCTTCGTGGGATGATCCTGGCGTACTTTACCACTAACTTTTTTATCGGGAACT
>JANXET010000044.1 GCA_025058315.1 Candidatus Bathyarchaeota archaeon | reverse complement strand
AAGATGAGAAAACCAAGTGTATCTAAAGATATGATAGCTCAGTACGAGAAATGGTTTAACGAATTTAAAGCCCTCTGAAAAGACCTTTAAAGAATCTTAAGCGCTAAAGTTATTACTGAGTTTCTAATTGTTTTATCCATGAAGCCCGGTGGTGTAGTGGACAAGCATAGCGGGCTTTGGAGGTAAACACAATTTAAGGAATTTTTATGCGATTTGTAACAAACCTCGCCGAGGAAACCCGCTGACGGGAGTTCGAATCTCCCCCGGGCTACCACTAACTACACATTTTTGGTTTTAACATGCTTCGTTTTTCCGTTGCACATTTTCTAACAGACATTTTTCATAAAATAAAGTCCGCCTAAAACCTCATAGAGTAGTTTATGAAAGAAAGTAGACGCCTCTGGCTCAAGTAGCCCTCTTAATTGTTCTGGTTTTTATGGGTGATGAGGGGTCTTATTAATAGTGAATGCATTGCAACAATTATTGGTTTATCATTTGCCTTTAGGTGTTTAGGTGTTCTTCTCTCCTTAACAAATTATGTGGCAAATGATTTAAAGGTTAAACGTTATGTC
>JANXET010000043.1 GCA_025058315.1 Candidatus Bathyarchaeota archaeon | reverse complement strand
AGATAACCCATATTTACTGAAACTCTGTTGTTCAGCTTTACGCTTTAATCTAATAAATTCATTTATTTCTCTAGCCCAAAATATATCATTATATCGTGGATCTTTCTTCAAAGTTTCAAGTCTAGCTAAATCTTTTTCATCCATAGATTCTGTTGGAAGTTTATATTTAGTTATATCAGTTGCCCAAACACCGATCCATTTAGCATCAGGAGTATTTAATTCAGGTATATGAGCTGCATTTGCAGAACCAGAAATTATAACCATAGCTATATGCATACCCCATGGATCTGCATCAGTCAATATGTAAACCGGTAATCCAAGCTCCACATTTAGTCTTCTAATAAATCTACGAGTAGATCTCGGAGCTTGACCAGCTGTATGAACTAGAATAGCATTAAATTTCCTATGAACTTTTTCAGCAATAAATCTAGTAAATAAACCTCCAGTTTCTATTGCGATAACCTTATCAGCATTACACTCAACAAATTCAGCAGAGAGGAGGGATGGACCTATCATCATTCCATCAGGATGAGAAGATAAATTAATTCTTTTACCATAGTAATCTGGATCTGGATGTACATATTCT
>JANXET010000042.1 GCA_025058315.1 Candidatus Bathyarchaeota archaeon | reverse complement strand
TATTGGGATTTTTAAACTGCATCGGAGTATACCATTATGGCTTCGTGTAGCACCTAAATGGCTCTTTCAATTCCCTTTATTGGGATTTTTAAACTGCATCTTTATGTCCAAAATGCGGATACCCCACATGCAGCGTCTACGCCTCTTTCAATTCCCTTTATTGGGATTTTTAAACTGCATCCAACAAGTAGTTACATTACCTTACGACATACGCATAGTCTTTCAATTCCCTTTATTGGGATTTTTAAACTGCATCGGAAACGAGCAGGTTGCATATAAATTGGAGATTTGAGTGTTTTGCTTTCAATTCCCTTTATTGGGATTTTTAAACTGCATCTACAGCTGCAAAGCCAAGTTCAGGCTTGTGGAGGAACAGCTTTCAATTCCCTTTATTGGGATTTTTAAACTGCATCTTACGGCGGAAAAGGGCGATTAAACTACCAAGCCTTGGCTTTCAATTCCCTTTATTGGGATTTTTAAACTGCATCCGACTGCTGGACATAAGCGATCTAGTAGTACTGTACTGGCTTTCAATTCCCTTTATTGGGATTTTTAAACTGCATCTTGGTTTGCTGGAGTTTCTGAAGTTTCTGAAGATGATTCTTTCAATTCCCTTTATT
>JANXET010000041.1 GCA_025058315.1 Candidatus Bathyarchaeota archaeon | reverse complement strand
GATACATTTATGGCCTTGAGCATGATGCGATAGTTAGTGAAACATGAAACAGCTAATCATGTTCCCAAACATTTACCCCATAGGCATGTCAGTGGGCAACCCGTATGCGTATTCACCACGGACGCCGTAATGCAAGTCACATGTCGGATACTTGGAAATTTCAATCCGAAATTAAGGCGAACAAAAATAAAAACTAAAAGCAGAAAAATTGGGGGAGAAACTAGCTAAAGCTGCCTTGTCTAAGTAACGTAATGTGGTTAAATAATCAATCTCCTTTTATTTACGCATTCAATCTTAAGATTAGAAAGAGGGAAATAGCTTGGATGATGTAACGGAGATACTGGCCAAATATAGAATTGTTGCCATCGTAGGACTTTCAAAAGATCCTTCAAAGGATAGCTATAGGGTCGCTGAATATTTGAAAAAACATGGCTTTAAGATTGTACCCATCAACCCTTTTGCCGAGGAAATTTTGGGTGAAAAAAGCTATAAAAGTCTCCTTGATTTGCCTACGGATGTTCAGAAGAGTTTGGAGATTATTGACGTCTTTAGGCCTTCCCAAGATGTGCCAATTATAGTGGAGCAAGCTATTAAACTGCGAAAACTCTATGGAAAGACTCATGTTATA
>JANXET010000040.1:293-639 GCA_025058315.1 Candidatus Bathyarchaeota archaeon | reverse complement strand
CATTCCCACATTTGAGAAACTGCTTGAATTTCGTAACAGAATAGATAATGTTTTCAAAGACATCGTAAAGCTCGACGTTAAGCCTTTATTTATGCGTATTAAAGAGCATGACCCAATTCAGAAAGCTGTCGATGAGTTAGCTCTTGAAATGCTTGGACTTGAAAAATGGAAATCACGTTTAGCTTTCTCCCTAAGCAGTTCTGGCAGCTTACTGTTTAGTTGGCTTATTATCCGCCTCCTTTTTCTAGGCCTTCCCCGGCTAGCTTGTAGTCACAAAAACGTTTGTTTCTCTGCTTCTGAGCTTTTCAAGTACTTCTCGCTGTTGGAATTCACGCAGCTGTTCATC
>JANXET010000040.1:0-283 GCA_025058315.1 Candidatus Bathyarchaeota archaeon | reverse complement strand
AAACCTACGTAAAGCGAACAGAAATAGAAAAAGCTTTGCCGAGAACGGGGACATAGAAATAACTGCGGTTCCCTCCAGCCATGGACCCATATTACTCGACGTCAAGAATTTACGGCGTCTAATCTGAAATAGAAGGCGCATAACATTGGATGGTTTAGAGAAAGAAGCTATGTAATGTGGTTCATTTTCCGCGGTATCAGGCCTATGCGTAGCACTACCATAGGTTAAAGCCTCCCTTTTTGTAGGAAATCTTAAAAACAAGTTAAGCAGAATTCCAGCAACT
>JANXET010000003.1 GCA_025058315.1 Candidatus Bathyarchaeota archaeon | reverse complement strand
CCATCAGCCTAAGCCCTGTCTCAGCTTTTATCCGCCTATAAAGCCCGCAGCTTCGGCTGCCTCCCATAATGGCGTCCAAATCAGCCAGATAGACCTCTCTGAAGCCAAGCTCCTTAAAGGCTTCAGCCACCTCAAGCGGGTCAGCTGAGCTGCATAATACGCTCTTTACAGGCCTGTAGCGTCGCCTTTCACCCTTAACTGCATGCACAGCTAAGCCGCCTAAAACGTCAATAACCGGAATAATCTTCAATCACAACCACTATACATTATTGAGGGAGGCTGACGCTTGAACATTTTGGTTTATGAGCATGTTGCAGGCGGAGGGTTCGCCGGTGAACCCCTGCCAGGGGATATTCTAAGCGAAGGCTTCGCCATGCTGCGCACCCTCACATGCGACCTGACGGCGGCGGGACACCGTGTGACAGTCACCCTGGATTCAAGGCTTAAACCTTTAGCCGCCCTCCTGAATGTGGAGCGCACGCTTACTGTTGAATCGAAGGGGAAGCTGCTGGAAACCCTTAGGGCATGCAGCCTGGAGGCAGCGTACGTTATTGCTCCAGAATCAGGAGAAGCCCTTCCAAGCCTCATAGAAGCCGTTGAGGAAGCAGGCCTAATAAGCTTCAACTGCACGCCGGAGGCCGTGAGGGCTGTTGCAGATAAGGCTGAAGCCTGCAGGGCGTTGGCGAGCGCAGGGTTAAACGTGCCTACAGCCGCTGAGGCGCATGTCGGCGAGGATCCGCTGAGCCTGGCGCGGAAGGCTAGAGATCTTGGGTTTCCTGTGGTTTTCAAGCCGCATTACGGGGTGAGCTGCGCAGGCTTAAGCCTTGTTAAGGGCGTAGATCAAATATCCGCTGCTGTCGAAAAGCTGAAGCGGGAGGCTGGAGGCACACGTTTTCTGATACAGAAGTTTATACGCGGAGTGAACGCCAGTGTAAGCCTAATCGCCGCAGCCCATAAAGCTTCGCCGCTAACCCTTAACATGCAGAGGGTTAAATTGGCCTCTCCAGGCATGGGGTCAAGCTATGAGGGCGGCTTGGTTCCGCTGGAGCATCCTCTTAAAAATATGGCTTTCAGGGCTGCTGAGAAGGCTGTCGGAGTATTTAATGGGCTCAGGGGCTACGTGGGCGTGGATCTTGTGCTGACGCGGGATAAGGTCTACCTTATGGAGGTTAATCCCAGGCTTACAACATCCTACATAGGCCTACGCAGGGTTGTAGGCTATAATCCTGCGCAGGCAATAATTGATGCTGTAGTGCATGGTAGGCTTCCAGGCGTAGGCTGGACAAGCGGTTTCGCAGCCTTTCAGAAGGTTAGAACTTCCATAAGCTGGCCACTTGAGTGCAGCGTGGAGGGCATCTTAACTCCTCCTTTAGGCAATCCAGCCTACGCCTTTATAGAGGCATATGGTTCTACGCTGCGCATGGCCAGGGATAGGCTTTATAGGGTTAAAAGGCGCCTTGCATGCGGGGGGAAGCGCCGCCATGAGAGTGCTGGGATTTGATGTTGGAGGGGCGAACACTAAGGCTGCGCTTGTGGAGACGGAAAACCGCATGGTGAAGGAGCTGAAAACATGCATGAAGTACTTCCCCATATGGAAGATGGGCCGGGATGCTTTGCCTGAAGTTTTAAGGGAGCTGGCATGCCGCCTCGTACAGAAGGGCTCCCTGGACTGTTTGGCGGTAACCATGACTGCGGAGCTTTCCGACGCCTACCAGACGAAGAGGGAAGGCGTAAACCATATACTGGACTGTGTTGCCGCGGTGTTTCCAAGCCTTCCAGTGCAGGTTTTAACAGTTGAGGCTCAGCTGGTAACTGTGGATGAGGCTAGGCGGAGCCCCCTGCAGGTGGCTTCAGCCAACTGGGCTGCAACAGGATGGATGGCTTCCAGGCTTTTCAGCAACTGCATAGTTGTGGACGTAGGCAGCACCAGCACAAGCATAGTTCCCGTGGTTGATGGGAAAACTGCTGCAGAGGGCAAGACGGATATGGAGAAGCTTGCATGCGGCGAGCTGGTGTATACAGGCGCCTTAAGGACGAACGTGGCGGCGATTGTAAGCCATATACCGTTCAGGGGAAGAATGCTGCGGGTTTCCTCTGAGCTTTTCGCCCAGTCAGGAGACGTCCACCTTGTTCTTGGAAACATAGGCATGGCGGAATACACTGTGGACACTGCTGACGGCCGCGGTAAAACAGGGCTTGAGGCTATGGCGCGGCTGGCCCGCGTGATATGCGCTGACATTGAAATGCTAAGTCAGGATGAAATCCGTGATATGGCCAGGTACATTTATGAAAGGCAGGTGGAGCAGATAGCCCAGGCCCTAATGCAGGTTTACTTGAGGGTGAAGCGGAAGGTGAAGGGCAACGTTCCCATACTGGTTACGGGCATAGGTGCACGGTTCCTAGGCAGAAGGGCGGCGGAGCAGATAGGCGCCATGGATGTTGTGGATTTGGCTGGGAAGCTGGGGCCGGATGCTGCAGCCATGACGCCCTCGGTTGGCGTGGCGCTTATGGCTGCGGAGAAGCTTGAGGGAGGCGTCAGATGGAGGCTGTGGTAAAGGTTGGGGGAAGCCTATCCGCGGATCCCTCATCCCTTAAGGCCTTATGCCGATTTCTAGGCGGCTTAGCTGGAAAACACAGGATCATGATCGTGCCCGGCGGGGGAGGATTCGCCGACACGGTTAGGAGGTATGATGGACTCTATGGGCTGCCTGCAGCTGCATCCCATAGGATGGCTATTCTAGCCATGGATCAGTATGGGCTATTGCTTGGCAGTTTAACGCCTAACTCCTTCACAACCACGTCGCTGGTAAGGGCATGTAAAGCCGGAATTGGAAGCCTCCCCATACTTTTGCCCTCAAGGCTGCTGTTCCAGAGGGATCCGCTGGAGAACTCCTGGCGTGTAACCTCCGACTCCATAGCAGCCTACATCGCCGCAGAAGCCGAAGCAGGGAGGCTGATTCTGGCTAAGGATGTGGATGGAATATTCACGGAAGATCCTAAAAGCCGCGGTGACGCGGTGCTCATCAGGGAACTCTCCGCCTCAGAGCTTCAAGGGAGGAGAACATGCGTGGACGAGGTTCTCCCGAAGCTCTTAATGGAGAAAGGCTTGAACTGTTACGTGGTGAACGGCAAAAACCCTGACAGGATAGAAAGCATTCTGAAGGGTGAAAACGCGGTTTACACGCACATCATTCCCGTTTAATCCTGTGATATGCATGATCAACATTGCTGTTCAAGCATTTGGATTTCGACTGCTTGAATTTCACCTATATATTTTGCCACAGCAGCCTCGTCTACTTTTCCCTTTGTTCTGTCGCCTCCCCTGCAGGCGCCTCTTCTAACACCAATTATGTCCGCTCCTAGGCTGTGGACTCGGCTGACATCCTCCAAGCCCAGCGAGCCTGCAAGCGCCACTATAAGGTTTAGGCTGTGGGCTTCCTTAATATATCTGCGCAGTTCAGCATCGCCCATGTACTCGAAGAGCTTACGCGGAGGATTCTTCTCCTTAACGTCAATCATGACTCCATGGGCTCCTGCCCTGTAGGCGGCTTCAGGAAGCTCCAGAGGGTTAACGCATCCAACATGCTTGTGGTCCGCGTAGCCGGCGGCGATAACCTTCACGCCATATTCCTCCACAGCCCTGCAAACCGCCCTAAGCAGGGCTTCAGCTTCAGCCGGCGTTTTAACTCCGAAAAGCCCAGCCTTCACGTAGCATGCTCCTGAGGCAGCTGCGCCTAATGCGGCAAGCGAGGCTGTGCCGGGCAGGTTAGGCAGGTCGCCTAGGGTGGCGCTTACCTCCGCCCTCCCATATACGGCCTTACTTATGCTGCGTATTACTGTGGGATGGTGGGCGCCCAGCGACCCCTCCTCAGGGTTTTTAACGTCTATTATGTGGGCTCCTCCCCTAAGCGCGTTAAGCGCCTCCTCAAGGTCTCTAACGCTTACCAGCAGCTTCATATGCTCTTTTCTCCAGCGCCACGTTTTCCAGTGAATATTCAGATGGGATTTGGGAAAAATGCTTTACTCTTCCGATAGGCTAATTCTTTCTCGCGGATGGGATGCGGTTATGGAGAACCTGAAGCCTGAAATTTACAGGGAGAGGCTGATTATAGAGGGCTTCTACAGCGTAAGCCTAGATGAGGATTTTCTGAAAAATTTCCTTCTCAGCCTAAGTGAGATGCTGCGCATGAAAGTTATAGCCGGCCCATTCATATTCTCGCCTGACAGCTATTCCACACTTCATCATGGGCTCGGCGGGTTTATGGCCTGGGCTGAGTCAGGGGTAGCCTTCTACAGCTGGAGCCATCACAGGTTCTTCACGCTGGACATTTACAGCTGCAAGCCCTTCAACATGCAGCATGTCCTGGACTATGCTCGAGAAAGGCTGAAGAGTCCACGCATGGTCTGGAAAAGGATATGATAAATAGTCCAAAAATGGGTGTTTTGATGCTTAGGATAAGCCATAATGATGTGGAGAAGATCCTCTGGCATGCGGCTGTGTGCTATCCGGCTGAATGCTGCGGCATACTTGCTGGAAGAAAGCTTGGGGAGGAATATGTTGTTGAAAGGGTGTATCCCGCGAGAAACATGCTGGAATCCAGCTTCGAGTACCGTGTGAACCCTGAGGATCAGGTTAGGATTTTCATGGATGCTGAAGCCGACGGGCTTGAGGTTGTAGGGTTCTACCACAGTCACCCCCTAGGTGAGGCTTACTGGTCAAGCTTGGATGAGGAGAGAAGCAAACTGTGGCCTGGATACATATTCCTAGTGGTTTCGCATAAAACAGGCAGCCTACGCGCCTACCTCCGAAAAGAGGATGAAACCGTAGAGGTGAACGTTGAAATTTCAACGTTCACCCTCTAAAGGGATTAATTGTGACGCGTAGTCCTAGGAATATTTTGCGTCCAGAAACTCCATTATCTTCCTCGCGGTTTTTTCACCTAGCCCTCTGACGGATAGAAGCTCAGGTTTTGAAGCTTGGAAAACCCTTCTAACACTTCCGAACCTTTCCAGAAGCGCCTCAGCCCTTTCAGGGCCTACGCCTGGCAGGCTTTGAACGGCTATAAGCTGAAGCTGCTTTAGGCTGTAGGCTTTGGGCTTATGCCTAGCCGCCACTCTTCCGCCGCGTTCCTCCTGAAGCTTCTTCGCTAGGCTGTGGATGAACATGGCTGTGCCCCATGCATCCGGCGTAAAAACCACTGATATCCTATGCTCAGAGGCTATTTTGGCTAAGGCGCCCCAGAAAACCAGGGGATTCTGAAGCCCGGCTAAAGCCCTACATATGTCACCCTCAACAACGAGAACTGCATGCTCATACGCCGTGCACAGCCGCTCCGCCTGCTCAAAAAGTCTTCCATCATAGACTGAGCGGAGAAAGTCATGCACCTCCTTGCGTTCTATAGCGTAATCCTCTGAAACCACGTAGTCAGCTGGAGCTAGAACCCGCTCCACAACGGTTGAGCCAAGCTCCACAAGGGCATCTCTGACGTCGAGGCTTTCACGTGTGTCCACATAAACCGTAGGCCTGAAATCTCCGCACATGCCTTTTCGCCGCCGAAGAACCTAGGCAGCGCGGCTAATTTGAAGATTACGTTACCCTTTTATTTGTAATTTGCAATTGACGCTTTAAGGGTGAATGGATATGCTTTCCCAGATCCCTATAAAGCTTGACAAAGTGTCTGAAAGGGAGCTGGACATGGAAATTCTAAGGGCAGCCGTAATCGCTGAGCTGGACGCTGTAAACCTCTATGAGCAGCTGGCAGCCTCAACCCAGAATAAGCAGCTTAAGAGGGTTCTGCTGGAGGTTGCAAGAGAGGAGAAAACCCATGTGGGCGAGTTTCAAGCGCTGCTGCTGAAAATTGATGAGGAGCAGGTTAAAGAGCTGGAGAAGGGTAAGGAAGAAGTTGAAGAGCTGACGCAGGAGTAGAATACCCTTTTTTCGGCTGAAAACGACTACTCTTTTCTCTCTTAAACCAGTATCCCCGTCGGCAGCCCTTTCCGCATTTGAAGCCAACATGCCACGTAGGCCGCCCAGGTTCGCCGAGGCAGAGTGCGTGTCGCAGGATTATGCATGCGGAGGAAGGGACGGCTTTTACAGGGAACGAGACGTTAGAAAACGTCTACGCGGCTGATGCGGTTATCAGTAGAGCACTACAACAATAACCTTGTCGATGTATATTCTCCCGAAATCCGGAAACGTGTACCATCCTCCAGATTTTATCTCGCCGTATCCCGGGTTCCACCATACGCTGTCCTTTTGGGGTTCAACGTAAACCAGCCCTTCACGGCATTTTATAGCGTTGAACGCGTGGTTGAACTCCCGCCTATCAGGGTAATATCCCAAAACGACAACCACTCCCATGTCCCAGCCCTTCAGCTTAGCGCGGAAAGCCAGCATAACAGCATAGTCGCCGCAGACGAATTCAGGATACCTGTACTTAATCTTGTCAACATCATCCTCAGCCAGCCACTCCTTCAGCTCCTCAATCATCGGTACCGTCTTGTTAGTTAGAGGCTCGTATAAGACGCTGCGAAGCATGGTGTAGGAGCTGCTGAAGTTTTCAAGCGTCGCCTGAAGCCTTTCAAAGCGGTTTTCCAGTTCAAAGTAGGCTTCGCTTAGCTTCGCATGCTCACTTTTGAGAAGCGAGTAATTCTGCATAAGAGCAGCATACTCCGTTTTTAGGCTACTGTAGGCTTTCAAGCTGTCTTCATATTCAACCATAAGCTTCCTGTAGGAGGAGTTCAGCCCAGCGTAATCCTCCATTAAAAGGACATGCTTACGCCTAAGCCCATCATAAGCCTGAGTTAAATTTGCCAGTTGAAATTGGATTTCAGCATGGGTTTGGGTTAGATTTTCCAGTTGAAGCCTGATTTGGGCGTAGGCGTCCTCGAGGGCTATGTAATCATCATGCAGGTTCCGCCATCGCATCATGCACTCTTGAACTTCACGTTTCAGCCCTGCATTTTCAGCTGAAGCGTTATAGAGCAGCATTAACAGCGCCAAAAATGTGATGGCTGCGGCTGCTGTAAGAATCCTTTTACAAGCCATGCCATAACCCCTAAACATTATCAGGCTTCCCGGGATATGAGGCTTTACATGAACTTCCAAAAACATGATATATGTGTACTGGCTAACCTCCTAAGCTGGCTTATGAAGCAGCTCTCCCCGGGGAATTTAATGCCGTCCGGAGTTGAAAGGAGATTGCATGCTGAGCCGGGTCCTGTGAAGGGCCGGGTAAGCGTGCTCATACCCGTCTACAGGGGTTCAGATTTTCTAGATGACCTGCTTAGGGAGCTGACCCGCAGCGACTACGAGGATAAGGAGATCTTTGTGGCTGTTGATGAGCCTGATGATAGATCCCTGATGGTTGCTGCGAAGTACAGCGGCAAAGTGCATTTTATGCTTAGCCAGCGTAGAAGAGGCAAGGTTGAGGCCTTAAACAGCGCCGTAAAGGCCTCAAGCGGCGAAATCCTGGTGTTTCTGGATGCTGATGTAAGGATTAGGGGTAAGGGCTTCCTGGAATGCATTGTAGATGAAATGCGGGATGCAGACATTCTTGACTTTAGAAAGGGAATCATACATGAATCCTTCATCTCCAGGATGGTTAATTACGAGTTTATAGGCGCTAACCTGGTGAGCTACCTCTACTCGAGGCTTGTAGGCAAATGCGTAGGCATCAACGGAGCGGCGTTCGCCATCAGGAGAAGGATCTTCGAGGAGGTGGGCGGCTTCTCAAGGGTGATCTCTGAGGACTTTGACCTTGCGTTGAAGGTTCTTATGAAGAATGGAAGGTTTAAGTATTCTGAAAGGCTGGAGGCCTATACGAAGGCTCCTTCATGCTGGAGAAGCTGGATTAGTCAGAGGAAAAGATGGGGTATAGGCGCAGGGTTATGGATTAGGGAAAACTGGCGCAGGTTCCTCAGATGCGTCGCCAGCTACCCGCATATAGCGGTGCCAAGCCTCATCATACTTTTTCCAACGTTAATTCCGCTGATCCTTAACTGTGTTCTCGTGAACGCTCCGGGCTATGATGTTCCAAACATTCTGCCCTCATTCATAACAGTCCAGTCCAGCTTATGGATGCCGGTGGCGCCCGGCACAGCTCAGCTGCTTTCAAAGGCTTTTCTGGCGCTGCTCATAAGCTTCCTCCCGCTTGCTGCAGTGTTCTACACTGCATCTAAAAAGTTGAGGCTGCACTTCAGATTCCACGAGTTCCTCCTCTACTTCTTCATTTACCAGCCGATATCCATGCTTGTGCTCATGGGCGGAATAATCACAGCCTTCCTCTTTGAGAACCATAAAATTGACTGGAAAGTTTAAAGCAGCCTAGAAAGAAAAAGCAGGAATATAAAGGCGCCTACTCTATTCCCCATTTCTTGGTAACCTTCACTATGAGGAAGATTACGAAGGCCACGATTATGAAGGTTATTATTGATACTAGGAAGTTGCCGATGCCGAAAAGCTGACCCTGCCAGTTGGGATCAAGAGGGTTACCCTGAGCGTCGAGGGCTGTCGGGGGAACTGCTATCCTGAAGGTTGCCAGGTTTCCAAGGCCAGGCACAGCCAACCCTATAATTGGCATCAGTATATCCTTTACCAGCGACTGGACAACTTGGCCAATGTACATGCCCATGATGAAGGCTACGGCAAGCCCGAGCACCTTATACTTGGATATGAAGTCTATGAACTCGTTCCACAGCCCTTTCCGCGGAGGCGGAGCCGGCGGCGGAGGCTTAGGCTCCAACAGCGCCTTAATGTCCTTTAAAACCTGCAGTATCTCCTCATCCTTGCCTCTTTTGGACAAGAAACCTCACCATAAATAGTTTTCATTTTGCGGATTTAAGATTTTCCCAGATTATTGGAAACTCTTAATAGGTTCGTTGAGGCTTCTTTTGGGTTTGAGGCTTATGCATGTCCCTGGCTATAGAGGCTTCGGATGTTGTGAAGGTTTTCGGCGGGATTCGCGCCCTAGACGGGCTGAGTTTCAGGGTTAAGCCAGGCGAGGTTTATGGTTTGATAGGGCCTAACGGTGCTGGTAAAACCACGGCCCTGCGGATTGTTTCCACATTGCTTACTCCAACTTCGGGCACGGTGAAGGTTTTCGGACATGAAGTTGTTAACGAAGCTGAGGAGGTTAGGAAGATTATTTCCTATCTTCCAGAGGAGGCTGGAGCATACAAGTACCTGTCAGGGCTGGAGTACCTTGAGTTTATGGCTAAATTCTACGCTTCAGATGGTGATGAAGCGCAGCGCATGGTTAGGGAGGCGGCGGAGATTTCCGGTTTAGGTGAGCGCCTCAGGGATAAGACTAAAACCTACAGTAAAGGTATGAAGAGGCGGCTGCTCATCGCTAGGGCGCTTATGGTTAAGCCTAGGCTGGCGATACTTGACGAGCCTACAAGCGGGCTTGACGTTATACATGCCTTCCACGTCAGGGAGGTTATCAAGAAATATGCGGGGGAACACGGCATAACCGTGCTGCTTTCAAGCCACAACATGCTTGAGGTGGAGCATCTCTGCAGCCGGGTAGCGCTAATAAATAAGGGGAGGCTGGTGGTGGAGGGCGCGCCTCAAGAGCTTAAGGGGAAATATGAAAGCAGAAACCTTGAAGAGGTCTTTGCGAAGGTGGTTAAAATTGCTTAGAGGATTAAGAACCTTCATGGTTAAGGAGCTTAAGGAGCTTGCTCGAGATCCCAAGATACTTATAGGCATGATAATTGTGCCTGTAGTGCTTTTCCCCATAATGGGCAGCGTCATGAGCTTCGCAATGACTACGGCTATGGAGCAGACTGTTAAAGCCACGCTTGTCGTCGTAAACAACGATGGCGGAGAATGGGCGCGCATGTTCATACAGTTTCTCCAGAGCGCCGGAGTTAATGTTCTGGTGGAGGATAATGTGGATCTTGAAGGAAGAGTTGTAGAGCTCATATCAAAATACAACACTACACAGATCCTTGAAATCCCCTCTGGATTCAGCCGGAACGTTACAGCCCACTTAACAAACCCGAACATAAAGGCTACTCTGAGGTTCTACAGCGTGTTCCGCGGAACAAGCATCTTCGAGGGAACAGGCTCCTCAATTGTTGACACGCTTGTAAGCCAATTTAACCGGAACATAGCTCCGGATGTGCTTTACACTGAAAAATCCACAATAATCAAGGGCGAAGTTAAACGTGGCCTTGACCCCTCCATGATATCTGGGATTATGGCCATGCAGTCCTTCACCATGCCCCTCGTCGTAATCATACTGCTTTCCTCTTCAATGCAGATCGCCGCAACCACAGTGGCCTCTGAAAAGGAGGAGAAAACCCTTGAAACGCTGCTTGCAACGCCAGTGGATCGCCTTGCCATACTCTGGGGTAAACTCTTCAGCTCAATAATAATAGCGGCCATCGGCGCAATAGCATACATGATCGGCGTAACCTACTACTTCGGCTCATTAACTGGAAACATCACAGCCGCGGTTGAAGCTGCAGGCGTATCCATTGATTTAGCCTCGCTGGGGCTTGCCATGACTCCATTGGGGTACCTGCTGCTGGGCATATCATTATTCGTCACCATAGTGGCAGCCCTTTCCCTTGCGGTGATAGTGTCCGCATTCGCGGAGGATGTGAGAAGCGCCCAGTCCCTTGTAGGCTACATATACATACCCATATACTTCCCAGCCTTCGCCCTAATGTTCATAGACATCAACACGCTGCCCCTGGCCGCGAAGATACTGCTATATGCAATTCCATTCAGCCACCCGGCCATAGCGTCAAGAGCCGTGACCATGGGAGACTATTGGACAGCGGCTTTAGGCATAATCTACGTCTCAGCCTTCACATTAATAGTCACATACTTAGCCTCAAGAATGTTTGCCACGGAGAAAATCCTAACAGCGAAAATAAGATTCAAAAAGGCGAAAGGCAGCAAAAAACAAGAAGAATTATACTGACACTTATTCACAACATTTATCTGCGCCCAGCACAGCTTAAGCGCAACAGCATAAACACTTTCGTTACTGGAGCACATACCTGCCCACTAAAGCTAAGCTTGGATGAGAAGCTGCTTTTGAAGGCTCCGCAGAAGAGTCTGCCTGCAGGTAGGCTACACGAATCTTCAAAGCGGATACAGCTTATCTGACTGCCGGCCTTAACATAAGCCAACATTAATTGAAGTTTAAAAGGGGGATAACGCCATTATGCCTCAACCTAGCCAGGAGGAAAACTGGCGTCCAGTTCATAACATTTCTTGGCAGCTGGGCTTCTCAAGGAACATTTGGCGAACACAAAACTGGGAGGCGCCTCGCCATCCGCTTGGACTGTGCACGCGCATTTCCGCAAAAAAGCCATGAAATTCGCAGGCGCGTTCAGGGCTGGAGACCCATACAGCCCCGGACCCGCTGTACATGGAGTATTGGATGGGACATAAACTGCCTGAACAGCTAGGCGCCTACATAAACAATAGCAAAGCTGGAGACAAAAATACAAAGAACAGGCGGAACCACACTAACACTACAATACGAAAATAACGTTTAGATGCAATTGAAGGGTTTTAGGTATTCTTAGGGTTGAAACAATGGAGCGGTTCACTTTTTATGTCTTAGCATTTTTTTGATAGGCTTCCTTGATGTATTGTGAAAAGGTGTAGTCTTCTCTTTTGGCGTATTCTATTCCGATTTTTTGTAGAGGGGTTGCAACATTTTTCCTCTATTATTTTTGCTCCGTCTTTGAAGAGTTCTTCAAGCTTTTCTGCAAACTGTTTTCTCAGCCATCTCTTTATGCCTTTTTGAGCTCTAGGAAGCGGAGGATAACCTCGCCGAAGGTTACACTTTCAAGTAGGTTTTCCACTAGGAGGCTGTTGAACCTTTCATTCACTTCATCCTTGGACATGCAATCCCCTGTTATAGTATTGGGGTTAGTTTTGGGATTGGATAGCCCTGTGAGGTGTCTGGTTCAACAGCGTATAAGCCTATTCTTGGCTTCACAAAGTAGAGAAGCATGCAGCCTCGCCCTCTTGTGAGGCGAATGTGGAAGTCGGCAACTGGGCTTAGCTTAGCAGTTAAGTCTCTATATCCGCCCTTAACTATTATTGTGACAAGTGCTTTAGCAGTTCTGGCTCCTGAAGCGCTTAGGTTCAAGAGTTCTTCACATTTCTTTTCCCCATAAAGGGTTGACACAGTGTCCGCGCCAACTATGTATAGGTTGGACTGGCCTGTTCGGGCAATTAGCTTTTCGCTTTCTCTGAGAAAATGATCGATGTCCTCCTTACAATCCTCCCCTTTTACATAGATGATGTTTGGATGATCATTAAGTATCTTAGCGTTTCTTCCCATAGTAGACGTGATAATTCTCGCGTAGCATGTGCATTCCTCCTCTGTTAAGCCATAGACCCTCATCATCAACTCGCGGCACATTGTAGGGTCAACTCCGCTGGATGGAACCGCAATAACGCCTCTGCCCTGAAGCATAAAGTTGGCTGCTGTGGGAGCTAACAGCAGGTGATACATAGATGTGGTTACCTTCTCGTCTATTTCCAGCAGCAGGATTGAGCCTTTTGGCAGGCCTCCGTTTAACACTTCATCGAAGGTTTTTGAGCCTGTTGAGTATTTGTCCGGCGGGTCAGGTGTCGGCTGGAAGCGTCTGGGCTTTTCGGCAGGTTTAAGCTGGAATGGCGGAAAAGCTTTGAAGCCCCCGTCCAACGTGAAAACCAGCGTGGGCTCTTTGAGGCGGACGCCTCTGAGCTTTAGGATTTCTAATTCCCTAACGCGGTAGCTTCCGAGCCAGCGTGTCCTGAGGCGTATTACGCCGTCGGCCACAAACTCATCTATGCCTAAGCCTATCAGGGGCTTGCCTATTGGGATTTCCTCTATCATTATGGTTGTGCAGCCCATCATGCGGATGATCTTGCTTAAGACCGCGTGAACGATGGTTCTAACTTCTATGGGCTCCTTGAAGCTTTGAGCCAAGGCTGAGAACGAGTCTAAGACGAGGCGTTTAGCCTTAAATCGGCTTATCTCCTCAACAATCATGTTTAAAACAGAGGAAACCGCCTGCTCATTAACTGTTAACATTTCGAGATAGTGAAACATGCCTTCACGTTCAAGCTTCTCAAAATCAAAGCCGAAGCCACGCATGTTCTCAAGGAAGGTTTCTTTGCCTTCAACGAAGCTGACGTATACGCCTTTCTCGCCATAGTCAACCGCGCCTCGATAAAGAAACTGCGCAGAAAAAACCGTTTTGCCAGTGCCGGGATTACCAGCCAAAAGGATTAAGCTGCCGCTAGGAAACCCCCCTCCCAAAACATCATCTAAACCATCAACACCAGAAGAAACAAAACGTCCACTCAACACAAATAACCTCCCAAACTGAACAGCCGCAAATTAAACAAAAAAATGAATATAAATTTTTCATCACGCGTCTGCCCTATCACCTTGTCCCAGTTTCCCTGTCGGCCACACCCATCCATCCAAAAATAAGCGGTTGAAGAGATGGAAGCTATCGATTTTTATGGTTTTGATGCTTGAATAAATAAGTGGTGTTTTGTTAATCTTGGTGAAATGAAGATTCTTGCGAATCTCGCCGGCCTCCAGAATCCTTTCAAGTCAACAAAAGATACTTTAGGAATTTCAAACCCTACCTTTCGCAGGAGATGCTTGAGCTCTGGCAAGCGCCAACCATATATGTGCTCGCTGATTTCAGGTTTTATAATCCGCCAAAAATATGAACAAACGAACATTATGTTGGGAGTGGTCAATTCCAATATCCCCTTTATGCTTCAATACGCGATAAATTTCACTTAAAACCTCTTTTGGAGAATCTACATGCTCAAAACCTCAGACCGGCGATTATGCGGCTGTATCTGGCTGTCCTCTGCTCGAAGTCGTAGATCTCAGCCCTCAAGCTACACCTGAAAATGAATCCTCTGCGCTTAAAAATGGAGGAAATGATTCGAACCTGGAAATATGGTGGGGCTGCCCGGATTTGAACCGGGGTCTAGAGCGCCCGAGGCTCCAAGCCTAGGCCAAGCTAGCCGACAGCCCCATGCTATTCGGGTATTTGATTTTGGTTTAGGTAATAAGGGTTATCTTTCTAAACCGCTATTTTGTCTGTGAGGCCAGTGTGAACCTTGTCAAGTCAGCAGCGGATCAAGGGAGTCAAGGTTTTAAAGGCTGTTTCTTCACCTGTGAGACTCGGCATTCTAAGCCTACTTTTTGACCGTGGACCGCTTTCCTACACGGAGCTTATGAACATGCTGAAGATGAATCCCAGCAGGGATGCTGGGCGATTCGCCTATCACCTGAAATTCCTGCTTAAGGCGGATCTTGTTGAGGCAGATGTGGAGTCTAAAAAATATCGCCTAACAGAGCTTGGCAGAATGGTGATTAACGTCGCTGAGGAGATTGAGAAGAAAGGTCTTAGAGCCCAGAAAATTCTTGTACGCACCTCACGCTACTCGCTGGAAGAGTTTGACGTTAACAGAATTACGAATTCCCTCATAAAAGAGGCGAACATGCCGGCTGACTTGGCTCAGAAGGTTGCAAAGGAAACTGAAAAACGCCTTCTAAAGTCAAGAATCAAGTACCTTACAGCCCCGCTGATAAGAGAAGTTGTGAACGCTGTCCTAATAGAGAGAGGCCTTGAGGAATATCGCCACAAGCTTACCCGTCTCGGGCTGCCGGTCCATGATGTTACGGCGCTGATGCTGAACGGAAAAAAGCCTGGAAGGTCATCAATTTATGAGGATGCTGGCAGAACAGTTTTCGAGGAATATACTCTTTTGAATGTGCTTCCAAGGGATGCCTCAGACGCCCACTTGTCGGGGAACATGCATATTCACGGGCTAGGATGCTGGATGCTGAAGCCCAGCGAGGTGATTCATGATTTAAGATTCTTCCTTAAGGATGGACTTAAACTGGAATCTGCTGGACATTTACCGAGTTTTCCTCCTCCGAAATCCTTCGAAGCCGCGCTCACCCTAATCCACAATGTTTGCCTCCACTCTGCCAAGGAGGTTGATGGAGCACAGACCCTTGCGTACTTCAACATATTCCTTGCACCCTTCATCAGAGGGGTTGAAAGAGACAGGGTTAAAGAGGCGCTGAGGCTCTTCATACTGAACCTAAGCCATCACGTGGAGGCTTCGATAGATCTGGAGCCTAAAACTCCCAGCTTCATGGAGAACATTCCAGCAGTAGGAGACGCTGAAGTCACGGGCTATTATGGAGATTTCGCTGAAGAGAGTCAGCTGCTGGCTAAGCTCACCTTTGAAGTCATCGCCGAGGAAAGCACCGCAGTTCCCCTTATTAATCCCACGGTCACCGTGAAAATGCGGGAGGACACATGCCTAGACAACGAGGAGGTGCTTATGCAAGCCCACAGCTTAGCCTCTCAGGGGTGCGCCATAAACTTTGCAAATATAGGTGGAGAGGACGCGGGGCACCGCCTATTCTCCACTTTCGGATGTAAGCTTGATGCAGGTTCAGGCGGAGACTGGGAAGTGGACACTTTAAGGACGGCGATGCTGGGTTACGTGACTGTTAATGTTCCAAGATGCGCATACGAAAGTGATGAGGCAGCGAAATTTCATGAGAATCTTAAGAACAGGCTTGAAATAGCAGCACATGCCCTGGACATAAAATATAAGGGATTAATTAACGGGGGACAGAGGCTGCTTCCCTTCCTCACGCAAAAGTCCGGCGGCGACCGCTACCTTAGAATCGAAAACTCGGCATCAGTGATAAACCTTGCAGGAGTGATGGAGTCAGCAGAATACCTTCATAGTAGAAGCTGGCGCGAGAGCGATGACGTACAGGGCTTCGCCCTTGAAACAGTAAAACTGGCCTCGGAGTTCCTGGAAAGAGCCTGCAGGAGAGGATCATCCCGCATTTTCTTATCTATTTTGCCGCTTTCTGAAGCTCCTGAGAGGCTGGCTCGGCTTGACATCGAAAAATATGGCGTTTCAAGGGTTAGATTTCAGGGAACACGGGAAAACCCCTACTACTCAACCCTCAGCAGAATAACCTTCAGCGAAATCGAGAACCCTTCTAAGGCGCTGGTTATTGAGGGGAAAATTTGTAAGCTGTTAAGCGGAGGAAGCCTTGCCGTGATTGACCTGGAGGAAAACCTTCATGAACCATCTGAGCTTCTCTCAATCAGCAGGAGACTTATGAAGGATTACGGCTTAGAACTGCTCACATACATTAGGCATATAACATACTGTCATAACTGCGGGAAAAGCTGGTTTGGGCTACTTCGTAAATGTCCATCATGCGGAAACGTAAGCGCTCTTACACAGATTTATAGGCACAGCATATAGGTTACTTGACCGCTCCCAGAATCAGCGCTAGAAGCGCCATTCTGGTCACTATTCCGTTCCATACTTGCTGGAAGTAGCGGGCGTGCGGCGTCGCATCCACCTCCGGCGGGATCTCGTCAGTACGCGGAAGAGGATGAAGGATTATCAGGTCAGGCTTAGCTTTACATAACACTTCAACGTTCACCCTGTATGAGCCTTTAACCTTCATGTACTCCGCGGGGTCTGGGAAACGTTCCTTCTGTATCCTGGTGACATACAACACGTCAACGATGGACATTACCTTCTCAAGATTTGATTCCTCAATCACAGGTATCTTCTCGCTGATCACCATGAGCACTTCCCTCCGCATCCTCAGGGACTCCGGCGATACCAGGTACAGTTCCACGTCATAATAGGATAATGCGTAGGCAAGCGAATGCACTGTGCGCCCGTATCTAAGGTCGCCAAGCATAGCTATCCTTAAACCGTCAATTTTGCCCTTCTCCTTCTTAATCGTGTAAAGGTCCAGCAGCGCCTGTGTAGGATGCTCCTCAGCCCCGCTTCCGCCGTTGATTATGGGAACCTTTGAGCATTCAGCCGCAAGCCTCGCGGCGCCCTCAAGCGGATGCCTCAGGGCGATGATGTCCGCGTAATTTTCAACCGTGCGTATGGTGTCAACCAGGTTTTCGCCCTTTTTAACGGAGGCTATCTCAGCCTCAGCGAAGCCTATCGTTGAGCCTCCAAGCTTATGCATAGCCGTCTCGAAGCTTAGCCTAGTCCGGGTGCTGGGTTCAAAGAATAGTGTTGCAAGAATCTTGCCGTTAAGCATGCTGGAGCCCTTTATGGCTAATGGCTCCATCGCCTCAGCAATCTCGAGAATATAGTCTATTTCATCCCGTTTAAAGTCCCGGATGGATATTATGTCTCTACCTTCAAACTCCACCTGCCCACCAAAAAAGCTCTCATGCAAACCCGTAAATAACATTTTTCACTAAAGGTCATGTTGGTGAAAGCCTTTTATTTCAGCTGAGGCAAGCCTTCACTGGAGGGTGAAGCCTCATGAGCGAGACTATGCTTTATGTTTCCAAAATCAAAGATGGCACAGTTATAGATCACATTACAGGCGGTCACGCTCTTGACGTTATTAAAATCCTCGGGATAACAGGCAGAGAGAATAGGGTAATCACCATAGCCATAAATGTTCCAAGCAAAAGATACGGGTTTAAGGATATAGTTAAGATTGAGGGGCGAGAAATAAACCCGCAGGAAGTGCATAAGATCGCCCTGATAGCCCCGCATGCAACCATAAACATCATCAGGGATTATCATGTGGTTGAGAAGCAGAGGGTCAAGCTTCCGAAGGTTATAGAGAACATACTGAAATGTGCAAACCCGGCATGCATCACAAACAGCAACGAGCCGGTGAGGCCCAAATTCTACGTGGAGAAGGAGGAGCCGCTCCTGCTTAAGTGTCACTACTGCGGCTACATGATGGATAAAAGCGATGTGCTTAAGCAGTTTTAGAGCGATCAGCCGCCGACATAACACTTTTATATTAAGATTCAATATTCAACTTTCCAAACATGCGGTGTAACAAATGGACATGACAGTATTAGCCGTCGCCGCAGCTTGGGCGGCATTCATGATTTATCTCATATGGTATTTCGCCAAGGCAAAGCACTATGCGCCTCTAAGCATGGAAGAAGCCCAGCTTCTATGGAAAATTCACAAGGCCAGGGACGACTGTAACTCCAAAACCTGGAGCGAAATACATAGGGGTGGAAAGATGGTTGGCTTCAGATGCGGCTGCGGCTACAAGCACATACAGAAGCGCCCGGTGAAAGCTCCTAAAACAACATCAACCATGAGTTTCACAACACTATACCAGGTTCAAGAGGGGCCGCGGCAATAGCTGCTTACTCCACCACCAAATAACCCTTCTTTTCTTTACTTGTTCAAAATTTTTTTATACTTCTTAATGGAATTATTGCGAAAGGGCCGTACATGGACGTTATTGAGGCCATAAAGACACGCCGATCCATAAGAAAGTTTAAATGTGATCCTGTTGAGGAGGATAAGCTTCTAGCCGTCTTAGAAGCAGCCAGATGGGCTCCATCATGGGCTAACACCCAATGCTGGGAGTTCATCATAGTTAAAAACAATGAAACAAAAAAGAAACTGGCTGAAACCCTTACGCCGAGGAACCCTGCAAGAGACGCCGTTCAAAACGCGCCCATAGTCATAGCTGCATGCGCAAAAATTGGAATATCAGGCTTTAGAGATGGGAAACCTGTAACTGACAAGGGCGACTTCTACATGTTCGACCTGGCGCTTGCTGTTCAAAACCTGACGCTTGCAGCCCACAGCCTCGGGCTTGGCACGGTTCAAGTGGGCGCCTTCGACGCTTTGAAGGCTTCAGCGATACTTAAAGTGCCCGAAAACGTGAAACTTGTAGAGCTTATCCCGCTGGGCTATCCGGCGGAGGAAGGCAGGCCGCCTAAAAGGAAGGAGATTAAAGAATTCGTTCACCTTGAAGAGTACGGCCGCAAAATCAGCAGGTTTGAGGTGTACATGGTTTGAAGTATATTAACGCTAAGACTTTGGCTTTAATCGTCTGCATGAGCGCCCTTGGGAACGTGTTGGGTTTTCTAGGCATAAGGCTTCCTTCAGCTCCAGGCACAACAGTTGAGTTCCATCTTTCAGCCCTGCCTGCGCTGCTGGTAACCGTATCTATCAACCCAGTGGCCGGGGCGATAACTGGACTACTCAGCGTTATAATTTCAACAATGCGCATTGGGAACGTTTTCATACCCTTCGGCAACGCGTTACTCGCAGCAATTGCAGGCCTGCTTCATGGAAGGTTTAAGCTTTCCCCGCCAGTATGCGGGGCCCTCGCGGTGATCCCATACGCGCCGTACATTTGGCTCGCCTGCACCGTTTACGGAGTCCCATCTCCAGTAATATCCTTCATAATCGTAAAGGCCCTCATCGAATTGAGTCTCTCAGGCATAATAGTGGAGCTTGTGCTTTCAAGAAGAGAAATCAAAAATTTCTTTTCAAGCTTCAGAACGTAACGGTTATTAGCCGGCGCACTTCTTCCATGGAATGCAAACGGTGAACTTTAAAGGTGTCGTTTGAAATTCAGGAATTGTCAGACGTTATAAAAGTAGTTGTATTGTTGGCTTTAAGGGAAAAACCACAAATGCGCAAAAGCCTTCTTAAAAAGCGCATCGACAGGGTTCACGGTAAAAGCGTCCACATTGAGGCGCAGGATCTTGAAGAGGCCGTGAAAGAATTAGCATCAGAGGGCCTTATCCTTGACGGCGGCGAAACCATAAGGCTGACAGCTGAAGGAAAGAAATTAGCTAAGGAATGGGAGAACCTTCTCCTAAAAAAGGATCCCATACTTGAGATTGTAGCAGGCCTTGTGGATGGGTCGATAACGGGGCTCGTCGTCGTACTTTCAGCCTTAGCTGGAGGCTTAGCTTTTAAGGCAGTAACTTTCGCGGCTCTTTTAACCTTAACAGCCGTGGCCATAACCAACTTTTCAAGCTTCCTGCTCGGCGGGATCACCGAGGACCTCGCAGACATGAAATCTCTGCAAACCCTGATGAATTTCAGTCTAAGCGACATCCCTGACAGGGACAAGAGAGACAAGTCGCTCAGGCTTCTAAAAAACCTATTCATTGTACTTAGCAGGGAAGTAAGCCGAGCCAACTTGCACGCGGCGCTCGTATGCAGCGCGACAACATTCCTAGCGGGAAGCATACCCATAACGGCATATTTAATCCTTCCAGAACCATTAAATGCCCTAACAGCCCTCTCCATAGTGGGCGCTGTGGCGGGCGTTTTCCTCGTGAGATACCGTTCCAGAAAGATGAAAGTGCACTGGAAGATAACATTAATAGAAACCGTGGCCATCGTCACCATCGCAGTGTTGGCATCGCTTCTGCTAGGTGGAATAGCCTAAAATTTCAGGCGGATAGCTAACCCGTGATTAAGCCATAACAATCATGGTGAACGGATTGAGCTACTATTTCCCAAAGGGGATGCGAATCTCAACACTTGAGGAGAGGATTAAATTTTACACATGGGAATTCGATTTGGCGCGGGTTGCTGAATGGTTCAGGGGGCGAAGCGATAAAGTACACTTCGCAGTCATAATTGGAAGACACACAGGAATATTTCCTGAAAAATACGTGGACGATGCCTCCGCAACCATAATCATAGATGAATATGAAAACCTGGAGGATGTTAAACTTCAAATAATTGACTTCGCTCCTGAAGGCGTATACTATGATAGAAACATTTATGGTGAAAGCGGAAAAGTGATAGGTCAGGAGCTGGCTTTCGACCTGGACCCTGAGAACATCACATGTCCAGTTCACGGAACACTAACTGATAAAATGAGCAGGCATCAGGGGCTTAGCTTCTGCGAACTGGAATTTGAAATGGTGAAAAAACAAACTTTGAAGCTTTATGAACACTTAAAAAAGCGTTTTTCCAAGCTTAGCGTTGTCTACTCTGGAAGGGGATTCCACATCCACGTTTTCGACGAGGAAGCCTATGGACTAAGCGTGGAGGAACGGATGGAAATTGCTAAGCACATCAAAGAGGGTGGAATTCAGGTGGATGAGTGGGTTACGTCTGGAGAGATGCGTTTGATTAGGCTTCCATACAGCCTGAACGGGCTTGTCTCAAGGGTGGTTTTACCTCTGGAAACCCGGGAGCTGCATGGTTTCAATCCCGTTAATGACAAAAGGTGCATTCCAAACTTCCTTGAAGAATCTACTTCTTAACCTCTTTAGCCTTCTTCTCCTTTCCCTTATAGTATCTTTTCTTCTTCTCAGCTTCGCTTCTCCCTCTTTAGACTTGCTCATAAACATATCCCCGACTATCATATTCCACATTTTCTAATTAAAACTTGTGCCCTTTTTCCTACTCCTTCCACTCTGACCATCTTCTGAAGATCCTCTCCTGAACCTCCACAGCCCTTTCAACGTTGAATTGTTTAGCTCCACCTATCCTCAACTCATTAACGGTGGGAATATACACGTCTGACTCGGGATTTTTGAATGGACATGGAGGGTAGAGTGGATGCTGCTTCCCAGCTCTTATTCCAGTAACACCTGATTCGGGGCAAACACCTCTCATGAAACCCCTACAGCCTACAAGACCCCTCAATATCGGGAGACCCCCAGTCAAATTGAAGTAAAGTTGGCTTGCTAAGCATCTGAATTCCGGCGAGGCACGCACACAAAGCCTCAGGCTTAACAGGTTCAGCAGGGACCGCAGGTTGATCGTATAGTGATATATGCCCACCGCCAGACAGAAGGGAAGGATGTATCTTGCATGCTCCTTAGGGCTTCCCATAGCCAACAATTTCTCGTAGGCTTCGAAGCATCTGGAAAGAACATTCATAACAGCCTCCTTCTTCTGCGGGTCTTTAAGGAGCGCCGTGGGCAATATCACCTCATAGGCGTTTTCCTCCTTGCACACAGCCTCCTGGAAAACCTTGATGTATCTTGTGGAGTACCCGCTGTGGCTGGCGATTCTATGTTCAAGAAGCTCCGGAGCGTTACCCTTCGTCATCTTCAAATCAAACTTTATAATTATGTGTTCAAGGGCTGAGCCATAATCGTTCTTCACGATCATCTGGAAAACCTTATCCTCTGGAATGTCAGGGGGAACCCCGCTCATCCTCGCCGAGTATACAACTTCCTTCCAAGCATCGCTGCCCTTCACAACTTCGAAGTTTCGAATCTCAGGCTTCACAAACCTTATCTCGTAAACCACATATGACACCATACGGCAGGGCTGATTTCCCGCACATAATGCATTTTCAGCAGAATTATAAGCCTTTGCAGAGCTAAACCGCGCCTGAACCCCTTCACAAAATATTTGATTTCTAAGCTTACAGCTTATCCATGAAGGCTCATGTAAAACCGAGGGCTAATGCTAGGGCTATAAGGTCATAAAGAGCATGAGCTATTGCATTAGAAGTGTATGAGCGCCACTTATGGTAGGCGTAACTAAGCGCCACACCAAGCGCGAATGACAGTATTATGTAGACTCCTTGGGGGTCGAAGTGGAGCAGGCCGAAGGCTACAGATGAAGCCAGCATAGCAAGCCTTGGAGAGTATTTGCTGCTTATGGATTTTTGTAGAAAACCCCTGAAGGTGAATTCCTCACATACCCCAGCCAATATGCAGGTGGTAACTGCCGCAAGCAGCCCCGTCGGCGACTGCCCCAATTCGCGCAGGAGATTTGTAGATTCCTCTACAGCCTCACTTTCGCCGAGAGTCACTGATATAACTGCTGATATGCATAACCCAAGCAGCAGAAGCGCTAAAGCCAGCACTAAGCCCCTAAGTATAACCCGCACTCCAATCTTTAACCCTACATACTCCGCGATGTTTACACGTGTATAGAGCATATATGCCAATGGAGGGACTGCTATAAGCGCCTCCCCAATTACCAAAGTTACAGCTGTATCAGCAAGCAGATATAACGCTCCTCCAAGAAACATTGTGATGAAAACGGTTACGATAACAACTAAAACGGCGTCCATAGGCGGAATGTAATTCACTTTTTCAGCATTCTCCAGCTCCGTAAGCTCCACCACACAGTCCATAGTTTCAAATCTAACCTAAAAAGGTGCCGACCGGCCAGGGCAAATTCCATTAAAATGCCCGCAGCCATTCACCGTACAGGATGAATTATGAGCCCCATAAGAAAGGCTTAGGCGGTTTCTGAAACATCAAAATATAATTGAAGGTTGCCGTGTGAATTCTCTTAGAAAAAGCATCGCAAGGTTTACATTTACGGGAGATTCGGAAAATATTTAGCTATAAATGTACAACAAATATACAGGCATCCGCATTTTGGAGGCTACAGTAAGTGAGTGAAGGCATCAAGAGAATGATAAAAGTGGAAAAAATAGTGAACGTTGACGATGCCATTGTTGAAATGGTTCTGAATATTCTCGGCGAAACCTATGAAACTCTGGGCCCGCCCATGACCTTTTCGGCGACACTTCGCATCTTTGAAAAGTCTGATGGAAGCCAATTTTTTGCTTCACATGAGGTGGTGGAGGGTAAACCCACCATAAGCATTTATGTTGATAAAATGTCCAGCCTGCCATACGACGTTGCTGTTGGAGGGATTAGGCGTCAAGCCGCCCACTCCATACTGCATGGATCGCGGGAATTCTACAGCATTAAGCTTCCATCGGAGCTGAAAAGAGCCATGACTGAGTACAGTCTACCAGAAAACTTCGCTATGAAGATACTGTACGGCGTATCCATGGCTATAAAGGAGTACGCTGTTACAAAATTCCTATTAAACGGCGGATTTATCGATGACCAGTTGGCTTACGCCAAATATTTGCTTGAGCCCATACCTGAAGAGGCAGCGTCATGGGAGTTTGTGAAGGCAAGCCCCCTGGAGAGGATAGTCTATCTTGTCATGGCCGCCAGAGACGTAAGTAGCGTCATGCCCCTAACTGAGGATCCGAGGTTCAGCGGGGAAATCAAAATGTTTATCGAGAAGAAGATTGAGCATTTACCGCCTAACTACCGCGCTAAAGTGAGAAAGGTCGCTGGCGAAGTTTCCTCCTCCTTTAACGGAGACGTATTCAGGAACATTGACCGCTTAACTAACATTATAGTAAGGGAGCTCATTGACGAAGAATTAGCATTCTACAGAAAGACGACGCAGCCGCTCTAGAGCCTCCCGGTTCCAGCAATAAATGCGCCCCATCAACTTCAGTGGTTTAGCTCTAGAAACCGTTAATAGGATACCCATCGAACTTATTAGAAACAACGGGATGTTCTAAATGGCGAATGAAGCCCTCAAGGTTTTCGGTTTAAAAGCTGAAGCAGGCAGATGGATCCTGGTCATCGCAGGCTTGATGGTAATGCTGTGTCTCGGCGCGATCTACGCTTACAGCGTAATCTCCGTGCCTTTGAGAAAGGTTTTTGAAGCCCCGCCTCCTGAAGGTTATGGCTTAAAAATTTCATCCACCGAAATGCAGCTGCCCTTCATCGTTTTCCTACTATTCTTCGCAGTCACCATGCCGGTGTCGGGCAGATACATTGAAAAGTATGGGCCGAGGAGGATTGCGCTTGCAGGAGCCTTAATGGTTGGTTTAGGATGGTTTTTGGCTTCCTTCGCCAAATCTCCACAAGAGCTTATTTTCCTTTACGGCGTTACAGGCGGATTAGGTGTAGGCATAACCTACAACTGTCCAATAGTAACCTCTACAAGATGGTTTCCTGATAGACGCGGCTTAGCCGTGGGCTTAACGGTTCTCGGCTTCGGCTTCTCCGCCGCCCTAGTAGGGCCGCTGGCGGACTTTCTCGTAGCGGAATATGGGGTTTCAGCCATGTTTCAGATTCTAGGCTTCCTATTCTTCACCTTAATGGCCATTTCCGCCATGTTCCTAAGGTTTCCTCCTGAGGGATGGAAGCCGCAGGGTTGGAAGCCAGCTGGGCATGATGAAACGGTGAACGTGAGCAGAGACGAGATGGTTAAAACCCGCACATTCTACGCTTTATGGATGTGCTATACTGTGGGAACATTAGCGGGATTAATGGCTATTGGAGTTTCAAAACCCGTAGGCTTAGAGGTGGCTGCAAACATCGGCATAGGCGAGCAGGAGGTTTCAGCTCTGCTTACTTCTCTAATAGTTCCATTTGCCTGCTGTAACGGTTTAGGACGCCCCCTATTCGGCTGGATAACTGACAAGTTTGCCCCTAGAAAAACAGCGGCCCTCTCCTTCACGCTGATATTCACAGCCTCCCTGGTGATGTTCACGCTGCCCAGCTCGATTCCAGCCTACGTCTTCGCCTTCGCAGTTTTATGGCTTAATCTAGGCGGATGGCTTGCAATAGCCCCAGCCGCCACAGCACAATTCTTCGGAACGAAGGATTACGCGCGTAACTATGGGCTTGTATTCACGGCCTATGGAGCGGGAGCCGTGATCGGCAACCTAATCGCTGGACAGGCAAAAGACATGCTTGGAGCCTACATAATGGTTTTCCCATTCGTGATGGCGCTATCAGCCTTAGGCGTAATCATGGCGTCAGCTCTAAAGCCTCCAAGCAAGGTTTCCAGTAACCCTCAAAGGGCTCATAAAGGTTCCATTATGCACGGTGCTCACGGTTGAAAGCCCGCAGAAGCCTATCAGCAAACTCCTTCAGGCTCATAACTTTAAACTCCTCTGGAACTGAACAGTCTTCACCAGTCCTACTCAGCAAGTAGGCCCTGATTCCGATGCTTCTGGGAGACTTATAATCGTCGAGTAAACGGTCGCCGACATGCGCCATCTCAGTCGGCTTAATGCCCATGCTTAAGCATATCTGCCTGTAGGCTTCCGAGTTTCTCTTGAGAAGCCTAAACTTGGAGGTAACTGAAAAAACATGGCTGAAATATTGAGCTATGTCCCTGGCCAGAACCCTTATGAAAAGCGGATTCGAGTTCGTGGTGAGAACCAGCCTGAACCTGGCTCCCAGCGTCTTCAGCGCTTGAAGAGATTCTGGAAAAAGGTGGACAAGGCTCTTGTAGGATTCAAGCAGCTGCTCAGGATCCCCGGACAGTCCAAAATGTCTGAACCAATATGCAATATCATACCATTCAACATGATCTTCGCCTACAAGCGCATACTCGCCTAAAACGATTCGCTTGGCCTCTTCAAAATCCAAGTTCGCCTTCTGCGCATAAAGCCTCGGCAAACCCTCATTCCAAACCTTCTCGCTGAAAGCCATATCCACAAGGGTTCCCTCAAGATCGAAGGAAACAACCTTAACACCAGCCATGGAGGCACACTCAAGCGGAGCTTTTCTAGTTTATTGAAACTCAGCATCTTAAGAGCTTATTTACGTTATTGTATGATTGCGTTTCAGGATATTTTCCGGAGAAGCCGCCTATAAACCTGAGGGCTTGCCTAATTCTTCAGATGGGGAAAAGGGAGGAGGAAAACGCGTAGCTTCAGGGCGGATAATTTACAGTGGAGGAGGGGAGGGTGTAAGCGTCAGTGAAGCTGATTTTATCTTGACATTCCCTGCATGTGACTGCGCCTTCGCTTTTGTCGAATATTTTGCCGCATTCTGGGCATATGGCTGCTTCTAAACCCAATTCGGACAGTTTGATGATGAGATGCTCCTTCAGAGAATGCAGATCCTTCCGCATACCTTCATCCTCCAAGTCGGACTTGAGAACAGATTTACATCCAGTATTAGATTTAAAACTTTGTAACATGATTATGTTACAAAAGTGCAGAATTCCAGCCTGAAGGGCGACGAACATGAGGCAACCCTCATAAATGCAACATGCACTAATGCTATTATGGAGGGAAAACTGTGCAACGAATCCCTAGAACTCTCATCTACATGATTATAGTGTTGATTTGCAGCATAAGTGCATTAGCCACGCTTCAGCTCTTTAAACCATACAGCTCCAGCGTTAATAATGGCTGGAAAACATGTGAGGTAACATTCACCACGGTAACCCCGACCTTCACATACCCCTATAGGCACGTGAGGGAGTATCGCCTGAAAGTTTATGTCGCCGATGCCCCTGAGAAGCTCCAAGAAGGATACAAATTCAAACACTCATACGATTTTCTAGGGAAAGGAGCTAGCGGCATACTCCTAGATGTAAGACCCTACGCTGAAGCAACAATCACCATAACAATGCATGATGTCCGCTTACCCTTAACCGTAATAGTACTATCAAATTACAACGGAAAATACAAAATTATAAACTGGAGAGAACTGGCCCCGGAGGAGGACTGGACCATTAAATTGCCAAAAAATGACCCGCTTATACTTGAACTTGACCCATCAGTTGGAAGAGAAATCCTAGAGCGTGCATCAGCAGCAATCATCTCCCTAAACAGCTATGGATGAAACTGGGCGCATTAAGCGGGCGTATGGCGCCGCCGGTCGGACTTGAACCGACGACCGACTGGTTAACAGCCAGCCGCTCTACCGGTCTGAGCTACGGCGGCACGTAGTTGTTCTATTTTGCTATTTGTCTGAGTTTGCCTTGGCCTATTTAAGTTTATAGTTATCCCCGACTTGGCTGCTTTGTATTCTACGAGTCTGACGAAAATCGTGTATAGGGGCTGGATGAGTTTGGCGTACCATCTTCCGGAGAAGGATAGGCCTATCAAGTGATCTATCCATCTGAAATCATGCATTAGACATTTTACCAGCAGTTCCCTATGGAGCTCTGTTATGTGTGTTTCCTTGAACCAGCTTTCGTTTTTCATTCTGCCGAGGGGTACGAAGAATAAGGGCACTATGAGGCTTCTCACGCCCTTTAAGTCCTCAACAAGCTCTATTGTTTTTATTAAGTCCGCTTCCGTTTCATCTGGAAGCCCTACGATGAGTGTGCATGCTGGTATAAGCCGGTAATCATGCATTAGCTCCATGCCGATGCGCACCACATTAGGCCACTCCTCAGGCTTGAAGGGATGCGCTTTAGCAGGCATGATCTTCCTGGCAAGTTCAGGGGAGCCTGTTTCTATGCCAACCTCGGCGCCCCACCACGGCTGGTTCTGAAGTATTAACTCTGAGATTTTTGCGAATAGATTGGGCTTCAGCGCCACCGAAGCCAGTGAGCAGTGGCTCCAGCTTATGCCTTCTGTACATCGCTTTAAAACGGCTTCATGAAGCTTAATCAGCTTGTCAGGGTTAGGTGTAGTGTTGCTTGAACCGTAAAGCATAACATCCTCAGCGTGTAGACATGCACTGCGCGCGTAACCCCATTTTATGTTCACATCTATTTCGGCAAGTATCTTCTCTGTCGGACACCATCTTAGCGGTCTCATGGTTACACTGCAGAAGCGGCATCCCCTACAGCATCCTCTCCCAATCTCCACCAGCCCATTGATCGATGGGTTCACGATGTTCGGGATCTCCTCTAAGCTTGGGGTCTCCTCAATGCCTACTTCATAGTATTTTGGCAGGGGTTCACCTTTCAAGGCTTTTCGCATGATCCGCCCGATAACCTTCTCAGCTTCCCCTTCAATTATGCAGTCTATTCCATACTTCTCAACAAAGCTGGGCCTAAGCTTGAACTGCCAAACGCCTGGGCCTCCAACGATGATTCTTAGCCCGCGCCTCTTAGCCATCCTTATGCAGGAACTCTCCATGAGAAGTCTGAAGCGATGAGCCAAGAAAGGCTCCTTTTTCAGCACTGCAGCGAAGGTGCTTGATGCAGGTCCTAAACCGAAAGGATCCATCACGTGTATGCCGAGAACCTTCGCTTCATCCAAGTGCCTGTGAAGGTGATCTGGATCTACTGTTGAAACGTCGAATCCCTCAAGTAGAAGTTGGGCTTCGATTTTCCTAAGCCCGTAAGGAGCAGCCGCCGGCACGCCGTCTTTACTTTTTATGGGAGGGAAAAACATGAAGCTATAAAACAAATCAGGGATGACATTTGGAGGAGCGCACGTGCCGAAACCCAGAAACTCGTTCCTGTGATAATCGCTCATTAACGTGCGGTCAGCCGTTAACACTATGTCCGGCATGATGCCCTTCCTCCTGCTCCCCGCATGTACAGTAGCAGGTTAAATGTTTTATTTTTTGATATATTTGCCGTTAATATATCCTTTGCTCCGGCGGACAGGCTGGGAAGTTACATGCTACTTTTCCATGAGTTCGAGGAAAAATTCCTTCATGATCTGAGCGAATATTTTCCGCACTTTTCCAAGTAAAAGTTCACCCTTCTCGGTGAGAGTGTAGCTCTTTATCCTGCGCTTTCCATTGACACTCCATTGAACGCTGGCAAACCCCTCAGCCTCTAACCTGCGTAGAAAAGGATAAATTATGCTTGGCTTTAACCTTCGCCCCGTAAGCCTCATGAACTCAGCCATTATCTCGTATCCATACATAGGCCTGCGTGATAGAAGCCACAGTATAACTGGTTTTTCCAGCCCACGGAGAAAACCTTCACTGATCCGCATCATACATAATTAATACCGCCCTTAATCAACATTAAATTTTCCGGTTCTCCCAACAGCTTTTTATCAATAATAAGCCCGATAAATACATGAGTCTAAGAGGGGGCTTGAAGGCTCAAATGGACGAGTTTGAAGAGGAGCTTGTTAAGACCGCCATAAGAGGATTCGGAAGAACCATCATTCTCTGGCTTCTAAGCAGGAGAACCATGTCGGGTTACAGCATAACCAAGGAAATGAGGAGGTTAACCGGGCTGAACCTTGCTGCAGGAGTGGTTTACCCATTACTTTATGATCTGGAGGCATCGGGGCTTATTGAAGGCAGATGGATGGAGAAGGGCGGGAGACGTATAAAGTTCTACGCCATAACAGACGCGGGTAGAAGCCTTTTAAGCCGTGTTAGAGGCCTGCTGGAAATGCCAGTTAAGGAGGTTTTGAAGGATTTAATTTCTCAACCGTAACTTGAAATTTCACCCAGCTAATCACTGGCGCTCAAAAAAGGTAATATATTAGTTTTCCTAAATGGAAGGAAGTTCTGTCTGCAGGTGGGAGTTTAACCATTTGATGGGCATGTTCGAGGTTAGATGGCATGGAAGAGGTGGACAGGGAGCATGGACAGCCAGTGAACTCCTCGCTAGGGCAGCCGTCCATGAGGGTAAGTACATTCAATCCTTCCCAGAGTTCGGTCCTGAAAGAATGGGCGCTCCGGTAACGGCCTTTACGAGGATAAGCGCGAAGCCTATAAGGCTGCACTGCGCAGTTTACGAGCCTAACGTGGTTGTTGTTCTTGATTCAACCCTTATGAAAACAGTCCAGGTTGCCCAGGGACTTGCAAGGAACGGGAACCTGATAATCAATTCAAAGGAAGCGCCGTTGGAAGTTAGGAAAACGCTTGCATATGAGGGGAAAGTCTGGACGGTTCCAGCTACGGAAATAGCGATAAAAATACTTGGAGCACCGATCACGAGCACGGCTATGCTGGGCGCTGTAGCCCGCGTTACAGGCGTAGTCAGCCTGGAAAGCATCAAAAAGGCTGTTGAGGAGCGGTTCAGACGAGATGTCGCCGAGAAAAACTTCGCAGTTATTAAAGAAGCATATGAAGAGGTTAGATCGGAATGAGTGAAAAAAGCTGGAAGGAAATCTCCATAGGGGCCGTATGCTGGAAGCCAAGCACAGCGCTTCTGACTGGCGATTGGAGAACCTACACGCCTGTTAGAGACCCTGCCAAATGTACTCGCTGTCTACTCTGCGCCATCTACTGCCCTGACGGCGCCATCCATTGGAAGCCTGAGAGGAACGATATAGAATTCGATTATAACTACTGCAAGGGATGCGGAATATGCGCTAATGAGTGCCCAACAAAGGCCATAGAAATGAAGCTTCTGTAGGAGGGGACATGTGATGAAAAACGTGATTAAACAGAAGGTTGTAGCTTTAAACGGAAACGAGGCGGTGGCTTATGCCGTTAAGCAGTCTGACGTGGACGTGGTGGCAGCCTACCCGATTACCCCGCAGACAATAATTGTTGAAAGATTCAGCGAGTACGTGGCAAACGGCGAGGTGGAAACAGCCTTCGTATGCACCGAGTCTGAACACAGCGCCATGACTGCATGCCTCACCGCAGCCTTGACAGGCGCAAGAACCTTCACAGCTACAGCTTCAGCTGGGCTGGCATTAATGCATGAAATGCTCTTCGTGACAGCCGGATGCCGTGCACCCGTGGTTATGGCTGTTGCGAACAGAGCGCTTTCCGCGCCGCTGAACATCCATGGAGATCAATCAGACGCTATGGCTCAGAGGGACAGCGGCTGGATACAGCTGTACGTAGAAAACGCTCAGGAAGTTTACGACACAGTTATACAGGCCTTCAAGATAGCGGAAAACCCGAATGTACTATTGCCGGCCATGGTCTGCTTTGACGGCTTCATCGTTAGCCACTCGCTGGAGAACGTGAACGTGCTTCCCGACGACGCTGTGAAGGCATTCCTAGGCATGCGGCAGTTCCCCACGGTTTTGACACACGATGGCGTAAAGGCGCCTTTTAGGCTGGATCCGGAGCATCCGATGACCCTTGGCCCTGCAGCCTTCCCGAATTACTACTTTGAGATAAAAAGGCAGCAGGTAGAGGCCTTAAAAAACGCTTTAAGCGTAATCCGCCAGGTGCATGACGAGTATGCGGAATTATCAGGTAGAAGCTATGGAAACGGTTTAATCGAGGCTTATAGGCTGGAGGATGCTGAAGTAGCCACCGTATGCCTCGGATCCACAGCGGGCACCACAAAGATTGTTGTTGACGAGCTTAGAGAGGAAGGCGTGAAGGCTGGATTGCTGCGGATTAGAACTTTCAGGCCTCTGCCTGTGGATGACATCCGCAGAGCCCTTCAGGATGTTAAGGCTGTAGCTGTTCTCGACAAGTGCATAAGCTTCGGAGGATTCGGCGGCCCAGTTTTCCACGAGGTTCGCCACGTGCTGTACGACTTGGACAAACGCCCAGTTCTGGTGAACTACATCTATGGACTCGGCGGCAGAGACGTTCCGCCATGGCAAATACGCCAGGTCTATGAAGATCTCAAGGGAATACTGAAGGAGGAGAAGGTTAAGGAGCCTGTGAATTATTTGGGATTGAGGGAATAGGAGGAAGATGGAGAAATGCAGAGTGAATGGAAATTCACATCGAAGGATATAGCTGAAAAGCCTGACCTATTCATGTCGGGACATAGAGCATGCGCTGGATGCGGAGCCACAACAGTTCTGAGACTTTTGATGAAGGCTACACGGGGGCCAACCATAGTGACTACGGCCACGGGATGCATGCAAATAGTGTCCTCCATGTACCCCTATACCTCGTGGGCAGTGCCATGGGTGCACACAGCCTTCGAAAATGTCGCTGCAAACGCCGCCGGAATAGAGGCTGCAATAAAAATAATGAAGAAGAAGGGCAGGGTTAAACATAGCCACGTAGACGTCATAGCCATCGCCGGAGATGGAGGAACATACGACATAGGGTTACAGGCGCTTTCAGGAGCCATGGAAAGGGGACATGACTTTCTCTTCGTGCTCTACGATAATGAAGCATACATGAACACGGGTATACAGCGGAGCGGCGGGACACCTCTAGGCGCTGCAACCACAACCTCGCCTGCTGGAACAGTGGTTCCGGGCAAGCTTGAAACAAAAAAGCCTATAACGGAGATTATGGCGGCGCATGAGATACCCTACGTGGCTACGGCTTCGCCCTACTACTGGCGCGACCTTATAATTAAGACTAGGAGGGGATTGGAGGTTGAGGGCCCGGCGTTTCTGCACGTGTTCGCGCCGTGCCCACGCGGGTGGAGAACTGACACTGCGAAGTCCATGGAGCTCGCTAAACTGGCTGTGGAGACCTGTGTATTTCCACTTTGGGAATGCATAAACGGGGAATATCAGCTTTCAGCACCCAGCAAAGCCATAGCGCTTTCGCCTGAAAAGAAAAAGCCCGTCAGGGAGTATCTGCAGCTTCAGGGACGTTTCAGACACCTCTTCACGCCGAAATTTGAAAAACTCATCGACGAAATACAGAAGATAACCGATCAAAGATGGCAGAGACTACTTAAAAAATGCGGAGTATCAGCATCAAAAACGTAATTCCCTTAAATTATTTTTATTAGAATCTAAATTTTCTCATCATCAAGTTTTTATTCAACCTCTGATTACAGCATTGAAAACTTGAACAGTTGTTAACATAGTTTGCCGCAGGGAGGCAAATGGTTTGCTCACTTATTCATCTATGCTTAGTTTACTCGCTTTCGCGGCTACAGTAATTTTAACTTTCAAACATCCTAAGGTTAAGATTCCATTCAAACAAGTTTACCTGCAACTGGATTATGGCTTAGCTCCGATATTATGTGTGGCTTTCTTGTTAGCTACTTCAGCAATAGACGTAAGCTTTGTCGTCAGAGGCATTGCTGGCTGTGAAAACATAAAACCCTACTCGGTAATAATCCTGATATTGTCTTTAGCCTACATCTGCATCTCTCTAGACCTCACAGGATTTTTCGAGTACATTGCGCTTCAGGTTGTGAAGAAGGCTGGAATTTCCGGCAGAAAGCTTTTTGTTTACCTCTTTATGCTCACGTCGTTCTTAACGCTTTTCACAAGCAACGACGTTGTAATTTTGACGATCACCCCGATAATTATTTACATGTGCAACAGTATGGGAATAAGTCCCATGCCCTACCTGTTCGCCCAGTTCTTTGCAGCCAACATTTCAGGCATGGGATTGTATATTGGAAACCCCACAAACATCGTGATCGCGGAAGCCTACAAAATTTCTTTCATCGAATTCGCTGAATGGATGCTTCTTCCAGCTGCCTCCGCCGTTGCCATGTGCCTATTAATGCTCTGGATAGTTTTCCGCAGAAAACTTCCGAAGCATATTAATATGCCGCAGGTAAACCCGCAGTTGGCCCTCAGAGACCGCAGGGGCGCCGCCTTCGGCCTAATCGTGCTAGGAGGCACCATACTGGTTATGAGTTTACCATCAACGGTGATTGACGTTAAACCGTGGACTGCTGCCTTAGCATCTGCGTTCATAATGTTTCTCTATCAGGTTTTGCATTCCCGCTCCGTCATTATAGTGGTTCTGAAGAGGATGCCGTGGAAGATAGCGCCTTTCCTAATAGGGCTGTTTGTGATAGTTGAGACAATGGCATCTTCAGGGTGGACAGACCTTCTGGCACTTCAGCTTTCAAAAGCATCCTCAAACCTCACGGCGACTGTGCTCTGCGTGGGTTTCTTATCATCGCTTGCCGCAGGATCTATGAATAACCATCCGATGACAATATTCTTTGTTAGAGCCCTCCAGAGCCCTGCTTTTTCTGTTTCCAACACTTTTAAGCTTGGCGCGATTTTGGCGCTTGTGGCTGGAAGCAACCTTGGAGCCAACTTCATGCTGACCGGCGCCCTCGCGGGGCTCATGTGGGCTAAGATCCTTTCAAGCAAAGGGTGCTCCATTTCATTCACAGAATTCTCCAAATACGGTTTCCTGGTTATGCCCCCTGTGGTCGCTGCAGCGTGTCTAACGCTGGCCGGCATGATAGCGTTCTCACTGTGACTCGATGGCTTCTTTGAGATATCTTTCCACTTCCTTCTCAGCGTTGTCAGCCTTTATGAATATGGGCACGTTTTCTATTCCTGTGGCTATGTAGCTTGACAGGAGCCATTCTCCAGGCGCGAATTCCAGCGTCTTCTCAAGTATACCCTTATCTATCATGAAAGTGTCGCTTATCAATGTCCGATCGTATGGCCTCGGCAGAGTTCCCACGAAGTATGTGTGCAGCTGCTGCAGGGCATTCGTGTTCAGGTAGGCTATTCGCTGGGTTGCTATGCACACGCCAAGCCCGTATTTTCTACCCTGCCTAAGCAGGGTTTCCACCTGCCTGCTGCATTTTTTGTCAATTCCAGTTACGCCTGAAAGTTCAGGGATGAACTCTTGAGCCTCGTCAAACACTAGCAGTATGTATGGCTTAACCTGGAACCTTCGCTTTCTGCGTATTAGCAGATCCTGCGTCAGCGTTACCACAAGCTCTTTTATGGTTGTGGGATCAGATATTGATATGCATATGAGCCTTGCTTCGCCTTCTAGAAGTTCCCTGATCTTCTCAGCTGTGAGGCCTCCTGTTTCCTTCCTTTCCTCTTCCCTTATTCTTCTAAGCCTATCCAGTATGGCGCTTCTTGTGGTGGCCCATGCGAAGAGGCCGCTTTTCTCATGAACCTTGAATTCATCAATTGTTTCCCGGCATATCTTGTCGATATGCATGATGAAGGCTTCGTCAACCTCCTGGTTCTCGCTTAGCCCATGCTCCTCCATGTAATCAAGTATGGCGTCATGTATCTTGTCTATGGCGTTTAGGTAGTGGGGCTTGTCTGTGCTGCTCTTCCTCTGTTCAAGGAGCTCCTCTAGGAACTGCGAGTATGTTGGAATTTTCTGTTTTGGCCTTGTGTAGAAGGCAACCTTATCCTGATCCATTATGCGTTTCAGCCCTATCCTGATGCGTTCATCCTGCTCGTACTCGCGGGGCTTAACCACAGAGTTGAAGAACTGATCAAGAGAGTCTATTCTATGCTCAAGTATAACCTTCGCAGGCATATCCCCGTCGGCAAGCAGATCCAGCAGCAGGAATACATACTCGCAGCTTATGTCGAAAACAACCACTTTCACGTTGTCAGCATGTATTAGGAGGCGCCTCAGAATGTTTGACATGAGGTTGCTTTTGCCGCCGCCTGTGAAGGCGAATACGCCAAAATGATAGCGTACCAGCTTCTCAAAGTCCACGTAAATGGGGATAACTGTGCTGCTGGCCTGGAACATTTTGATTATGCCTATTCTCGGATCTATCCTTGCATCTTCAACGGTTTGGGAGGGATCTATGCCCAGCGCTTGAGCGATCTTCTGGTTGTACATTCGATTTATCATTTCTCCGTTAAGAATGTATGCTGGGCTTCCCACGATGGGGTATGAGAAGCCCTTAACGAACTCGTAACAGTTGTTCCCCCTTATTATCAGGTCGTAATTTATGGGGATGGCGTCTATCTGAATCATCATTGTGGAGCGGTCATCAGTTTCCCAGTCTGCTTCAGACTGCTCAATGATCTCGAACTGCATCGGGTAATATCCATGATCTGATAGGCCTCTAAGCCCGAAGTGTTCAGGCCAAACTCGGCTTATCTCCATAAGGGTGTATCTTTCCTCGCCGAGCAGCGTCTGCTTGAAGTTCCGCACCGCCAGCAGCATGCCCTCCTCCAGAAGCCCCATCAGGTCCTTATGGTACTCCACCTTTATGCGGCATTGATAACGCGCGCCTGTCCCGGTGATCTTGGATTCCTCGCTTCCCATGAAGAACCTTGGGATCACTGCGGCTAGCCTTGCATGGAATCGCCCATCGAAATCGGTGAAGCATGAACTGTTAAATTTGCTCTCGCCTTGCAGCTTCAATCGTAGCCCTCCTTTCTCTAAATGTGCTCATATAAAAAACGAATCTTCTCAATTTATGATTATTCAGTATCCACTCTGCGGTTGTGTCTACAATCCGCTTGAATTGGCTGTAGTTCCACTTGGCAATTTTGTCCGCGATGAATAGCGGAGTGTTATGGCCGAAAGCTTCAGGTATGTTTGAAGGCGTCATCGCGACTAAAATGGCCATGACGAGGTCTTGAAGCCTATTAGGCACATCCTTATTTATGAATAGCACCGCCTCAACAGGCTCTTTGGTTTCATCGCTGAGCTCGTTCCAGAACTCTACAACAGTGTCTGGACGATAGTCATATTCTGGGTATACAAGCCTATCCACTAAAAGCACGTTGCTTCTCAGCATGGGATCGGTCTTCGCTTGGCTGAGCTGAATGTAGGTTTTTAGGAACAACCTCTCCATGCCTATCTTGTTCCTTATGGCTCCTGAAACGTAGCCTCTCCGCCCCTTCTTGTCAAGCATCATAGTTCTGAAGGCGGAGTCATACTCTATTAGGCTCCACGGCGGAGTTATCTTCTCCATGTTTAGAATGCTGGCGGACTGCAGGATCATGCGGTCAGTGTTTGGAATCTCATCAAGCTCCTCCCTGGATATTTTGGCCTCCAGCAGTCCCTCGTTATGCATTATCGGTATTAGCTGACGCTTGAAGTCTCTTGCAGCGGTATCCTTAGTCACGCCTATCAGCAGAATGCGCCTCTTCCAGCATTCCTCAACAAGCATTTGGAGGGTGAAAAGTGTGAGAAAGGCCATGTCAATCGTTGTTAACCAGTATTCCCTTCCATGCTTCATTATCTTCATTAGGCTTGTGCTTTCAGGGGTATTTGAGGCGAAAAGTCTTTCACATATTTTTGTAACGGCCTTTTTCAGCCGTTCCCACGTATTCACGTATTTTGGTTTTAGAATGTAAAACTCATTCTTCTCTACTAGAATGCCCTTTTTTAAAAGGGCTGATAAGCTTCGCTTAACCCTTTCAGCCCTCTTCTCGTCAGCTATGCCTAACCCGGAGAGAATCTGCCTCTCAGTTAACGCGCCTTGACGCTTAAGCAGATCTATTATGGCGTGGCGTAGGTAGTCAGCCCTTGGAGGAGGTAAACCGAGAGCTACATTGGATACCAGTTGTCTTCCAATGTTTAGGTCGTTTGCATCTATAGGCTCATCGTCAACCTGATATCCTATAAGGTTGCATTTCACATCCCAAAGCGCCCGCTTTGAAGTATCATACAGTAGGCTTGCCCGCTCAACTGATAGGCTTCGGTCCATGATAATTATGTGTATATTGCTGTCAGAGTCAACGGCGAACCTGTAAGCCAGGTAGTACTCCGCCAAAGTCATGATACGGTTAGCCACAGTTGCATTGTTAATTATTGACTCTTCCGTTAACGGTTTAGCAAGATTCACCTCTCCAGGCTGCGAAACATCAAAAAATGCCTGATCCACATCTGGAACCTCATTAACGTAGATTGGGATGACGCTTGAGATGCCTGCAGCGTTCCGGCCAAGCCGCTCATCATATGATACCGCTGGCTTATCATTCTCTTGAAAAGAGACGGTGCCTGTGGCGGCATAAGCCCCGCCGAAGAATACAACCATGTCAAATAGGGGCCTAGAATACATTGTTCCATCTATTCCGGCGAAGCGCACTGCAGTATCGCCGAAAAACTCCTCCGCCGTCTTGTAAACTTCGTTAAAATTGAAGCTCATTTTCACAAGGTTTGATAGGAGTTTATCATAAAAGTTCCTTAAATGCGAGAAACGCTTTTCATACTCTATAACCTGCATGGAGGCTTCATGTCTAAGCACGTTGCACGTTCGCCTCATAGCCTCATTTATAGGTGAAAGCGACACTTTTCCACCACACGATGAAATGGAACGGCGCCGAGCGTAAAAATGTTTGTTAGATGATGGACTGCGCCTGTGTGGAGAGGCGAGTTAAAGTGTGCCTCATAGCTTACTCAAAATATCCCTGTCCACGTCGTCCTCAGCTATTTTAAAGGTTTCAGGCTCCTCCCTCTTCAGTATGGCTCGAAGGGCTTCAGGCGGGAGTTCCCGCACAAGCCTCATGATCTCAATTTTCGCGGTTTTGAGATGTTCCCTGAGAGCCTCCTTATCCCTGTGCATGGCTCCGGCTAGGGGACATATCTCCTCGAACTTCAGATACCATTCTATTTTCCCAGAATTTCTGTTAATGTCGAAGGTTATCGGTCCGGCGACACATGTTTCCGGCTTCACCGGGTGAATTCGGCATCTTTTCGTTGCTTTATCGTAGAATATGCAGTAGCCCTCCTGATCCTCTCCTGGAAAAACGTATTCTGCCCTTATGAAGGGCCTTTCTATCCTCATGTCCTGCTTTTTTAAGTATTCTTCAATTATCTTCATCCTACTTTCAGTGATTGGGGGCCTTGCATCCCGGCAACAATGTATGTGGCATTTGCCGCATACATTGAAGAAGTTCCTCTGTCTTTCAAATTTTCTATGCCTTCTCATAGGAAGGGGCTGTTTTCCCTTAGGCTTTTTAAGAGTTTTGAGTAAACATCTATGATTGCCTCGTTAAAATCGGCTTTTTGAGTCCTCTTAATCAAGTTTTCCCTTATCAGCTCTGAGAGGCTTCCATCTTCTATGCGTCTCTGCACGATTGAGAGGTACTCCTTCTCATCCTCTCCAGCGTTTGCATAGGCTATTTTAAGGAAGTGCTTACAGACATGTCTGGCTGTTGGGCCTTGCGGGTGACTTACCTTGGCGTTTAGGCCCTCCTTGATAACCTTTTGGAAGTCTCTGACCAGAGTTTCCGTGGGTAAAAGTTGCGGCTTCTCCTTAAGTAGTCCTCTAAGCAGCGCCCTGAAGAAGCAGCTGAGCGCCACATCGGATTTTATGCATTCCTGCTCGTCTAATATGCGTATTTCAATAGCCTTCCGCTCAAACCTAAGTATAACGCCTCTCGAGTTCACCCATTCCTTATATAGGAGGCATCTGTGGGCGCCGGCCTTGGCAAGATCTCTGGAGTAGCCTCCGATGATTTCATCCTTATATTGTCTGAAGGAGTGTATGTACTCAGGGATGATGGATCCCGTTATGGATGGGATCTCCTTCTGGTTCTCCATGTAAAAGTGAAGCCTGTTATCCACGTACTCGCCGAGCTTCCCCTCATATAATGGTGATGAGGCGGAGATGGCGGGAATATACGCGCAGACGTTCGTGAGCAGGTTATGTAATTGTATAGCTTTTTCCTCGCTGGAGTATGGAAGGTTAAGCTGGAAGCTCTGTATGTTAAGCCATCCATGCTGCTTAAGGTTGAAGATTTCACCGTAGGCATGATATATCTCCCTATGACGATGGGGCCAGATGCTTGTCTCCTCAAGCCTGAGCAGGGGATGCATTCCCGTGCCGAGTAGGCAGGCGCTGTAACGTTTCTCCAGAAAGTCGATGATTCTCAGAACAGCTTTATGCATGGTTTCCTCGAAAATCCTGGGGGACTTGAAGGGTTTGTTCGGCTTAAACTCTAAAACATGAAGCTGCATTTCCTTGCCGAATGTGAACCTGTCCTGCCTGACGAAGTTAACTATTCTTCCATGGAAATCCTTTATGACTTTATCAGCTATGGGAAGAGGTTTAAGGTCTTCACCTACTATTGAGAACTCGTGTTCCGGACCCAGAACCTCTAAGGTTCTGTACGTATTTACATCCTCTCTTTTATCGAGATCTATGCTGCCGAAATATAAGCTTATATTCTCACATGGCCCTTTACGCATGAAGATCGCTTTAGAAACAGTTAATCTTAAATACTTAACCAATGTATCCCCGAATCGATATATACGGTGTCTAATGGGTGCTGGTCGTCTCAAACATCGACCTTGAGGCTGACGTTCCATCGATGAAACCGTCAAGATTCATTAAATCAACAGTTAAGGACTTCATTCTGAACATAAACAATGATTATAGGTACATGAAAACGGGCTATTATGTTTCACTTTACGCTGAGGTTCTCGGCGACAAGGTGATTCCGGCAACGAGGGATATAATAGATGCCTATCGGGTGCCAGTGCTTCTGCTAAGGGCTATGAAGGCCGGTGTGACGGTGCCGCCCCATATCGTTACTGGTTCTGTGAAACATATAACATCAGAGTTCAGCTTTCCAGTGGTTGTGTTCGCCGTTAATCCCTTCTCCTCGAACGGTTTCAGGGTAGCTAACAACCGCAGCGCCCTTTATAGGGCTGTTAAAAGCTTAAGCATGAATTACAAGTATGCCGTCTGCGCCCAGCCATTAATGGGGCCAATAGCCACATACAAAGCCTTTTTTGGAAAATGCTGGACAGGCGACCGGCATGTTGAAGAAAATTCCAGGAAGGTTTACGAAACCTTTAAAATACCATTATGTAAGCTACATATCCAGCATGTTAATGGAGAAGCCTACTTGTGCGGGCTTCAGCATTTGAGCCTGGATGAAATTTCTATGCAGGACATAGGGAAAATCTCCCATGAGATTGGGAAGCTTTTTCGGGAAGGCGGTTTTGATTGAAGCGTATAGCTTGCTATGTTGAGAAGTACAATTTTTCCTACGCCAGGGAGGCTGAAGCGCTTTACTGTTTTAAGCAGACAGCCGAGAGAATGGGGCATGAGTTTGAATTCATATTTAGAAATGACCTCTCTGAAATTCCAAGCTACGATGCCGTGTTTATTAGGGCAACCACTGACCCACTTTACACCTCCTATGTGGTTTCCAAGACAGCTTGGGAGTTAGGCTTGAAAGTCATCGACGACCCTGAATCTATAAGAATCTGCGCAAACAAGATCCACCAGTACAGACTCTTTGAGCGCCGCGGCGTTCCCTGCATACCCACAGTATTTCTTAGTAAGGAGGAAATTCATCATAGACAAATATCTCAGATCTTTGAACATTTTGGAAAACCGGTAGTGATAAAAGCGCCTTACACGAGCTTTTCTAAGTATGTGGAGAAAGTCTCCTGTGAATCTAGCTTCCGCGAGATTGCTAAAAAATTCTTCAGAAGGTCAGACTTCATAGTAGTTCAGAAGTTTATGCCCTCCCGCTTTGACTGGAGAGTCGGTGTTCTCAACGGCGAGGTGCTTTATGTCTGCAAGTACATGATGCCTAAGGGTAAATGGAAGCATGGTGTTAAACGCCGCGGTAAGCCAAGCTTTATATGGGGTAGAACTGTAGCCCTTAAGAGGCATAACGCACCTGAGGAGCTTAAAAGAACAGCCATAAAAGCATGCAGCGTTATCGGGCATGGCCTTTACGGCGTTGATATTAAGGAGATTAACGGCCAATATTTGGTGGTTGAGGTGAATGATAACCCGAGCATTTACAGAGGATACGAGGATCTGAGGGACAGGGATCTATACGAAAAGATCATAAGATACCTCGCCGACTAGCACTTTCGCTATAAGCACTTTAATGCTTCAGCGCAGAAATCACAATTATCCACGTCAAACGATGAATCCAGGCTTTTATGCATCTTGCATAAAAGTTTCTTAGCTCTTGCCTTCTTGCAGATTTCGCAAAATCTTAAAATGTAATCCCTTTGCGAAAAGCTTTTCCTGGCCAGATTATCGGCGAATTCAACTATTAATTTTCGAATCTCCAAGTCATCCTCAAGGTTAATGGCTTTTCCACGCATCCTCCTATTGTAGAGGCTTATCGCGGGCTGGCTTACTCCCAGTAACCTTGCGGCTTCAGCCTGCTTCAGGCCGTGGCGCATTATGAGTTCTTTAGCTATGGCAGCCCTTGTCGGCGGAATTAAAATTTTCACAGCGACCTCGCATGGCAACATCATTCAGCATACCTGCAGTAATTATTTTTAGTAAGGTATAAATATGCTTTATTACAATTGTAATATTGGTTGTTGGAATGAACAGAAAAAATGTTGTTAAACTAGCTGATGGCGTATATTGGATCAGCATAAGAGATTGGAACAGAAGACTTTTCGACGCGCTGATTTCTCTGCCCAATGGAACATCATACAACGCCTACCTGGTCACAGGCGGAAGCCTAAATGCGCTGATTGACACTGTGAATCCAGGTTTTGAGGGGGATTTGCAGGCTAAAATCCACGCAGTCACAAACCCTGAAGACATAGGCTACGTGATTATGAACCATGCTGAACCAGATCATGCCGGCGCAATACCGTACATTATGAAAATTGCATCTGATGCTAAACTGGTGACTACAAGCAGAGGCGTAAAGTTGGCTCAGACATTTTACGGTGTTCCACAGGAACGGATAAAAACCGTTGCAGACGGGGAAACCCTAAGCCTTGGCGGTAAAACTCTGCGTTTCATTGAGGCACCTATGCTTCATTGGCCTGAAACAATGTTCACATATGTTGAAGAGGATGGAATTCTTTTCCCATGCGACTTCTTCGGCAGCCACTTGGCCATGGGTGTTTACAGCGACGAAGTGGAGGACCTGCTTGTCCACGCTCAGAGGTACTGGGGCGAAATAATGATGCCCTTTAGGGCCATGGCGCAGAAGGCCCTAGAAAAGCTTAAGCCTCTGAATATTCGAGTGATTGCGCCCAGCCATGGACCCGTCCATAGAAACCCCAAGATAATACTGGACGCTTATAGGAGATGGGCCAACGGCGAAACTAGGCCTAAAGCCACAATCATGTATGTTAGCATGTGGGGAAGCACAGAAAGCATGATGGATCAGTTGGCTGAAACCTTGGCTTCTGAGGGAGTAGAACTGGCCATACATAATCTGGCATTATCTGACGTGGGCGACATAGCAAAGGACCTTGTTGATTCTCGGGCGATTGCACTTGGAGCACCTACAGTTCTAGGCGGAGCCCATCCCTTGGCTGTTTACGCCGCATACCTTGTGAAGGTTCTTCGCCCACCAGCAAAGTTCGCGGTGCTGCTTAGCTCTTACGGATGGGGTGCTGCAGCTATAAAACAAATCCAGGAGGTTTTAGGCCAACAGAACATTGAAGTTGTAGGAGCGCTGGAGGTGAATGGGCCTCCAGCAGAAGAAGCCGAGAAAAGAGTGGCTGAACTGGGTAAAATGCTCTCTAAGAAAATCCTGGAGGTTAGCTGAGCATGGGCGGAATCAATGAGGAGGAAAGGGGGAAACTCCTAAAGGAGGTTCTTAGGCAGCTACACGCTGGTGCGCCATTAGAGGAGGTTAAGGAAAGGTTCAGGCAGGTTATAGAGGGCACAACCCCGGAGGAGATCGCCAAAATCGAGCAGGAGCTTGTCGAAAGGGAAGGCGTTTCCCGAGAGCAACTTCAAAAGCTATGCGACCTGCACCTGGCTATTTTCAGAGAGCAGCTAGCAAAGCAGCCTGCTGAGGCGCCGGCTGAGAACCCCATAAGCATTCTCCGCGAGGAGCATAAAATCCTCACGGAACTTTCAGAGAAGCTTAAAGCTTCCGCGGCTAAGGTGCAGTCTGCCGAGGAAGATGTGCGTGAAGAGGTGCATCAGATCAGGCATATAGTCAACGACTTACTGGATGCTGAGAAGCATTATCTGCGGGAGGAAAACGCGCTTTTCCCGGTTCTTGAAAAACACGGCATAACTGAGCCTCCGGCTATAATGTGGATGGAGCATAATCAGCTTCGAGAAAGGAAGAAACAATTGCACATGCTTATGGAGAAAACTGGAGAAGTGACCTTTCAGGACTTTAAGAGACAGCTTGCCGAGCTCTCAAAAGGCTTAGCTGATGCTCTTTCAAGCCACATTTACAAGGAGAACAGCATACTTTTCCCAATAGCCCTCAAAGTCGTGACTGAAAATGAGTGGAGAGTCATCCGCGAAGACTTTGATGAAATAGGCTATTGCTGCTTCACACCTGCACACATCAAAGCGGAAACGGGGCCAGCTGCTAAGCCGACAGCCGCGGCTGGAAATGCCCTAGAGTTTGAGGCAGGCTCCTTGACGAATGAGGAAGTTGAGGCGATTCTGAACACGCTTCCAGTGGACATAACGTTCGTGGACAGGGATGACCGTGTTAAATACTTTAACAAGGCTGAAAAGCGGATATTCGTCAGGACTAAAGCCATACTTGGCAGGAAGGTGCAGCTCTGCCATCCGGAGAAAAGCGTCCACATAGTTAACCGCATCCTTGAGGCCTTCAAAAGAGGCGAGAGGAACGTTGCTGAGTTCTGGATAAAGGCTGGAGACCGCCTGGTTCACATAAGGTACTTCGCTGTGAGAGATAAGAATGGAAGATACCTTGGAACTATGGAGGTCACGCAGGACATAACGGACATCAAGAAGATTGAGGGTGAGAAGCGGCTCCTGGACTGGGAGGGATAAAGCGCTTGCCAACCGTGCTTTTTATATGCGTAGAGAACAGCTTCAGAAGCCAAATCGCTGAAGCATACTTTAACAGGTATGCCCCAAAAGGATGGAACGCTGTGAGCGCCGGCTTAACGCCAGCGGACAAAGTTCATCCAAACGCAGTTAGGCTTATGCTGGAGGAAGGCATAGACATAAGCCGCAAAAAGCCCAGGCTCATCACAAGAGAGCTGCAGGAAAAAGCTGAAATAGCAGTAATCGTATGCGGAGGCGAAGCATGCCCAATAGTTTATACTGGGAAAGTGGAGCAATGGAACCTGCCTGACCCTGCAAAAATGTCTTTGGAAGACGCTAGGAAAGTGAGGGATGAAATAAAAAGAAGGGTTATGGAGCTCGCAGCCAAACTGCAATCATAAACCTATTTTTCTTTTCAGCGCTTCTTCAACAGCTTCCCTTATTATGAAGCCTGCAATATGCAGTATGGGTTCTTTGGCTTCAGGATCAACGCTCATTGTGGCTGTGCAGGGATAACTATGATGTGCTTTCGCTATACCATCATGAAGCGTTTCTCTTCGAGTCTCTACACCGCGCAATTTTCTAGCAACATACCATGTGGAGCCGCATGGGGCGCTACGCCTAACCACTGCGGACTCTACAATCTCAACCCCGCCTTTTTCAGTAACGGTTATTTCCAGTTCTGGACGGCCTATGCCTAACTCAAGCACGAACCTTGAAATAAGCGGCTTATCCCTTGAAGGCTTCAAACAGCAAAAAGGCTTTGGGAAAGCACACTCCAAACCGAGTTCTATACAGCGTTCCTCCACCTGCCTTCTCAGGCCAGATGGAACCTCGTTAAAGTCTTCAACAGGCACTATTAAGCCTTTTATTCCACATGCATTTAGGCGATTGGGCAGTTCTAGCAGCAGATCCTTATGGATGCCTGAAGCTACACAGACATCAGCCTTAGGCATGTTTGACGGCAAGTAATCTTCGGGTTTCTCTATGAACGCTGGGAGTTTCGCCGGATCTGGAATTTCAAAGGCAGCGCGTATGCTTTGAACGTGGCTGTAAACGCCGTACTTGCAGGAGTCACATAAGAGCCCGCATGACTTGCAGAAGCTCGGATCGTTTATTAGATTTCGTATAACCCGCTCAGCAAACGCTCCACTATATATGAAAATGAGCTTTATGGAGTCTGAAGTCAAAATAATTACACCATATTATGGGCTGTTGGCAGCCAGCAATACGTATTCCATGAATATATCCTCAGGCACAGCCCCCACAAACTCCACTTTGTTGTTTATGACGGTTTTAGGCACACCCATAACACCGTACCTAAGCCCAAGATGGGGGAACTCGCTTACATTTACCACATCAGCCTTTACATGGTTGCTTTCCACTGCAAACTTATATGCAGTTGCAGCTACAGCTGGACAGTAGGGGCATGTTAAAGTCACGAACACTTGAATGTGCACGGGCGAGGTTAACGCTTTAAGTTCTCTTTTAATATCCTCAGGAAGATCGGTTACACCCTTAGATGCGGCTATTAAACCCTCAATCAATGTTTTGAACTCGTATCCGTAGGGAAGCCCATAAAATCTTAATCCATAATCCCTCCTACCTACGATCACAACTGCCGGAACCTTATCAACACCGTATTCTTTCGCCTTCGCAGGATCAGCCATAAAATCATGTACTTCGAAACTTATTTTTGGGTTCAGCGAAGCCAGTTCCTGTATGAGACTTCTTGTCTGGGCGCAGCTGGGACATTCAACCTCCTGGGTGAAAACGACTATTTTAACCTGATCCGTAAGTTTTTCCGTAAGCTCCTCAGCCAAATGTTTTTTATATGCTTCAGGTATCAAACTCAGCCCTACCGCCTTATGCTTATTTCAATTTGTCTCCATCCTTCGCCTACGCCCTTAAGCGTTCCCACGGCGCTTGTTATAATGCTCGCCAGAATCCTCTCAACAAACTCGTTCATAGGTATTGCTTCACCGTCAACTAGGAGCTTAACCTCCATAAACATCACCAACCATAAATGATTAGGTTGGGGCGATGTTAAAAGTGTTTTGTCATGAACATTTCTGTTCGTAAAAGTTTAAATATGTCCATTAATGCAGTTTATAGAACAAAATGCGGAGCGCGTGGGAAATGAGGGATAAAGTTTGGCCTATTAAGCATAGGATTTAAGCCCACCATCATCAAGCTCAGATGGAAAAGGCAGCCTCTTGAAATTTTTAATTCGCTGTACAGGCACTGCGAATACGCGTATATTCTGGAATCCGTAGAGGGGCCGGAATACCTTGCTGAATACTCGTTCATAGGGTTTAATCCGCGCGTAGTCATCAGCATAAAGAATGGAGTAGCTGAAGTCTATGATAAGACTGGAAACCTGAGGGAAAGGCTTGTTGTGGATGATCCACTATCACTTGTCAGGAGGTTTGTAGATGGAACATGCAAGCTTCAAAGCTATTTCAGATTCATCGGCGGAGCGGTTGGCTATGTTTCCTATGACGCCGTAAGGTACTGGGAAAAGCTTCCAGAAAAAGCCATGGATGGATTTGGATTTCCGGACTTGGAGATGGCGCTATATGACGATGGAATAGTGTTCAACCATAAAACAGGCGAAGTCTTCTACTATTACTTCAAAGAAAACCGTCTGAGCGAAGTTGAAGGCCTAATCAAGGAGAACGTTGCCACAGAGAAGTTTTACTATTCAGAGCCTAAAACAAACCTTAAAAAAGAGGCGTATGAGGCGATAGTCGCCAAATCTAAGGAGTACATCGTTTCGGGAGACATATTCCAGGTTGTGCTTTCGAGGCGTTACGAATTCAGTTTCCATGGAAGTCTAATCCCCTTCTACTATGCACTGCGAAGGCTGAATCCATCACCGTACATGTACTTTCTTAAAATGGGAAACTGCCAATTAGCCGGTTCAAGCCCTGAAATGCTGGTAAGAGTTGAAGGTGAGACCGTTGAGACCTTTCCAATAGCAGGCACAAGACCGCGTGTTAAAGATAACCCCTCAGCGGATGAGGCCTTGGCGCAGGAGCTGCTTCATGACCCAAAGGAACGCGCCGAACATGTGATGCTTGTGGACTTGGCTAGGAACGACCTGGGGAGAGTTGCAGAATTCGGATCCGTGCATGTTCCCGAGTTCATGAAAGTTTACAAGTACAGTCACGTTCAGCACATGGTTTCAAGGGTTGTCGGCAGGCTTAGGCATGACTTTAACTGCTATGACGCCTTAAAAGCTGTTTTCCCGGCTGGAACGGTCTCCGGAGCCCCAAAGGTCAGAGCCATGGAGATAATTGAGGAACTTGAACCCGTGAGAAGAGGCCCCTACGCAGGGGCTGCGGGATACTTCTCATTTAATGGAAACGCGGATTTCGCCATAACGATTAGAACGCTTGTTGCAAAGGGAAGCCGCGCCTATATCCAGGCTGGAGCAGGCATCGTAGCGGATTCTGTACCTGGAAGAGAGTGGATTGAAACGGAACATAAAGCCTCAGCACTTCTTAAAGCTCTGCAAATAGCCGCTAAAGAAGGTGATTCACACCGATGAGAGTTCTCGTCATCGACAATTACGACTCCTTTGTTTATAATCTCGCGCAGTACCTAGGCGAATTAGGCGCAAACCCTGTGGTTTACAGGAACAACCAAATAACCATTAAGAAGGCCTTGAAGCTTAAGCCTGACAGGATAATCATATCGCCGGGACCTGGAACGCCTGAGGAAACCAGGTACTTCGGCGCCTGCCAACAAATCCTAAGACACATAAGCCTCAAAACCCCAACTCTTGGAGTTTGCCTTGGACATCAGGGGATTATCTGGACTTTTGGAGGCAAAATCGTCAGGGCTAAGAGGATAATGCACGGTAAAACAAGCCTGATAATGCATGATGGACAGGGCATATTTAAGGGGATTAAAAATCCGGTTAAAGCTACGCGTTACCACTCACTTGTTGCAGACAAGGACACCCTTCCAAGCTGCTTCAAAATAACCGCTATGGCGCTGGATGACGGAGAGATTATGGGCGTACGCCACAGGCTTTATCCAATTGAGGGGGTGCAGTTTCACCCTGAATCCATACTCACCGAGCAGGGTAAGGCTATCTTGAAGAATTTTTTAGATGGAGCAGGCTCCACATGATAAGAGAAGCAATTGAAAACCTTGTCTGCGGACGAAATCTCTCGTACCGCGAAGCCTTTGAGTCCATGAAGGAAATCATGAGCGGAGAAGCTACACCATCCCAGATCGCCGCTTTTCTCACAGCCCTCAGAATGAAGGGGGAAACCGTGGAGGAGATCATGGCCTTTGCCACAGTCATGAAGAGTTTCTGCCACAAAATAAGTCCAAGAGTAAGCGGACGTCTAGTAGATACGTGTGGGACAGGAGGAGACAGAATAAAAACCTTCAACGTCAGCACCGCAGCCGCCTTCGTAGTTGCAGGTGCAGGTGTACCAGTGGCTAAGCATGGCAACCGCTCCGTTACAAGCAGAAGCGGCAGCGCTGATGTGCTGGAGCATCTAGGCCTAAACCTGAACGTTCCACCTGAAACCGTGGAGAAGGCCATTGAACAGGTCAGTGTGGGATTTATGTTCGCACCAATGTTCCACCCGGCGATGAAGCATGCTGCAAGTACAAGGAGGGAAATGGGAATCAGAACAGTGTTCAACATTTTGGGTCCGCTTACGAACCCGGCCATGGCTAACGCCCAAGTTATAGGAGTATATGACGCGGGGCTTGTGGAAAAGATAGCCCACGTACTAAAGGGGTTAGGGCTACAGGAGGCCATGGTGGTGCACGGCCTAGACGGGCTCGACGAAATATCCACAGTTGGGGAGACATTAATAGCCTGGCTCAGGGAAGGCGAAATAAACACGTTTAAGGTTACCCCAAAGCGGCTCGGCGTGAAAAAGGCGGATATAGAGCACATCGTTGGGACAAGCCCTGAAGAAAGCGCTGAAACCACATTCAAGATACTGTACGGATGCTTAAAGGCTGGAGATCCTAAAAGGGATCTTGTAGCCGTCAACGCTGCAGCGGGAATTATTGTAGGCGGAATGGCTGAAGACTTCAATTATGCTTTAGAGCTGGCGCAGGAGTCCATAGACAGCGGCGCCGCCTACAATAAACTTGAAGAACTCATCAAATTTTATGACAAAAGCCGCATTAATAAGCTTGAGGAGCTGAAGAGAAGATATGGCTGACTTCCTAGACACCCTCATAATTGACGCGTTTGAAACCGTACGCAGCGGATACTACAATGTAGAGACAGAAAATACACTTGCCAGATTAAGCCTAAAAGAAGCCATTGCCAGATGCAGGTACGCGCCCATAATAGCGGAAATCAAGCCTGCCTCCCCGTCAATTGGAAGGTTAAGGCATATATCGAGCCCCGTGGAGGTGGCTAAGGCCATGGAGGCCGGAGGCGCCACAGGAATTTCGGTGCTGACAGAACCTAAACACTTCGATGGCTCCTTACCCATGTTGGCTCATGTTAAGAAACATGTCAGCCTTCCTGTGATCATGAAGGACATTATCGTTGATCCCATTCAGATTGAGGCTGCCGCAGGAATAGGCGCAGACGCCATCCTGCTAATCTACCGGGTTTTTGAAAAAACCAGCCTAGAACACTCGCTTGAAGATTTCATCCAGCTTGCCCACTCATGTGGGTTAGAGGTTCTTCTTGAAACCCACACAAGGGAAGAGTTCGCTGCAGCGGTTAGAACCGAGGCAGATCTGGTGGGCATAAACAACAGAAACCTTAGAACACTCAAGGTGAACTTGAACACCACTAGAGCTATATTGTCAAGCCAAGACTGCTGCGGCAAAGTTGTAGTAAGCGAAAGCGGCATACGAACAGCCGAGGACATTCGCCTACTCAGGAGCTATGGCGCTGAAGCCTTCCTCGTAGGCTCGGCGATAATGGCGGCTGAAAACATCGAAGAGAAAGTCAAGGAGCTCGTGGCTGCCTATGAAAAGGGTTAAGGTGAAAATCTGCGGCATAACCCGAAGAGAAGATTTGGAAACTGTGTGCAGATTGGGCGCTGACATGGTGGGCTTCATAGTGGAAATTCCATCTTCACCTAGAAACATAACCCTGGAAAGAGCTAAGATCCTATTCAGGCTTGTGCCAGAAAACATTAAAAGTGTGCTGGTCATGGCGCCTGAAAACATGTCACAGGTTTTAGAAGCCTATGAACACTTGAAGCCCCATGTAATCCAGTTTCACGGAAACAGCGCCTTAGATTTTAGTTCTCTTAGAGAAAAGTTGCCGGAGACAATGTTTGTAAGGGCTTTGCCGATTACAGGAGCTGAGGCGGTTGAAATAGCTAAGCGTACAGCTGCATTTTTCGACGGAATCATTGCTGACTCGCATGTTGCTGGAAAGCACGGCGGAACAGGAGTAACTCATGACTGGCTTATAAGCAGGCGTGTTAGAGACGCCATATACCCTAAACCTCTAATACTGGCTGGCGGACTTAACCCGGAAAACGTAAAAGACGCAGTAGAGACTGTTAGGCCCTATGCCGTGGATGTATCCACAGGCGTGGAGTCAAGTCCGGGAATTAAGGATCCTAGGAAAGTGGAAGCTTTCATTAGAAAGGCAAAGGAAGCCACGTTTGAGGATGACATTATGAAGTGATGCCTCATGACGAAGGGCAGGTTTGGAAGATACGGCGGAATGTATGTGAGTGAAATCCTCATGCATGCACTTCTCGAGTTAGAAGAGGCTTTTGAAAGGATTTATCCAACTGAAGAGTTTCAGAAGGAGTTTCACGGGCTGCTTAGGGATTACGGTGGGAGGCCTACACCGCTTTATTATGCAAGAAACTTCAGCAAACATGTAGGGTTTAAAGTATACCTTAAACGTGAAGATCTGCTCTGCGGAGGATCACATAAGCTTAATAACGCGTTAGGCCAGGCGCTGCTGGCTAAGAAGATGGGTAAAAGGCGGCTTATCACCGAAACAGCTGCTGGGCAGCATGGCCTCGCCACGGTGATGGCTGGGAACATTTGTGGGCTTAAAACTGAAATCTTCATGGGCGTCAAGGATATTGAACGCCAAGCCTCAAACGTCAATAAAATGAAACTGCTGGGCGCCAAAATCAAGCCTGTGAAAACAGGCGCTGGAGTGCTTAAGGATGCGGTTTCAGAAACCCTACGTGAATGGGCATCCTGCTCAAGAACAACCCATTACCTGATGGGATCCACCGTTGGGCCACATCCTTTCCCAACTATTGTTGCAACATTTCAAAGTGTGATAGGGCAAGAGCTTAAACAACAGATCCTTGAAAAGGAAGGTCGGGTTCCGGACGCCATCGTCGCCTGCGGCAGCGGAGGAAGCAATGCCCTCGGAGCCTTCAAACCCTTCATAGAAGAAAAAGGCGTCAGGCTTTATTTTGTTGAAGGAGGAGGAGAAAGTCTAGGCGCTGAAAACAGCGCAGCAGCCTTCCAGCATGGCAGCCCAGGAGTACTTCATGGAAGCCTTATGATGCTTATGCAGGACAGATGGGGCCAGATTAGGCCTTCTAAGACTAGGGCTGCAGGGCTGAACTATCCGGGAAGAGGCCCTGAAATTTCTCATTTGTGCGAAGAAGGGCGGGTTAAGCCCTGCTACGCTCTTGACAGAGAAGTTTTTGAGGCGGTAGGCGTTATGTGCCGGACGGAGGGGCTTATCCCGGCGTTGGAAACAGCCCACGCCATAGCCTACGTGCTAAATCATCCGGAAGAATTCAGCCGTGACGACATCGTTGTCATAAATTATTCCGGCAGAGGCGACAAAGATATAGAAGCTATTCTGAGGTATTATTATGGATCTTCTTGAAATGAAGTTTCAGGATCTTAGGAGACGTTGTGAAGGCGCTCACATGGCTCATGTTTACTATGGAGACCCCTGTGAGGAATTCTCTCTGAAGCTTGTTGAAACCCTTGTTGAAAATGGCGCCGACATGATAGAGCTGGGCATACCCTTTTCAGATCCAATAGCAGATGGCCCTATTTTTCAGGCTGCATGCGAAAGAGCGCTTAAGGCAGGAGTGACGCCGGTTAAATGTATCCAAGCCATCCGAAAACTTAGAAGCAAAGGCATACAGGCGCCAATAATCGTAACCACATACTTTAACATTCCATACGTGATGGGCTTCACAAGGTTCCTAGAAAGCATAAAAGAAGCCGGAGCCCAAGGAATACTTATCCCTGACCTACCTATAGAGGAAGCGGAACCTTACGGAAGAATGACGATTGAGAAAGGGCTTCACATGATTCTCCAGATAGCGCCAACCACATCTAAAACGCGGCTTAAAATGATTCTTGAAGAAGCCTCGGGTTTTGTATACCTCATAAGCCTTGAAGGTGTCACAGGTTCACGGCTAAAAAGCACAAGCACAACACTTAGGCTCATTAGAAACGTTAAAGCGTACACGTCGGTTCCAGCAATGGTCGGCTTCGGCATTTCCAAGCGGGAGAACGCTGAAACCCTAATACAAGCGGGCGCAGACGGCGTAGTGGTAGGAAGCGCCTACGCAAAGATATACATGGAAAAACTTGATAATCCCTTTGAAGCCTTACCTGAAATAGCTAAACAAGCTTACGAGATAAAACTTGGATGTAAAAACAGGTCATTTTAAGCCCTTATTCTTTAATCATCCAATTTCTCGCCATTAATTAGTTTTCAATCAAATTTTTAGACCAGCACAATAATGATACTTTAAAAAGTCCACCGGCAAGGACACCGCCTCAAATCCAAATCTGCGCTGAAAATTTTAAAAAAGAACCCGGCATATTTTGAGTTTTAATCCAAAAAATAGTGGGGGTGGGGTGGAGTAAGTTTAATCGTAACTTAGCCAAGGTCTACGAAACAGTTCTGGTTTAGGCCTCCCGGCGCGGTGCGGACAACAGTTAACGCGGCGCCCTTCGCGGTCCTGACTTCGATCTTTACACTCGCGTACTCTCCAAGCATACCATCCGCATTCGTTGAATTCAAACGAATCAGCAGGAATGCTTTTTCATTGGATTCTAGCACAGTATTTTCGTAGCCATTATCATTGTATATCGCGAACTTGGCTTCGTTATCATTTAAACCAAGCGTTTGTATCAGTGCATCCCAGGTTGTATCCGTTGTGACCTTTGCACCTTTGTATATGTTCATTAAAGTAGCGTTCGGCAAGTACACCGAAACCACCACCGAGTCATTGCCAAGGTCTACCGCGCCTCTGCCTGCTGAAAGCTTCACCGGAACCAAGAGGTATAGGATGTGAGATGATGACTCATTGGTTTTTGCTGTAACCACACCGTCCAATTGAAGGGCAGTTAGTGACTCATCGAGGCCTGTCTGCATTGTTTCTTTAGTTTTCTGTGTGGTGTAGAAGCCCATGTTGATAACCACGTAGCTCAGCGCTGCTGCGATTATTAGGAAGGCTATGAGGACTATAGCTGCCTCAACGCCAACTATGCCTCTCTTGCTTCTAAACAGTTTCTTAGGCCACATTCTACCCAGCCACCGTGACCCAGCCTCGAGGCAGCGACTCGGGGACGAAGAACTCAACAGTTAATGGCGCAGACTTTTCAGGCCTAATTTCGACGATTATGTGTGTTCTGGCAGGAGCAGCGCTAGATAGTTTTATCACGAGATATCCTTTTTCGGCGGAGTCTAGGGCATCGTCGCCATTAGTGTTCTGTATGAAAAGCACTGCCTTACCATCGTCAACATCGCCAACGAGTCCAGAGAAGTCAGACGTTGAGGTGAAGTTGTTGCTCACTCCATCATATATGTTTGGCCAAGCGTCTTCGCCTACCTTTAGAGTTACGGAAGTTTGGTTTTTACCCATTGCTACGTATCTTACTCCATAGGCTCTTAATGGAATTACTATGGCGTCAATTGACGTTGCGGAGCTGGCATTAACGAAAACCGTGCCGTCGACGGCTAATGGCGTACTGGCCTGTCTCAGGCTGTCTTGAACTACAGTTTTACCGCGTTCTGTTGCGAAGAGACCTTGGTTTATAACCATGAAGCTGAAAGCGCCGGCGATTATGACGAAGGCTATTAGGATTATGGCTGCTTCAAGACCCATCATGGCGCGCTTGCACTTCAATAGTTTATACATTGCCTTTTTCATTTTCCATCTTCCTCTTACATTGCTGGTTTCAGTTTAATGCCATGTGCTTATATTAAGGGTTATGAAATGATAATTTAGATCGGTAGAATTGCTAATTTCGATTCAGAAAATGACATAAAATTTTGATTCAAAATCGAATTCGGAATAAAACCATGAGGAATAAAACAATCACCACTTGAATGCGCCGAATCAAAAGAGGAAGATGGAAGCTAAAGGGCGCTAGCCTAGATCTATGTAGGCGTTTTTAGACATCCCGCCCGGAGCTGTGCGCACTACGGATAACGCGGCGCCCTTAGCTCCCTTCACCTCAACCTTTACAGGCTCGTAGTCTGCAAGCGTATGGCGTGCTCCAGGCATTCCTGGCACGGTGCTGTTCAAGTGTATAACTAGGAAGGCTTTCTCCGTTGGCTCTAAACATGTGTCGCCGTCGTTGTTGTACAGGGCAAACATGGCCATATCTCTCTTGTTCATGTTGTAGTTTTGGCTCAGGTTCATGATTAGTCGATCGCAGTCAGCAAGCGCATTCAACACAGGCCCATTATATATGTTCAGTAGTGTGGCGTTTGGCAGATAGACCGAGACCACTAGTGTGCCATTTTTCAGGTCTATTTCGCCTCTTCCGGCTGAAAGCTTTACGGGTATTACTAGCCATTCTATTTGGGCTTGATTGTTTGTTTTTGCGGATATGGAGCCGTCAAGCTGTAGCGCTGACAGTGACTCTTCAAGTCCTGATTGCATGACCTCCTTGGTTTTCTGTGTGGTGTAGAAGCCCATGTTTATGACTACGTAGGCTAGGGCTGCGGCGATTATGATGAAGGCTATGAGTACGATGGCTGCCTCCACGCCGACTATGGCTTTTTTACTTTTTCTAAATCGCCTACACATCACACATCACCCCTTTTATAATATTGGCACGTATGAGTTCGCAGGCATTGACTCAGGTATTGTGATCTCTAAGGTTAAAGTGGCGCTTTTCTCCAACCTAATCTCTATGTTTATTTGAGAACGGGCATACGCCACATCAGCCCCTGCCAACGTAATTATCAGAAAGCCCCTCTCATTGGTGTCCAGCGCTTCATCCCCATTGCTGTGAGCTATAGCCAGAACAGCCCCCGTAATCAGAGATCGCTTATTGCCTCCGATGAAGTATGTCCCGTTGATGTAAACGTCCCGCAGTTCACCACTCATGGTTTGGTTGGCCCATCTATAGGCCACGAAATCATCGAACATTTTACCTGTGGGGTCGTAGGTGCGGTCATTAGTGCAGTAGCACCGCGGGTTGGGCTCTGTGCCATTGGGATAGCCCGTGTATAGCACGCCAAGGTACATGTTCGCCCATGCTTTTTGGCCTATCTTCATCGACATCACTGTCTGATTTCTTCCAACGGCGACGAACTTGACGCCGAATGCCTTCACAGGAATTATTATGACATCTACAGCTTTACCGTCAGGTGTCGTTCTAACGAAGATTGTCCCATCAACAGTTAGGGGTGTACTGGCTTGTTTTAGGCCCTCTTGGATAACAACTTTTCCCCTCTCAGTTGCATATAAGCCCTGATTTACAACCATGAAGCTAAAAGCAGCTGCTATTATGACGAAGGCTATGAGAACTATGGCAGCTTCTAGGCCTATTATTGCGCGTTTCTGCTGCGCAAGCGCCTTCAATGGACTTCGACGGTTCTTCAATGCGACGTTGAGGATTTTCTGGTTACATGATGGACAAGTCACCATCTGAAGCCTTGATCTAGTGTGCCATTCGTATCCACACTTTGGACAATGTATATTTGGTTTGTCACCCCCCATCATCCCACCACCACTGCTACTTACTCCACCACCACCTCCACCGAAATAATAGCGAATCGTGAGACTTAATAAACATTATTTATAATTTAGATTCTGAATATAAACTCAGAATATGAATACAAAATCCATAGCTGAAATCCATATTGCCGTCATTAGCCATGCCTTTAAAGTAGGATGCAGCAGCAAGGATCTAGGCTGTGGGCAATGTTAGATCCAATGTGGGCATACTGCTTAAGATTGTTTGTATGAAGTAGTTCGCCATCATCCATGTTATGCCGCTGGCTATTAGGAGGATTCCAAAGTTTAGAAGGAACGTTCCCCAGTATCCAGCAGACACCTCCTTAATCGTCATCGCATTCGCCACCGCAAGAGTAAAAACCAATATTGTGTTACCTATTTGGACAATGGGCATGGGTATAGAGTTGAACCCGAAATATGGCAGGGTAATCAGGTATTGAGACATGAAGCCTACAAGTACTTCCGTGACTACAAGCAGCACCACTGTTAACGGCTGCATTACCATAACTATCATTTGGAATCCCTTAGTAACTACATCCCGAGCCTTTCTGAATTCGATGAGCTTGACAACTCTGTTTCCAAGGGCGTTGCCTACCTCAAGCGGGTTAGCACCCCTTGCTACCGCATCCAAGAATATTTTGTTGCATACATGCACCTGGTAGGATGCAGCCTCTGAAGAGAAGCTCTCCATAGTTTGAGCGTTCCCTATGCCGAGTGTTAGGCGGTTCCAAGCATTTTTCACAAGGCTTTTTAAGGGTCCAAGCTCAAGGTCGAGGACATAGGAGAAAGCTGCCTTCAGGTCTAAGGTGGATGCCATGTTTTCGCCTATTGCCTTAAGAAAGGCAGGGTATTCCCTGTCGATCCTGTTAACGTGCCTCTCAAGCGTATAGCCGAAAAATCCGGGCAGCATCATCCCTAAACCGAGAATTATGAAGGCGATGTGTGCTCCTGCAGAGATATACATAATCATTGCGATGGCTATTGAGGGGAGTAGTAGGGCAAAGAAGCTCAGCCTCATAAGAGTGTATTGGCTTGGCGGATACTTCCCAATGTAGATTATGTTTTCCCTGGGGGAAGCTGACCTGAAAAGAAAGTACATCATAACTATGGAAAAGCCTGAAATGAAATAGCCGAACACTATTGCATTAGGGTCTATCATGAATATGGCCATTATGGCAATAGTCATTATGAGAAATACCGTTACGCTTTGAAAAGATGCAAAAATGCCTCCAAGGGTTTTCAGCGCCTCAATAGACCGCGTGTAGTAGCCTGAATACTCCTCAATAAGCATTGAAGCTTCAATCTCAAGGTAGCCTCTGGGCTTAACGCTTGAGAGGACGCTTGTAAGCCGGATAAGTATATCTTTAAGCGGTGGCCTCAGGTTCGCAGCCACATGGGCTGTCGCCTTTGTGAAGCCATAGCCAAAGTCCTTAGCAAGACGGAATATCTTCTCAAAAATTTTGCTGTACAACCCGTATTCCTTACTCTCTGCTATGGTTCGAACAAGATCATCAGGTGAGGTTTCACCCATTGATAGGCTGTACATGTGGAACACGGCTGTTGTCAGTGCAAGATCCACTTTTTTTGGACCAGCTTTATGTGAAATACGCCCGATCACGAAGGATATCCCAAAGCCTACTCCAAAAAATAGTATTGCCTCCAAAAACTTGCCTAAAATGAGGTAGTAGACTGCGAACATGGCTGATGGAATAAGCAGAAGCGTCTGGGGTTTAAGTTTCTTTTGATTATTGAATTTATTCATTCCCACGGAGCCTTACCTTCCTTAATCTTCTCATGAACCTCCCAAACGCCTTTATCCCGGACTGCTATGGAGGTCTTCCAGAGATCGCTATACGAGGGATATTTTTCTGAAAGAAATCTAAGTATGTCAGCCCGGGCCATCATTTCATCATAAAGCTCTTTAAGACGCTCACGTCCCCATCCCCTGAATGTCAGCACCTTCGTCTCCAGGTGGAAGCTGGATCCTGTGAAGCGTATCTTGTCCTGGTCGAAGTCGTATAGGAAAACTGGCAGATAGTTCAGCCTCCCCTCGTCAGGCTCGTAACCTATAATCTCATTCACTGAAGTAACCCTTCTTATGAAGCGTTTACCACGCTCCATCCTCGCCTGGAAGATTGTTAAGTTTAAGCCATCAATGTGGGACTTAGGCACGTTGATGGGATATGATGTAAGCCTCTGGAAAAGTTGACCAAGGTTTCCCGCGTGCATCGTGGATATTACAGGGTGCCCCGTTTCAATAGCCTGGAAGGCTATGCGGCCTTCCTCACCTCGGATCTCGCCCACTATGATGTAGTCAGGCCTCTGTCTGAGCGCTGCCTTCAAAAGGTCGAACATTGTCACTGGTGAGCCTGTATGTAGCCTTGTTACTTCTCTGACCCAGTTCTTGTGGAAGAGGTTTATCTCAGGGGTTTCTTCTATGCTCACTATTTTGGCATCTGAGCTTATGAAAGCCATTAAGGCGTTCAGCGTTGTGGTTTTGCCTGAGGCTGTTTCCCCGCAGACCATGGCAGATATACCAACTTCAAAAAGCATCCAGATGTATGCACCGAGCTCCGGGGTCAGCGTATTCCAGCGGATCAGCTGCGGAACGGAAATTGGTTCTTTTGGGAACTTTCTTATTGTGAAGTTGCTTCCACGCAGGCTTATGTCCTCTCCGAAAACTATGTTGAACCTTGAGCCGTCTGGTAGGTGTATGTCTATTATGGGGTTTGTGTAGCTTAGAACCTTCCCATACCTTTCAGCTATGTTCCGTAGAACGCGGTTAATCTCATCCTTTGATACGTAGGTGTTGCTTTCAAGATAACCGAACATCTTGTGGTAGACGAAGATTCTTCCCTCGCCTGGAATGCTTATGTCCTCAAGCCATGGATCTGCTAGAAATCCATCTACAAAGCCATGTCCAACCTTCTCCCTTAAAAAGTGATAAAGCAGTGATGTTTTGTCCACGTTCTCAGGAATCTTAACCAGCTTCTTGCGTATTGCTTGCCAGAAAAGGGATGCTAAAATTTTGTCCCGTTCACCCTTGTAATCCTTGTTCTCAACAAGTCTCGCCACCGCGGCTTCGATTTCGTCTAGAATCTCTCTAGGCGGCTTTTCAGGTTCTATAATGTTGTATCGTCCTATTTCGCCTCCTGCATCAACGTGCACGTAGATTCCCAAGCCGATAGGATAAAGTATGCTTGTGGATTTCTCCTCCAAGTCTGGACTGACAACATATTTAGGCTTCTCTTTTAGTCCATCAAGGTAAGTTGCCAAGTAAGGGTGTTCCTTCACGGCCTCCTCAAGTGTTTTACATATATCCTTTTTAAAAGGCCAAGTGTTCTCCTCTTCTTCTGCAACCACCTTCCTTTTAGGCAGGGACACTTTAAAGTTAGGAACCCTCGGTTTAACGGGCACTTTAAATTTTTGAAGCATAATATTCGCCTCTAGATTTTCACACCGCCGAGGGGCATAACCCTGAGCCCCACATGAGGGTTAATCTCAAGGGTTATGGCGCTTTTTCTCTCACCGCTTACACCCCAAAGTTTGACAATTCTCAGGATTTTGACATCTATTCCTGAAACGCTTGCGTTCTTCAGCACAAAGTAGACGTCTGAGCTTGCCCTAAGTTTCATTATGCTATCCTCAGATAGAAACTCAGGATGGAACGTTGTAACCACGCTTTTCTCGTCTGAAACTAGATTTTTCATCCTAGTTACAAATGTTAAGAATTCCGGGGCAGGAGTGTTCACTGTGAGTACGCTGAGGCTGTCGATTATGACGGCGTCGTATGATTTTTTCTTAAGCTCGAGGAAGGTTGATGCTACTCTTAGGAAGAAAGAGCTCATGAAGTCAGTCCATCTTCCACCTTCAATGTGAAGCGGGTAAATGTTGAGTCTCCCGGAGAGGTAATAGCTGTCCACGTCAAGCTTTACGGACCTCATCATTGCAAGATACTCTTTTACCGTGGCTTCGCTGGAGATTACATAAACCCTTAGGCCTTCTCTAAGCATGGAAGCAGCTACCTGCTGGACGAATATGGTTTTTCCAGAGCCGTACTCTCCCTCTATGGAGATGAGGCTGGGGTGCGGTACTCCACCGCCTAAGTCCCTGTCAAGCTCAGGAATCCCGAGGCTGATTACTCTCAAGGTGAGCCCTCCGCCAATGCTTCAGCATAAACGGCCACTCCATAATGGGTGACGAAGACAACTGATATGAGCCCGCCGTCAGGAATCCGGGGAGAACCTTGAGGTATTTTCAGGAATATCGTGGCTTCCTCTCCCGGATTTATATATGGATGTGAGGCGGGGTCAAATGTGTAACTTGTATTTGAAACTTTAACTTCAAGAACTTGATAGTTTTCAATTGGGTATGAGTGCCACGTTGATCCGTCGCTGTAGGACAATATTATGGTGTTCCAGCTAAAGCCATTTTGCCTTTCCAGGAAGATAACTCTTGATCCAACATTTTTCACGGTGAACACGCATGATGTGGTGTTAGCCGAATTTACTGATAGTTGAAGTGCCACTTCAGACCGTTCTCTTTCTAGGCGCAGATGCTCCCCAGCGGCATATGAGACCTCTCTAAAACCTTGGAAAATTGTGATAAGCATGGTTGAGGCTAGGGCGAACATGACTATTAGGATGATGGATGATGTTATTGTGACGGAGAAACCCATTAAATCACCTCACGTAGGCGGGGCTGAGAAGAGGTAGCTGCTCCCAACACCCTTGTAAGGGACAATTTTGGCTTCAAATATTATTCCGCTGACACTTGTTTTGGGATAAGCCCTTATAGTGGCGGTTTCACGGGGCTCCCAAACCCCGTCTCCGTTAGCATCAGATAGGCTGAACTGCCCGCTTCCAGGCGCCGCGTTAGGATAGTAGATGAAAAGTTGGGCTTCGCCATATCCGCCTACATAAACATCTAAGAAGGAATAGTCCTTAAGCGGCAGGTTTCCAACGTTTTTGACGTATATGACGAAGTGAGGCGGTGTTGTAGAGCTGTCAACTGTGGCGTAAACTATCTCTAACTGCATGTTCACCAACCTTTTATAGTCATTTGCATTCTGCATCAGCTCGTTCTGTACGAGGTTACCTGCATAGAATGCGTAGGCGGAGAATACGCTGGCAAGCACTATTGAAGATATAACCATTAGGATGTGTGTCAGCGTCACTGAATAGCCCATTACTCAACCCTTTCCGCCATTTTAGCCTCCTTCATGATCTTCTCAACTATGGACATTAACCTCTTCAAGTCTTCAGTGCTCATCTGTTTTCCAGAAATGGCTGAAGCCTCATACATGTTGAGCAAAAATAGGCCCTTATCGAAGCCCTTGGATCGAGCTTTTTCAGCTGCCACGGCTAAAGAATAGATCTGCCGGCTGGAGCCTTCAGGAATAAAGCCTAAAAGCTCATAGGACTGCGCCATCTGGCCTACATCGTCCGAATTGAAACCCAAATCTAATAGAGACCAAACCCAGTCAAGGTAGGCTGCTCCAGACGGTTTTAAAATTGGCCCCGGCTGCTCTGCTGGTTTCTTTTCCTCCTCCCTGATTGGTAGCTTGACCCCGGGAGGTGTTTCTTCAAGTCGACTTTCAGGTACAACCTGGTTCTCTTCAACTTCTAAACTTCTCTCCGTTTCCTCCGGTTTGCCTATGATTAAGGATTTAATCCCTGGAGGAAGCCTCGCATTTTCCAGTTTTTTCAAGTCGCCTTCGCTTGAAACAACTCTTAGAAGGTTGAAGGGATTCTCAATTTCGCTTACGGCTGACCGTATGTCAACAATTGATTTCTTAAGTTCTCCTATGGCGTTCTTAATTTCTGTTGATAACTTGTCCACATCAGCCCTTATCTGCTGGATTTCCCTCTTCTCGTCGGTGGACTTTTCTCCGATGTTTCCACTGCCTGATTTGTTCTCCTCATTCTTTGACATGCCAACAACCCTTGCTAGAGCAGTTATTTGACATATGGATTTGGAGTTTGCATTTAAATTATGTGAAGAAGTAATCAGTATTTGTAAAAATTGCAATTCCGAATCCAAAATATGCAAATATTCTAAATCCGAATCCGAATAACAAACCAACATCAAAGCATAAACCCTTATAAATCCTCATACCAGAAATGAACCGTTCACGTAAAAAGGGAAGATCACGATTGGAGCCCATAATCCATTTTGTTGCACCCTTCGCGGCTCTCATAGCTGCAGGAGTTAAGCCCAGGAAAAGTTTCCTTCTCGCACTCTTAGGTTTGGCTCCAGACCTAGATGCAGCCCTACTGATTCACAGATCCTTCACCCATTCCATCATAGTTATATTCTTGGCGATTATCCCCTTGATGGTGGTTGCCTACAGGATTGGACGTGGGCTTTCCACCTGCATGCAGGCCTTATTTGTTTTGATTTCCCACGCCATTTTTGATTTTGTCACAGATTATACGCCTATCCTGTGGCCTTTGGATACTAGGGGATATTGGCTTCACATGGCGTTTATGGTGCATGTTAGCGGTTCGGCGAAAACAGCACTTTACGTTAATTTGCTTACTGAGCCGTCTACCTTCTCAAACTTCCAAAGCATGGATGCACCGCTTTTCACCGGCGAAGGGCTTATAATCTCGGCTGTCCTAGTCTTTCCAGTTTTGCTTAAGCTCTTAAAACCATACTTTACAAAAAATAAAGTATAAAAATAAAATCTAGGTTATCCTGGTTCACATAGGATTCCTCTTATTTTTCGCCTTTTTCTCCTTCACGCCGAATATGGTTTCAAGCTGTAGGAACTGTTGGCTTCCGACTGCTTCCATTATGATGGCCGCATCCACTCTGCCGCCCTTATCGTAACCCAGCATTCAAACGGCTACCACTTCCCCACCGGGCTTAATAATTCCAGCTCCGTGGCAATCAGCACGATTTCCACACATACTTTAATGCCTCCGCAGAAGCGCCACAAGGTTTTCGGTACACTTTCAGGAAATTCACACTTAACATCCTGAGCGAGGATGACTTTATGACCGGCACGTTCAAGTTTCTGCCGCAGGCTTGGAGGACCTATCCCCCTTTAGGCTAACAACAATAAGACTTATCTTGGAGTCTTCGAATATTTCTAGGGCTTTTTTTCTGTTGAATATCCAGTTACAAAGGCAACCTTTTTATGCCCCTCTTTCTCAGCTACCTTCCTCACTAGCCTGAAGGGTGCTTCTGTTCTACTCCGGGACTGGAAATATGCTATCTGCCCATCCATTGGAGATCCCTAACTGCGATTTGTAAGGACACTACCTTTAAAATAGTTAATGAGGGATGACGTGGAATCCGCTTGACAATAACTGCTCTTTATGTTTCATATGGCGCGTGGTTTACGCTTAATTTTTGATTCATAAATTTTAAAAGATGCTGGGTGTCGAAACTGTTCAATATGTGAAGGAAGAGACATGTCTGAAGAGGTTGAAGTGTTAAAGGTCCCTGAGCATGTTGACCAGTATCGAGATATAGATTTGAAGCTTTTGCCCGGCGAAGTTGTTGACGAAATAATCCAAATGTCTCCGTTTTCTAAAGTCAGAAGTTACGTTCTGTGCGGCCTGATAGCTCTTTTTGGCTATTCAGTATACATGCTTTTCAGCGCCTCGTCAATAACGGTTACGGCGCTAATTCCGCCAGTAGCCATATTTTTAGTTACATATTTCGTATGGCACATGGATATAACTAGGGACTTAAAGAGTTTGGTTTTCAGCATCATAAAATACATGATTGGGCTTATGATGATTAGTTACGTACTTGCCTTCGCAGCTAATTTCTTTTCACCCATTTTGGGATTGGCTGAGTGGCTTGGGCTGGGAGTTTCAGAAACTATGGTTTCGCTTAATCCCGCGGATAACATTAGCTTAATACTTGCTTATTTGGCGGGTTTGGCTAACGCGTTCATCATGCCCATTGCGCCACACTTAAGACTGATGTCACTGGTTCTTATCATAAGCTGTTTGGCTGCATCTCTACTAATTTACTTCAGCAGCAGAGGTCAGCTTTACTATTTAACCAACAAGCGTATAGTGGTTAGGCGTAAGTTCGGCACGGTGCAGGTGACCACGCTTCCGCTTGACGGGCTTGTGGAGGTCACCGCCTTCCAGGGCTTCTTCGGCAGGCTCTTCGGATACGGCGACGTAACGCTGACAATAGTAAGTGGAGGGGGAGCTGTTGAAAGCCTAAAGCCTAAGCCCGCTGAGCCTGTTGGAAGCTTCTACGAGGTTAAGCGTAAGTTGGAAGGTGTTAAGGACGTTTGGCAACTTAAGGATAAGATAATAATGTTGAGGGACAGGTATGTCGAGGCAGCCTATCTGGAGAGAATTGAAGGCGAATTGAAGAGAATAAGAAAAGTGGTGGAAGGTAAAGAAGCACCTGTGTTAATGAATGAAAAAACGGTGGAAAAACAAGAAAATACTTAATAAGCTTGGAAGAATTTCGAGCATGCTGCAAAGCCATTTTCATAGACGAGTCTATTGAATATATCCAACATAGAGGATATGCAAATTAAAAAATAAGGAAGAGAATAAAGCGCTTCGAAAGACATGATGGTGCGCTGCCACCAGCAGCTGAGACATTGTTAGCTGGTCATTTTCTGGGCGTAGCGTCTTCGCAAGGCTGCAACGTACTCTGCGAACATTACCTCATCGTTTTGAGATTGTATTAAGTCGCTTGACTTCTTGGTAAATCTTTATTATCCAGTCTTCGATGAGCCTTGCGCCCGCGCCGAATATCTTTTCAAGAGCCTCCGCGAAGTCCTTCACCTTTTCAGGAATGCTTGTTCTGCTGATTTTGAACTCCTTCTCCAGGCAGAAGTATAATGTCTCTCTTACAGAGTTTCCCATGGTGGAAAATGCCTCATCAATTGCTTGCAGCAAAAGTTCATCAAAGCTGCCACAATGGGTGAACTGTGAATTCACCATTCAAACTCTCTTTTCCTCCAACATCCACCAGGTATGCAGCACCGCGGGACATGTAATATCTCTGGATTTAACATTTTAATTATATATGCCATCTTTCACCGTAAGCATATTTCAAATCCGGATACAACAACCAAAATGACAGAAACTAGTCATTACACATATGCCGGATATGAGTTTTAGTATCTGAAAAAAGGAACAGTATGGCGCGGGGTGCGGGATTTGAACCCGCGCGGCCGAAATCGGCCACAGGCTTAGCAGGCCTGCCCCCTACCAGGCTAGGGCAACCCCGCCATGATTTTTACTGACCTCGCACATTTTTAACGTTTCTCCCCTTTTATTTCCGTTTTCGGAAGAACATCAGCCCGTCTTTTTCGTAGAAATGCTCGAAGCCAACCTCCAGTAAGGCTTTGATTTCCTCGGGTTTATGGGCTACTTTTACGTGGTACTCTTGGTTTGTCGCGTCTCCGAATATGGCTTTTTCAAGGCTGATGTAGATTTCTGTGTTCTCGATTTTCTTGTGTCCGAGAAGGTTTTTGACGTAAAGGATATCTCTAGTCTTATGGTATTCCATCGTGGCTTTCCAATGTCTTATCGTTTGGAAGCCTATTCTCAATAGGCGTGGGTTTTGAAGCTTATTGGCTAAACGCTTTCTTGTGGTGAGATATGTGTTTTTAGGCTTGCTAGGGTCTTGTTTGGGAAAATTTTTTCGCTTTTTCTTGGAAGGCTGTTAAGCATTTCAACCAGCTTGTTGCTGATCCGCCGGACGCGCGGGTTGCTTCCCTTTTCGGGTTCGTTTAAAACTATGACTCGCCTTTCAAAGTCTATGTCGGTCCACTTTAATCTGAAAGCTTCTCCAGATCTCATTGCAGTTTCCTTTAGGAGTTGAAGAAAGCACGCTAGGGTTTTGTTTGAACCGGCTATTAAAGCGTCTATTTCGCTTTCCATTAGAATGAAGCTTGGCAGCTTTTTGGGAACGTAGCATTTAGGGCTTGTCCCATGAAAGCCCAAGAAAACTGAGGAACTTTGTGTAGCCGCTTATCACGTTTCGACGTCTGTTTGGACTCCAACACTTTTCCTTTGCTACGTTCCCAGAGGAAAAGCGAAATATTTTTCTGCTGGGTGGAAGGCGCATCTTTCCGCAATGCACAAGACAGCAGAAAGTGAGAAACTTGATTAAAAGGGCTTTAACAAAAACTATCCGAAGAAAAGGGCATAGGGTAAAACAGTAAATCATAACAATTCAGCCAAGTGAACGGCTTGTTTATGCTGTTTACTTCAGCCTTGGTATGGTTGTCTGCCTAACGGTCCTTGAAGTTGTGCATTTGGCGGTTTTAGGAGGGTGGAACAGCGAAATCTTCACGGTTATAGCTGGCTTGGTTGGTAATTTGACGGGCATTTTTCTTTCGCAGAAAACGTAGAGGGGGGAGGGGTGGGTGAAACCCATAGGGGGTAGGTATAGGTTAAATTTTCTGCATAAGGTCAGGGTTGCCTCGGGGCTTGTTAGGAAGGACACGCAAAGCCTTAGGGTTAAGCTCCTAAACGAGCTTGAAGCCTCACTTAACCGAGACACAGCAAAAATCGCGGCTTTCAACCTTCAAAAGCTGCAGGACAAAATGGAAAAGCAACTTGGCAGCCACAACCCACGCCGACTTAAACCCTGAGCGCATATCCACAAAATGTTCGGCAGAGAAGTAACTCAGACATTATTTGAATGTTCCAGCTAAAAGAAAGTGTCTTGTCAACGAAGTGCACTTAGAAGAGGGAATAACTTTGAGGAAGCATAGTAGCTAACTTTTTTTTAAAAAGTTTATTATTTTTTTAGGTGAAGTTTATGGTGGGACTATCATGTACTTGTTGGAAGTTGCAGATTTAAAGGTGAAAGTTGAGAACAGGATCATTCTCGACGGCGTAAGTTTCGGGCTTAAAAGCGGCGAAATCCACATTCTTTTTGGGCCTAATGGTTCGGGGAAAACAACTCTAATCGGCACAATCATAGGATTGCCCACGTACGAGGTTGTCTCCGGCCGAATACTATTCATGGGCGAGGACATCACAGGTAAAAGCGTTGATGAAAGGGCGAAGTTTGGAATTGGAGTGGGATTTCAGAACCCGCCGGAAATAGCGGGCGTAAAACTTGGGGATTTACTAAAGTTCTGCTTGGGCAAAAGCTTAGAGGATGAATTTAGCGAGGAGGAGATGCGGCTCATAGAAGCCTTTAGGCTTAAGGATTTCTTGAAAAGGGAAACTCATGTTGGCTTTTCAGGAGGCGAAAGGAAAAGATCCGAAATTCTACAGTTACTATTTTTAAAACCTAAAGTGCTGCTATTAGACGAGCCTGACTCAGGTGTTGATGTTGAAAGCCTAAAAATTATCGCGGGCGAAATCCAGCGTTACATAGAATCCAGCGGAGCCTCAGCCCTTATTATAACACACAAAGGCGACATACTGGAATACGTCAACGCTAAGTACGGATGCGTACTACTCAACGGTAAAATCCACTGCTTCACAGATCCTAAACATGTTTATGAGGATATTAAACGCGAAGGCTACGAGGGATGCATAAAATGCCAAGTGAAAAGCGAGGAGAAATGGTAGAGTTGGCTGGAAAAGACAGCTTGAAAAGCATCCCCCACAAGATACTTGAGGAAGCCTATAAGGCTGGAGCAGCAAGCGATGAGGAGCGGGCTGGAACCTTCTTCCACATAGACACGTCCACCGTATACTCGCGCGTGAACGAGCTATTCAAAGGCAAAGTAGAACTTATGGACATAAAAGTTGCGTTGCAGAAGTATCAGTGGCTCAGCGATTACATGTGGAGCGCTGTTCCGAGGGAGGGAGACGCGTTCACAAGAAGGGTTGCTGAAGACTTCAGCGGAGGCTACTTCTTAAGGATTCTACCTGATGCCGAGGTCACATTTCCCCTTCAATCATGCATGGTGATAACGCAGGAAAACCTTGAGCAACGTTTGCATAACATTATAATCGCAGAGGAAAACTCCAAAGCCCACTTGATAACAAGCTGCCTACAGCATTCTACGGTCACATCAGCAACCCACATAGGAGTGACTGAAATATATGTTAAACGTGGAGCCTACTTAAACTCAACAATGGTGCACCAGTGGAGAGAAGAATCAATGGTTAGGCCTAGAAGTGCAGCCATAATTAATGAAAACGGAACCTTTGTCTCCAACTACATTTGCCTAAGGCCTGTAAGGGACGTGCAAATGTATCCTGTGGCTTACTGTATGGGAGAAGGATCAAAGGCGATTTTCAACAGCATACTTTATGGGCATAGAAACACTTTCATGGACATAGGATCTAAGGCAATCCTGGAAGGCAGAGAAAGCCGAGCTGAAATGATCAGCAGAGCAGTTACCAGGGAAGGCTCAAAAATAATAGTTAGAGGCTCAATCGAAGGAAATGGACAGGACTGCAAGGGACATTTAGAGTGTAAAGGGTTAATTCTTGACGATGAATCATTTCTACAGTCAATTCCGGAATTGACCGCGCGAAGCAAAAGCATAGAGATAACGCATGAAGCGGCTGTTGGCAGAATATCTGAAAAGGAGATAGTATATTTAATGACGAGGAAACTCTCAAGGGAGCAGGCGGTGTCGCTTATCATAAGGGGTTTCATGGATGCCGGCATAATGGGACTGCCTGAAACCTTAAGCGACGAAATTAATAGGATAATCGATATTGCAGCTAAAGTCTAAAAGCCTCATTAAAGGATTAAAATGGTGATTCCGCCGAAAATTGAAGGTCTTAAGGCAGTATATAAGGGCATGTGTCCGAACTGCGGTGGAGATATAACTGACCAGGAGTTGCTTTGGCCTGGAGTATGCACTAAGTGTCTTCCACAGCCGCCTGATGATAGAGAGAAAGTTTACAGTGAACTGGTAAAGCTTAGCAGTGTAAGCGAATACGTTAAGGTTCTTGAAGTGAACCTAGAGCTTAGGAAGTTCACCGAGTTTTTCAATTTTATTATGGGTTCTAAGCCTTGGGCCTTACAGAAGGTTTGGGCTAAGAGAGTTTTGATGGGAAGAAGTTTCTCGATCGTTGCGCCTACAGGCATAGGTAAAACCCTGTTTGGGCTTGTTATGGCATTATTTCTTGCAAGAAATGGGAAGAAATCCTACATAATTGTGCCTACAAGCCTTCTGGTTAAACATCTTCTCGACAGAGTTTCAGTATTCCTGCAGAAGTTCAAAGATGAAGATAAACCTAAAGTTATCGGGTATTACTCGGTAATGCCGAAGAATGAAGCGAAGGAAATCATTGATCAGATCGCAAGAAACGAGTTCTCAATACTCATAACCACAGACAGATTTTTGTATAGTCGGTTTGACCTTATCAGGGATGTAGGCTTCAATTTCATCTTCGTAGACGATGTGGATTCCTTTCTTAAATCGCCAAGAAACATAGATAAAGTTGTACTTATGATGGGATTTACACAAGAGCATATTGAAAAAGCGCTTGAAGAAAACGGGAAAAGTCTTAACGCAAACAAAACAGGCGATCTTAAGCTGGGAAACCAGAACTTTAGGGTGCTTGTGGTTTCCGGGGCTACTTTAATGGGGAAAAGAACCAAACGCATAAGGATCTTTAAGAGCCTTTTCGGCTTTGAACCGGGATTTTCTATGGAGCTCGTTAGGAACATTTCGAACATGTTTGTAAAACCTGAGGGAAGCATGGAAAATCAACTAAAAAAGCTCATTAGTGCTCACGGTTCAGGATGCCTTGTTTTTGTGCCACAGGTTAAAGGTGTGGAGTACGCGAAAAAGCTGGCTGAAGTTTTGGAAAGCGACGGTGTGAAAGTTCATGTTTATGAACGGATGAATCCGAAAATACTTGAAAGATTCGTGAACGGGGAATACTCTGTTCTAGTGGGAGTTTGCAGTAACCGAAGCCCATTAGCCAGAGGCTTAGATCTTCCGGAAACAATAAGATATGTTGTATTTGCAGGGGTTCCTAGGCGTGAGATTAGGGTAGGATTGAACGAGTACAACCCTCAGAAAATTCTAACATTGCTGAAGAGTATATCTCCGCTTTTCGAGAACAAGCTTCAGAGGGAGATTGCGTCAGTTATGTCAGCGCTTTCAAGGATTGTACCGGTAAGCAAGGAAATCGTCGAGAAAGTTAGGGAGGCTGACGAGGCAAACATTGAACTCGACGGATTTGAAGGGTACGTGCAAAAACTTTTGAAAGAAACTCGAAAGGTGCTTGCACATGCAATGGAGAACGTTGAAGCTGAAAAACTTGCTGAAAGAATCGATGTTGACGTGAAAATAGAGAACGGCGAATATGTGCTTGTAATACCGGATGTGGATGGCTACATTCAGGCTTCAGGCAGAGTTTCAAGGTTTTACGCAGCGGGCATAAGCCGCGGAGTATCCATTATGATAGTTGACGACGAAAAATCTTTCCGTAGCCTTCGTAAGCAGATACAACTGATTACAGATGAGGAGTTTGAGGAGTACAAACTAGACAGGGCGCTTGAAGAGTTTAAGGCCGTCAGCAGAGACAGGGAAATAATAAGGAAAATGCGGATGGGCGAATTTTCCTTTGAAACGGTTGACATCATAAAATCAGCGCTTGTAATAGTTGAATCTCCAACTAAAGCTAAAGCCATAGCCTACTTCTTCGGAAAGCCTGCCAGAAGAATGATGGACAATCTTACAGTTTATGAAGTAGCAGGTGAACGGTTCATATTAACGATTATCGCCTCAGGTGGACATGTCTTCGACTTGACAAGTGAGGGAGGTTACCATGGCGTTATAAAGGAAAATGGAGATTACATCCCAGTGTACACGGATATAAGGCGCTGCAATAATTGTGGTGAACAGTTCACGGACAAGGATGCATGTCCAGAATGTGGTTCAAGCCATATACACTCTACAAGAAAAATGGTGAACCTACTCCGCAAACTTGCAACTGAAGCAAATAAGGTCTTTATAGCCACCGATCCCGACGTGGAGGGGGAAAAGATAAGCTATGACATTTTTGTTTCCATTAGCCCATACTGCAATGATATTGAAAGACTTGAATTTCACGAAGTAACCCGAAGAGCCCTGAAAAGAGCCTTTGAGCATCCTAGGAAAGTAAAGTTGCCTCTTGTTCAAGCGCAAGTGGTTAGGAGAATTGAAGACCGCTGGGTTGGTTTTGAACTTAGCCAAAAGTTATGGAAAAAATTCAAAAAGACAACCCTCTCCGCGGGAAGAGTCCAGACTCCAGTGCTCGGCTGGGTTATAAGCAGAACAGCTGAAATGAAACATAAAATTCCCATAGCCCACATCCGCCTAGAAAATGACTTCTCAATAACCCTTGAAAACCCATCCAACATCGAGGAACTTACCAATAAATTCAAAGCAGGCAACCTCACAGCCTCAATTGACGATGTCGCATTCCACGAGGCACAAGTTTACCCGCCGCCGCCATACACCACGGACAGTATGCTTAGAGATGCCGCCCGCAGGCTCGGATTCTCTGTGGGTTACACAATGAGTCTTGCACAGACCCTTTTTGAGTCAGGCCTCATAACCTATCACAGAACCGACGCCACCACCGTGTCAACAACAGGCATGGATGTGGCTAAACGCTACGTAGATGAAAACTTCCCTGGAACGTTCAAGCCAAGGGAGTATAAGGCGGAGGGGGCGCATGAGTGCATCAGACCCACGAAACCCATAGATGCTAAACAGCTACGCTTCTACCTTTCCGCAGGTGTAATAAGGGTTCCCCAGAAGCTGGTAGCTGATCACATGAGGCTATATGAAATGATATTTAAGCGTTTCATTGCAAGTCAAATGAAGGAAGCAAAAATTCAGACTGAAGAGTTAACGTTCAGGCTTAATGGAATTGAGCTTAGACAGGAAAGGATTACAAGAATCCTTGAGGAAGGTTTCCTGAAAATAAATCCTATACTCAGAGTTAAAAGTGAAGTTAAACCTGGGAGATACAGGATCTTGGAGTTTAAAGTTAGACGTAAACCTGCAGCAGGGCCATACCGCGAAGGCGATCTAGTAGCCCTGATGAAAGAAAAGGGGATAGGTAGGCCAAGCACCTATTCTAAGATAATTAATGTGCTGCTTAGAAGGGGATACATAATTAATAGGAACGGATTTATATTCAACACTAAGCTTGGAAAAAGCGTGTACGATTATCTGGCTGAAAACTTCAAAACCTTCATTTCTGAGGAGTTGACAAGGAATCTTGAAAAAGCAATAGATGCCATAGAAAGTGGAAAGACAAAATACACGGAAATACTTAGATCCATAGAAAACGACGTTAGAAACATAATTGTAGCTGGCTAAATGCCGAGACAAGCCCAAAGGGCGATTATTGGAAGGATAACGAAAAACGCGAATAATAGCACAGCAGTCTTCATCACACATAGGGCCTGCGGGATATGCATCGGCGAAAGTTCAACGGTGCCTGCTTCTCCAAGCCTGTAAAACCCAGGTTTCTCCAGCTGTACGCCTAAAGCCCCGGCCATGGCGGACATGGGCCACCCGGCATTTAGGCTTTCAGTCCTACTTTTATCTCTCCTCAGCACTCTCCATGAGGCTCTCCAGTTCTTACGAAGAATAGCTGATGCTAAAACCATGAGCAGAGCTGTTAGACGTGCCGGAACATAATTGGCGAAAGTATCAATTCTAGCTGAGAACCATCCAATGTTCACGTGCTCCCGATCCTTATAGCCAACCATTGAGTCAAGCGTGTTTATTGCCCGAAAGGCTATGGCACCGGGAACTCCGAAGAGAGCGAAGTAGAAGAGAGGTGAAGTTATACCATCCACTGTGCTCTCAGCAATGGATTCAACAGCTGCAGATATTATTTGACTTTGGCTTAGAGCCTCAGGGTTACGTCTAACTATGAAGGGAAGCCACCTCTTGGCTTCATCTACTCTTCCGCTTTCAATGGCTCGGGCTATAGGCATTGTATAATAACTCAGACCCCTTACTGAAAAAGTCATCTTAAGCATGACCGCGGCGAAAACAGTATACGCCCATAGGCCTAAAAACTGCCTAACCAGATGGAGAATTACATATGCTGGAAAGGCGAAAGATGCTGTGACAAATAGGCATAGAAGTAAACCCTTAAACTTCTCGGCTTTCGGGTTTCCGCCTTTAGCTTTCGGCTTTAGTGAGGCAATAAGCTTTCCCATCCAAACTGTAGGGTGAACAGGGTCCGGCGGCTCGCCAAATAGCAAGTCAATCAAAAAAGCCAGGGCAATAATTATAAGAGATGTGAGAAACTGGCAGCTATCAGGTGACAACATGCCACCATATCAGCCTTTAGGCGCCGAACCTCGCGCTTTTACCGGTTATATTAAGCAGGATTGGCATGACATCCTTGCCTGTGAGACGCCCAAAACCTCCCCTGTAAGCGGCTCTCTCACTGTAGCTTGAGACTCCATCAGGGATCAATTCTGAGCTGGCTATTGATATCGGCGCCGGATCCGCCGTGTGCATCCTAAGCCTCGTTGATGTTGCATGATCAGCCATTAAAGCCACACAAACATCGTCTAGGCTTATGTTTTCAAGGATTATTCTGACCATGCTGTCTATTTTTTGTATACTTTTGATTTTCCCATGAATGTCGCCGTCATGGCTTGCCTCGTCAGGAGCCTCCACATGAACTAAGACAATCTCGTGATTTTCAAGCGCTTTTAGAGCGGCCTCAGCCTTAGCGAATATGTTAGTATTCAAGTCCCCTGTGGCGCCTGGAACATCGATGATGGACATGCCTGCCAGCTTGCACACGCCCTTAATCAGGCTTACCGCAGCTACGCAGGCGCCTCTAGTACCGAACATATCAAGCATGGGGCTAAGCTTCGGCTTCAACCCTAAGCCCCAGGGAATGACGATATTAGCTGGCGGAAGCCCCTTTACGATTCTCGCCCTGTTTATGGGATGATCCTTCAAGATGTTGTACGTCGCTGTGAGGAACTCTCTCAGAACCTCAACAGTTTTCCGGGTCTCGGTTGTCCGATCTAAAGGCTTGAAAGAGTCAGCCCGTCCGTAGGCTTTAGGAGGTGGAGTGGCGACATTTGGTGAAAGACCACATCCTTTCAGGACCATTGCGCCCTTATGCCCCAATGTATGCCTAAAAACGACCTCTACATCGCCGCAGCCTCTAAGTTGCAAGTTTTGAAGGGATTCCGCAAGCTTTACTGCTTCCTCTCCTATCCTTCCAGCCCGCTCATCTATTATTATCATATCCTCATTTACAGTTGCAAAGTTGCATCTAAATGCCAGATCCTCGTCATCCATATTGATGCCGGCTCCAGCTGCCTCAAAGCCGCCCCGTCCAGCGTAAACCTTGTAGGGATCGTAGCCCAGTATAGCCAAGCATGCTACATCGCTTCCAGGGGCCACCCCGGGACCCAACGCATTAAACAGCCCTGAAACTCCCATAGAAGCCAACCTATCCATGTTCCAAGCGCCAGCCGCCTCCAGCGGGGTTAAGCCTCCGAGCTCTTTTATGGGGCGATCGGCCATTCCGTCGCCTATTATTAGCATGACCTTCATGTCCACCGATAGTTGGATGGATAAACCATGCATATAAACCTTACAAAACTACTTCATCCAAAAACTTGCCAAAGCCAACAACGCCCCTTCGAAGGTGTACTGACTTGGCGTGACATCAGCTTCTAAGCCTTCATCCATCAACGCTTTAGCTGTGAATGGCCCTATAGCTACAATGGCAGCTCTATCCTTAATCAGGCTTAAAAGCTCCTCTTTAGACAATTTACTCTCAAACATTCGGAAGAAGTTTTTTACACTTTGAGAGCTGCTGAAGATTATTGCATCTATTTTTCCGGCATACAAGTCCTTAAGGAACTTTTCCTCAAGGCGTCTTCCGCGCGGCTTCAAGACTTCATATATATAAATCTCCTTAACCACGGCGCCGCTTTCCCTAAGGTTGTCGCGAAGCATGGGGCTGGCGCCCTTAGCTCTTAAAACGTAAACGGTTTTTCCGTTGACTCCCATGCTTTTCAGCGCCTTCACCATGCCCTCGGAGCTGAATTCGCCGGGAACAAGTCCAACACTATAACCTCTTTCTTCCAAGGCTTTAGCTGTTTTGGGGCCTACAGCAGCTACAACAACTTTTCCCAATGCTCCTTTTACCTTTTCAGCTACGCCGAGCTTTCTGGTCATGTCATGAAAATATTTTACCCCGTTAACGCTCATGAAGACAACATAATCCACATTTCCATCTTCAAGCGCGTTAATGAAATTCCTAATTTTGGTTAACGCCCTCAACGGTCTGAGCTTTATTGTTGGAAGGTAGTATGGTCTACCGCCCATTCGCCTGATGAGTCGGCCCGTTTCTTCAGCCTGACTTGGCGGCCTTGTTATGACTATTGTTCGGCCCTTCAGGTCAGGGGCTTCTTGAACCATGAAAGCTTCCTTCCAAGCTGAACCACTTCTCCGACCACAATAACTGACGGCGGCCTTAGGCCCATTCTACGGGATTCCTCGGCAGCATCAGCTAAGCGGCTGATGAGGGTTCTCTGCCTAGTCAATGTTCCCCATTCAATTATTGCAACGGGGGTTTCCTGGCTTAAACCACCGTCCATCAGCGCATTGACGATTTCGTCTATGTGCTCAAGGCCCATGAGGATTACGATTGTATCCACGGCGCATGCAAGCTTTGTCCATTCCACCCTCTTCGCAGCGTCAACAGCCTGGCTTCCAGTTACGATGGCCACTGAGGAAGCATAGTTCCTATGTGTCAGAGGTATACCTGCGTAGGCTGGAGCAGCAAAGGCTGATGAGACTCCGGGGATAACTTCGAATGGGATGTTTTTTGACGCCAGCGCCTCAGCTTCCTCGCCGCCTCTGCCGAAGAGAAAAGGATCCCCGCCTTTTAGCCTAACAACTGTTTTCCCTTGAAGGGCAGCCTTAACTATGATGTTGTTAATTTCCTCCTGGGTGAGCGTGTGTCTTCCGGAAGCCTTTCCAGCATACACTTTTTCAGCTGTTTCCGGAGCTAGCTTCAAGATTTTACGGTTTACCAGCCTATCATATACGACCACATCTGCCTTCTTTAAAGCCTCAACAGCCTTAAGTGTCAAGAGTTCAGGGTCTCCTGGACCTGCACCAACAAGGTATACTTTACCATACCCCATACTTTTCTCTCCATGAGGCCTTTATCTCTTCTGCACCCCTCTCCAGCAGCATATGGGCAACCCTGATTCCCAGATTTTCAGCCTCGCTGATGGCTGCTTCGGCTGTGGCCTCAATTTTGTTAAGGCCGTCAACTGACAGGACACAGCTGTAGAGAGATATTCTGTCGCCTTTTGCATGCGCATAGGCACCTATGGGAAAATGGCAGCCGCCCTCCATGGCGGATATTAGAGTTCTTTCAGCAGTAACCTCCGCCCTTGTGAGGGGGTGATCTATTCTGCTTAGGATTTCTATGATGTCGTTTCTGTCCTTTCTAGCAACAACTGCCAGCGCGCCTTGTCCGGCTGGAGGAGTTAAAGTTTCGGGAGGAAAAACTTCTGTTATGAGGTTTTTAAGTTCAAGTCTCTCAAGCCCTGCTGCAGCCACCACTATGGCATGCACTTCGCCGCGCTTAATCTTCTGAATTCTAGTGTCCACGTTTCCTCTTATGGGCTTAACTTTAATGTCAGGCCGCAGATGCTTAATCTGAGCCATCCTCCGTAGGCTGCTGGTTCCCACAGTAGCCGTCTTCGGAAGCATTTTGAGGGGGACATTATCACGGGATATAAGCGCTTCCAGTGGAGAGTCCCTTTTGGGTATTGCTGCAAGCACTATTTCACATTGCTCATCAAAGGTAGGCACGTCCTTTAGGCTGTGTACTGCAAAGTCTATTTCCCCTCGAAGTAACGCTTGATCTATTTCTTTTTCGAAAATTCCCTTTCTATCCATTGTGAAGAGTGGTTTTCGTCGCTCCACATCTCCCATGGTCTTTATGACTTTAATCTTAAATTCCAGTTTTGGAAAAAGCGCCTTCAGACTTTTTAGGACAAATTCAGTCTGTATAATGGAAAGCCTGCTTCCTCTAGTTCCAACGTTCAAAATCATTGCAGCCTACCTGCCATCAGCTACAGCAGCCAGCGCCTTGTCAAAAGCTTCTATGGTGTTTTCAACGTCATTAGGCGAGTGGGAGGTTGATAGGAAGCATGTCTCAAATTGGGACGGGGGAACGAAGACTCCGTTTCTAAGAAGCTCCATGAAGTATCTGTAGAATTTTTGGGTGTTCGAATGCTTAGCTGTAGCATAGTTCAAAATCGGTTTTGAAGTGAAGAATATCTGGAACATTGATGCTAAACTGTTCACCTGCGCCTCAACGCCGCGGTCTGTGCTGAGGTCAACTAAGGCGGCGGCGAGCTTTTTACATGTGCTCTCAAGCTCAGGGTATATTTGATTCTTGTTCTCGACCAAGAATTTTACAGCGGTATATCCGGCTGTCACGGATATGGGGTTGCCGCTGAAAGTCCCCGCCTGATACACTCCGCCCATGGGAGATATATTCTGCATTACCTCCTTTCTACCGCCGAAAGCAGCTATTGGAAGGCCTCCGCCCATTATCTTACCCAGCGTGGTCATGTCTGGTTTCACACCGTAGTATTCCTGGCAGCCTCCGAGAGCAACTCTGAAGCCTGTTACAATTTCATCGAAAATCAGTACAGCCCCATAGTTATTGGTTAGCTTTCTCAGATGCTCCAGGTAGCCCTTAGCCGGAAGAATCAATCCCGAGTTGGCTATTACTGGTTCAATAATTACGGCGGCTATTTCGCTGCCTTCATGCCGGAAAGTCTCCTCTATGGCGCTGAAATCATTGTAGGGCAATACAATGGTGTTTCGCGCTGTCTCCTCAGGCACACCCTGGGAGCTGGGGGTTCCAAACCATGCAGCACCTGAACCGGCCTTCACAAGCACACTATCGTGGGAGCCGTGGAAGCAACCTTCAAACTTGATTATTTTTTTCCTCCCTGTGAAGCCCCTCGCTGCCCTTATGGCGTGCATAGTTGCCTCAGTACCTGAGTTAACAAGCCTCAGCATCTCCATACTTGGATAAATGCTGCGTATCAGCTCGGCGAACCTGATCTCCAGCTCGGTGGGTGCCCCATAAACTGTTCCGTTTTTAAGTTGCTCCGCGATTGCTTCTATAACCTGCTCGTGAGCATGCCCCAGTATAAGTGCTCCGTAAGCCATGCAATAGTCTATGTAGCTTTGCCCATCAACACTGTATAATCTTGGACCTTTAGCCTTCTCTACAAAGAATGGGTACGGCTGGAAAGCCCTAACTGGACTGTTAACTCCGCCTGGAAGAACCATCTTAGCCCGTTCATAGAGCATCTGAGATCTGCTCGTTACAGTTGACTCATCCATGAAACAGCCTCCCTCGCAAAGTAAGTTATTATCAAGTCAGCTCCAGCCCGCTTTATGGCAGTTAATATTTCGGTAACCGCAGCCTTCTCGTCCAGCCAGCCCATTTGAGCTGCAGCTTTAACCATTGAGTATTCCCCGCTAACGTTGTAAGCGGCTAATGGGACATTGAATCTTTCCTTAGCCAGGGCTATAACGTCCAAGTAGGCTAGTGCAGGCTTAACCATCACAATATCTGCTCCTTCAATTATGTCGAGTTCTATCTCGCGGAGCGCCTCACGCTGGTTTCCATAGGCCATTTGATAGCCTCTCCGGTCTCCGAACTTGGGCTTGGAGCCGGCGGCCTCACGGAAAGGCCCGTAGAAGCATGATGCAAACTTTGCAGAGTAAGCCATTATCCCAACGTTTCTATAGCCTGCGCCGTCAAGCGCCTCTCTAATGCGCTTAACCTGCCCATCCATCATGCTTGAGGGCGCTACAAAATCGGCTCCTGCCTCTGCGTGACTGACTGCTATCCTGCCGAGAACCTCAAGCGTTGCATCATTATCCACTTCATCACCCTTTATTATACCGCAATGTCCATGAGAAGTGTATTCACAGAGACAAACGTCAGTCATGACAACAAGCTCATCGCCAAACTTATTTTTCAAAAGCTTAACGGCTTTCTGAATTACGCCCTCCGGGGCATATGCTGAAGATCCAGACTCATCCTTGTAAGAGGGTATGCCGAAAAGAAGCACAGCCTTAATGCCTGATTCGATGGTTTTCTCAACCTCTTCCACGAGATGCCTCAGCGGCCACCTGCAGCATCCAGGCATTGAGCTTATCGGAACAGGTGAATCAGCGTTTTCATCGACGAAAATTGGATATACAAGGTCGCTGGGATGTATCCTAGCCTTGAAGTTTATACTCTGCATTGCACGTGTTCTTCGAAGTCTTCTCATTCTAACAGCTGGAAAACCAACCATGTAAATCACCCCTTATTGGAAGTGTAACCTTCAATAATTTTGAAAGCCTCCAGGCGGGCTTCTTCCATTTTTCCAGCCTTCAACAGTTCTTTAATATGCTTATCTGCAAAAACCGAGTATATTATTCTCCGCCGTGCCCTTTGATCCGCAATTTGCCTTTTTAGGACACCCCTAATTTGATGCTGAAGCTGGATTTGAAGCAGATCCTCAGGCTTCACCATCCTCTCGATTCTAATCCTTAGAGCCCTAGCCACAGCTGGGCTTTTGCCTCCCGTTGACACAGCTACCTTCACATCACCGATCCTCGCCAACGCTGGAAGCGTGAAGTCGCTTATTGAGGGGTTGTCTATGGCATAAACCATGCATCCTGCAGCTTTAGCATTCGATGCTAGTTCAGCATTGAAGTCTCGGTTATCCGTGGCGGCTATTAGCAGATGCGGTTTTGGTTCGAGACGTGTAATGAAAACCTTGGCGTCATTAACATTCGCTTTGACGAGGGAAATTTTGCCCTCAGCCTTAAGCCTCTTAAATCCTGCCGAGAAGGATCTGCTATAAACTGTGATGCGAGAACCCTCTTCTAGGAACTTAAGAATTTTCCTATAACTTTCTCTTCCGCCCCCGACAACTACGACGTTCATGCCGGAGAGTTTCAGGTCAACAAGCAAATATGCATCCTCCTACAGTTTTTTGTCGTATTAACATGTGACCCCCCTGGTCAAAAGCTCCTTAAATCTTGCATTAAGGCTTTTCAGGTCTACAGCATTTCTGCGTGGAGGTCTAGCCAGCCTTAAAAGTTCTTTAACATTTATATAGTGCTCGGCAGCTTCAAGCGCCCTTGCACAGAATTCTTCATATCTTATTTCCACCTCAGGAATCATTCCCCGCTCCTCCATCTCCATGCGCGGTATGATCCCCAGTAAAGCCACTTCCTGCGCCCTGAACGTTTGGTCTATTAGGCGCTTAACCTCGTCGGACATGTAGCTTAGCTTAAGCTTATTCAGTATTACACCAGCAACATTTACACCAAGTTTCCTAAGTAGTTTTATGTGACTGACAGCGTCTGCCAAAGCACCTTCTATTCCCGCCTTGTCACATCCGACAATAAGCACCACAGGAATATTCATGATTAAGGCTACTTCAGCCGTTGAGACAGGATGCTCCACACCCTCATTTAGAAGCCCAGTTAAGTCACCCATGGCGCCCTCGATAACGAGGAGACTATAGTCCACACCAGCCATAGAAATAGCCTCTTCCACAGGTTTCCAGCCGCTCTCTCCGATTTTTATTGAAGAGTAAGGCTTCACAGGCTCCTTAATGAGGTAGAAGGCAGGCACTATATCCCTTATGTCTCCACCAACCTTCAGAACGCCTACATTTACGCCGCCTCTCTTGAGAGCGCCGGCAACGCCCGTAATTATAAAGGTTTTTCCAGCTCCGCTTCCAGTGGCTGTAAAAAGTAGGCATGAGGATAATGGAGTTTTTTGATTGCCCAGCGAAATGCTTATTCCTGTGGATACTCCGAGCTCACCTTTTAACTTAGCCCTCAAGGCGGCGTTTGCTTCTCTGATGGCTTCAAGCTCTTCATGGGACGCGCCTAGAGAGTTTCTTATTCCTTCAATGATAGCAGGGTTCTCGTCCAGCATGGCATGTAGAAGAACGCCTACAACGTTTCCATCCATGTTTGAGGCTCCGGAGATTATTTCCCTCGAATTGCTACGGTAGTTCAGCCTCCTGACATTTGAGACAAGTATAGGTCGAGCTTCCTCCTTCAGGGTTATTTTGCCGTATGTGTGACAGTGAAATCCCTTAACTCTTAAGCCCACCTCATTCGCCAAGAAGCTTTTTCCCACAATCGTCGCTGTAACTCGGTCAGTGCATACTAGAGGGGAGAACTCTGCATCTATTAGCCCAAGCCCATGTCTGAATATAGGTGTTGGTGAAAGCCTCCCAACATCTGTGCGTCTAGCAAGAACCTGAAAGCCAGCGCATACCCCAAGCACCAGTTTTCCAGTTTCTGCCATACGGATTATCTCGCGGGACAGGCTACTGCCTATGCTTCCAGATTCAACGAGGCTTCCGCCGGGTATTATCAGCATGTCAAGCACTTCTGAAGCTGGTTTGCCATTTACATGCCCATTTTCCATGACCAGATCTGTAGGTAAAAAACCGAATTCTTCAAAACTTGGCAGGGAACCTGGAACATAAACAAGGCCTATTCGGTATCCACTTCGTATAATTGTCACCCTCGCTGTGGGGTCGCAATAGGCTTATATTACGCTCGCGTTATTTAAGTTGATTGGACGGGCTATCCATCCATGACGTTTGCAACACGAACCTTTGACATATTAAATGTCCGAATCACATACAGGAAAGCTCGCGTCCCGCTTCTGGAGGCTGTGGCCTTCAAGGATAAGGGCAGAGCCTATGAGGAGATTAGGGCTCTAGGCGGAATTTCCGAATGCATCATACTGCAGACATGTAACCGCGTGGAATTATATGTGGTGAGCTCCAATGGAAGGGCTGCTGCCGAATGCTTGACGAAGTACTTAGCCAACAGAGCTGGGGCTATGATGGAGGAAGCCCTAAAAGCCGTTGAAGTCTCAATGAATCATGACGCGCTTAAGCATGTTCTGGAGGTTGCTTCAGGTCTTGACTCGATGGTTCTAGGTGAGAATGAGATACTTGGCCAAGTTTGGGATGCTTATCTTCAGGCTGAATCCTACAGGGCAGCGGGTCAAATTCTCGGAACAGTTTTCAGAAAAGCCGTAAGTGTTGGAAAGCGTATCCGAAGTGAAACTGAGATAAGCAGGGGCGCAGCCTCCTTCGGATCCGTGTCGGTTAAACTGGCTGAGGAGTTGATGGGCGGACTATGCGGGAAAAATGTGCTTGTAATAGGCGCAGGGGAAATGGGAACTTGCGTGGCTAAGGCTCTTGCCCGCCATAAACCTAACACCATATTCATTGCAAACAGGACCTATGAAAGAGCCGTTAAGCTGGCTGAGGATGTCTCCGGGAAAGCTCTAAGGTTTGACAAGCTTGAAGATGCTCTTGTTGAGGCTGATGTTGTTATTTGTGCGACAGCAGCACCTCACTATATACTTACAAAGGATACCGTTTGCAGGATTATTGAGAAGCGCGGTGGAAATGGCCTACTGATAATTGACATTTCAAATCCTAGGAACGTTGAGGAATCAATCGCAGAGTTGGATGGAGTTATGCTTTATGATATTGATGATTTCCAGGCCATAGTTGAGCGGAATCTAAATGAGAGACGAAAAAGCGCTGAAAAAGCTGCAGAAATAATTGAAGAGGAACTTCCTCAACTATATAGGGAGCTTAGAGAGCAGTGCATCAGAGATTTGATTTCTCAGATCGTGTCCAGATCTGAGGAGATGCGTAAGGAGGAATTAGCTAAGGCGTTTAACATGCTTAGTGGGCTTGGCGAGAAGGAGCGCAGGATAATTGATGATTTAACGAGGATAATTCTTAAGAGGGTTCTCCTGCCTATGATTGAAAACTTGAAAGTTGCGGCATCCAACGGCGACAGGCAGCTTATAGAGGAAACCATTAAGCTTTTCGGCGTGGAAGAATTGAATCTACTAGAGTGGAGCGGCGCTGATGTATAATGTTGGATTGATTCTTGTGGGACATGGAAGCAGAAAACCCCAGCATAAGGAAAGCCTGGAAAAGTTGGCGGAAATAATACGCACAAGATCCATTTTCAAAAATGTTGAAACTGCCTTCATGATGATAAACAAGCCGACAATACAGGAGGCTGTCAAACTCATAGCTCAGCGTGGAGTTAAAAGGATTGTAATAATACCTGTTTTTATGGCTGCTGGGAGCCACACAATTGAAGACATCCCGAAAATTCTTGGACTTAAAAATGATGAACGCATAACATGTAAAGAAGGGCTGGAAATATTCTACGGTGATCCCATAGGTCCTGACTGGAGAATAGCTGAAATAATAGAGGAGAAGGCCTTGAAGGCCTTAGGATATAAATCAAATGATGAGCCGCCATTAGACTCCTATAACCTGTCAGCTGCAAGTAATCTTTTTGAGATGAGCATGAACAGGATTAGGGAGATAATTGGAGATTTCCTGAAATGTGTCCCCGTGGACCATGCAAAGATCATTGAAAGAGTTGTGCATGCCACTGCTGACGCTGAATTTGCGAAGCTCATAGTCATAAGTGATGGAGCCATCGAGGAGGGTATAAGTGCTATAAAGTCAGGGGCGAAGGTTGTGGCCGATGTTAAAATGGTTAAGGCCGGGGTGAACATGGTGAAGCTTAGGAAATTCGGCGGTAGAGTTGAGTGTTACGTGGATGATGAGCGAGCTTTTAGGATGGCTAGGGAAAGCGGCATAACACGCACCGCAGCCGCCATGCGTCTGGCTATAAATGATGGCTTAGAAGGGGGGATAGCGCTCATTGGAAACTCTCCTACGGCGGCCTTCGAGCTTGTCCAAGCTGTGAAGAATGGTGAAACAAATCCTGCGCTCATAATTGCAACGCCTGTGGGTTTTATAGGAGCTGCTGAGGCAAAGGAGGCGGTTATGGGGTTAGCTGTCCCCTTCATAACAGTCCGCGGTCCAAAGGGCGGCAGCCCTGTGGCGGCGGCCATCTTTAATGCATTACTGGCGCTTGCAGAATGCAAAACAACCCGGCTGTGAGGCTGAAAAATTGAAGTTTCTAAAGTACGGAATTTCCACGGGTGCATGTGCTGCAGCTGCAGCAAAGGCAGCTGTGCTAACATTAATTGATAAACCAGCAGATCATGTAGGGGTGCCGACACCCATTGGGCTGCGTTTGGAAGTGCCTATTGAGGGATGTCGTAAGCTGGATGCCAATAAGGCTGTCGCCTGGGTTGTTAAGAACGCTGGCGACGATGCAGATGCCACTGATGGCCTTAGGATTTATGCCACAGTAAAGCTTACTGATGACGGTGAAGTGGTGATTAAGGGAGGAAGGGGGGTGGGCAGAGTTACTAAGCCTGGGTTAACAGTTTCCATTGGAGAGCCAGCCATAAATCCTGTTCCAAGGATTATGATAAGGGATGCTGTCAGGGAGGTTATTCCAACAGGAAGAGGCGCCGAAATCCTCATTGAAGTGCCGGGTGGAGAAGAGGTTGCGGAAAAGACGCTTAATCCCAAACTGGGCATAGTGGGCGGCATATCCATACTTGGAACGGCAGGAATCGTTAAGCCCTATTCGCTTGAGGCCTATAGACGATCCCTTCTGCCACAGATTGACATTGCATTATCCAGTGGGCGCGATTGCATATTTCTTGTCCCAGGAAACATCGGTGCAAAAATTGCTAAACAACTTTTTAATGTTTCAGAGGATATGGTGGTTCAAACTGGCGACTTTGTCGGCTACATGCTTCGAAAGGCTGTTGAAAAGGGAGCTAGAAACATCATCCTACTTGGACATGCAGGGAAGCTTGTCAAGTTAGCCGCCGGAGTCTTTAACACACACTATAGAGTGGCTGATGCAAGGATGGAGGTAATAGCGGCATACGCCGGAGCCGCAGGCGCCAGCAGCCAGCTTATAACAAGAATACTGGCTTCAAATACAACTGAGGAAGTTATTAAATGGCTTAAAGAGGCAAATCTTATGAGGCAAACTTTCGACGCCATCGCTGAGAAGATTCGCGTCCGCTGCTTAGAAAAGATTAAGGGTAAAGCGGAGATAAGCGTCTTAATAGTATCCCTTGAGGGGGAGATTCTGGGAGCAAGCGGAAAAGCTGAGTGCGTAGAGAAATGGCGAAAATCCACATAGTCGGTGCGGGTCCAGGTTCCCCGGAGTATGTTACGCCCATAGCCAGAAAAATCGTGCAGAAAGCACAGCTGGTGATTGGATCTGAAAGAATTCTTGAACTGTTTAGAAGTGACATAAAGGGTGAAGCCTTGGCTTTAACAGCCAAAAACTTCAAACAGATCATAAGATATGCTGTGGAATGTGCGGGAAAGGGGGTAAATGTGGCTCTCATATCTACTGGAGACCCGGGGTTCGCTGGTCTCCTTGGAACAGTTGCAAAATCAGTTGACAAGGATATCGATTTGGAGGTTACTCCAGGTATAAGTGCTGTCCAGGTTTGTGCAGCGCGCCTCAGAATAAGCTGGGATGATGCGGTTCTGATAAGTTTTCACGAAGGCGCTGATGAACATGGAAAGAGAAGACTTCTTGAAGCCGTTAAAAGCGGAAAAACGATTATAATCCTGCCTGACCCCAAGTGCTTTACTCCTAAAGACATCGCTCAGTACCTTATAAGCCATGGGGCTAACGGGGAAACCCCTGTCTTCATATGTGAGAACCTCACTCTTGAAGATGAAAAGGTGTCCCGGGGCACATTACGGAAAGTGCCTTTACAAGGCCAGGGAACCCTCTGTGTTATGGCGATCATTCCGTCGGTGAAACCAGGATGATTTGGATTTATAAAACTCCAGGAATACCTGACGAGCTTTTCATAACAAGCGACAATGTTCCAGGACCTACAAAGGAGGAAATAAGGGTTATAACAATTTCTAAGGCTAGGCTCAGAGAAGGCGATTATCTGGTTGATGTGGGCTGCGGGGTTGGAAGCATAACGGTTGAGGCTGCACTACAAGTAGGCCGAACTGGAAAGGTTTTCGCCATAGATGAGGATGAGGAAGCCGTCAGGATTACAGGCTGGAACATTTCTAAATTCGGCGTCCAAGACACAGTTCAGCTTATAAATGGAAAGGCCCCTGAGGTGATGCAGGCGCTTCCTCCCGTTGACGCTGTAATAGTTGGCGGAAGCCGCTCGATAACTGATGTTCTAAGGGTCTCTTATGCAAAACTTAAGGCAGGTGGTCGACTGGTGGTTAATGCTATCACCTTGGAAACAGCGTATGAGGTTGTGAAGACCATGAGAGAGCTCAACCTTGCGAATTTGGATGTTGTAAATGTTTCTGTGGCCAGGGGCAGGTTTACAGATGCAGGAGTTATGATGCTGGCTAGAAACCCTATAACCATAATATCCGCAGTGAAGCCCTAGGGGAAACTGAATATGATTGGGAGACTTTATGGAGTAGGCGTCGGGCCTGGGGATCCTGAACTTATAACATTAAAGGCCTACGAGGTTTTGAGAATCGTTGATGTTGTCTGCGCTCCTAAAGCGCGGGCTGACAGACCAAGCCGCGCGCTTGAGGTTGTAAGGCCGATTCTCCATGACACTGGCAGAATCCAAGAGGTGACGGAGCTGATTTATCCCATGATTAGAGATTTAAGTGTCTTAGAGGCTTTCTGGGAGAGAAATTCAGAATCTATAGTATCCAAGCTCCGTGAAGGGAAGGATGTGGCTTTCATAACAATGGGTGACCCAATGCTGTATAGCACATTTATCTACACGTATAGAAAGGTTAGGGAGAAGCTTCCGGAAGCAGGCATAGAGGTGATTCCAGGGGTTACATCTCTAACCGCATGTGCAGCTGCATCAAAACTGCCGATAGCTGAGGATGATGAGACTGTTGCATTGATTCCCTCAACCGCGGAAATGGAGAAGGTTAAGGGACTTGCTAAACATGCTGATACGCTCATCTTCATGAAAGGTGTTAAAAACTTGTGGGAGTTATCTAAGGCTCTGATAGAGTGCGGTTTTGGCGAAAGCTCCATCGTGGTCATGGTTAAAGGTTACGGTACTGCTCAGGAGAATGTAAAATTTGGAAGCCTCGGGGAACTGCATAGGTGGAACTCAGAGGACACGTACCTTTCAACTTTGATGGTGAAGAGGTGTACAGTATGAGCAGGCATGGAAAGGTCTATATTGTCGGCGCTGGCCCTGGAGATCCAGGTCTCATAACATTAAAGGGCAAGGAGATCCTTGGGAAGGCGGATGTGGTTGTTTACACAGGATCTCTTCTTAATCCTGAAATTCTAAAGTACGCTAAAGATGACGCGGAGCTTCATGACAGTGCAAAGATGAGTATGGAGAGAATCGTACAGAAAATCGTTGAAGCTGCTAAAAACGGCAAAATTGTGGTGCGCCTCCATGATGGAGACCCAAGTTTCTACGGAGCGATAAAAGAACTTATGGATGCCTTGGAGATGGATAACATAGAATACGAGGTGATTCCTGGAGTAAGCAGCCTACAGGCTGCAGCAGCATCGTTAAAAAGGGAGTTGACGCTTCCAGGAGTAAGCCAGACAGTAATCGTCACAAGACCTGAAGGCAGAACACCCGTAACCAAGGCGGATAATCTTGTTGAGCTGGCGAGGCATGGAGCTACAATGGCGATTTTTCTGGGAGCCCAACTCATTGAGACCATTGTGGAGAAGCTCCGGCTTGGAGGCTACTCGCTGGACACGCCTGTGGCAGTTGTATATAAGGCTTCGTGGCCAGAGCAAAAGATAATTCGAGGTACACTTGCAGATATCACTGAAAAAGTCAAGGCGGCGGATGTAAGGAGCACAGCACTTATCCTTGTAGGCGAAGCTATTGAGCCCAAATCCTATGACCGCTCAAAGCTCTATGATCCGGAGTTCAGCCATGCTTTTAGAAGGGGCAGAAAGAATGTTTGAAAGAGGTGTAGCCATAATCTATGTCACGGCTGCAGGATCAGCAACAGCAAACAGGATAGCGAAAGCCCTTAAAGGCGCTGGGATAAGTTGCGAAATTTTCGCTCCAATAAAGTACGTGCGTGAAGGAGAAAAAGCCATGCAGAAACATTTCAGCGATGAGATTAAGTGCATTTTCAGCAATTTCGACGCAATCGTTGGAGTTATGGCTGCAGGCATATTAATAAGGGCTGTTGCGCCATTATTAAGCGGCAAACTTGTCGATCCTGCAGTTGTGTGTGTTGATGTCTCCGGCAAGTTTGTAGTAAGCCTTCTTTCAGGACATTACGGTGGAGCCAACTACCTTGCCAAGCTCATAGCTGATGGAATAGGCGCCACAGCTGTTGTAACAACAGCCTCGGAAGCTGTTGGAAGAAAAAGCGTCGAGGAAGTTGCCAGAAGCTTACACTGCAAAGTGGCAAATCCCGAGAGCCTTGTGGACGTTAACACCTTGATTGTTAACGGCCGGGAAATAGCATTGGTCTTCGCAGGTTTTAGTAGTTTAAAAGTTCCCAGCAGCGTTTGCGGTTATGGGGTTAAAGTTGCTGAAAGCCTAGACATGGCTTTGGAGACTTTAAGGGAGTTAGATGGCGGAATTCTAATTACCCGAGAAAGCTTAGAGGCTTTGAAGGCCCTTACGGGTTTTTCAAGACCAGTAGCTGTGCTTGAACCTAAAACAATTATTGTAGGGGTCGGCGCTAGAAGGGAAGCCGATGCGGAAGAAGTTTTAGAGGCCATTAATAGGGCTTTAGAAATGACCGGTGTTCCAGCGGCTTTCGTATCGAGGTTGGCCACGGCTGACATTAAGAGGGATTCAGAAGGCATTACCGGCGCTGGACATAAACTAAGCCTGCCCATTCAGTTCGTGAGCGCAGATGCTTTACGTGAATTCAGCCATAAGGATCTTTCGCCAGATACTGAAGTGGTAAAAAGAAGAATTGGAGTGGGCGGAGTCTGTGAAAGAGCAGCGCTCATAGCCGCAGGAGGGAAGGCGCGATTAATACTGAGAAAGGTGAAATTGGGAAGAGTCACAGTAGCGGTGGCGGAGGCCGAATAGCCGTAGTCGGCATCGGCCCGGGCTCCGTAGAGCACATCACCGTAAAGGCTAAGGATGAAATAGAGAGAGCTGACGTTATAGTGGGGTATACAACCTATATTGACCTTATAAGACCTCTGATAAAACCCACGGCTGAAGTCATCACTGGAAGAATGGGTGAAGAAATTGAGAGAGCCAAAATAGCCGTCAAAAAAGCCTTAGATAATAAGCGCGTAGCTGTGATAAGCAGTGGGGATGCAGGGGTTTATGGCATGGCTGGACCAGTTTTGGAGGTTGCTGAAGCTGAAGGAGTGAACGTTCCTATAGAGATTATTCCAGGCGTGACAGCAGCTACGGCTGGCGCTGCAAAGTTAGGTGCACCCATAATGGTGGACTTCGCAGTGATAAGTCTAAGCGACATTTTAACACCTTGGAGCGAAATTGAAAAGCGGCTTAAAGCAGCGGCTGAATCTGACTTTGTGATAATCCTCTACAACCCGCAGAGTAGAACCCGGCAGGAACCAATTGTTAAGGCTTATCAAATACTGCTGGAATATAGGGATGCGGACACACCTGTAGGGATAATGCAGAATGTGGGAAGACAGGGTGAAAAGGCCGTAATAACTACGCTGAGGGAAATGATTAAGCATGAAATAGACATGACAACCACCATAATCGTTGGAAACTCTAAAACCAAAATAATAGGCGGTAAAATGGTAACCTCAAGAGGCTATGACGTAGCTACTTAAGTAACAGCACATTGAGTCCATAGCATAAAATGGCAAGTTTAGAATAAGCATTCAATTTGGTTGCTCTTTAGCAATTAAAGGACATTCTACATGATGGACTTGAAGATTCTATAATAAATTGATCTATCGTTTGTTAAAAGTAAATTTACGTTAATTTTCAGAACGATTCTTTGAGCGATACCTCAAGTTCCATAATCTCGGCAGTTGCTTCTAAGGTTTCAGTTAAGTCTACATAGCGCCTTGAAGGCATCAACCATACCTTAACCACCTGTTACTTGCCAGTGCAGCCGGTCTGAAAAGTTTTTAAGAGCTTCATCTCCGCAAGCGTCTGTATAAAATTTGCAATAAGGCTATTCTAAGAGCCTTAGCCATGACCATGTCAACGCCAGTGTTCTAAAGTTCACATTAATTCTAACCAGGAACACCGTAAATGAAGCCTATAAATTTAGGCATTTTCACTATTGTTGAGTCGTTCTCGTGTAGTCGAGTCTTGGAAGGACTGTGCTGTTATCCTATAAGGGACACCAATTTGAGGTATCAGCTCTTCAGTCGACCAGTATTCAGAATATGAGGATAATCGGCCATAAAACCCTACAAAAGAGGCGAGGATGGACTGATGGTTGTCTATTTGAGCATATCATGAGAGGTTAAATTACATAGTCTACTTTGCGTTTTCTGTCGAGCTTTAGAGCCTCTTTTATCATTTTAAGATCAAATTCCTCGAGTATGTCTGAGGGTCTCCGCTGACGCTTCTTCATAAAAACCCCTCCGAGAATTTTCGTAAAGAATAGAGGAAAATAAAGTTTACCCCAAAAATTAGTGAGTTAAATTCAGCCTCCACGTTCAAAAATTACGTGATGTCTCTGTTGATCTAAAAAGCCGTTTTAATTGACAAGGAATGCATGATAAACTTCTGCTCAATGGAGGAAACCATCAGGGAAACATTGAGAGAAGCAGACTTACAATAACATGAATGAGGCATAGGAGACTGTATGAAATAGAAAAATTTTATACTCATATCGTCCAGTAGGAACATAGAAGCAGGTCTTTACGTTTAAACTGTTCTCTCAAAAATTTCACAACATCTTCCTCCTCTAAGTAGCGGTTTCCTTTAGCGTCTCTTCGCAGCGGAATACCCGTATCCCTAAGCCTTTCACCATCTCTTGAAGAGTCTATCATAATGTAGTAGGCAGGTCCCGCGGGCAGTATAAGCCTCAGGATGGTTAGTTCCCTTTTCGGCGATAGGCCATCCTGCTCTATATTATATACTATGGCATTTGGTCTTAGACTCTCAGCCAGCTGCTTAAACTCAGCCCAACTCCTAACCTTCATTACCCCTTCCCCGATGCCTTCTCCAGCGTTTTTCTTTATGCGCATGCTGAGACTCCTACAGTAATAATTCTACCGTGAAGAGAAACATTACCGAAGGATTGTGATAAGCTGAAACTTGGCTTTATTGTTTGCGCCTCAAAATTTTATTGTATCGCATTAGCAGAGAAAACTACTTTGCCAAGGAATGTTTATATCCTGCGTGTCATGCTCTACTTTTTTAAAGGTTACGAAGCTCATCTTTAACCGCCCTCGCTTCTCTAAGCGCGAGGGCTGATAGCTTTTACCCATTGTTCAAAAGGCAATTAGGACGGCATAATGTTTGAGTGAGGCAGGGCGGTTAGCTCCTTTGGAGAATAGAAGTATTATAGACTTGCTAGTCAGGCAGGTTGTTAATTATGTTATTAGTAGGCAGAATGAAGATGGCGGTTATACCTTCTGCCAAGGCACTGAGTCGAACGCTCAAGACACATATTATGGATTAGCAACATTAAGCTTGTTAGGTGCTTCTTTTCCAAACATTGAAAAGACCGTTGAGTGGCTGCATAACTTCGTCACCGATAACGTTTACTAGCATTATTATGTGGCTAAAGCTCTGAAACTTTGTAATGAAGAGCCCAATAAGAAGCGTTTGAAGAATTTTGTTCTTTCTCTACCGATTGTTAAATGCGAGTTTGAAACCGTTGATGTTTACGCTGAAGTTGCCTCAGAATTTCTATTAGCGTCAATGATAATTGAGCTCGCTAACATTGCTGAAGTGAAGGTCAACCGTGGAAAGATCACAGATTGGCTATTAAGCTTCAAGAATCGTGACGGCGGGTTTGGGGCGCATAGACTTTCAAATTTAAATTCAACATATCATGCTGTAACTTCACTTTTCAATTTAGGCTATAATGTTAAGTCGCTTAAGGACACTCTTGAGTATATCAGGGCATGTGAAAAGCCCCTACGGAGGCTTCACCGTCGTGCCAAGCAGCTCTACACCTTTTATGGAGCATGTGTACTACGGAGTGCCAACAATTAATCTCTTTGGTCAGGATCTAAGGTATCCAACGCAGACGGTTAATTTTGTTCTCAGGTGTAAAAATGCAAATGGCGGATTTGCAAGGTCTAACCTGGGAATATCAACTTTTGAGGACACTTTCTACGCCATAAGCATACTAAAAACAATTTATAGGCAATGGTGAAATTGAAAGGAAATACATGGATGCAAAGGCAAGGGAGAAAGCTGTTGAAAGTTTGGGTTTTGCAATAACTACTTCTATAATATGATTATTGCCGCCATTCAACCTGAAAGTTCTAACCATAGGATAGCCCTAACTGCACGAGCATCATAGGGAAACATAGAAGATCTGCAAAGAGCAAAACAGACAAAAATAGATAGCGATGAAGAGTTCCTCAAGCTTTTTAGGGGCTATAAGATCTGTCTTTCACATTTTATAACGCTGCTGAAAGCCATTAAAGAGACTAAACATTGGCCAGCGCGAGGACGCTATCAAAGTCATCATTAATGTTGAGGAAGAATCTTTTGCCGTCTAAAAGTTGAGCTTTCCGAATACATTAGGAGGCAAATTCCCGGATGGAAATTGCATAACAACAGAAAGTGTCCAAAGAATTGTTGGGAGAAGAGGAATAATGACAAACTCGATTTTTATGCTACAAGTATTTAATTGCTGTACAAGTTTTTCCTGCCAAGCAATCTATGGATTTCTCTTCTCGCCTCGCCTATAGTCAGGGGCAAAGTATTGCTTACTGGAAGGTTATCTTTTACCTTCAGTATTTCGAAGAGGTGGGTTATTCTTGGCAGCCGCAGATCAACATTTCTAAGGGTTTCCGTGTTCGAGAAAACCTCCTTAAGGAGGCCTTTAGCAACTACTTTTCCATGGTTCAGGATGTAGGCTTTGTCTGTGCAAAGCGGCACAAAGTCCACATCATGGGTTGCGATGATGATTGTTAATTCCAGTTCCCTGTTAAGCTTCAGCAGTAATTCAAGGATTTTGTTGACGGTTTTCGGGTCAAGGTTCGCTGTGGGCTCGTCCAACGCAATTATTTCTGGTTTCATAGCTAAGACGCCAGCTATGGCGACGCGCTTCTTCTGGCCTTGGCTGAGTTTATGAGGGGACTTATGCTCAAGTCCCTGCAGTTCCATGACTTCAATGGCCCATTTGACACGCTCCTCAATTTCCTTCGCTGATAATCGCAGGTTTTTAGGTCCGAAGGCGATATCCTGAGCAACTGTGGGCGCAAAGAGCTGATCATCTGGGTTTTGGAATACTAAGCCCACCTTCTGCCTTACAAAGTCCAAGTTCGCCCTTGAAACATCTAGCCCTAGTACTTTTACTTTGCCGCTTGTCGGCATCAGCAAACCGTTAAAATGATGCAGGAGAGTTGATTTTCCAGCTCCGTTAGGCCCAAGTATAGCTATTTTATCACCTTTTCCAGCGGCGAAGTTGACGTTTTCAAGCGCTTTGCTTCCGTCGGGATATGTATAGCAAAGGTCTATTGTTTCAATAACGTGGTTCAAATGTTTACAGGCTCCCTTCCATTAATCATATTAGCCCATTAATAGCCAGTCAACCATCAATAAAAGGGCTAGAGCTGAAAATAAGATTATTCCATATAAAACTTCACGAAATGGCAACGGTTTGCTTTCGAAAGTGAACAGCCTCATTTCCCCGCAGTACCCTCTTGAGAGCATGGCGTTGCCTACAGCCACAGCACGTTCGTAGCTTCTAACAAGGAGCATACCGAAAAGTGTGCCGTAATTTCTAAGCTTTCCGAGATAGCCAACGCTTTTCGAGTAGCCGCATCGCGACTGCTGGGCTCGGTGGATGGCTTCAGCCTCCTCTGAAATCACATGAATGTAACGGAACATCAGCAGAGCTGTGTCCAAAAGCACGGATGGCACATGAAACCGCTCTAACGCGCCCATAACCTCGATAATTGGAGTTGTCTGCACTAGAAGAACTAGTACGCACACAGCTGCGAGGCAGCGGCTGAAAATTAGCATTCCAAACTCTACACCCTCAACAAAAATGGGAAGCGAAAAAACAGGAGTTCTCGCAATCGCGGTGTAGCCGTAAGTGAAAGGCTGAATTATGGAGATGACGGTTATGATGTAAAATGGGTAGAGTAAACTCTTGAAGTACGGTCTTAATGGAACCTTGCAGCATAAAGCTATAAATACACATGCCGCGAAAACCGCTAGCGCAGTCTGCCAGTGAGTTAAAGCTAAAATGCTTAAAATAACCGCTATGGTGCATACGATCTTTAATCTAGCATCCGCCCGCCTAAGCGGGCTATTAGATGCTTGAAGCCCATCGAAGTCTAGGCTATGCATAATTATTTGCCGCGCCTCATTCGCTTTAGCCGAACACTTCGTCCAATAAGTAGAAACAGGAAGAAGCTGATTGTGGTCAGTATCCCAACAAGCGGGTCTCCCATCAACCACTCAATCATGAAGCTTTTCCCTCCTCCGCGGATTTGGGCTTCTCGAAGAGCGGCGGTATAAGGTAGCCTATAACAAAGCCGGCCACAGCCCCAGCTAAGGTGAACGCTAAATACTCGCCTTCCTCGCTGAGCTCAACAGGATGCCAGAAGCTTACGCCAAGTTCCTCAGCATGCTCCTCAATCATTGTGATGTACTTTGTCTCCATGTCACCTCCGAAGACGAACACCCCAATATACGTCGCTGCAACCATGCCGAATATCGACACAGCCATGATCAGAAGTACATACTTCGTGAATTTGTCCATGCTATTTCAAGCCTCCAAGCATCTCGGGTTTGGTTATGGTTACATACCTCACAACAGTAGCCGTCAACACGAACTCCAAAATGGCTAATGGCACTTGTGTGGGCAGGAATCCCGCGGAAAACAAACCCCAATAAAGCATAGGCTCCTCAGGATGCAGTGAAAGCGCAATCTGTCCTGCGGTTGCCACGTATGTCATAAGGTCACCGATGAAGCCAGCTATGCCAGCTGCAGCCCAAAGCGGCGCCTTAACTTTCCGAAGTACCGTGTAAAAACTATAACCCAAAAATCCTCCAACGATGCCCATCGAAACAGTGTTCGCGCCCAAAGCTGTTATTCCACCGTGAGCTAAAAACAGCTGGATGAACAGTGCTATGAAAGCCAGCACTACACTTTCGAATGGACCTACGATTATTGCTGAGAGGGCTACACCGCATGGGTGAGAGCATGAGCCAGTTACTGGTACAGGTATATGCCAAACTGATACTATGAATATTGTGGCGCCCATCAGCGCAAGCAGCGACATATAAGCAGGATTTTCCCGGCGTTTTTTCGCAATTCTGGCCAAACCAACCATTATGAATGGAGCGGCAATTATGAACCATATTGCACTCCACAGCGGTGACAATATTCCATCCATGATGTGCATATTGGTCACCGCTGGATAAGCCGCCCAAAATGTTATATAAAACTTGCTTAACTAAAGTTTAATTACGGTTGATTATCATGGGAAAGGCTAAGAAAAGCCAATCTTCAGATATTCTGAGAAGTAAAGGGGAACTCACGAAGTTCATGATACTTGTAGAGGTCATGAAAAACCAGCCTCATGTAAAGCAGAAAGAGATAGGTGAAGCGATTGGTGTAACGGTGCAAGCCGTCTCAAAGTACTTTAAGAAACTTATGAAAGAGGGGCTCCTAGAACCAGGGATAAGCCGAGCCCAATACAGACTCACCCCAAAAGCCCATAAAAAACTGGAGGAGTATCTGACAGGCCTTGAGAGTTATGTTAGGGGTCTAAAGCGTGAACTCAAGTTTGAGAGGGTTTGGCCAGCTATTGCCTCATATAAAATAATGGCTGGGGAGAAAGTGAACCTTGAAATGAGAGATGGCGTGCTATACGCCGTGCCATTCAAGGAAGGCGCTGAAACCGCTTCCGGCATAGCCATTTCAAACGCTGATCCCGGCGAGGATGTCGGCCTGACAGATTTGAAAGGACGAATCAGAATGGAAACTGGGAAGATACTTGTTATAAAGCTTCCAAGCATTAATGATGGGGGTTCAAGGGCTGTGAATATTGAAATGATTAAGGAGCTATATAATGAGTTTAAGCCACATAGGATCGGGGTTATGGGAACTGTGGGTAGAGCTGTTTTGAATAAGCTGGAATTGAAGGCGGATATTGAATTCGGAATAAGCAGGGCTACAGCCCTCGCAGCATTAAGGGGCTTAAGAGTTCTTGTGCTTGTTGTGGGAAGAATGGTTAGCAGGATAATTAACGAGATAGAGCTTACAAACATGAAGTACAACACCAGCATACCCTACGAGATAAGGGAAGCACATATAAAGTAGGAGTGGACTAAGCAAAAGGTTAACCAAAAGAGTTTAATGTTATTTATTGTAAAGAATGCTTGGGTTACATGCCATGAAAACATACCTAACAATATGGTTTTATAGTGAAGGAGCAAGCCCTTTAGAGGTTGTTGAAAAGCTTCGCTCCATGGGTTTTCAGCCACTTAGAGGATATCATGATCACGTTTATGACTGGGGTAGGAAAGTTGACCTCATGGATGTACTTCAGTTAGCGAACAAGGTTCATGAAACACTGAAGGGAATGAAGGTCTTCTATAAGCTTGAGACTGAATAACCAGCCGGGATAGTTAGATGATAACATGGAAATTGGAATCGTGGGAAAGTGGTAACCTTGCTTGTTACAAATAGGGAAATTTTAAAAGCGGCACAGCGGGAATTCTATGCCGTAGGAGCTTTCAACATTCAAAATCTAGAAAGTCTACTCGCGGTTACGGAGGCTGCTGCTGAGGAGAAATCACCCGTCATCGTTGCGGTTACACCTAGCGCTATAAGATACGGCGGGCTAAAGTACCTATCTACACTTGTAAGGGTCGCTGCAGAGAATTTGCCGGTGCCTGCTTCCTTGCACCTAGACCATGGAGAGGATGTGAAAACTATCAAGGAATGCATTGAAGCTGGCTTCACTTCGGTGATGATAGATGGCTCCCACATGCCTTTTGAGGAGAATGTTGCATTAACTAGGCGCGTAGTAGAAATCGCCCATTCAAAGGGTATCTCTGTTGAGGGGGAGCTTGGAAGACTAACTGGTGTGGAGGAGAAAACCGTTGAAGAAAGAGAAGCCGTCCTAACCGACCCTGAAGAGGCTGAGAAATTTGTCAAGTTAACAGGCGTTGACGCCCTAGCGATTTCCATCGGCACCTCACACGGCGCCTACAAATTTAAGGGGGAGCCTAAACTTGACTTTGAAAGGCTTAAGTCCATTCGTGAAAAAGTTGATGTGCCGCTGGTGCTGCATGGAGCCTCAAGTGTTCCCCGGCGGATAATTGAGAAGGCTTCTAGGTACGGCGCGGAACTAAGCGGGGCTAAAGGTATACCTGAGGACCACATCAGAAAAGCCATTTCACTCGGAATAACAAAAATCAACATTGACACCGACCTTAGGCTGGCATTCACTGCTACAGTACGTGAAGTGCTGGCGGAAAATCCAGGGGAGTTTGATCCTAGAAAGATCCTTGGCCCTGCAAAGGAGGCTATGAAGGAGGTGGCTATCGCCAAGATGAGGCTTTTTGGAAGTTCTGGAAAGGCGTAATCAGGAGGGGTAAATACAATGAAGATTGGAATTTTAAGCGGAGGTGGAGATGCCCCGGGGATAAACGCCGTTATAAGAGCCATTGTTAGGAGGGGTGTGCAGAGTTACGGCGACGAGATACTGGGTATAAGAGACGGATGGAGAGGGCTGCTGGAGGGAAACTTTATGCCGCTGGATCTGAACATGATTTCAGGGCTTCTTCCCCGTGGAGGCTCGATTCTCGGAACTTCAAGAACTAATCCATTCAAGCGCGAGGGGGGCCCAGAGCAAATAATGAGGAACGCGCAGACGGCAGGTATAAACGCGGTTATCGTCATAGGCGGCGATGACACGCTAACCGTCGCGCATAAGATGGCCGATTACGGGCTGAAGTGTGTTGGCGTACCGAAGACTATTGATAACGATCTTGTCGGCACTGACTACACATTCGGATTTCACACGGCAGTCTCAATAGCCACCGAAGCCCTTGACAGGCTCCACAGTACAGCTGAAGCTCATAACAGAGTTATAGTGCTTGAGGTAATGGGCCGATACACTGGCCATATTGCACTTCACGCTGGACTGGCAGGAGGGGCTGACGTGATACTCATACCTGAGAAGCCCTTCGACATCGACGAGGTATGCGAATATATCAGACGTAGACAGAAGCGTGGGAGAAACTTCAGCCTAATAGTGGTGGCTGAGGGCGCTAAGCCAAAGGGCGGCAAAGAGATAGTCTACAGCGAACGTATAGATGAATTCGGACACATAAGTCTTGGCGGTGTTGGATATTACTTGGCCAAAGAGATTGAGAGATGCACAGGCATAGAAACTCGGGTGGTTATTCTAGGGCATCTCCAAAGAGGAGGTACACCAACAGCCTTTGATCGCATACTTGCAACAGTATACGGTGTAGCTGCAATAGACAATGTGCATAAAGGAGTATTTGACCATATGGTGGCCCTGAAAGGCGGCGAATTAACTTCAGTACCGCTTAAGGATGTGGTTGGCAAGAGGAAAACTGTGGATATGGGGCTTTATGAAATAGCCAGCGTCTTCTTCGGCTGACATGAGCTAAAACTAGCTGCGCGAAAGGTTAAATGGTTGCATACTTAATTTAATTTTAGGTGCAACAGATGCCCCTGTACATTCTACTATCAACACTTACGCCTGATGGGAGAAAAACCATCAAACAAAGACCTGATAGGATAAAAGAGGTCAACAGAGAAATTGAGGCTTTCGGCGTTAAGGTGCTTCAGCAGTTTGCATTATTAGGTCCTTACGACTTCGTGAACATTGTTGAGGCGCCGAACAACGAGGCTATTGCACGAGTCTCCGTTGAGCTTGGATCTAGAGGGACAGTCAACATAATGAGTTTACCAGCAATACCTATAGACGATTTCATAGCAATGCTAAAAAAGGAATAGAACATTAACTTTCCCTTTTTTATCATGTTGACAGAACCCTTGCCAGCTTAAGCAATTCAATATTCAGGGGTTTGATGTTTCCACATGCAGTCTCAAGATCCATGCTTGTTATCGCCCCGTTCTGAAGGCCTACAACACGGTTTCCAGCCTCATCAAGTAGCAGCCTTACAGCCTCCTCAGCGAAGAGGCATGCCAGCAGCCGACTTCTAGCCGTGGGACTTCCTCCCCTCTGGGCATAACCTACAATGCTTAGTCTAACCTCTGCACCCGTGTTTCGCTCTATTTCCTCCGCCAGCATACGCGTGTCACCTATGCCCTCTGCAGCCACTATTATTCCTGATCTTTTACCTTTAGCCGTGTTCTCCTTCACAATTTCGAATATTTCATCCAGTTTAATGGGGACCTCTGGCACGAGAATAACCTCAGCGCCTACTGTGAGACCCACAGTTAATGCTAGAAAACCCCTTTTTCGCCCCATTACCTCCACTATGAATATCCGTTCATGAGAAAACGCGGTGTCCCTTATCTTATCAATTTCAGCTACAGCCGTATTCACGGCAGTGTCGAATCCTATTGTTTCATCAGTTCCATAAACATCATTATCTATGGTTGCCGGAACACCAGCAATGAGAGTATCGGTCTCCCTGCTCAGCTCAAGGGCGCCCCTAAAGGATCCTTCGCCACCTATGACCACAAGCCCGTCAACACCGTTAGATGTAAGGTTCTCTGCAGCTCTTTTGATACCTTCACGTGTCCTGAATTCGGGGCACCTTGATGTGCGGAGGATTGTGCCTCCAAGCTGAATTATGCCTCCTACAGACCGCGAATCTAAACGTCTAAAATTGTTCTTTATCAAACCTTCCCATCCTCTTTCGAAACCAAGAACAATAAGCCCATGATAACATGCCAATCGAGTTACAGCCCTTATTGCAGCATTCATGCCCGGCGCATCGCCACCGCTTGTAACCACGCCAATAGTTCTCAAGTCTTGAACTCACCAATCAATGTTTGAACAATAAATATGCATAAAACAAAATAAAGTTACAGCCTAATAATGTGAAATTGGGTTGCCGATTGAGCGAAAAACAGCATTGCATAGTTCTAGTAACAGCCTCAAGCAGAGAAGAAGCTGAAAAGATCGTTCGAATCCTCCTAGAAGAGAAGCTTATTGCATGCGCTAACATAATCAGTCCAGTATTTTCGCTTTTCTGGTGGCAAGGCAGAATAGAAAACGCTCAAGAACATCTCATCATAATGAAAACTACGAGAAGCCTCTTCAGCAGACTTGCTGAAAAAGTTAAAACCCTACACAGCTATCAAGTTCCAGAAATCATAGCTATACCGATCGTGAGGGGCTATAAGCCATACATGGATTGGCTTAAGGGCACCCTTAAGTAGCATTTACCAGTTAAGCAAACAATCACATATGAATTGACGCTAAAAAAGCATAAAACTGGCGTAAGAGGCTTAGTAAACTTTTATAATTTTGCTAACCTCATTTTGTTTTGGCGGCGGGTCTTAGGCGGGGGGCTAGGGGTCCCCTGCACCGTAAACCCCCTATACGACGGGCCGAAAGCTGAGGCTGAGGCGCCTGTGGCCGCTCAGCCCCTCACCTCCGAGGCTATGATTACCCGTCCCTTGGGGTCGGCGGTTGCCAGGCGTCCTCCGTAGGGAGGATTGCCATGGCATTTGCCAGGCGAACCTGGCCAGGCCCGGGAGGGAGCAACCTAAGCCTGGACGTTCGGCGCTCAGGGGGGTGCGGGTATAAGCGTAGGACTTGGGGGATCAGCGGATTCTGGGCGTCGAACCTCAGTGACCCGCCGCCTATCAAATCAGAAGCTTTTTGAACTTCATTTTCCGCGGTGTTGAATTAAAGTGCCGTCTCACAGATTTATGTTTTAAACGCAGAAGAGCACCATAATTTTTAAGCATACCCATTCCGGCCGCTGAAGCTTATTTACTGATAAATGTATGTCTATACTGGTGTACCCGTTGGTTTCTACCCATCGGTTTCTTTGGGGAGTTTCGTCAAGCGGTTTCCAGTTTGAAATGGGCGACCCCGGCGGGGAGGGGCTGGATCCAAACACAGACTGGTATCTCTGGGTTCATGACATGGATAACATCTGCAAGGGTGTGGTAAGCGGAGATTTCCCAGAGAACGGCGTTTCCTACTGGAGCTTATATGGTCGAGATCATGATTTAGCAGTTGATTTAGGCTTAAACGCGTATAGAATCGGTGTTGAGTGGAGTCGCATCTTCCCAAAGAGCACCATATCTTTTGATGTGGCTGTTGAAAGATCAGATGAGGGGTTGGCATTAAATGTTGATGTGGACGATAAGCTGCTTGAGAGGCTTGATGGAGTAGCGAACAAAGAAGCGCTAAATCATTATAGGAGCATCATTGCTGATTTGAGGCATAAGGGTTTAAAGGTTTTCGTATGCTTAAACCACTTCACACTGCCTCTATGGATTCATAATCCAATAATTACCCATAAAACCGCGCTTAGGCGCGGCCCTAAAGGATGGCTTGAGGAAACAACAATAATTGAGTTCACCAAATATGCGGCGTACCTGGCATGGAAGCTTGGCGATATTGTAGACTACTGGGCAACCATAAACGAGCCTATGGCTGTCGCCGAGGCTGGTTACATGTTTCCACAGTCAGGCTTTCCTCCGGCAGTGAACAACTTTAGAGCCTTCAAACGGGTTGCCGTCAACTTGGCTGTGGCTCATGCACGCGCCTACGACGCTATAAAAGCCCATGATACTGTTAGGGCTGATGAAGATAGCCCAAGCCCGGCTTATGTTGGGCTAATTCACAACGTAATACCGGTGCATCCTCAAAACAAAGTTTCAAAGCTTGACATGATGGCGGCGAAGTTTATGGATGATATGCATAACCAGTTTTTTCCACGAGTTGCAGCTGAAGGTTGGCTTGATCACAACCTAAACGGTGTAAGGGATAAAGGTGAAGTTAAAGGGTTTCTTGGACAGCGCCTAGACTGGCTTGGAGTTAACTACTATACGCGTTTTGTGGTGAGAGGCAAGCGATCAATGCTGGCTAAGTTGTTCGCTGGAATACAGGCTACCCCAGAACTTATGCTAAACTATGGCGTGGCATGTAAACCTAACGGCACCTCAGCTGATGGAAAACCTGCTTCTGATATGGGCTGGGAAATCTATCCTGAGGGACTTATGGAATCCTTAGGGGCTATGGCAAATTACAAACGCCCTTTATACGTGACGGAAAACGGAATAGCTGATGAAGGAGACAAGCATAGGCCAAAGTTCATTAATGAACACATAAAAGTTCTTGAAAAAGCCAGGAAAGAGGGAGGCATAGATGTTAGAGGATATTTCCATTGGGCGCTTACGGACAATTACGAGTGGGCTAAAGGCTTCAAAATGAAGTTTGGACTTTACGCTGTAGACTTAGAGAACAAGAGGCGAAGGGCTAGAAGAAGCGCGAAACTCTACAGAAAGATAATAGAAGAAAATGAATAGATGAGGAAAATAGTTGGTTCCACATTTAGGGTGTGAGAAAATCCTAAATTTCTGATGATGGATAGGCTATTGGGTTTACTTTGCCGCATAACGAGCTTCGAAAGGATTATCTGCTTGACAGGTGGGTTGTAATAGCCGTCGAAAGGGCTCGAAGACCCACGGACTTCGTGAAGAAGGAGAAGACGACAGTTAAGGCTGATCTATGTCCCTTATGTCCTGGAAACGAGCATATGACCCCGCCTGCAATTCTAATCTACAAGGAAGCAAATGGCCGAATCGAAAAAACAAAAGATGAGGATGGAATCAGATATAGTGACTGGACAGTACGTTGCATTCCAAATCTTTATCCAGCCTTCACGCCGCCTACAACCAAGGAGAAAATGGGAGAAAAAATATTCAAGCGCAGGAATTATGCATTGGCCCTGGGACATCATGAGGTGCTTGTGGAATCGCCGAATCATGATGAGCATCCCTCAGAAGCTAGAATCTCACAGCTTGTTCACGTGATAAATGCCTACATAGACCGATTAAAGTGGTTCTCAACTAAACCATACGTGCGTTATGTCTCCATATTCCGCAACCACGGATATGAAGCGGGAGCATCACTTTCTCATGCTCATGGACAAATAATTGCAACTCCGATGATTCCGAGGCTTGTTAAGGAGGAGCTTAAAGCCAGCATGAAATATTGGAGACAGAAGGGGGAATGCGTGTTCTGCCAAATAATTAATGAAGAAAGGCAGGGCCCACGCGTCATAGCTGAAAACAGTGATTATGTGGCTTTTGCACCATATGCCAGCGTTCACCCCATGGAGTTTTGGTTAATGCCTAAGAGGCATAGATCCTCAATGCTTCTGTTAACGGAAGCCGAAATAGAAAATTTTGCGAAAATCCTAAAAACTTGCCTTAGTGGGCTGAAAATCCTTTTGAATGATCCCCCGTACAACTATGGTTTTCACATGGACATACGGGAGAAATCCACGCAGCATTATCACTGGCATTTGGAGGTTTATCCTAAACTGGCAGTGTGGGCGGGTTTCGAGAAAAATACAGGCATTTACATAAACACGGTTCAGCCGGAAAAAGCTGCTGAAAGTTTAAGAGAGGCCATACAAAATCTAAAAGCCTAGGACGGCGCGCTCAAATTTCGGCCTTATAAGCAGAACATCCTCAACATAAGCCCTAAGCGGTTCAGCTGTACTCCAGGCTTGGGCTATGCAGCCTCCAGGGTTGTGTGGAGGATCACCGTCGAATATTTCGCTTATGGCTCCAAGCCCTGCATTGTAAACTTGTCCTGTAAACAGCGGCATAAGAAAGTTACTGAATGCGTAGTTACGCATCGGCGCTGAATATCCTGAAACCTTAATGAAGGCTGTGGTGAATGGGCCGAGAAGCCACGGCCAGACTGTGCCGTTATGGTAGGCAGCATCGCGGCTTCGTCGGTCTCCACGGTAAACCCCAACATATCTTGGGTCATCACTTGTCAGGGTTCTCAAACCGTAGGGTGTCCAGAGTTTCCTGTAAACGGCCTCTACAACCCTCCAACTTTTCTCCCAATCAAGCATGGTGAAATCAAGGGAAACTGCCAAGATTTGATTAGGCCGAATTGATGGGTCGCCCCAGTCTCCTTCCTCCAGAACATCGTAGAGGCATCCGGCTTCATTATTCCAGAATTTTTCGAGAAAACTCTCCTTTGCTTTTTCAGCGATTCCCGCAAATTTCTCAGCCTCTTTCACCTCATTGAAGTGTCTTGCTAAAGTCTCTAAACTTCTTAAGGCGTTATACCATAGCGCCTGTACTTCAACGGCCTTCCAGGCTCGCGGTGTTGCAGGTTTTCCATCAACCACTGCATCCATCCACGTAAGCTGGGAGCCATGCGCCAGTAATCCATCATCATCAACCTTTATGTTGAACGCTGTCCCATCTTGGAAACTATCGATGATTAATTTTAGGTCTCTCCAAAGATGATGCTTTACGAAATCGAAATCTCCAGTATACTTGAGGTACTGCAGAACAGCATTGACATACCAGAGGGGTGCATCCACAGAATTATACATGGGTTTTCCGTAATGATCCGAAATTAGGTTCGGTATTAGCCCGTTGAGGCTGTACTTGCTGAAGTTTAGGAATGTACGCCGTGCATCATCAAATCTTCCAGTTACAAGCATCAAGCCGGGCAGCGAAATAAACGTGTCTCGGCCCCAATCCTCAAACCAGGGATAACCCGCAATAACAGACCTGAACTCGCCATTATCTAAAACCTTCACAACAAAAAGATCTGTTGACAAAACTAGCCAATCTAGCCAATCGCCAGTATCCAATGCACTGTGTTCCTCATGAAACTTCTCAAGAAAATTCTTGCGACGCTTCAGCTCAAGCTCATAAAGTGACCATGCCGTTTCAGTGCTGAAGAGATAACAGTTGACGATTTTCAGTGTTTCTTCTCGGATTCTTCCCGCAGCAGTGAAGATGGCTAATTTAGAATTATCCTCATCAAGTTTCAACTCAAAGAAGCCTGGTCTATACCAGTCTTCGAGGAAGCTTTCACCCCGAGAAAACTCCTCCCTAAAGTAAACCTTCTCCAGCCACATCTCGCAAGGAGTATACGTGCCCTCAGTGGCTATTAAAGTCACAGCGGAGTTTTGTCCCTCAACGCTTACTGATGCCATTCCATAAATGGATTCTTGAAGGGAGCGCTTTTTATCTGTGGTTTTATTTGCTACTGAATGGAAGTGTCTACATGAGATAGCGGGGTAAATCCTGAGCTGCGCCTCCAAGCGGTTCCTATTTAAAATTTCATAGAGAGCTATGAGCACATTTGCTCCATGAAGCATAAAGAGGATTTTCCTTATTTCAACACCGCCTGCGAGAAACACAAACTGCGGAAGCGGTGAGAGGGAAAAGCTCTCAAGCGGATAGCTGCTTTCCGGGCGTAAGCCGTCTTCGAATTCGTTTGCATATAAAGGGCATGTTCTTCCTTCGATAACAAGTTCATCGTCAAGCTTTGCGAGGCACACATGTCTATTCCGAGGCGGCTTGAGGGCTGCAACAAGAAGACCATGATACTTGCGTGTGTTTATACCTAGAACCGTGGAGGAGGCATATCCGCCCAGCCCGTTTGTTGTAATCCACTCTCTTTTTATGGCTTCCTCAAAATCTGAAATGTGAGCTTTGCCTAAGGCTATGGATGGGAGACCCATTACGGCATCATCAGTTTTGCAACGTTTCTATCCCTAAAAACGCCGAAAAAGTTTGCCACCGGTTCACATTTAGTTCTGAACAACAGCGCATGAGGCTTATTTAGCTTGTACTCTGTTAATGTTTCAGCATAGCCCATTCCCTTAGCTATAACTAGATCTACAGAAGCGTATATGCTTAGGAATTCGGGTGAAGCCTCCTCAAGTATCAGCCCCACGGCATCTGTACCTGTGGTTATCACTTTATCCGCGATTTCAACCATGTTTGAAGCCTCAGCATCCTCCATTGTAGCATCATTGATAACGGGACCGCCCTTCACAGCAACATAGACCGATAGACCTATGCTTTTAAGCTGCTCTACAAGCAACGTGTCAAAGACTATTTCTCCCGCGTTGTCAGCTAACAGCAGGACGCTTTTTGATTTCTCAGCCAGTTCATAAATGCGTGGGATATCATCAACTGCTAAATCCTCTCCCGCCTCTAAAAGTAGCTTTTTCATCTTGCTGAAGGTGAAGTTGTGTCCAGGAATATCGAACTCCATTATGTTCCCGACGATGGAGCATAGGCAGGCTCTCCTGAACCTGTCGTATAGCCTGTAGCCCTCTTCAACAAGCTTCCTAGCATAGGGCAACATCTTGAGGGCGTTTTGATTGCATATCTGCTTGGTGCGTCGGTAAGGGTCACTGCAGCCTGTGACGCGTCTTATTATGCGGTCTCTTTTTGTTCCGAGAACCGCTGGAACCGCTGATGGTTTAAACTCTCTTTTAAGCAGATTTACGATTTCAGCGGCAGCTCTAAAGTGCAGCGCAGGATTATCTGTAGCCTCTTTTGCTTCAGCTATTCCCCTGCTTAGTAGACAAGCGGCACATTCAGCTTCAACCTTCAAGAGCTATTCTCCCAATCCCTCGCTGCTTTTGCAAGTTCAAGCATAATACTATATGGGTCTTTCGCCTTAACAACAGCGCTTGAAAGAAGCACGCCCTGGGTTTTAAGCCTGAGAGCTGCGGTGACATCCTCGCCACAACATATACCTGCACCGCATAAGACGATGATCTCGGGGTTAGTGTCCTTAACAACCTTAACCGTATTTAACACTACTTCAGGCTGAACTCTTGATACAGATATTCCGGTGCCGATGAGTTCCGGCGGCTCTACAGCTACAATGTCAGGGCTGAAAGCTGCAACAGCGGCGCTGGCCATCTGGTTGTTGGCGCAGACGACGGAGATAAGATCGTTCCTACGGGCTATTTGGATTGCTTTTTGAATCTCTGAAATGTTTAGTGGCCGCTCAGAATGGTTTATGAGCGTCCCTATGGCGCCAGCCTCCTTAACAGCATCTGCCAGCACATGTCCTGTGTAGCTTCCAGGCTCTATGGGGTCTATGTGCTGGGCGAATACAGGAATCCTGACAGTGGATGACACGGATGTTATGTCCGTGAACTGCGGCGCAACCCCAATAGACACATTTGTTTCAAAACTAACTTTTTCAGCTAATTTTGCGAGTCCCACGGCGTTCTTACCTGTTGCCTCCAGATAAGATTTAAAATTGATAATTATTAGAGGAACCCGTATTTTCGGAGGCAAATTTCTCACCTGACATCATCATTTTTGCGGAATAACTAATAATTACTTTTTGGGAAAATTTGACAAAAGATTATGGGGGATATTTATTGCAGGTCACGGTATGATTATTCTCTGCCCTCCGGGGGGATGAATACGGCCGCGGCTACGACGGTTGTCCACAGCCCGTTCTTGTCGCCTGCAGCGGATTGTGTTATGTTTGTTGTCTTTATTATCATCCCGCTAGTCTTGAAGAGCTGCTTCTTCTCATCCCAGGCAGTTTCAGGGTCGAAGGGTATTCCCATGGTTGTGGCCAGCATCGTTGCAGCCAACTCCTCCGCGTAGTCTCCTGAGGCTTCATCCGTCTGGCCGAAAGAATGATACTCTGACAGGTATCCGTAATTGTTTTTTCCCGAGGGGATAGCTACACCTATCGAGGCTGCAATTAGCCTATGCGGCTCATTTGTGGAGTTCTTAGACATTACAACGAAGGTTATCTCACCTGGGCTCAGCATCTTCAAGCCTCTTTCCTTCGGGATCAACTTACAGCCTGGAGGTATGATGCTTGAAACGTTGACTAGATTGCAGTAGTGTATACCTGCGTTTCTCAAGGCTAACTCGAACGACTGCAGTTGATCTTTGTGTTTTCCAACGCCTTTGGTTAGGAAGAAATATTTAGGTATCATTTCGGGTTTCGATTTAGTTGCAATGCAGGATTGCTTATTAAGTTTTATGCCTACGAATAGACGATTTTGTGTTTCAGCGTTAAAATGAGGAAAAAGCATAACAGAGGTTTTAACTAAGAATATTTGAGGTTCAAATGTTGCCTCGTCTTGGAAGCGTCTTCAAGGATGAATCTAAGCTTGACATAAGCTATGTGCCCCGCAGGTTACCGCATAGGGAGAAGGAGCTACGTATACTTTTTGAATTCTTCAGCTTCCTCCTGCGCGATCCGTTGAGAATGACTCAGAAGGTCCTGATAGTTGGAGATGTTGGAACAGGTAAAACAGCGCTTGCCCAGAAATTCGGAGAAGACATAACCAGGCTGGGGGGCGTTAATATAAAATATGTGCATGTTAACTGTCGACAGTATAGGGGAAGCTTATTCTTACTGCTCAGCAATGTACTGTCGGCGTTCCATCCGAGCTTTCCCAAACGTGGGCTTTCCGCGGAGGAGCTGCTTAACATTCTGTTGCAGGTTATGGATGAACAGAATGTCTACACTATTTTAACCCTTGACGAGTTTGAGAGCCTTATAGATAAGGAGGGGTCTGAAGCCGTTTATAAGTTGACCCGCTTACAGGAAAGCAGAATAGGAAAGCCTCACAGGATATCTCTGATCTGCATTCTAAAAAACCTTGAATTCCTCAACACCCTCGACGCAAGCACAAGAAGCAGCCTACAATCAAATATAGTATACCTTGAAAGGTACACTCAAGATCAACTTGTAGACATATTAAACGACAGGGTTCAGATTGCCTTTAACCCTAACACCGTGCCTGATGACACAGTAAACCTCATAGCTGAGTTAGCTCACTCTGAAGGGGGAAACGCCCGCTTCGCTATAGAACTCCTCTGGAGAGCTGGAAAATACGCGGATGCAGAGGGGATGAGGGTGGTGACGCCTGATTGCGTTCGTAAAGCTGCATCAAGCACATTTGCCATGATACGGAAAAGTGATCTGGTTCAGCTAAACTTTCATGAGAAACTTTTCCTTCTAAGCATTGCCAGATTCTTCAAGGAAAATGAAGAAGCATACGCTTCCCTAAGCGAGATTGAGCAAGCATATGCCATTACATGCGAGGAATATGGAGTGCAACCTTACACTCATACGCAGCTTTGGAATTACCTGCAGAACCTCTCAGCCCTTGGGATAGTCAAAAAGAAAGTTTCAATTGCAGAGGGCGGGCGGGGGAGAACAACACTCGTATACTTACCCAGCATATCAGCCTCCGAGCTTGAGAAGGAGTTAGTGGAGCTTTTGGAGAAGAATTAGCGCCATGTGGCAGGTGTATGTGTACCAATGGAGGATGTTTTGGGCAGCAGAATGCGCTTAAAAATCCTAAGAATACTTACAAGAATCGGCGAACTTAATGTTTCAGAAATAGCCCGCAGGGTAGGCGGCGACCATAAAACAGTCAAAGAGCACCTCAAAATTTTAGAGGAGAACGGAATACTGCAGCATAAAACTTACGGGAGGATCTGCCTATACAGGTTTAATCCAAATTCTCCCAAGGCTATGGCCATCCAAAAGTTTATTGAGGAATGGGAAAGCCTGGAGAAACCACACGCTTGAATGAAACCACCCTAATAAATTATAAGTGATCCATATTCTTAATTGAGCTTAGGTGCTGATTAATGGCGATGGTTGATGTAACTGGAAAATCTAAGGTTTTCCGCGAAGCCATAGCATCAGGCAGGATTAGACTAAAACCCGAAACCATAAAGCTCATAAAAGAGGCAAAAGTGGAGAAGGGGGATCCGCTTTACACAGCCAAGATCGCCGGTATTCTTGCGGCCAAGCAGACGAGCATTCTGGTCCCGCTGTGCCACCCTCTGCCATTAACCAGCGTCAAGGTAGATGTGGAAATCCTTGACGACAGCATAGTACAGGTTTCTTCAACAGTAAAGACTGAAGCTCAAACCGGTGTTGAGATGGAGGCTTTGGTTGCAACCGCAACTGGACTACTTACGATATGGGACATGGTTAAGCAATACGAGAAGGATGCTGAGGGACAATATCCGACGACGAGGATTGAAGAAATACGCGTTATAAAAAAGGTCAAGGAAAGTGCTGTGGAGAATGAGCGAAAGCACAAAGAGACATAAAGCTGAGGCCCCTAAAAAGCTGAATTTCGCCATATTCATATGCAGTACATCCCGCTACCAAAAGCTGATACATGGAGAATCATTTAGGGATGAATCAGGAGAGCTAATAGAGCATTATGTGAAAATGGCCGGACATACCGTTGTATTACGCAGCATTATACCTGATGATAGACAGAAGATAGAAGAGTCGATGAGCGAAGCCTTACAGCGTCAAGACGTGGATGCCGTAGTATTCTGCGGCGGGACAGGAATAGCGCCTTCAGATGTAACCATAGAAACGGTTACGCCGCTGCTTGAGAAAATTCTCCCAGGATTTGGAGAGCTCTTTAGGCTTTTAAGCTATAGAGATATTGGTTCCGCAGCTTTATTGTCAAGAGCTATTGCAGGCACAGCAAAAGGGAAAGTTTTCTTCTGCATTCCAGGCTCGCCGGACGCTGTTAAGTTAAGTTTTGAAAAACTTATATTACCCGAGGCAGCACATATCGTTAAGCATGCACGGGAATAACGATGGTACTGCTTGACCATTATGGGCGGCCGCTGCTTAACCTGCGCATAGCCCTGACAAAGCCATGCAATCTACACTGCAGTTACTGTCACGGCGAGGGAGAATATAAAAATGCAGTTAAGGCTGAAATGACGGCTCAGGAAATTATTCGTATAGCAAAAATTGCAGTTAAACTTGGAGTTTCAAGGATTAAACTTACAGGGGGAGAGCCCTTGATGCGTAAGGACATCTTGCAGATAGTCAGGGGAATAGCGGAAATACCTGGTTTAGAGGAGCTTTCAATGACCACTAATGGTACGCTGCTGGCGCCCATAGCCAAAGACCTGCGTGCAAATGGTCTTAAGCGTGTTAACATAAGCCTGCCGACGATAAACAGGGATACATACTGTAAGCTTACTGGTGGAAGACTTGAGGATGCCCTAAAGGGGGTTGAAGCCGCCGTAGAGGCTGAGCTAAATCCAGTTAAGCTTAACATGCTTGTGCTGCAGGGCGTTAATGATTCGCAGGTTAATGATATGATAGATTTTGCGAGGCAAACGGGAGCTATATTGCAGCTCATAGAGCTTGAGCCGATAAACATAAGCATGGAATACTACAAGGCGCATCATAAGCCGCTGGAGGATTATGAGGAAATGCTCAGGCAGAGGGCACTTTACGTTGAGTCAAGAAGATACATGCAGAATCGCCGCGTCTACCGTCTTCCAGGTGTAAGTGTTGAGGTCGTTCACCCAATAGAAAATACTGAATTCTGCAGGTACTGCACAAGAATGCGTGTTACAAGCGATGGAAAACTGAAGCCATGCCTCATGAGGAACGATAACCTTGTAGACATTTTAGCCCCTATGAGGAATGGTGCATCAGAAAGGGAACTTATGGAGATTTTTAAGCTGGCAAACGAAATGAGACAACCATATAATTTGGAAGAGGGGCTGTAGCACTATATCTCGATTATTTTTGCTTCAAGTCTCTCCGTGTCCAGCAGCGAAATTGTGGATTTCCCTGTTATGTAGCCGCATACCTCTCCAGGATTCACAACAAGAGTTCGGCCTTTCCTATAGACCTCAGCCATATGGGTGTGCCCATGCACCACCACTTCGAAGCTTTGGCCATTTATCAACGCCTTAAGTAATTCATCCTCATGTCCATGTATCAGCGCAATTTTAACATTGCCAGCTTGAACCTCAGCGAAGTTTCCTCTTAGCTCCATGTTTCCATGTTCAGCAGCTCTTTTTTTCAGCAGCTCCCTATCACCGTCATTATTGCCCAAAACCCCCACGATTCTGGACTTAAGTTCCTTAAACTTTGGAATCACAAAGGGAGCTACATAGTCTCCAGCATGAAGCACAAGCGTCACACCTTCACTATTTAATTTCTTAACGGCCCTGTCTACCAGTGGAAGATTATCATGGGTGTCTGAAATAATTCCCACCATCATCCGGGTTCACCTCTCTAGAAATTTTAGTTTTTGACAAATAATTCTTTCCGATAAGTATATTTAGCATGACTGAAGATTTCATATTCACGGCCCGAAAAGCGAAAACCTCAGAATGGAAGGTTTCATGAAAAGCTTTAATGAAGAAGCTAAACAGATCACAACAGAGTTCGTAAAAAAGAGGAAGAACTGCGACAGGGTGGAAATATCATCCGTAAAACAGAAGGGTGAATACTGGATAATAAGCGGCACTTGCCCCATAAACCTTGAAGGACACTTGTGGGCTGAAAAGTTTCATGTTGTACTGGACAAAAAGGGAAAGGTGAAACTGGCGGATTTTTGGCTACTCTAGTCTCTGCACCCATCCGACGCAACGTGAACAGGGAGCAGAACAACACAAAAGCTGGTTATGATGGAAGCCTGCATTTTGATCCGAAAAGTTTATTTATTAACTTATTTGCGAGGCTTATCTTGCTGGAGGCAAGCCGACTCAGAAATGTACACGTTTAGGAGAATAAGCCTGAAAGCCCTTGGAACTTCAGCAGGAGGCAAAGCCTATGCTGAAGTCCAGAAAGTCACTAGCGCTCATAATCACGTTAAGTACTCTATACTCTTTAGGAGTCGGCTTGCTAGGTCCAATATACCCGGTTTTTGTGGTTAACCGCTTCTCAGCATCCTACGTAGATTTAGGAATATTATATGCAATCTTCTGCTTGATGGCGGCCGTATTTAAGGCTCCAGCCGGGAAACTTGCAGATCTCTACGGCAAAGAGAAAATATTCATGTTGGGGGTGATAATGGGAGCTGCATGTTCATTATCCTACGTGTACGTTTCAAGCCTAATTCATCTTTATGCCCTAGAGTTCTTATTCGGCATATCTCACGCCTTACAGAGACCTTCCATCCTGGCAATGATGGTTGACCTCAGCGATAATGGAAAACGCGGCTTCATTCTTGGAATGTTTGAGTCAGTTTATGATCTTACGGAAGCCGCAGCAGCTCTGCTGTCCACACTAATAGTTGCCCAAGTAGGATTCGAAGCCCTATTCTACATATGCTCAGGATGCCAAGCAACAACAGGCATATTCATGCTAAAATGTAGAGAAAGAACCCTATAGTGAAGGCGCATATACAACGTTAAAGTTTTTATTTTGAAGTTTGTATCCATACCTTGAAGCCCGGTGGTGTAGCGGCCAAGCATGGGGGCCTCTGGAGCCCCTGACGGGAGTTCGAATCTCCCCCGGGCTACCAATCTTTCAGAGTCGAAATTAATGGAGAGTATCCATAATCAAACTATTGTGGCTTTCACATTGGTTCCCCTAGAAATGGCTAAACCACATAGGTTTAATGTTGAGGCATTACTTATGCTTTGAACATTACAATATTCAAGTCAGGTAAATCGCGGCAAATACCTAGTATGCCCTTAAGTATTTTATATCCTTTTTCAGTGACCATATAATCGCCTCTTTCATGCCGCTGAATTATTAAACCTGCATCTAAAAGCTTCTGGAGGTGAAAAAGCAGATTGCCCCCCTGCAAGCCAGTTAACTGAATCATATCAGAAAAAGTCCTTTCCTTTATAGCTAGAGCTTTTAAAATTTGGAACCTTTTAACGTTGGCTAACGGCTCAAAAATTTCATTAACGATCACGTTTTCAGGAATTTTTGATAAATCTACAGATTCACTTTTATCATCGCTGTAAATATTTAGAGATCTAAAAAGTTGAATTTGTCTTTCGAAAAGCAATTCAGCCTCCTTAAAGCATTGTAGACACTCCACATTGGCCGCATTATTCCTTTTTAATTCATCGAATTCTCTTCGCATTTCCCTAACGTCATCATCATTCACTCTAAGCTGCCGGATTAATCTTAAATTTTTATGCAGAAAATCACCTATCACGTTCTTACAAGCCTCTCTTTTTCCACATGATGGGGGAAGTTTGGCCTCCAATCTCTCTTTTAAATCACTGGCAACGTAGTTTCCGATGGCATTTACATAATCATTATGGATGTGTGACAATAAAATCTGACCACTACTTTCATCATACTGAGTAAGTAACCGCTTAAGGTTTAGATTAATAGCTGTTAGCATAATTTTAATTTTCTGAATTTCTTCCATTAACTCCTTATTTCCGACCATTGTTTGCTACATCAAATTTCTTAATAATAAAGGTTTCTTTCTAAACTTTTATGGTCATTTTACTGTACAAAGGCGCAATTTGGTTATTTATATAACCATAAAGGTTATATAAATAACTAACTAACAAATTCCTCAAACAAAAATGTGGGAGAATAGATGCCGGGAATATGTGACGTAGTGATGAAAATGGGAAAATTCAAGAATTTAGTAGCTGCGTCAAAGACTGCAGGACTAATACCTGTCCTAAATACAGGCGGCCCCTATACTCTCTTCGCACCCACTGACGATGCTTTCGATAAGCTTCCAAAAAGCACTATTGAAAATCTGTTCAAAAATAAGGAAAAGCTCATTGAGATCCTAAAGTATCACGTTGTCGAGGGCGTCTACTGCCTAGCAGATGCCTTTGAAAAGAAAAAGCTGAAAACCATGCAAGGTAAAGAGCTTAAACTAGACCTTGAAACATGCTCTGTCAACGGTGCAAAAATAGTTGAAGGTGACATAACTGCCGACAACGGCGTAATACACATCATTGACACTGTGCTAACACCCTAAAGGACGCAGAAACGTCAAATTCCACCTTTTTTATGATATTGACATTAAACATTTTTGAGTGAGGGAGCAGTATAACCTAACACGGTAACTTTTTCTTCAGCCTCCCCCACTTTTCAACGCCGCCTTTGACAACCTTGAAACCGGATTTGGCTCGATGTCTGTGAGTTCAAGGTTTATTAATTCCTTAAATTTCTCTTCATCGCATTTTTTAAGTTTCTCAAGCAGATGATAAAACTCATATTCTAGTTGACCACTCATGACTGCCACTGCTCCATAAATGGGTATGGGTTCTATCTTTAGATGATTAAAATTGTAACCTCTCCTTTTTGCCTCCAGAAAGACTGAATATAAATATGCATTTATTAAAGTAGCAGGTTTATCGTGCAATCTGAACCTTAAAAGTTGTGGATTATTTACATAGCCTTTACAACATCCTTCCAAGACCCTTTTAGCTAGAATCCCTTCCCTCCAAAGAGCAACCAGCCCTTCAGTATCTAAGTATTTGGAGTGAATAGACCATAACCTCATAAAATAACTGTTCATGAGAAAAATGTTATAAACTAATTCACGGTATGCAGGATCAAGCGTCATGAAGTGTACAGCTCCTACTTATGAAGTTTCTTCGGCAGCGTGCGTTGGAAAACCCAAGCAGATTCATTTAAGTCCTGAAATATAGTGGGCAACTATCTCTGAATACAAGTAACAATTGGCATGCTTATAATATTACTCTAGTTTTACGTGAAGGTTTTAGTTTATACCTGTGTCGCTATTAATTCGCAGTATGGGTCTCCTTTAGCTATGCATTTTGTTTCTTCAACTATAACTCTCCTGTTAAATAAGGAAGATAAGTATCCAGCAAGCATTCCACGTATTAATTGGCTATACGGCTTTTCAGATCCAATACCTATTTCGCATTCGAAACAATCATGAACTCTTATGATTGCTCTAAAGGATGGATAAGTTATTATTTCAATAATCTCTGATCGCCCGAAACCAACAGCGCTGAAAAGCGGTAAAGTTAAACATTTTATGATTTCTACAGGATCGCTTATTCCAAGCTTCTTAGCCATCTCGAGATGAGATTTACCGTATTCCATGCCACCGCTATGCCCCAGATGGAAAAGGAATGCTTCACCGGCTGTTCCAAACTGTTCTCGCATCCGCTTAGATACGCCGCCATATATCGAACGGCGTATTATTATGGCTCTTTCTTCAGCCAACATGAGTCGATGGTTTATGTAATCAGCAATAAGTCCCTCCACAGTTGGCTTTAAAATTTCGATGCTTTTTACGCCATTAACGCTGCGCATTCTTTCCACAAGCTCCTCAACCGGGAGATTCACATTAGTTAAATCCAAAAACACGACACCAGACATCACATTTTCTCCTGTAAAGGGCATGGAAAAGTTAACATAAAGCTCAACTGCCCCAGCATTAGATGAGATATCAGACAATTCCTCGAAAATGCCTCTTCTGGACTCCAACTTGAAAATGAGGCCGCAAAGCCTTTTTCCTGGAAAAAGCAGAAACCGCCCTACATTGAATCCCGAGTAACCAGCCATAATTTTCACCACTAAATAGATGATCAGATTCAGAGTATAAATATTATCTGAATTGCTTCTAACATGCTCCACTAGACAGATTCTGTACTGGGATACGTTGAACCTATTTAGTAAAAACAGGCAAAATGCACATAAAACGGCAAAAGCGTCAAACAGCGCATATAGTGTGGGAGAAAGCGGCTTAAATTATGTTTGCTACTTGCAGCAGCTTACGGACGCCTTATTTCCGCAGCATGATTCATTTTTTCCGCTGCCAATCAGATTCGAAGCTGCCAGTAAACCAGCTTTAATTATCAAATCAGCAGGGATTGTTTCATAGGTTTTTCCTTCCACCGTAACTGTTCTGCAATCGTAAGGGCTGCAGACATCGCAGCAGGAACTCTGATCCACCTTTCCGTTAATCCACTCTTCTAACGGCATGTCTCCGATCCAGATTCTGTTTGACTCTAAAGGATTTTTGCTGAATTCCGCATGGGATAATTCAATTTTTTCTGTGACCACCTCTATTCCGAGAGGAGCCAGAATTTGCTTAAGAACATCAGCAGCTTTTTCGATCTCCTCGCCTGTTGAGGCGCATCTGGGACATGTTTGCCCGTTAAACACAAGTCTCTGCCATCGAATTTTTAATGTTTTCAAATGTTATTTCTCCTTCCATTTTAAACTATTTCTTTACGCCGCATAGAGGTACTTAAGCTTATATATGGGTATTGATAATTTATCAGGCTTCGTGATTTAACAGCCTTCCATTTTCCTGTCGCATAAAATTTAAAATAAGGCAAATAAATGTGAAAAGCGTTCAACACTATAAAGGTTTCGAGCGCATTCTAATTTAACTGGAGATTTTAAGTGAAGTGTAAACTTTATGAGTTAGTTTGCCGTTCATATACAGAGCATCTGGCGGTCGGCTTATGTCGTCCAGTATTAAGGTGATTCCCACTGGGGTTGAAGGTTTAGACGCTGTATTGGGCGGGGGTTTTCCAAGGGACAGTTTGATCGTCTTGGCAGGTAATGCTGGCACGGGCAAGACGATTTTTTCGGCACAGTTCCTCTATCGCGGTGCCGTAGACTTCGGCGAAAACGGAGTTTACGCAAGCTTCTCGGAAAGCAGAGAAATATTCACGAGTAATATGAAGAGTTTTGGCTTTGACTTTGAAAGGCTGGAGAAGGATGGAAGGTTCAGCTTTCTTGATCTTTTAACTGTTAGAGAATCAGCTGTCTCTGCGGTTCTAGATTTAATTATAAGTGAAGTGGACAGGGTCAGGGCTAAACGTCTTGTGATAGATTCATACACCGCTTTGGCTCAATCTTTCAAGGAACCTATTGACGCAAGGATAGTTCTGCATGTAATATTGGGCAAATTGATCCGTGGAATGGGATGCACTACAATTCTGGTTGAGGAAGTACCCTTCGGCAGCTCGAGAATAGGACTGGGCATTGAGGAGTTCGTAGCAGATGGCGTAATAGTCCTCAACACTAATCAGCTCAATGGCTATCGCCTTAGAGAACTCCAGTTACTAAAGCTCCGAGGGGTTATGCTTAGGGAGAACATGCTTACCTTCACCCTCAGTGAGGGCTTCAAAGTCTTCCAGCCATATAAACCGAAGCTCATTGAGAAGTCAAACCGCTTCAAGCCTATCCCAGATCCGCCCGGCAAACATTCAACCGGGACAAAATCATTAGATGAAGTTCTGGATGGAGGGTTACCGAAAGGATCCACCATACTATTGGAAATGGATGAGAAAGTGTCGGCTTCAACTTATTATACTGTGACTTTTCCTCTTGTATGTAATTTCCTATTTCAAGGTAGGGCTGTGGTCTGCATCCCTACAGCCGGGGTTGATCCGAAAATAATCTATGAACGATTGACAGCTTATGGCGCAACACGCGAGGAAAAATTGCGCAATAAAATATTTATTTCAACTTCAGGGACGTTTCCTAAATCAGGCGATGCTCCATTCGAAATTATTAGTATAGAGGGGAGAAACGCCGTAGAGGATGTTGATAAGTTTCTAAGAGTTGCTGAGGACTTAACTGTTCAAACTAATCAGCCTGTGTTGATGATAATAGGTGTAGATACTCTGGCAGCCCTTTATGGCGAGAGCCGGTGCGAGCAGTTGATAAGTTGGATTGTCACGGAAGCCAGGAGGATTAGTGCTGTTGTCTTAGCCGTAGTCAAGGCTGGGCGCAGAGAATCCGCCATTAGACTCAGCCCGTTAGCGGACATTTACCTCCGAATGACAAGGAAACATGGATGCCCACTACTTTATGGAGTTAAGCCAAGAACAGGCCTTTATGCGCTTGAAGAGGATACTTCAGAAGGCTACTCCATAGCAAAATTAACACAAATTGTTTAGATAAAATGCAGACCCCTGATATGAGTGATTAATTAAAAAGTGTGTTTACCTCTTTTTTAATGTCTGATTCTTTTGAAAATGGGAGAATTCTCTGGGAAAAATCGTGAATAGGCAGTATAAGGCTGCAATGATTCTCAGCGATCAGCCTACAGTTCTATTCGAAACGACGGCGCAGTAATTTACTGATGTGCCAAGTGCAACGCTATATGGGCTGGCGAGGAAGAACAAGACAATACTCAATTGAAGGGCGGTGATGAAGAATGTGGAAGGAGATAGATTATGCAAAAATTGTAGTGTACTAAGGAAGGGTTCATATGCTATTTACAATCTTTTCACACACTTGTTTTTCGCAGTACAATAATTGATGCTGTGAGGAAGATTATCCCAAAACAGATTAGGGCTATAAGAGATGCCAAGGGGAAAGGCTGATTTAGGGCTGCAGCTCTTAGGCATTGGCTTGAGTGGGTTAATGGCAGTAGGTAAAGCGCCATTTTTAAAGCTTCAGGCGTGCTTTCAAGCGAGAAGAATGTTCCACTAAGGAAGGACATAGGTACGATAACGAAGGCGCTGAAGCTGCCCATATCCTGGTGAGACCTGACTAAAAGTGCAGCCAGCACCCCAAGAAACGAGAACACAAAGCAGGAGATAATCAGCACCGCCATAAACAATGGTAAGAGGGGGCTGGCTCTAAAACTGGGCGACACTGAAAGCCCAACAGCCACTAGTGCAAAGGAGCTTATCAAGCCATGGACAACGCCTATCAGGGATTTGCCGAAAACTATGGATAAAGTGCCTATAGGCGCCATAAGCAACTCGTCAAAGCACTTGTAGAAAAGCCGGTCCACATGAAGCTTTGAGCCTGCTCCGCTGAAACTGCTCGTCATGGCTGTCAGGGCTATTATGCCGGGAACCACAAAGTCCAGGTAACTGTAGCCCTCAAAGCTTATTCCCCTGCCCAATCCATAGCCGAAAGCCAGAAGGTATAGCACAGGATTAACGAGGGATGTGGCTAAGGTTCGGAGTGCACGGCGCCTCAGAACTCTGAGGTCAGCCCAGAAAACCGCATAAATGTCTGAAAACAAGCTCATTCTCCAATCACCTCCCCACCGGTCAACTCGATGAACACGTCCTCCAAGTTTGAATCGCGGATCACCACGCTCTTGATGCTATTGGAGTTTGATAGCTTTTGAACGTATTTTGAGGCTTCAGCCCGATCATGGAAATACTTGTATGCAAATTTGCCGCCTTCCGTAACCATCACCACAGTGAACAGGCCTATTTTTCCTCGAAGTTCTATGGGGCTGCCTATGGCTATGAGCTGCCCCTTGTGGATTATACCTACCCGCTGACAGAGAGCCTCAGCCTCCTCGATGTAATGTGTTGTGAGGAATATGGTGACACCGTCTGCGTTCAGGCGTCTTATCAAATCCCACATGCGCCGCCTTGTGTGGGCATCTAAGCCAACTGTAGGCTCGTCTAAGAATAGGATCTTAGGCCGATGTATCAGGGAGCAGGCAATCATAGCACGCCTTTGGAAACCTCCAGAAAGCTCATCTACAGTTCTATCTGCATATTCAACTAGCCCCACGTAATCGAGAAGTTCCTCTACGCGCTTTTTCCTCTCATCAGCTGATAAGTGATGTATACGGGCGCGGAGCTCCATGTTCTCCCTAACGGTTAAATCCCTGTCCAAGCTTAGGTGCTGCTGCATCACACCGATGGCCTTCCTGACCATTTCAGGCTTCTCCTGCACGTTGAATCCATCAACAAAGGCACGGCCATACGTAGGCTTAGTAATAGTTGTAAGCATCCTTATCGTTGTGGTTTTGCCAGCCCCATTTGGGCCTAGGAAACCGAAGAGCTCCCCAGCATGAACCCGAAGGTTCAAGTCTTTAACAGCCCATATTTGGCCATACATTTTAGAAAGGTTTTCGGTTACTATCGCCTCCTCCAATAGGCTACGCCCCAGCAAATTTTTTGAGTACACGCTTCTCCTGCTTCTCCAAAGCGCCTAAAACCGCCATCCTGGTGCATACGCCTATGAGCTCCCCCATCTTTGTATGCCCCCCCGTCCAAGTTATTGGAGTAGCTTCTTCCCGTCCAGATACAACTATGATGTTATCAGTTCCTGTGCCCGTAGCCTGAAGCTCACATGATGAGGAGCTGCGCACATCCAAGTCTTGTAGAACAGCCGTTTTGGCTTCAGTTGCAGTTATAATAGCCCTTGCCATGGCACCTCCAGTCAATAATGCATTAGACAGGATTATTATGTTGATAGTTCCAGGCACATACTCGAACCTGCCGTTTCGCTCCACATAGTTAGCTTTATCTACACCTGACCTTAGGGCGTTACCAGTTCCCGCCGTAGCGAAACAGCAAACGCCAAACTCCTGAAAGAACCTCTCGCAGAAGGCAACGTTATCCATATCTGCGCCCGTAGATATGAAGGAGATGCTGCGCGCGTTTAACCCTAAAGATCGGAGGAAAACCCTTTTGAACTTTGGATACTCCTTCATTGAGAAATCTGAAAGCTCACTTGGAACGTAAACGTTAGCTACATACATCACTCTTCTGTATCCATCCAGGGTGGAGAGTATTCGACGCCTCTCCCCGTTGAAGGAGAGCATAAGCGTTTTCATAAGACAGCCCATAAATTCGTGGTATAGAATTTCAGCGTTCACACCGCCGATATTGAGGTTTATTTTTCGTCTTTCAACAATGTTTCCCAACCTCATAGAATTTGCCTCCCAGTAACCTCCTCAAGTATTCCCTCGATGGATAGGTATGTATCCTGCAGCTTCTTCTTTATTTCCTCACTTGTTTTCCAGAGTCCTCTCTCAATAGCCTCCAGTAACCTTTCAAGGATGTTCTGCAGGGCGTAGGGATTAACGTTCTTAAGCCACTCTTGCATTTCACGATTTAAGGCGTATTTCTCAGCGATTTCCTCCCACATCCAGTCCTCTATGGCTTCTTCAGTAGCGTCCCATCCCAGAACGAAATCCACTGTTCTTGAGAGTTCACTTGCGCCTCTGTAGCCATGTCTTTTCATTCCATCAATCCATTTCGGATTCAGCAGCCTCGCCCGGAATACATGCTTTATCTCCTCATTGGTGCTTCTTACTTTAACACGTTTTGGGTCTGAGCTGTCGCCATAATAAGAGCGGGGAGCCTTTCCAGTGAGCACCTTAATGGTTACGTCCATCCCGCCGTGAGCATCATACCAGTCATCCCCTGAAATCAGATCGTATTCCCTTGTATCAACATTCTTAACAGTTAAATCAACAGCGCTTAGGCGCTTCCTGAATAGTTCTGGACTATGGTAACCGTATTTTTTTCGGCTGTAGGCGTAGCATCCCCATGTTATGTAAACTTCGGCAAGATCCCTTTGGCTTCGCCAATTCTTCGAGTCTACAAGTTCGCTTACACCACAACCGTAAGCTCCAGGCTTATCGCTGAACACCCTGAACTGCGCATGTGCTTTAGCCTCTTCTAAACTGACACCCCTTGCTGTGAGTTCTGCCACTTCTGCATGTACATGTTTGACTATGTAGTTCTTTTCAGGCGGCTCGTTGAGGTTTGCTACGAGCTCTACAGCTTCATCGATGAGGTGGATAATGTTTGGAAATGTATCTCTGAATAATCCGCTTGCACGAACTACAACGTCGATTCGGGGGCGCCCCAGCTCCTCGAGGGGTATAACTTCTAAGCCAATAACCCTGCCGCTTGTTTTTTCCCATACTGGTTTAACGCCCATGATATACAGGATTTCAGCTATGTCATCGCCTCTATTCTTCATGGCATCAGTGGCCCAGACAACAATACCTACACACTCTGGATATCGGCCATCTTCCTTCAGGTAGCGCTCAATCAGCTGGTTCGCCAGTGAGACACCAACATGCCAAGCTGCCTGGGATGGTATCGCCCGAGGGTCAACGGAGTAGAAGTTCCTTCCAGTGGGAAGTATGTCAGCCATGCCTCTCGTAGGCGAGCCTGAAGGCCCAGGAGGCACATATTCGCCCTTACAGGCGGAAACGGCATTTACAAGCTCGTTCCTCGTAGCCTCCAAGGAGGGCACTATAAAATCCGCCACATACTCCAGACACTGCTTAACCTTCCGGGTTAATCCGCCTAAAACTTTTCCAGCAACATCCTCTATGGTTTCCTTTCGGAAGCCTCTGACGCGGAATTCACGTATTAGATCCATGCAAAGGCTGTTTATTTCCTTGATGATATCTCCATTTGTTCTACCATCAGGGTTAACCTTACCCATGTTCGCAAGCAGATCATCAAGAATGTAGCCCTTTAGCTCGGCTATGGCTTCTCTAAGCGATGGGACATTTGCATTACTTAGCCTTGTCAACGCGGTTATATACTTGTCTAAGAGTTCTCCGCCTGGAGCCTCACCTAGAATATGAAGCCCATTATTTATCAAGGTGTCTGAAATTTCATGAATGTAACTGTGCAATCTCTCCACAAAAGAGTCAAAGTTCGAGAATGCTTCTTCATCTGACATTTCGAGGTCGCGGTTCAAATTGGCCTCGCATACTTTTTTCCATATCAGCGACTTTAATGTTGGAAGTTTCTTCTCATCTGAAACCTTGGCGCTGTTGTATTCCTGTAGCAGAATTTCCAGTTCAGCAATCTCCTCGTAGGAGCCGGCCTCAGTCATGGCTGGAACAAGATGGTCTATGATGCAGCAGTAACTTCTGCGCTTTGCCTGTGTTCCCTCTCCAGGATTGTTGATAATATATGGGTAGATGTTAGGCATGTCCGCTATCACCTGGTCTGGGAGGCATGACTCTGAGAGCCCAACGGATTTCCCTGGAAGCCATTCAAGTGTACCGTGCTTACCGATGTGGAAGACAACGTCAGCTCTGAAAACATCCCGGATCCATCGGTAATAGGCGTAGTAATGGTGAGGCATAGGTATGTCTGGACTGTGATATATTGATGAGGGATCTTCAAGAAAGCCCCTTGGCGGTTGTAATCCTATAAAGATGTTGCCGTTAATTATTCCCGCCACAAGCAGCTCCCCGTTATATGAGAATAAGGTTCCAGGAGGTTTCCCCCACTGCTTCTCCATTTTCTCACGTACGTCAGCTGGAAGCTCACGGAACCATTCCAGGTACATTTTTAGGGGGATACGCGCCACAGCCCTTTTGGCAAGTTCCCGGCGGCTTAGCCAACGCTCATCATTAGTCATGCGCTGCATTAGAGCCTCAATGATTTTTTGGCCGCTTTCAGGAATATAATTAAGCCTGTATCCTGCCTCTTTTAGGGATTTCAGAATGTTTAGCACGGATGCCGGGGAATCAAGTCCGAAGGCTTCGCCCAGAGTATCGTTTCTAGGCGGGTAGTTGTGGAGGATGATGGCAACTCTTTTTTCGCTGTTGGGTTTGCGTTTAAGCCTAGCCCAGTTTAGGCTTAGACGGATAAGCTTCTTAACCCTTTCAGGTATTGGCTCAAATTTGATGATCCTTACACCTGTCAGGTAATCGTGCTCGTAGAAGCATTTGGCAGCCACGGGCACTGTTATAATGTTGCCGTCAAACTCGGGCATAACCACGTTGGCAGGCAGGTCTATTGGGCTAAGTCCCTGAGTTGAGACCCGCCACTCTTCACGGGTGTTCCAGGTTAGTATGGCCTTGATGACTGGAACGTTTAGTTTCTCCTTAAAAACGACATCTGCACCCTCATTTTGCCAAGTATACATTGACAGCGAAAACATTAGGAGATTTATGACGGCGTCTACGATGACCTCTCCGTTTCTTTTAAGGTAATTCTCGATAATCCATTCTAAACCGCCTCTTTCGAAGTTAGGGTCTTTAACGCCTGTGAGGAATATTGGGATGACGTTGGCGCCTTGCCCTTCTATCTCTCGTATGAGGGTGTCCACGAAGAGGGTGTCGCCTGACTGCCAATGGGACTGATGAAACAATAAGCCCACAGTGAGTTTTTCGGGTTTGTACTTCTTTTCAAGGTATTCCTCAACGCTGGGAATGTGTTTAAAGTCAGGATGGTATATGCCTTCGCATGGAAGCCTCCGCGGAGGCTTAACAGGGTAAGATCCGCCTAGGATCTGATTAGCTAAATATAAAATTAGATTCTTGAAGTTCTCCGATCCGCCATAGTTGGCGTAGCTTAATATTACGTCATACTGTTCTTGGGAAACCGTTGAAATCTGCCTTAGCTCCAGCCGTTCGCCTACAGTTCCGGCGAATATGTGAACCCTGGAAGTCTTAAGGTGCCGGATCATTCTATCAAAGTTTGGCGGATCTCCCATCAGATGGAAAATTGCTATGTGAGCTTTCTCGGCGAAAGCCATAAAATCCTCAAGAACGCTTTCTGTAAGCAGATCTTCACCTGTTCTTATCTGGATATCCACTATATCGCCATGCTCGGCTCTTATGGATTTGATGGCGGCGGTTAACGGCTCCACATCATGCACGTATGTGGTTACGTAGGCAACTTTGAGACGGCTCATTAGGACGCACCGTTAAACTATGGCGATTCTGGCCGGGATTTCCTTAACTGGCTGAGGGTTAATCGGTTCTAATGGAATAATCTGAGGCTTTCCGAGCCGGGTTAGGGATACGTGTGCTCTAACTCCATAAACGGTTACTATGTTCTCTTCAGTTATCACCTTTTCAGGCGAACCTGCGGCGAAAATGCTTCCGTTCTTAAGCATGACCATCTTGTCTGAGAATCTGCTGGCCAAGTTTAGGTCATGTAATGCCATAACAACAGACAAGCCCATGTTCCTACATAGGCAGTGGATCAGCTGCAGCACTTCCAGCTGATGTTTTATGTCAAGGTTGCTTGTCGGCTCATCCATGAGGAGTATTTGAGGAAGCTGAGCCAGAGCCCGTGCAATCATCACTTTCTGCTGCTCTCCACCGCTCAATTCGTTAAAGTGGCGGGTTGCCAGATCATCAATCCCCATGAAACGGAGGATATTGGCAACCACTTCAATGTCCTTTTCAGATACGCTCCAGCCTATGTAGGGCTTTCTACCGGCAAGCACCACGTCAAAAACCGTGAAGGGAAACATGCTTGCAGCTCCAGTCATGCTTTGGGGTACATAGCCCATGACCTTTGACAGCTCCTTTGAGCTCATGCTGCATGTTTGCTTACCGTCAAAGAATATGGTTCCGCCATGAGGCTTGAGGATTCCATCTATACATTTCAGAAGGGTGCTTTTTCCGGATCCATTCGGCCCTACAAGGCTTAAAATCTCACCCTTGCCTAGTTCAAAACATACGTTTCTCAGCGCTGGGACACTCTTATAGCTGAAGGAGACATTATTTATTACAAGCTTCATTGCCATATCCTCCTTCTTTTGCTGAGCAGGATGTATAGGAAGAAGGGCACGCCTAGAAGGGAGGTTATTATTCCCACTGGAACCTCGGCGGGCATAAGTATAACTCGCCCAACGGTGTCTGAGCATAGGAGTAGAAGCCCGCCCATGATGGCGCTGCAGGGTATGAGATAGCGATGATCTGTTCCGATGAGCATGCGGGATATATGGGGTGAAATCAGGCAGACGAAGCCTATCACGCCTGTGAATGCTATTATGCTTGCTGTAGCCAGAGACTCAAGCACCATGGTTATGACGAGGACATGCCTCGGGTTTACGCCTAGACTTAAGGCTACATCCTCACCCATGCTTGTTATGTTGATGTTCCATGACTGCTGCATCATAAGGATGACTGTGAGAAGCACTATTGGAGAAACTATGATCGCCGCCTCCCATGTGGAAGCGTGAAGCCCGCCCATAAGCCAGAAAACGATGGCTCTTACGGCTTCATGCTGCGGGGCAACATACTGAATTAGGGATAGCAGGGCTGAGAACAGGTATCCCACAGCGACTCCGGCTAGAATAACCGTTTCAGTGGTGATGCCCCGTATGCGCGCAATGCCGTAAACCATGAGCATGGCAAGCATGCTGAAGGCGAAGGCATTCGTGATTATCAAGTACTTTCCATAGCTGATGATTATGCCTATTTTGAAGACTGTGGCGAGGGCTGCGCCGAACCCTGCAGCAGCGGAAACCCCGAGTATGTATGAAGAAACTAATGGGTTCCTTAGTACGCCCTGCATGGTGGCCCCTGAAGCGGCAAGTCCAGCTCCGGCTGCAATAGCCATTATGACGCGGGGAAGTCTAAGGTTCCAAACGATTATTTGGGTGGTGGCAGAGCCAGGATCCAGGTTTAATGAAGGAAGCAGTTTTGAGAAGATAACTTGCATAGCCTCGGTGAAGCGGGGTGAACCGGCTCCTATGCTGACTGAAACAAGCATTGTTATGATTATAGCTGAAAAAAGGGAGAGGATGATGAGAACTTTCCTTTTCACACTACGCCTGTATATCTTCTTCAGCTCTTCAATTGTTTTTGTCGTCATTGAAACTCCTTCTATGGCGGTGGATAGAAGTATACGCCTTCTAATTCACAGCCAAAATATTTCTTAACCAGCTGAGAGTGAATCGCCTCAGGGTTCATGTCGGCGAAGAGCTCCGGATGGAAGCACTTGGCCCAGTAAAGTAGCCCCACAGGGTACCTCAGCCCCTCAAATAATACGGGGTCGTAAATGTACACTTTTCCGGTTTTAACTGCTTTTGTAACTTGAAGTTCTGGGCGATTTAGGATTTCATTCCTTACGGCGTTAATGGCTGTGAGGTTGCCTCTTGCTTCTGATGGCGCCATGCGGATGATTATATCAGGATTCTTTTCCACCACAAACTCTGGACTTAAAACTGGGGCGGGATCGCGTATTTCCGCTGCAATGTTGAGTCCGCCAGCGTTAAATATTATCTCGTTTCCAGCGCTGCCCTTTGCGAAGCTCTGCCATGGAGCCCACCATTCAATATAGACTAGTGGCCTATAGCCTATTTGATCAACGCGTTCTCTAATGGTTTTTTCGTATTGTTCTATGAAGGCAATTATTTCCTCAGCCTTATCCTTAGCCTGGAGGATTCGCCCGAGATTCGTGATTAGCGGCTTAATTCGGGTTATATTTGTAGGGTTATCTATCACAACAGGTATTTTTGCCTCTTCAAGTTTGCTAAGTGCCTCCTGATTGTAAAACAGCATGTCGTCGGCCAGTACAAGATCAGGATGCAGCTCTAATAGCAGTTCCACATTTGGGTCATAGGATGAGCTGGCGACAACAGGTTTTGCCTTCACTTGGCTGGGGAATATTGAGTTTGCATCTCTTCCGATAACCTTGTCGCCTGCGCCTAGGGCGTAGAGAAGCTCAGTGATGCCTGAGTTTAACGTGACTATTCTATTGACTGGCAGTTGGACGGTTATGTTTCTGCCAACCCCGTCGATAAGCGCAATTGTAGTCTCAGTTAAGCCAGTTTCACGGGATACGCCTTCAGGTTTTGTTTCCATTGTGTTAATGATGTACACTACTGCGGCTATCGCTATAATCGCCAATATTGCTATAGTTAAAATCGTTTTATCCTTCATTGTTTCATCCTCTCCAAGCGAGAACGGCTGATGCGAGGCTTGAAGCGTTCAATTCCTCGAGACGCAGGTATTTTCCACCCATTTCAGCCGAGAGTTCCCTCATGAAGCCAAGTTTAACAAAGTCCTGCTCAGTGTCCACGATTATGGAGTTAATATTGTGTGCACGAATTTCACGTGCAATTGCCTTCGCATCTTCAACGGGGCTTCCGCTGATAAGGCTTACATTTGCTTTCCCATCGGAAACCAGCACCAGAAGCGGCACAGCCTCTCTATTTTTTTCAATGCATCCCCTTATTGTTTCAAGGGCAAGTTCAAGCCCATGGGCTAATGGCGTCTTTCCACCCGTGGGAATTTCAGTTAAAAGTTTCTCAGCCAGCTCCACACTTTTCGTTGGCGGAAGCACAAGTTCAGCAGATTCTTTTCTGAATACAACCATGCCGACTTGGTCGCGTCGCTGATAAGCATCCATTAAAATGGAAATTATTGCCCCTTTAGCCGCTGCCATCCTGTTCTCAGCAGCCATTGAGCCGCTTGCATCGACAACAAAAAGTATTATGTTGCCGATTTTTCTCTCGCGAACTTTTTCTCTCAGATCCCACTTCTCGATTATTAATGATGTATTGGCACCTGTAAATTTCTTTCGTCCGATTTGATGGGGAGCAGCCGCCCTTAATGTAGCGTCGAAGGCCAGGTCAACAACCTTGCCGCGGGGAATAACGCTATCCACATATCGCCCATTCTTGGAATTGCTTAGGCTTTTTGATCGTCTTCCAGAGCAGCCCCGGCGGACGCTATCTGAAACCGGCGGAGCGAGTCTTCGAACGGGGTAAGGTTCTGTAGGCTCGAAAACCTGCTCTGGACTTGGTTCTTCTCTTTCTAAAGGTTTTTCGTCATCTTTCCCGGGATTCTCGAGAGTATTATTATCTTTTCTGTTCTGCTTCCACCTGTTTATGGCTTCTTGAATTTGTTGATGATCAATCTTCGGCTCCTCGAAGGGTCGGCGTCTACGCCGATGGGGAAGCGCCAGCTCAGCAGCCTCCAGCACATCCTCTTCCGTGACCTCGCTTTTGCCCTTGAAAGCTGCAATGGTGCATGCAGTTTTGTACATTGTTATGTCTGCCCGGTGGCCGTCAACCCCGAAATCCAGGCACATTTGGGTTATCAGGGTGACCATTTCATCGTTGAGCCTCACGTTTGGCAGTAACTTCTGAGCCTCCACTATTTGTCTTTTCAACGCCTCCTGCTCAGCCTGATATTTCGAGATAAAGCCTTCAGGGTCATTTTCGAAGGCTACCCGGCGCCTCACTATTTCAGCTCTTGCTTCAGGATGCTTAATACCCTTAACTTCGACTGATAGAGCGAAGCGATCAAGTAGCTGCGGGCGAAGTTCTCCCTCTTCAGGGTTCATTGTACCCACTAACACGAACCTTGCGGGGTGACGGAAGGATATGCCCTCTCTTTCCACATAATTAACGCCCATGGCTGCAGCGTCAAGCAAGACGTCGACTAGATGATCGTCCAGCAGGTTTACTTCGTCAATGTATAGGATGTTCCGGTTGGCTTCAGCGAGAAGCCCAGGCTCGAAATGTTTCTCACCGGTCTTTATTGCCCTTTCAATGTCAAGTGTTCCTATAACTCTATCTTCTGTGGCGCCCACGGGCAATTCAACCACGGAGACACGTTTCCTCGCAGTTGGGAGTTTCTCGCCTGCAGCAACTTTGCCAGCGCATGAGTCGCACATATCCCTAGGATCTGCTGGGTCACAGTTGAAGGGGCAGCCTGCTACAACTTCTACCTCTGGAAGCAGATCTGCGAGGGCTCTGACAGCTAAGGACTTCCCGGTGCCTTTTTCGCCGCGAAGCAGAACACCGCCTATCCGGGGATTGATGACATTCAAGATTAGAGCATTTTTCATCTTTTCTTGGCCAACTATGGCTGTGAAAGGATAAACGATCTTGGAACGCCAGCGCATCAGCCGCTCTCCCTTAGGTTTCAATGGCCAGTTTATCCAACAAGTTTATAAACTTATTTAAACATAAGTTGAATTTAGGTAGAATAAATCCTTAAGAAACCCTTTTATATCAGGTATTACATTTATGATTTTTCGTAATACTGAGGTGATGGCGTGCACCGCTTTAAAAGCAAAGACGTAGCTTCAATAGTGGTGTTCTCAGCCCTTTGGGGAATTTTAAACTCAACAATATCACCAATATTTTTCAGAGTAACTGGACTGCCGCTTCTATGCGACCTAGTTGGGTTCTCAGTATTGGCCCTGACGGTTTGGTGGGTTAGGAAGATGGGAGCCGCCTCCTTCGTCGGAGCAATCGCAACCATCATAAATTTTGTGTTCAACCCAGGAGGACTTCATTTCCTCGGATTCACAGCAGCCAGCATTGTCTTTGATGCATTAACATGTTTAATTGGATACAATAGAATTTTCAAAAATGCAAACTCCACAGTTGCTTATACTCTGGTTGTTTCAGCGGCATCTGCATCAGTAGCGGGTTTAATCATAGGCACATTCTTCATGGCTGGTCCAGCGCTTGCCAAGTGGGGCGGAGTTTTGGGATGGGCTGGTCTACATGCTCTGGGCGGTTTTATAGGCGGAATGATAGGAGCAACCTTAGTGATAGCTTTAACCACAAGAGGGATACATTCCCTAAAGGGGTTAAAGGATGGGATGCATAGTGCTAAGCGATGAGTTGCTTAATAAGGCTGTTAAGCTTCATGGACATCTAGGGCCTTTTCTTGTTCTAGGCCTCAGAATGAGTCTCAAGGCTAGGGAGCTTTTGGGTGATAAACCTGAAAAATGTGTTCTGGAAACATTGAATTGCAAGCCTTACCTGTGCACTGCAGATGGAATTAGAACGGTTTATGAGGAATGCACTGTGGAAGTGCAAAAACGAGACGGGTTAGCCGCAACCTTCGTGGATTCCTCCGGCAAGTCAGCAACAATAAGCGTTAAAAGCAGCCTGATTGAGAGGTACATAAAAGCTCCATGGGAAAAATGCGAAGAATGCGCATATGAGGTTATGAGAAGCCATGACAGCCAACTCTTTGAGTAGCAAATCCAAAGATGAACTTTTAAGGGAGATCAGAAAGCTGGAAGCAAGGTTAAACGATTTTCTCAAGGAAGAAGCAAGCCTTATAGAGAGCATTAAGAAGTTTATGCAAGTTCTAAGAGATGCCTGCGAAAGAATCGATAGAATCACAGATATGGAACAGCTTAAGGCGCTTAGGCTTGAGATTGCCCAAGCATTAAACACCGTTTTAAAAGGAGAAGGCGAAGCTCAGCATGAAAGAAGCCACCTACTGGAATCATATGGGGCCTTGAATCTCGCCTTAGAAAAAGTATTTAATGATAAATAGCATCCTAGGCGATTCCGGCTCCAATCAGCCAGGAACCATCACATACTGCATTGTTTATATGTGTGAAACCTTCCCTGCAAACTGCAAACTTAAGCCCGTGCATTTTGGCAAGCGCCGCCAAATCCTCCATAAGTTTAAGCCTTAAACCCATTGGGAGATATCTGCACTTTCCAACTTTCTCGCCCATTCTGAAGTAGAGGGGCCTAAGCCTTTCAGCCAACTTCGGCATGGCTAAGCTTATCCTCTGCCAGCTGTCCGGCCTAACTTTATATGTTGACCCAGTGATGTGTCTGACTCCGATGGACGCAAGCTCTTTTATCAGCTGTTGCTGGTCCTCGTTAAGGTATGGTATTATAGGGTCAACTCGTACAGACACAGGGATACCCTCATCTATCAGCTTCGCTATGGCTTTAAGCCTCTCAGAAGATGGGGGAGCCCCGGGCTCCAGAACCTTGGAAAGGTTGTCATCGCTTGTTGTAACAGTCATAGCTACCATAGACTGTGCATGCTTAAGCAGGTCGGAATCCCTTACCACAAGCGTGGATTTAGTTATTATCTGGATTTTACATCTAGATCGAGAGAGAATTAGTAGGCACTGTCGCGTTAGCCCAATCTCAGCCTCAACGTTAGGATAGGGATCTGAAGAGTTAGAAATTGAAATCAGCTCTCCCTTAAGTCTTAATGCTTCTCGCCTAAGTTTTGAAATCAAGTCCTTTTTGGGGCGGCAATTGAAAAATCTCGGAATGTAGCTGGATGCATAACAGTATAGGCACTTGTGATCGCATCCGGTATAGGGGTTGAATGTAAGTTTAGGCGGGCAAGTGCAAAATTTGGAGCTCCATGGATCAAACTTTGTAAGTAAAGCCAAAGGGCTCCCTCATAATAATTAATTCACAATTGTTGAAAAAATCTGCAGGTTTGGGCTTCGGTTGTGTGATGCCTAACTTTCTCCTCCAGTCGGCTTCGAGGCCTCACTATTTACATAGGAGGTGATCCGGCCGCAGGTTCCCCTACGGCCACCTTGTTACGACTTCTCCCCCCTCACGAAACTTGGGTTCGACGCAGCCAACTTGACCACGCCTCACCCAAGCCCCGCTCGGGTGGAGCGACGGGCGGTGTGTGCAAGGAGCAGGGACGTATTCACCGCGCGATAGTGACGCGCGATTACTAGGGATTCCATGTTCACGAGGGCGGGTTGCAGCCCTCGATCCCAACTACGGCAGGGTTTAGGGATTACCTCCCTCTTTCGAGGTCGGAACCCATTGTCCCTGCCATTGCAGCTCGCGTGTGGCCCGGGGGATTCGGGGCATACTGACCTGCCGTGGCCCGCTCCTTCCTCCGCCTTATCGGCGGCAGTCCCCCCAGTGTGCCCAGCCTAGAGGCTGGTAGCAACAGGGGGTGCGGGTCTCGATCGTTGCCTGACTTAACAGGACACCTCACGGCACGAACTGGCGACGGCCATGCACCTCCTCTCAGCTTGTCCGGCAAGACCTTCAATCTGGCCTTCATCCTGCTGTCGCCCCCGGTAAGGTTTCCGGCGTTGACTCCAATTAAACCGCAAGCTTCACCCCTTGTGGTGCTCCCCCGCCAATTCCTTTAAGTTTCAGCCTTGCGGCCGTACTCCCCAGGCGGCGGGCTTAACGGCTTCCCTGCGGCACTGACACGGCTCGTAGCCGTGTCAACACCTAGCCCGCATCGTTTACGGCTGGGACTACCCGGGTATCTAATCCGGTTCGCTCCCCCAGCTTTCATCCCTCACCGTCGGGCGCGTTCTAGCCGGCAGCCTTCGCCACTGGTGGTCCTCCCGGGATTATAGGATTTCACCCCTACCCCGGGAATACCGCCGGCCTCTCCCGCCCCCTAGCCGGGCAGTATCCCCCGCAGTCCAGCGATTGAATCGCTGGATTTAACAGGGGACTAACCCAGCCGGCTACGGATGCTTTAGGCCCAATAAGCGTCCCCACCACTCGGGGAGCGGGTATTACCGCGGCGGCTGACACCCGACTTGCCCTCCCCTTATTCCCCCAGCTTTCTACACTGGGGAAAAGCCATCCTCAGCGGATGGCACTCGGGGTGACCCCGTCGCGCTTTCGCGCATTGCGGAGGTTTCGCGACTGCTGCGCCCCGTAGGGCCTGGACCCTTGTCTCAGTGTCCATCTCCGGGCTCCCGCTCCCACGGCCCGTACCGGTTATAGGCTTGGTGGGCCGTTACCCCACCAACAACCTGATCGGCCGCAGCCCCATCCTTGGGCGGCGCCTAGAAGCATGGTCTAGGCGCCCTTTCGACAAGGACCCATTCCAGGCGTCCTCATCTATCGGGGATTAGCCCCAGTTTCCCGGGGTTATCCCCGTCCCAAGGGTAGGTTAGCCACGTGTTACTGAGCTGTGCGCCGCACCTCCACCATGGCTTGGAGGCGCATGACTAGCATGTCTTAGTCCCACCCCGATAGCAGTGGGGTCCGGCAGGATCAACCGGAGTTATTCGGCTGATTGCCGGATGCTTATTCGCGGTACGGCCGCAAAGCCGACTGGAATTGGAGGGGCACCACACAACCAAAGCCCAATTCAGACCTAACACGTAAATGTCAGGTCCACATTATTGTGCCCGCAATTGGAGGCCAACCATGCTCATCCAGGGGCGTGTAACGCCCTCTTTGTCAGGGTTGGGCCGCCGCCGTGATTGCGGGCAGCTTCGTTCACCAAGGTAATTTTGGAAGACTCGAAGCAAATATAAACATTTCCGTCGTGGTTAATATGTCTTCCCATAACCATTTTTCAGGCTGAATGTGAGTTTATTTAGGCTATTTCCGCTTAGCCACGTATTGAGGCAGGTTTATTCTAACTTGGTTGTCAAGATTGTCGATGCCTATAAGCTGGGTGATTTCCCCGTAGAGCTGAAGGAAAAGTATGCCTTTCTCCGTTATCCTGTATAATCGTTTACCTTTCACGTGAATTATTTCCATTAAACCAGCCTTCACAGCCAGTGTCAGGTAATGGTTAAGCTGGGCAAAGCTCAAACTAGCCCGATTCATCATCTGCGTCTTCAAAGCACCGTTACTTGAAATGCTGAGGATCTGGGCTATGATGTCAAGTTTGTCTCTGCGTTTCTGATCAGCGGACAACCCTGAAGAATTTGCATCCGAAGGCATCCTTTCTAAGCCTCACCCTTCCTCCTAATTTGAACTGATAATTAAAGCCCCCTTTAAGCAATGTTTCACAATAACTATTATTTCAAGGTCCGAAATAATAATGCTATTTTTGTGTTGTTGAAGCTTTGGATGCTGAGCAAGATGCGCGGCAAAGGCTTGAAAGTCAACTTTGCGACTTGGCTGTGGTTGTCCGGTATGATAGACACCATATTTAAATGTTCGATTAAAGGTATCCTTCGCTTTTAAGTAAAGCTCTGGCACGTATAAAATCGTAGTAATGTACCTTTACAAGATGGTATAACGGATTCCTTGTTCTTCTACCGCAAAACTTACATTTCCATATTTCACTTTTCCGCTTGTTGCGTTTTTTCTCTTTTTTTACATTTTGCTTTATGTCTTTGAGTATATATCTGGTTAGCATTTTTAACCCGTATGCCATGCACCAGCTACCAAAAAGCACAATTACCAAGAAAAAGAGTATAAAGCCAACTATCTCAAGCATCACTTACATCAATTTCCTCCATTTTTTAATAATTTCGCGTAAATTGACAAGACCAGATTTAACCTTGGTTCCTTCCATCTTTCCATGAAACCCTCATTGTATAACGCTTTAATAACATATTTAACAATGTTTCACGCAGGAAGCCTAATTGCGCGAATTGTTGTCTGTATGGCTGAATCAAAAATTAAAAAATAAAAATAGAACTTTGGA
>JANXET010000039.1 GCA_025058315.1 Candidatus Bathyarchaeota archaeon | reverse complement strand
TCTATTGGAATTTTGAACGCGGATGCAGTTTAAAAATCCCAATAAAGGGAATTGAAAGATGTTGCACCGTGGAACTACATGACGTTTTTCTTCAGAGATGCAGTTTAAAAATCCCAATAAAGGGAATTGAAAGCCTTTACTTAAGGCTTAAGGCTCTTTGGCGACCTTGAGGATGCAGTTTAAAAATCCCAATAAAGGGAATTGAAAGCCATGTAGATTTTCTCGAAGTTTTCCAGGTTCAAGGGATGATGCAGTTTAAAAATCCCAATAAAGGGAATTGAAAGGCAGATTAACGTCCATGAGCCATCCACGTAGTTTAATTGTGATGCAGTTTAAAAATCCCAATAAAGGGAATTGAAAGTCTTCGCTGATAATTTGTCCCGGTCCCTGGATTTGGAAGATGCAGTTTAAAAATCCCAATAAAGGGAATTGAAAGAAAACCCTTAATTCTTCCGCCCTGCGCCTAATAGCATCTGATGCAGTTTAAAAATCCCAATAAAGGGAATTGAAAGTGTTTCTTTCTGAAATGCGTATGTTTTTATACACAAAAAGATGCAGTTTAAAAATCCCAATAAAGGGAATTGAAAGCACTAAAGCCTGGCGAGCCTTCGGCAAGATACGATATAAGATGCAGTTTAAAAATCCCAATA
>JANXET010000038.1 GCA_025058315.1 Candidatus Bathyarchaeota archaeon | reverse complement strand
AACATGTGAACTTGCTGAGCTTTCAATTCCCTTTATTGGGATTTTTAAACTGCATCCTCCGTAAGCATAACCGTGCAGGACAGAAGCATAGCCATAAGCGTGGCATGGGCTGACGCAAGCAACGACAGGCAAATCGACCCCCAGGAAACCGTAACCTTCACGGTTTACGTCAGCTGGGCTTTCTTCAACCAAACCGAGAACATGATCCTCAAAGTGACAGATCAAGGCTTCGAGAAAATACTGGACGCTGTACAGTTAACCGCTGGATCCGGCAGCGTAAGCGTGCAGTACGTCACCGGATTTGAAACGCCGGGAATGAAGACGCTTGTTTTCAGGCTGGAGGATTCTGAGGGGAGGCTTGCCGCCGGCAAAACCGTCACCGTAACCGTCGGCGGAACCGGGCAGCCGACCGTGGAGACATCCAGCTGGCTGGAGAACATAAACGTCGCCGTGCAGAAGTACGCTGGCATAATGCTGCTGCTGGTCGTCATAACGCTGATACTGGTAGCGTGGAAGCTTAAACGCTAACACCGAGGGACTGCCATGCAGAGACGCTACATGCTGGCTGCAGCCGCTGCAATGGCGGCTGCCGCTTTAATCATGTTCCTGGCGACGCAGCCCATCAACCAAATTTTAGGGGCTGCAGCGCAGATGAGGACAGCCGCCAGAGATGAAACGCCGTACGGCGAATACTTGGAAATAAACTTGGATACTTCAGCGAAGACCAGCCAGCTTGCAA
>JANXET010000037.1 GCA_025058315.1 Candidatus Bathyarchaeota archaeon | reverse complement strand
ATTGCTCCTCAAGAACCCGAAAAAGCTTTTAATTTTATGGCCTATTATGTTCTTCCTTTCCTTACAAATGAAACGCTTGGGTTATTAAAAACTGAAATAGCGAAGAATCCTAAAGATGAAAACCTCAAAAAGGCGATGGAAAGAATGGAAGCTATAAGGGATAAACTACGTGAATTTCAGCCGTGGATTCAAGGGTTATTGAAGGAGCAGGGATAAGCATGAGTGAGTCGGATTATAGCTTAGGTTCCTCGAGGAGTTTCGCCAATTTTCCTCGAGGAAGTCAAATCGCAAGACACGATAAAACCGCAACTAAAACCACAGTGGGCGTTTACATTTCTAAAAACTTGGTTGAAAAGGCGCGGAAACAAGGCTTAAACCTGAGCAGAATCCTCGAGGAAGCCCTTTCCAACATTCTAAACCATGTCGAAGCTCCAAACTCCACATTAAGCCAAACCGAAAGCTCTAAATTTCTTGGTGCAGCTTCTTTTCTGAAAGAAGGTGCTGGGACGTCGCCCTCACGCGGCGAAGGTCACCGGTTCAAATCCGGTCCGGCCCACTTAAAAATTTCAGTAAAGGTTAACCCATGCATCCTTTTTCGTCCTATAAGGTTTGGAGGCGGCCATCCTTTAGGATGTAATCTCTAGTTGTAGGGAGTTTCTCGTACAGGTCTGTTGTTGTTAGTAATATTGTCACGTTTCTTTCAACGTTAATTTTTTTCAGAAGACCTATCAGGAGTTGGGAGTTTTCGTCATCTATGCTTGAGGTG